>DEAT01000053.1 GCA_002348265.1 Gemmatimonadales bacterium UBA2975 | reverse complement strand
CGGAGGGGCGGGTTCTCTTTGACATCCTAGATCCCCGTCTGTCATTTACTGGCATGTACCAAGGGACCCCGCATCGACGAGGAAAGTGCTTTTCCTGCGGCCACCCCGTCCACATAGTCAAAGAAAATGGCGTTCGGAGGTGTATCCGTTGTGGCGTCGAGCGAATCTCTGCCTTCGCCAGCCTAAAAGAAGACCTGAGCGTACTTCGCACTGAAGGTGGAATTAGATGGGGTCTGCGAATCGCTTGTCTCATTGCTTTGGGAGCCGTGATTTGGTCTAGGCTTTCACCCGAAACCCGAGCTTGGATCGTGAACGCTCTAAACGAGCTAGGTCGTCTACTCTATGCCACCTAGGTCATCTTCTGGTGCTCAATGATCACCTCTCTTTGACAGCCTAGATCCCCGTCTGTCATTTACTGGCAGGTTACACGCTGATGGAGATCTGATATGAAGAAGGTGCTGATGCTGCTAGTAGCAGTGACGGTTGTGGGGTGTTCCGAGACTCAAGGTGAAGATGCAACCGACATTGATAGCGATGTCGCAGCGGCGATAGCCGACATTAACCGTCAGTTCATGGACTGCGTTTCTCAGGGAGACGCAGATCTGTGCTCTAGTCTGTTTACGGATGACGCACTTTACGGCGCTCCCAATCTTCCTTTTGCTCAAGGCAGAGCTGCTATCCGGGATGCCTGGGAAAAAGAAATGGAAGCTGGTATGAAATCCCTAAGGTTGATGACCGATGAGGTGGGAAGCTTCGGAGACACAGCTCACGAGGTCGGGCGCTATGTAGTTGAGGGGTCGGACGATGTCCACTTGGACCACGGTAAGTACATAGTTCTCTGGAAGCGAACATCGGAGGGATGGAGGGCACATAGAGACTTGTTCAACAGTGATATGGCTTTAGGACCACAAGACTGATGGCAGGTTACACGCTGACTGAGAACTGATATGAAGGTCGGCCAACTCATAAAGAAGTATGAGTTCTTCTGCTTGATGGCTTTGTTCGTGGCGATGTATGTGCCACCAGTCTCTTCCGCCATCGAAGGACTCAATATCTGGATTGATCACACGGATCTTGCGTCTCTGTTCTTCTTCATAGCCATTCTCAGGCTGGCTAAACAGTGGCCCTCCATAAAAGCAGCTAAAGACGCAGAAAAAGCAGCTAAAGACGCAGATCTGACATGAAGAAAGCGCCACTTCTGTCGCTCGCGTTGATCGCGGTTGGGTGTGTATCAGCTGATGTGTTGCGACTAGATCAAGTGGCGCGTGAGCAACGTGATCCTGCATCAGTGCAGGTTCTACTAGAACGGCCAGACACACCGTATGTCTCAATCGCACTTATCGTAGCCTCCGATGAAGGGTGGGGAGGAGATCTTGACGACTTGCGTAACAAGCTCGTAGAAGAGGCCGCTAAGCTTGGAGGGGACGCCATCATTCTGGGCCTTCCCTCCAGCGATACCGGATTCATGGCCATCGGATCACAGGTTTATGCCACTGAATTAAAAGGCCTGTCCGCACAGGTCGTAGTGTACGAGCGGTAGAGAAGTCATTCTCTTCCTCTCAACACGTGCTTGCAGTAACTTGCCAGCAAATTGCCTTATACGACAACCGTATACTTAAAACGGC
Source organism: Gemmatimonadales bacterium UBA2975 (assembly GCA_002348265.1). Taxonomy (GTDB): domain Bacteria; phylum Gemmatimonadota; class Gemmatimonadetes; order Longimicrobiales; family Gaopeijiaceae; genus UBA2589. The sequence continues at coordinate 38,945 of DEAT01000053.1, read as the reverse complement.
TATAAATTCTGAACAACGTATGAACTGCACAAAGCGAGTCCTTAGCTATTTCTCGGAGCGAGCGGCGGCTCCGGCTGTGTGCACGTTGAAGGACGGTTGCGCCTCGTTCGGAGATGTCGGGAGGCTCTCGGCTGCGGCTCAAGCAATGGCTTCTGATGAAGGACTTAGTGCGGGAGACACGGTCCTGGTGCTGTCATCACCTGACCCCCTTTTGTACGCGACTATCCTGGGATTTCTCGGACGTGGAATCGTAGTTGTTTTTGTGGAGCCATGGCTTCCAGTCAGAGATATCGAGCATGTTCTCCGGCGTGTGCAACCGAAAGCGTTCATAGGTTCACGTTTGGCGCAGTTGTGGGCTACCCGAATAGCTGCAGCACGGAGTATTCCGCGGTGGATCCATATCGGTTCCCTGAGGCATCACGTTGGCCGCCGTGGGTTCGATTGTGCTGACCTAGATCCATCATCTCCCGCAACGATAACCTTTTCTTCTGGAACTACTGGCGCACCCAAAGGAATCGTTCGGAGTCACGCCTGTATGTCGGCAGTACACGACGCTCTGACCGATCCTGATCGCTTCGGTCATTTCGAAGAACCTGCGTTGTGTGTGTTCCCAAACATGGCTCTCCTTCATCTCGGAACTGGCCGAGGATCACTCATAGTGCCGAAAAGTTGGAGTACGCGAGTCCTTAGACGTCTTAGTCAAAGTGCGGCTGCGCTAAAGACGGCGACCATCGCTGCAGGACCGGCCTTCCTTATGCAACTGCTACGCTTCACGGATAGATATGGTGGTTTCGATGATCTTAGGGCAATCATAGTTGGTGGAGCACAGACCGATTGTTGGGCCCTCGAACATGGCTTCGATAGGTGGCCTCAAGCACGCTGGACCCATGTGTATGGTGGTTCTGAGGTTGAGCCGGTCGCGTGTGTCGACGCTCGAGAAGCGGTTGCAAAAAGCAGGGAAAGAAACCGCTTTCAGGCGCTTTTTGTCGGAGCCCCGGTTCCGATGGTTACAACACGAGTTGAGCCGGATGGACTTCTCGTGTCCGGTGCGAATGTCGCGAGGCATTTAGATGCACCGCAGACAGCGGGATCGTTTAGCGAGAGAGAAAGGCATTGGCACAACATGGGGGACCGGATTCTCGCCGACGACGAAGGATGGTGGTATGCCGGGAGGGTCGCCCAACCCGAGGCTGAGTTCCATCTGGAACAACGGATTTACTCGCACCTTGGAACGAGCGCCTGTTTTGTAAGCACTTTGTCCAGCGGTCGTCTAGTGCTATTTGGTGATCATATCACTCGACGTGTTGCCGACGCTGAAGGGTTCACCTCTCTCTTCCCTGAGATAGAAGAACTGGAGGACGTATCGATCGTTCGGGATCGACGTCATCGCGCGAGGATAGACAGAACTCGTACCCTGCTTAAGAGCAGGATTCAGAGGACGTGACCTTATGACAGTAGAGACCACAACTTCGTTAAGGGTGCCCTCTAAGTCTGCTGCATGGTTCACGTTTGCACGTGAGCGTTTCCAGATCCCGGCTGTCTTGATCTTTGGAGTTGCTCAGTCTGCATCAGCTCAGTACGTCGTTTCCTCTGCGTTGGATTGGGTGGCTCTAGTGGTCTCCATCTCAGGAATCTCAGTGCTGCTGGTCGTCATGCGGATGATGGATGAACTCAAGGACCTCGATAAAGATCGGATTGCCCACCCAGATCGCCCTTTGCCGAGAGGTCTGATTTCATCGGAAGAAGTGAGGTACGGACTCCGGATCTCGATCGGAGTGCTATTGGGTGCATCCATCCTTATCGGACTTCTTGGAAACCCAGTAGCGGGAACTCTTCTAGGCTTGAGCGCAGGGTACTCGTTGCTGATGTATCGAGAGTTTTTCGTATCAGATTTCTTGGACGCGCGGCCATTTTTCTACGCGGCCACGCACCAGATCATAATCATTCCGATCTATGCGTTTGCGACTGCTACCGCAGTGCCTGAAGCCGCCTTCACTAGACCTGTATTTTGGTTTTCTATGACCGGTCTTGGAGCCTCGTTTGCTCTAGAGGTGTGTCGTAAGCTTGACCCCGAGGCCCATCCGGCACTCAGGACTTATTTGACTGTTTCGGGTCCGGGTCGCACCGCTATAGCAGTCGCGGCTTCGGCGCTATTGGCAGTATACGGCGCCTACAAAATAGGTGTCTACGCCATTCTGGGACCCGTAGCGCTGGTTCTGCTGGCTAGCCTGGTCTTGACTATGGCCCGCCCCGCCAAGTTCAAATGGACAGCTGGTTGTGCCGGATTGTTTGTGCTCGCTCAGGTCTTTGCGCCCACGATAGCTCATTTAGTGGAAGTGTTATCATGACGCTCAAATTTCTTGATTCCGAATCCCCAGTGGAGTCACTAGAGGCTCGTGGTGGTGGTAAAGCCAATCAGCTAGCGTCCTTAAGCAGAATTGGCTGTTCTGTACCACGTTGGTTCTGTATCCCGGTTGAGGGCTTCGACGCAGCTTTGTTTCAGGCTCGGGAAGAGTCAGGTGAACTTTCGGCAGGCGTAGTCGCATTGCCCGTTCCGAACAACATTGTCGAACTGCTACCTGAAGCGCTCGACAAATGGAATCTCGCGGAAGATTTCGTAGCGGTTAGGTCAAGTGGACTCGATGAAGATGGCACAGACCACTCATTCGCGGGGCAGTTCGAGTCATACCTATATCGACGCGGCGTTGAAGAGATTGTAGACGCCATTGGGCGCTGCTGGGCGTCGGCCTTCTCTGAGCGAAACGTCGCTTATCGTGAGGCGATCGGAAAATCAGACGCTGTTCCTCGTATGGGTGTGATCATACAACGGATGATCGATTCAGAGTCAGCCGGTGTGGCATTCTCAAGGAATCCACTTGATCCCGGGGATCGTGAATCACTCATTGTGGAAAGTGTGTGGGGCCAGGGCGAAGCAATAGTGAGCGGTCAGTTGGATAGCGACCATTTCATCGTTAATCGCAGAACAAGCGAATACGAAGTTTCAGTGGCAAACAAGGTGACCGCGATAGTCCAACACCCGAAGGGTGGCACACATGAGGTCAAGATTGAGGATGACCGAGCACAAAAGGCGTCTCTCACTCCCGACGAAGTTCATGAGATAGCGGACTTGGTCCTCCGGCTAGAGAACGCATTTGGAGTACCTCAGGACCTTGAGTGGGCGACATCCGCTGGAAGACTGTTTGCGCTTCAGACACGACCGATCACGACATTGCCACCGGATGCCGTATTTGATGAGGGTATCGCAGGAGGTGCAGCCACCATCTGGGATAACTCAAACATCGTTGAGAGCTACTCGGGCGTCACGACCCCCCTGACGTTCTCTCATGTGAATCACGCATACAGAGAGGTCTACTTCCAGACGTGTGGTCTGCTGGGTGTGCCGAAGAGCGTGATCGAAGAGCACGATAGCACGTTCCTCAACATGCTCGGACTCATACGAGGGCGTATCTACTACAACCTTCTGAACTGGTACAGACTCCTTTCGCTATTTCCGCTCCTCGGAAAGAGTGGGTCATTCATGGAAACCATGATGGGGGTGAAGCAATCACTTGAAACCGACCTCCAGCCGCTCTTCGACTCTCTAGTAGATGAAGCACCCGACTACGGGTTTTTTAAAAGAGTGGGATTGGTGGTGCGTCTCGGAGTGCATATGCTGGGTGGAGCAAGAGCCAACGAACTCTTCCTCTCAAGGGTGGACCGAGTTTGTCGTCCTATGGAAGAGGCCGACCTCGCCAAGCTCAGTCTCCCCCAGCAGGTGGACCTCTACCACCAGTTACTAGACGGGGCGCTCAAGCATTGGAAAGCACCGATCGTCAATGATACCCGGTGCATGATTGCCTTCGGTACACTCAAAACTCTGACCGAAAAATGGATTGCCAGGGATGGGGCAGATGAGGCAGCATCATTGCAGAATGACCTTCTGTGCGGCAGTGGAGATCTCAAGAGCACAGAGCCGATGCGTCTTCTGTTGGAGATCGCCGCAGAAATTGAAGGTGATCCCGAAGTTCGCAGGTACTTGCTTGAAGAGACTCCCGAAGATTTCTGGAGATCGTTACAGGAAGGGTTTGCCCCACATCTCAAGGAGCGATTCGAGTCCTACATTGCTGAGTATGGCTACCGCTGTGTTGATGAACTGAAGCTCGAGACGCTCGACTACCACGATCGTCCTCACATGGTGGTGGCTAGCGTACAGGGCTATGTACGCCATGGAGTTCCGCCATCTGAGGAGATCGAAACGCGGAAACGGGAGATACGTGAGGATGCCGAGACAATTGTCCGAGAACGCCTGAACAGTGTTCGCCGTGCCTACTATTTTTCTATACTGCGATGGACACGTCGGGCTGTTGGCGATCGGGAGCGACTCAGATTCGAGCGCACCCGAACGTTCGGTGTTGTGCGTCAGATATTTCGCGGCGTCGGGAGTAATCTTGTGGCGCTCGGGGCTTTGGAGCGGGAAGATGATGTCTTCTACCTCACTATTGAGGAGATCATTGCTTTTACCGATGGACGATCTACAACCCTCGAGCTTTCAAAACTGTCTGAAATTCGTCGACGTGAGTACGAGGAGTATCGCAGTTCCGCGGCGCCGCCAAACCGATTTCTGACAAAGGGAGCGGTCGGTGCGGCCCTCAGGCATCCGGGCCTGCTACAAAGCCTTGACCTACTGAAAGACCGTGGATCTAACGACCCGAATGTTTTGCAAGGGACATCGTGTTGCCCAGGAGTGGTAGAAGCACCTGTGCGGGTCGCGCATAGCTTTGAGGACACGGAAGGGTTAGACGGGGAGATCCTTGTCACCGAGCGCACTGACCCAGGGTGGGTTCCGGCTTTCCCAGCATGCTCAGGTCTAATTATCGAGCGAGGAAGCTTATTGTCTCATTCGGCAGTAGTCGCTCGTGAGCTTGGTATACCTACCGTGGTCGGTGTAGAGGGTGACCCACTCAAGAAGCTTGAGAATGGCCAAATGGTCCGCCTTGATGCGGGCAAAGGCGAGGTGAGGATTATTTGAACCTCTCTTTGTTTCGCTGCTATTCCACGCAGCAAGATCCGGCACCTGATGATTTTGTTGAGCGATTTAAGTTAGCCGGCATCGAACTTCAGGCTAATTGGCCAGAAGGCTCCTTCCGTTCACCCAGCTACCTATCTTTGGTACTTAGCATCGGGCTCAGCCGATCGGCAGGATTGTTCGTTGTTGAAGGGCCGGATGGTGTTCTGGCAAGGGCAGGTGTCTTCCAGGGGGCGGTGAGGAAACGCTCTGGGGTGATAGGCCTTTACGACGCAGCACCGCACGCGGGTGCTGGTTACGCAGCAGAGTTAATTATCGAAGCTGCTATGGAATGGGCGACAGCTCATGACCTCGAAGAGCTCTTCGCTCCAGTCGATGTAAACACTTGGTTTGAATACCGAGCGATGCTCTCACCCAAGGAAGGCGTGTTTGAGCCGGATCCATTCAGTTGGGAGCCTTTGGCCTCCCCGGAACATCACCGGCATTTCAAAGATCATGGGTTTGTTTTAGAAGCCTCGTTCGAGACTGTCGGATTAGAGATTACCGATACCGGTGACTTCACTTTTAGTGACCTACTCAAACGAACCCGATCAGGTTACGAGACTGCCATTGCGGAGGGCCTTCGGATTGAGCGACTTACATCAGAGCGAGTGAAGGCCGCGTTGCCCGAATTGCATGAGCTTTGTCTGAAGGCGTTCTCCGACAATCTCCTGTTCGAGCCCATTCCACTACAAGCGTTCAGGGCTCTTTATGAAAACGCACTAACTACCGTGCCCGAGCATTTCACATTCCTAGCGCGAGATCAAGAAGAGCGGCTTGTCGGCTTCCTGTTCACATTCCCGGATAGAGGTTGGCTTGTCATGAAAACCATAGCGGTCGCACCCGATCTGAGGGGTAGAAGGCTCGGGACGGCCCTAACATATGCAGCGTACCGTGAGGCCGGAGAAGCCGGATTTCGTCGTTTTATCACAGCGCTTGTGCGCGAGGATAACGTCAGTCGTTTAATGTTGGATCCAAGAAAGATGCCAGGCGTCGAGACATGGATCCGGCGCTACGAGCTACTGCGCAGGCGCGTGCCATATCAAGCATCATAGTCATGAGAAGCTCTCTCAAAACCCCAACCCCCCATAGATCATGCCTGTTCCGTATAACATCGCTGCAGAGATTGCGCGCCGCCTAAGTAAGGGCGCGGACGTCGCTGATCTCAAAGAGGCACTTGCACCGACCTCCCATGATGAGCGGCCGATCCCACCGTCTGTACCTGCTCGAGGAGAGGCCAGCGATGACGCTGTGCAGAAGAGGGTGCGGTTCCTTGAGGATCTAGCCGGACCTTTGCCACATCTATCAGGGAAAGCTCCACAGCCAAGCGCAGAGGACCTAGCAGGTAACATTGAGAACATGATTGGAATGACTTGCATACCCACAGGCATTGTAGGTCCGCTGCGTATCAACGGTTTGCATGCTCAGGGAGATTTCTATGTACCGCTGGCGACATCGGAGGGAGCACTGGTCGCCAGTTACTCTCGTGGGGCAAAGGTCGTGACGCTAGCAGGCGGCGCATCATGCCTTACCACAGTGGAGCAGGTGCAGCGAGCACCTGGCTTTGCATTCGACACGATGGCGGAAGCAATTCAGTTCGCAGCTTGGGTAGTGGGCGAGTTTGATAACATACGGGATGTCGCCGAGAGTCGAACTCGTCACGGCCGTCTCGTAAACATGCGATTGCATCCTCAGGCGAATTTTGTCTACCTGATTCTTGACTTCTACCCCGGCGATGCTTCTGGACAGAACATGGTGACCTTTGCTGCAGCAGCTGTGTGTGAGGATCTGCTCCAGCGCACACCTGTGACGCCACGGCACTGGGTCGTCGAGTCGAACATGTCGGGAGACAAGAAAGGTACCTCGCTAAGCTTTCTTGATACCCGAGGCCGAAACACCACAGCCGAAGTGAAGCTGTCTCGATCGCTGGTGGAAGAGCACCTCAGGACTACACCGGAAAGGATTAGCGAAGTCTGGCGCATGAGTTTAGTGGGGGGTATCCAGACAGGTTCGATTGGTGTGAGTGGTCATGTGGCAAACGCCGTAGCAGCGCTATTTCTGGCATGTGGGCAGGACGTTGCTTGTGTCAGCGAGGCGAGTACGGCGTTACACCGTATGGAGATTACTGAACAAGGTGATCTCTATGTATGTGTGACTCTTCCCAACCTTATTCTCGGTACGGTAGGAGGTGGTACTCGGCTGCCAACAGCGACCGAGTCACTTCGGATTTTAGGCTGCTTGGGAGATGGCCGAGCGGCAAAGTTTGCTGAAATAGCGGCAGGACTCGCTTTGGCCGGAGAAATTTCTATCATCGCCGCGATGTGTACGGGAGAGTTTGCTCAGGCGCATCAGGCTCTAGGACGTCCGTGGCAGAAAGTGGAATGAGCAGAGATCCGAGATGAAGAAAGAGATCCTAGCAAAGACTGATCGGCCCATTGAGGAGCGGGCGACCTTCGATGCCATCCGCTACGGAAGTGTTTGGGAAGATGCAGACATCTTGTGTGAATCCCTAGCTCCGGTTGCGAAAGGGGGACGGCTACTCAGCATCGCCTCTTCTGGGGACAACGCATTAGCCTTGCTAACGTTGGATCCAGCCGAAGTTGTTGCCGTCGACCTGAGCCCAGCCCAGCTAGCCTGCGTAATGATCCGAGTGGCGGCGTTCACGAAACTCGATGATGAAGCTCTCTTGGCCTTCCTCGGCGTGACTCCTTCCGCCACGCGAGAGGAGACTTATCGAAGCCTTAGACCCCTAATGCCCGATGATGCGTGCGTGTTTTGGGACGCAAATCTTGAGCTTGTGCGTGGTGGAGTAATTCATGCTGGCAAGTTCGAAGCATACTTCTCCACATTCCGCCGACGATTACTGCCACTGATACACCCGGGGCACCGTGTAGAGGGCCTACTTCAGATGCGCTCTCTGGGTGAGAGAAAACGTTTTTATAGCGACGTCTGGGATACTTGGCGCTGGCGGCTTCTTATCAGAATCTTTTTCAGTCGATTCGTTATGGGACGGCTCGGTCGTGATCCAGCGTTCTTCGAGCATGTCGATGGGCCTGTTGCTAGCAGAATTCTCTCTCGAACACGATATGCCTTCAGTGAGTTACCCACGCACGCCAATCCATATCTCGCATATATCATGACAGGGAACTATATGGTGGGTGCACTTCCACGCTACTTGCGCCCTGAATTCCGGGGGATCATCCGTGAGAGGCTCTCCCGTATCCGAGTGGTGCTCGGTTCCGCAGAGGACGCTGAGGGACCATTCGACGGGTTCAACCTTTCAGATATCTTCGAATATATGAGCCCGGTCGAACATGAGCGGGTATACAGGGCTCTTTTGGGTATTGCAGCACCTGGTGGGCGCATGGCCTACTGGAACCTTTTTGCGCCCCGTTCCGCCCCGGGGCTATTGCGTGACCGAGTTGAGCCACTGCAAGAGCTTTCCGAGAGGTTGCATTCTCAGGATCTCTCGTGGTTTTACCAGTCATTCAACATAGACGAGGTGCTTGATGTGGAGTGAATTGACTCGAGCTGCTCTCGTCGGAGCGGGCTTTCTCCTGATCTTCGGTCTTGCAGAATTGTGGCAAAGGTCAGGGAAGCCATCAGCGGAAATGAGCCGGAAGTCGGTGCATTTTGCGGGAGGGCTTTTAGTCCTGTGTTTCCCTTGGATCTTTGCTAATCGGTGGACTGTTATTGGTCTAGTTTCGGTATTTGGGCTATTGATTTGGGGTACTCGGAGAGTCGGCCTTCTCAAGAGTGTCCACGGGGTAGCTAGGAAGACAGAGGGCGGACTTTTTTATCCTCTTGCAGTGGGTCTCCTATTTGTGTTGGCTTATGGGAGTCCTGTGTTCTACGTGGTATCCGCTCTGACACTGATCGTATCGGACGCGGCTGCCGCCGTCCTAGGTGCTGCCTATGGCAGGACGACGTATTCGGTCGAAGAGGGTCAGCGTTCTCTGGAAGGGTCGATATCGTTCCTCGTAATAACGTTCCTGGTCGTGCACCTGCCCCTCCTGCTTATGACCGAGCTTGATCGGGTGGTATGCACAATGTTGGCCGTACTTATTTCACTGATTGTGACTCTTCTGGAAGGGGTGAGCCTGCGCGGATCCGACAACGTGATCGTGCCGATGGCGACGTTCTATTTCCTGATTCGGTTCACAACAGAAAGTCTTGATATCATCAGTACACACGTTTTCACGTTGCTTGCCATCTTGGTGCTAGTGAGTCTGTTCGGGTTTGCCTCAAACCTTCTCCGTGCCAGCGGAGTTATGACAGCAACGCTCTTTTTTTACGCCGTGTATCTGTTCGGCGGAGCAGGGTGGCTTGCTGCACCTGCGAGCGCCCTAATCACCTTGGTAGTGGTGCGATATCTTCTCAGGGAAAGAGTGAATCATCATGATGCCCAACACCAAGTGCTCGCAACCTTATACGCGGTTGTCGTGATGATGGTTGCCCTTGTGGCTCACGACGTAATGCCGCGAGTCATGTCGGGTCCCGAATGGCTTTTGAGCGGTGATGCGTTGCGTGCTCCGTTCGTGGGTCTTGTAGTTGGTCAACTGACGATGATGTTGGTCACACAATTGAGACCATTCCAATCCGAAAGCAGAGAGCCTACATCGGTCCCAGTTACGCTCGGACTATTTGTCTTAGCTATGGCTCTGGTAGGACCCTTGGGCCTCAGAGCCACAGGAGGTATAGGGCCCGAATCCCTATTCACTTCAGCTTGTATAGCGGGTTTCGCGACCCTCTTCTATTGGCTCATGAGGAAGTTACAGGGTTGGCCTACGCGAACCCCTTGGAACATGAGACTTCAGCCGGCGTGCCTCGCGTTGGCGATCTTGGTCGTTTTACCCTTGCATTTCCTGATCTTGGGGGGAGGATGATTCTTCATTACCAGGCTGCATCATCGTGAACCTACGTATCGAGAATTTCTTCCGTTTCCTGGTAAAACACCGATTGGCCGTAATCATATTGCATGCGGGCCTTTTCATCACAGGACTTCTAGGCGCTAGAGCAGTACGCGTCGACTATTCGGCCGAGCAGTTCTTGGTATTCGACGGAGATGCTCAAGAGGTCTTCGAGCAATACAAGGAACACTTCCCGCGCGAAGATCTTCAAGTATCGGCATTTTTAGAGGTCACAGGTCCTTTTAATGCGAGCGATTACGAGACGCTTCGCGACCTCGCAGATGCTTTCGAAGACGCGGGGCTTGAGTCAGTGCGATGGATCGGAGCAACAGACTTCATCGAAGAAGTCATCACTGATGGTGGACGAACCGTGGAGGTCGTTCGCCTTGAGAACCGGAGTGAGATTTCAGATTCCACGCTGCAAACTATTGTGGAGCCGAGAAGCCAGCACCCGCTTCTCGTGGGTACTCTTTGGAATCAAGATCTCTCAGTCTTCGGAATACACGGGTTTTTGGCACCGGACCAAAACAATGATGCCCGCCGCAGGCACGTGACCGCCGTTCTCGAGGAGACAATCGATGATTTGTCTGAGACGTCTGGTCGTATAGTGCTAAGCGGCCTACCCGTCTTACGTGCGACGATCCCGCTAGCACTTGAGACAGACATGACGAAGCTTCTTGGAATCGGCGTCATTATCTCTTTTATCATACTTTGGCTGTACTTCAGAAGAATCTCCATCGCAGCCCTATGCTTCGTTGGTGTAGCCCCAGCGATCGTCCTGACTCTCGGTCTCATGGGATACGCTGGACAAAGCATTTCTGTACTCACCAGCGTGGTTCCTATAGTGATCCTGGTGGTGGCCTTATCGGATGCCACTCACCTAGTTGTTAGTACACGTGAAGCGTGGCGAAATGGCCGGGCGATCAATGAAGCCGTAGTGAACACGTTCACCAGTCTTTCGCGCTCTTGCTTCTTTACGTCTCTGACGACTGCCTTGGGATTTCTGGGCCTGATTGCTACTCGCAATCATCTCATAGGCGAGTTCGGAGTTATTTCGGCGTTGTCAGTAATCGTTGCCTACCTCGTGACATTAACACTCCTCCCTGCCTTGCTAGCGTGTACCAAAGATCTGGGTCCCTACAAGGAGTGGGGTGAGCATCTATGGCGGGGGATGCTCAAGAGGATTGAGTCACTGTTACGCCTCTCTGAAGTGTGGCCGATTGCAGCGTTCGGGTTCCTTTTGGCAGTCGGTCTCAACGCCGGGAGCCAACTTCGTGTAGAAGCCTACATCATCGATGATTTAAAAGAGAGCGATCACATTCTAGAAGAGTTGCGTTGGATCGAAGGCGAAGGCTTTGGGCTTTTTCAAATCAACGTGTATCTCGAGCAGGAGGGCCACCATGGACACTCGCCCGAGATGTTGCAATGGATCGAGGATTTTCAAGTTTTCGTAGAACAGGAACCGGCGGTACTAGGATCGATAGGCTTACCTCAAATAATGAGTGGACTGGGCGAGACCTATGACACTCAGTCTGGGTGGTCCGATCCTGTTGAAGAGATAAATCGCACTCAAGTCAGAACTGAACAGAATATCAACGATTTAATTTCGTTGGTTGAGTTTGAGGACGACCATGTGCTTAGGGACGTTTATCTTCCCGACGAAGGTGTGGGTCAGGTAATTGTTCTAGTTCAAGATCAAGGTTCCCCGGTGCTGTCCCCTCTCACCGCTCGGGTCGAGGAACGACTGCAGAGCCATCCGCCACCAACAGGCCAGGCCACAACTACCGGGACCGTAAAGTTGACGACAGTTCTCTGGGAGCAACTTCTTTCCAGTTTCTTGCCCGGTATCGCGTTTTCTATTGTACTGGTGTGGCTCGCACTTTCATGGATGTTTCGGTCAGTTCCTCTTGGGTTGCTAGCCGTCGTCCCCAATCTAATTCCGCTGGTTCTTCTTCTGGGGCTGATGGGCCTCGGAGGATTCGATCTGAAACCCTCTAACGTCATTGTTTTTGCAATCGCTTTTGGAATCGTGGCCGACGATACCATCCACTTCCTTGGAGCCCTTGCTCGGAACCTAAGGTCCTCAGATCAAGTTGACGCTGTCCTAACCCAGACGATACGAGAGGTAGGGCCAGCTCTCGTACTGGTCACCGTAGTCGTTGTTGCTGGCTTCAGTTCTCTAATGTTCTCGCGCTTCCAGGCTCTATTTCTGATCGGGTTCCTCACCGCTTCCGCGGCCGTACTTGCTCTCCTCGCCGACCTAATTGGATTCCCAGCTATACTCCGATTTGTTGCACGCCATCCAACTGGACGATCGTTAATTGCTAAGGACCCAGAATAACATAGAGGTTTTGTGATGGCTCAAATGTCTTGGGCCCAGCGTTTCTTGTGAAATGCTTATGGACGCTTCTGATCCTAAGTGGAGACTTCGCACTGGGTGATCACTAAAAAGTTTCGCTCACAAAATCCTTCGAACTGTTTCCGGCATGAAGTCACAGGCTTGCTCAACAGTTATTTGTTCTTGATGATTTTCCCAAATAAAACCCGAGGCAATTAAAGACCACATCAGCGAACTTATTTGCACAGATTTCTACCGCGAATTCATACGGAAGGATCAGTTCCAAAAATTCCCAACCAATTGAAATAACAAAAAACAGCTTCCAACTACTGAGTACGTATCTTCCGAGCAGGAAGTATTGGATGAGATGGATTCCTGAATAAGCGTTAATTATTTCCATAATTCCAATTCCGGCACGAGCTTTGCACTACTGAGCAGCCATGGATATCCGGATGAGTGCTCTTTTTGCAGACCCTGTATCAACCGTCTTTGATGCGTGTGTATGGGTCCTAAGGGTGATAGGAAACTACACTGGCATGGGCTACGAACTCGCCAACATCATGATCTTCGTAGTCCTTCATCCAGCTCTCACCGTCTGGCTGTTCGTGCTTTGGAGGCGTGCCTGCACTCGAGCTGTAAAACCAGAGTAGGGTGTAGTCCGGTCCTCAGTCGCTGATTACCAAGCTGTTTGGCTGACACAGACAGCTCTGGCTGCACCTTGAGCTGCTCCCCCCAATCCCTCTAGAGCCTTGTCCACTTCCAATCCATCTAACCAGTCACTCGACTCTATTGTCTCTAGCAAGTCGCCTAACCCCAGTAGCTCTAGCCGGTCAGCCAACCCCGAGCTCTCTAGCCGACTCACTATGCCTTCAGTCAACTTTGTCCCCTCCAATTGTTCGAGCTCTAGCCCTCCGCTTTCGATCATCCTCAAGCAGTTTTGCAGGGGGCTGAAGTGGTTATACAAAGCCCAAACGATTGCACCCGCTATCAGCGCTTTGATCGCGAATTTTATGATGTCGCTCATGGTGCTAGTCTCTATAGTGCGGATGGCGGAGGACGTTTTAGTGAACTTTCCGGTAACCTAGATAGGTGAGGAGAAGAAACCTACTAGGCAGCATAGCGTATACTTGGTCAATGCAGTTAACAGATTTTTTGGTGGAGAAAAAATGAAGTCGCTCTGAGGCCAGAAACCTCCGCAGCAGTTGCTGCTATACGGTGCCCTCTTTCTAGTTCTCTACTCGCAACGGATTGAACTCATTGCGCTATGGGGACTCATCTACGGTTTCATTGTGTATCGGAATTGGAAGAGGGGCTCTTCTTGCGAATTGTGAAGTCGTGGTCTGGCTGCTTTAGCTTCCAAGGCCAAAACTCTCGGCGGCCGGTCAGCACATAGTCCAGCGCCCAACCGGCAACATTTGGGACAGCAAATGTGAGTGGCCAGATAGCCCAAACGATGCCTTCGTTGGCTATGTCTTTTAGGCCGAGGAGTAGGTAGCTCCACAGTGCCCAATACCCGCACCCCACTACAAATCCGGTCCAGTGAATCAAGGTACCTAGTCGTGTCAGCATCAATCGGCGTTGGTACCGGGTATCATGTGGTCAGGTGGCAGGCGCTAAAGTGCCCTTCGCCTAGCCCCACGAGTTCGGGCATCTTTTCCGAGCAGACCTTTTCGGCTCGTGGACATCGAGTCCGGAAGACACATCCTGTAGGAGGATCGATAGGGCTGGGGATATCACCGCTAAGTGTGATCCTGTCCCTTTTGCGTCCGGGTTCGGGAGTCGGCACCGCTGATAGCAGCGCTTCGGTGTACGGGTGGTTGGGTCGACTGTAGAGAGTGTCGGCTGGAGCGATCTCCATGATTTTCCCCAAGTACATTACCGCAACGCGATCACATACGTGCTCTACCACTGCCAGATCGTGCGCGATGAAGAGCATCGTAAGGTTGAGTTCATCCTTCAGGTCGCTTAGAAGGTTGATGACCTGTGCTTGAACCGAGACATCTAGAGCTGAAACGGGCTCGTCTGCAACTATGAAGTCCGGATTAACTGCCAGTGCTCTCGCGATGCCGATTCTTTGTCGCTGACCACCAGAAAACTCGTGTGGGAAGCGATCGAGTTGTGCGGCTGACAGCCCGACCTGCTCCATAAGCTGAACGGCTCGGTCAGGGTGTGATTCGGGAGGGCCGATGTCGTGAAGTGCTAGAGCATGACCTATAACAGTTCGGACACGTTCACGTGGATTCAGGCTAGCGTACGGGTCCTGAAAGATTATCTGCATCCGTGTTCGAAACCGGCGCATCTCTTTCTTTGACAGAGCGGTAATATTGATACCGTCGAAAAAGACGTTTCCGCACGTCGCTTCCTCCAGACTAAGCACCAAACGTCCGACCGTTGTCTTTCCCGACCCACTTTCTCCAACGAGGCCGAGTACTTCGCCGCGTTTCACGTCAAATGACACTCCGTTAACCGCTTTGACCTGATTAACCACTCTGTTCAGCGCCCCGCCCCGAACGGGGAAGTGCTTCACGAGTCTGTCGACCCGAAGTAGTTCATCGGTCACGAAACAGCCTTAGCGGTTAGGTCCAAGTCTCTCCACCGGGAGCAACGAACTTCATGTCCACGTGACCGAATTTCGAGAGCCGGTAATCCCTCGGTGCAGATTTCTGATACGTGGCTGCAGCGGTTAGAGAACCGGCATCCGTCGGGTCGCTCGGACAGGGATGGCACGTTCCCCGGGATAGTTCGCAGGCGCTGACCCTTCTCGGCGTTGCCGAGACGTGGAATCGAAGCAATCAAACCCTCTGTATAGGGCATGCATGGACGCTCGAAGATTTCATGTACCGGGCCTTGCTCCACTATTTGGCCGGCGTACATGACGACAACGCGTTGTGCCATCTGGGCGACGACACCTAAGTCGTGTGTTATGAAGATGATCGCCATCCCAAGTCGATTTTGGAGCTCCTCCATCAGGTCTAGAATCTGAGCTTGAATGGTTACGTCGAGCGCGGTTGTAGGTTCATCAGCTATGAGTAGGCTCGGATTGCATGCTAGGGCCATAGCTATCATCGCACGCTGGCGCATTCCTCCCGACATTTCATGTGGATAGTTGTCCACACGCCTTTTTGGCGAAGGGATCCCGACCAACTCAAGCATGGCTATCGAACGATCCCGAGCCTCCGTTGACGATATCTCCTCATGCTCTATCAACACTTCGGCGATCTGCCTTCCAATCGTGTGTACCGGGTTCAGACTGGTCATAGGCTCCTGAAAGATCATTCCGATCTCGCGACCCCGGATCGCCCTCATGTCTTCTTCTTTCAACTGGGTCAGCTCCCTATCTCTCAGATGTATCGAACCCTGAGTGATCTGACCTACCCGTGCTGGTAAAAGCTGCATAATTGAGAGCGCTGTGACTGATTTTCCGGACCCACTCTCTCCGACTATAGCTAGCGTTTCCCCAGGATCAACGTGAAAACTGACCCCATCTACAGCCGCGAGAGGGTCCCTTCCTCCGAGCATGAAGCTCGTCTGGAGATCATGGACCTGAAGGAGGGGCGAAGTCGTCACCTGAGGCCGAGCTCTTCAAGCGCTTCGGCCACACCGTCTAGGTGCTTTAGTTGCATCGAAGCATAATTGGGCGAGAGGACTATCCCGTGTCCCCCCGCCTTGTATGTCGCCATTACCGATCTGTACACGATGTCTTTAGAGCACGTTGCGGTTTCGGGGCGTGTTCGTGGAGCGTCCACACCTATCCCCATATAAACCTTGGCGCCGCCGTCGACACCCTTGAGGGCGTCTTCGCATTGGCCATATACGTAGGTGTCGGGATCCATACCAGTCTCCACTAGTTTCTCGTAGGGAGCTTCGTTAATACCCAGGATGCGGAAGAGTCCGCGGGTGGCTTCATTGGGCTCGAAGTCTCGCAGAAGGGTGGTCCGAAAGAATCCTAGCTCCCGGTCCCAGACTTCACCGGCCTGATGTTGGTAGGTGATCGGTTTTACGAAGTCCGCGTATCGGGTTTGCTCTGCCCAAGGCCACTGGGCACGCCTAATCAGGTTGAAGTGGTTTCGGTTCCAAACGTTCAGTCCGAAGGGAAGCTCGGGCTTGCACCATTTGACGAGCCCGTACAGTTCCCGGTCTAGGTCTTTGTTTCTTTCGAGCCAAAACTTTTCCCATATCAAAGCCTCTGGGTTATCGAGGAGAACCCTCACGAACTCAATAAGGGCGCCGTCCGCGAAGTGCTTTCCTGCCTTAGCCTCTTGCATAACGTCATAAATACGGAGCAACGCTTGGCGGCACGCCTCCACGTTGATACCGCGCTCGTTAGCTTCGTGACGTGCAGCTTCGGAGAAGTCTCCCGGTGCGTCACCTTGGATGAGGGTATCTAGTGGTGAGTTTCGCTCGTTACACCACATCACTCCATCAATTTCATGATTTCGAACTTGGTCTTCGATCATGGAGTGAATCCACTTTCGGTAACCTGGATTTGACGTAGATGGAGACCCACCGATGCGGCCCAAGAGGTCTACTTCCATTGCTTGTGCGAGAGTCGGAATCTCCACGTTGCCCGCTGAACCATGCCCTGCGTACTTGAAGAACGGCTCCATTAGTTCGATGTAGACCTTCATGCCCCGCTCATGTGCATCCGGAACGACCATCTTAAGTATGTCTTTACCAGCGAACTCGGGGTCCTGACTCCGATAGTCTGACATGAAGGTGTCGTTGTAGTACCGAGGGTCTGGATCGAAGTAGGCACCTCCTCGCATTTGGTATGGTTCCGGCACGCCGTGGTCTGGCCAACCGTCGAGGTCATGGCTGATGGAACGGCCCGATTTAAGCCCTAGCCAGCTCACTGTTCCGAGCATGAGCACGTTCACCCCAACACGGTTCTGAAGGGTCTCTAGCACATTGTCGACACCCTCGTCAACGAAGCTGATGGGACTAGCCTGGATTCCAACGAAGCGGTTCTCTGTGTTCGGTTTGATCATCTAGGTATCTGTTTCAGGGTCAGTGTTGAATGACGGTCATTATCGAATCACTGGCGAGCGCGCTCCGCTTCAGCTTGCGCACGGGCCGAGAAGGATGAAATGCGATCTATTGCTTCTTGTATCATTGGGAGAGGTTGCAGATAGCTGATCCGTATGTAATCGGTGCTTTCGTCCCCGAACATTGTGCCGGGAAACAGCATCACCCCCGTATCCTGGAGGAGTTGCAGGCAGAAGTCTGGAGACGGCATCCCAGAAGAGGATACGTTTGTGTAGATGTAGAAGGCTCCGCCGGGATGTCCATATGTAAAGCCGATATCGTCGAGTGCGGGCATGAGCCATGCCCGTCGCTTAGCGTATTCATCGATCATTGCGTCGATCGGTTCCTGTGGTCCGGTCAGCGCAGCGAGGGCCGCATGCTGACTCATGGTGCAGGCATTGATTGAAAGCGTATGGCGCGGCTCGATAAGCATGTGGACGAGGTCTTTAGGTGCTGCAAGGTACCCGACTCGCCACCCGGTCATTGAGTAGGTCTTTGAGAATCCGTTCAGCGTGATCGTGCGCTCACGCATTCCGGGTAGAGTTGCGATCGACAGGTGTTCATTCGGCTCGTAGATCATGCGCCCGTATATCTCATCTGCGACGATGATCAAATCGTGTCGGATCGCCATCTGAGCGATCGCTCGGATCTTGTCCGGCGGTGTCACTGCGCCAGTCGGATTGTTCGGAGAGACTAGCACGAACATTCGGGTCCGAGGTGTTATGCGCTTTTCAATTTCTTCCACATCCAGAGCGAAGTCATCGCGCTCAAAGGTGGGTACGGGAATAGGGTTGCCACCGCAAAGTCGAACTGCTGTATCGTATGAAGTGAAGCGAGGACTCGTGATCAGCACATCGTCTCCGGGTGCACACATCCCGAGCATCGTCAGCATGATAGCTTCCTGCGCACCGGCCGTGACGACAATCTCATCTGCTGAATAGTCGAGATCGTAACGTGCCCCTAAGTCTTCAGCGATTGCCTCCCGTAACTCTGGGATGCCAGTCGGCCCCGTATAGTGGTGATGATTGGCATCAAGGGCTGCTTTTGCGGCTTCTACGATATGCTCGGGTGTATGGAAGTCAGGGTCCCCTCGCCCAAGCGCGATGACGTCCTTCATTCCACTCGCTATTCCAAGCATGCGTGTGCGGAACGCACCATCCTCTTCGACAATTCGCGGTGCTAGTCGATCAAGTAGAATGCTCATCCGTACATCCTCCTTCCGGCTACGAATGTCGTCTTCACTCGTTCAAGAGCGAAAAGATCATCGTCGGGATTGCCGTCGACCACTATGATATCCGCCTCCTTACCCACTTCTAACGTCCCGATGCGATCTTGCATCTGTGAGACTGCAGCGGCTCGAACGGTTATTGAGGCCAAAGCGTCCATATTGTCCTGACAAACACCAACCTTGACCATGTGGGCTAGCTCGGGTGCTATCACATCGTGCTCGACGGCGGGGCTACCCGCGTCTGTTCCGAAGACAATTGATACTCCTGCACGCGCTGCGTTAACGAGACCCTCGTATCGAGCAGGGTTCGCGATCGCTTTCTTGCGCTCTTCGATTTTCCATTCGGGGATCCCGAATTTCCTTGCTATATCGGGCTGACTCTGTTGAACGATCGGTGCGAAAGTGGTTACGACGGGGATTTTCTTTTCGACTAGCAGAGCGATTGTCTTCTGTGACATGGACCCGCCATGCTCTACACAATCCACTCCGAACCGAACGACACGCTCAATGCATGCATCGTATGTAGCGTGCGCGGTGATCGGGAGCCCGTTTCGGTGTGCCTCGTCTATAACTGCGGCCAGTTCATCGTCCGTGAACTCAAGTGTGTCATGGCATGCCATGATTTTGATGAGGTCGGCACCTCCTTTCACCTGCTCGCGGACCGCTCGTCGCATCTCGTCAGCCCCACTTGCTTCTCTACAGACCCAGTATGTGTGGCCACCCGTCTGGATGATTGCAGCTCCGCAAACCTTCAATCTGGGACCGGGAAAGATTCCTTGCTCGACGGCCTGCTTCGAATAGAGGTTCATATCATGGAAGCCAAGATCCCGGACCATCGTCACTCCAGCCCTTAGGCTTTTTAGCATGTTGCCCGCTGCCTTGAACGCGGAGATGGGTCGGGGGTCATCCATCGACTGACGCGCCAAATCATGGATGCCATCCCAGTTCAGGTGGGCGTGGCTGTTGATGAGTCCCGGCATGATCGTACCACTAGTCTCTTCCACATGCGAAGAACCTGCCTGAATTTCGGAGCGAGATCCAAGGGCGATAATCTTGCCATCCTCCACTGTGACAAACCCGTCGGCGAATACATCACCGGTCATGGTGAGTACCCTGCCTGTCAGGGTGACGTGTCCAGCGGGTACGTCGAACATGGGCTTCGTGATCTTGTCGTAACGCCATGCTGCGGGTTCTGGCATGCTGCAGGCTCCTCAGAGCGTAGGGGTAATAGTGAGTGTCAGAAGGTTAGGACCCGATTGTGAGCAGGGTGGTCTTTTAGAAAGGTACTCGCCAGTTCGACTTGGTCCTTACCAATGATCAGGGTATCAATCGTGCGCCACCCGTCCAGACCAGGACGATAAATTCCAGGCTCGCAAGAGAAGACCATCCCCGGTAGAGTGCGAGTTTGATCTCCTGGGGCAAGCCAAGGCGCTTCGTGGCCCTCTATCCCCATTCCGTGTCCGATACGGTGACGGATTGCACTACCGAACCCGGCTTCACGGATCTTTTCGAGGGCTATTTCGTTGACCTGGTCGCAGCGGGTGCCATCCTGGAGCGCTTCGACGGTTGCAGTTCCTGCCTGAGTCATGGCGCTCATTAGAAGGCTTTGTTCTTTGCTGATCTCTCCGAGTACGAATGTGGCACCACTTTCCGCGTGATATCCGCCAATGCAGCATCCGATTCCTGCGATGATCGGCTCTCTCGGCTTGGGTTTTCGAGATATGACTGAGCCGTGCGGAAGAGCTGCTCTTGGCCCTGAATGGACTGTAGCTGTAATTGCAACTTTGGTGCCTTGGAATTTTTCGCCGTGGACATACGATAGGGATTCACGAACGTGGCCTGTGCAGTCTTTGAGTAGATCGACTTCGGTTCCGCCTTGGGCGATGATGTCGCCCCCGTTGGCGAGAAGACGCTTCAGGACCTGGTCCGCGAATCTGGCGGCTTCTCTAGTTAGCGCGAGCTCCGCCTCACTCTTCACGCTGCGCTCTTCACGTGCGTGGTCCTCAAGGTCGAGACGCTCCAGCTTCTGCCGAGCTGGGTCAAGAAGTCTGGCATCAAGCGAGTCTATTGCAACTCTTCGAGCCCCGGTTTCGTCGAGCATCCAGAGGACTGGGTGTGTAACCCCCGGAAATTCGTGGTATGCACGAACTGTTAGCCCAGGTACGTCGGACGCGTATTCGTAATCCAAGTGCGGGACGAGTAGAACCGAATCTCCGTTAGTCCCTAACCAGAGGCCGATCGGTCGTTCGTTGATAGAGAAATGCCAACCTGTCGCGTATGTGATATTCCCAGGTGACAGTAGCAATAATCCGTCGAGTCCATCGTCGTCCGCCCGAGCACGAAGTTTTCTGCGGGTCGTAGCATAAAACTCGGCTGGTAGAGGTTCGAGTACAGGATGCTTCAAAGAGTCTCTTCTTCCCACGGACCAACTACCTCGATCTCTGAGTCGACCCCTAGTTCGATCGCGAGCGCTTGGAGGTCCACGATCGCTGCGTCTTCTAAAGGGATTCCGGAATCAGTCTTTCGTCTAACCCTCCGGGCTTCCTGCTCGCCTGGGATCAGAATCTCCTCAAAACCGGGACGAAGTGCTCTCGATTTGACCATCTTAGTGAAGTCATCCATGCGTCTGCGGAATTCATCAAGTGGCATGAACCATTCGATATCGATTGCCATCAGGGTATGGCTGACGTCCCATTTTTTCGGGTCGGCATAGGGTGTTAGGCCGTACCCGCCACCCCCGATAACTCCGGTGAGGACATCGGTCATGAATGCTAGGCCGTAGCCCTTGTACTGTCCTATTCCAAGCAGGGCACCAGCCATCGCCGCGTGGGGATCATCCGTCTCTTCACCCTCGGGAGTCAGTGCCCAGTCTCGTGGCATTGGCCAGCCCTCTGCGGCATGCCAGTTCATCATCCCCTTACCGGCCGTTGTTAGAGCGATGTCTAGCACCGCTGGAAATCCAAGCCCGGTTGGGACAGCTATGCCCCACGGGTTTGTCCCGACTACCCCTTCTCGTCCGCCCCAAGGTGCCATCTCGGGTCCAGCGTTGGTCATAGCGATTCCGATACATCCTGTTTCGGGGCCAAGGCAGGCGTGTACGGCGCTGGAGCCAAAATGAGTGGAGTCGCGCACGATCACCTGTCCTATACCGCAAACTTTGGATTTCTCTATTGCGAGGCGCATCGCGCGTGTCGCCGCCACCGTCCCGATTCCGTTGTTTGCGCTGACGAGAGCAAGGGCGGGGCTCTCCTTTAAGATTTCCCACGGCGCAGCTGGATCGATTCCACCTTCCGCGAACCGGCTTTGATACCTCCTGAGTTTCTTGACCCCTTGTCCATGTCCGGGGTGGAAGCGGAGCTCCGAGAAGATGAGCGCACTTCCGAAGATCTCGGCTTCCTCCTCGGGTACGCCCATGGCTCGGAGTATGTCGAAGACGAACCCTTTTAGGCTCTCAAGTGAAACCGCGGTCATAGGGACCTTGGTCATGGGGCCATCTCCAATAGGTCTACGAGGTTTGTGCCCGGTGCTAGGAAGCTCCCGAGCTGTCCAGCTGGTGCTGTCATAATGACCGCTATGCCTGGTCCGTATCCTGCGCGCGGCCCATCCGTGGATGCCACTACTCCGATGGCGCGTGCGCCTCTCAGGTAGCCGTGATTGTATCGGCTATCTGTATCCTCCAGAGCTATTAGGTCACCGAGCTTTAGCTGGTCGAGCTTCAGTTCGTTCAGTATTGCACGATCCGTAGACTGAATGTGTAGGCTGCCACCTTCTGAGGTCAGACCGAGTCCCGCTCCTACCAAGTGAGCCGGCACATGCGCAGCGACACCGAAGGCTATGTGACCGTCTTTCTCCTGTGATGGTAGTACCGCGAGCAGTTGAGGAGAAATTCCTTTCAGAGATACTCCCGGGTGCTTGGTAAGCGTGAGCCCGGCCCCTTCCGCTTTGATTAGCACTTGATCGCCCACAGCCATCTGTGCCCTAGCTTCGCGTGATATGTGAACGATGACCTGTTCGGAGAATCGGCCTGACTTTCCAGTTACCACGCCCATGGCCCCAGACGCACCACCGGTCATTACTCGAGCCCTGTTTCCAATGCATGCGAAGACGTTTAGGCCTCGGTTTTTGTTGTCCTCGGAGTGACTGATGCTGATGCCTGGGTGAACACAATCTGCGGCCCAACCGAAAGCAGGATCGCCTACAGATACGTTGTAGACGATCCCTCCGTACGTGGGGAGAAGAAACGGGGTTCCATCGGACGCTAGCCGATAGGGTTCGGCAGGTAGGCCTGGGAACCCTGGGTGTGCGATTTCACCAGCCACGGACACGGTGACCAAGTCCCGTTGGTTTGTCGCGATACCGTTATTCGTGGTCATGCTTGCCCCCTGATGCCCAGAGTCTGCGCGATGTTTGCCGTAGGGTCGATTTCAAAATCGAGCAGATCGGATGGTCCAGTCATCAGTGTGAGAATACCGGGGCCGTGACCGGTCATGACCGAGTCTCCGTGGATGCAGAGGCAGATAGCGATCCACCCTTCCCGGTAAGACCGTCCGAACCGATGATCCACGTTACGAATTCCGATGAGGTCACCTAGCCGCATCTGATCAATGCCTAGGTCTTCCATGAGCCCTCGATCCCCAGACATCAGATCTTGATCGACGAATTCGGAATTTAGCTCAGCACCAGAGCCCATAATGCGGGGAGGCAACTCCATAGCCACCGGACAACGGATTTGTCCTTCTACTGATCGCAGGCGGAGAGCTTTAGCGAGCGCTGGGCTTGTCTTCTTGAATTCAATTTCGGGGTGACTTTGGAGCTGGATCCCTCGACCTACCGTTCGAATTTGGATCGTGTCTCCGATGGTCATTCCTTCTAGTACCTCTTCTGGAAAGTCGATAAGGATTCGAGCGTGCTCACCTGTTACGATACCCCTACCACCTTGAGCCAGCCCTGTGAGAACCTCGGCCTCGTTACCGATGCACGTCAGGTAGTGAAGAGCGAAGTCGGCTCTTTCGTTCGAGTGTGCGATGGATACCCCGGGCTCCACGTGATCACCGGCCCAACCAAATGCTCTATCACCAACGCGGGCGTTATATGTGATTCCCGACATTCCAGGAAGCATGACCCCAACACCATCTGGCCAAGGAGTATATCCTCCGCGCCTCAGGGCGGGCTGAGTGACCTGACCTGTTACGGCCATTTCGACCAGGTGGTCGGTGTTCCAGAGAAGATCGGTACTCATTCTTGACAGCGTTGGAGTTAGAGGGGCACGTTGCGCAGCCGATTGTCGACAACATACAGGCCGCAGAGCAAAGAGGCCAACCGCATGGGATACAACGGGTTACTGGAACGAATAGGACAGGTTAACGACCTTCTTTGTTCAAAATCACTCCTCAGTTGGGACGCGAGGACGATGATGCCGCCGGGAGGAGCGAGTACAAGAGCGAAGCAACTGGCGACACTTCAGCTGTTTGCCCGCGATCATTTGGTCTCAAATGAGACCAGACGTCTGTTGGATATCGCTGAAGGGGAAATCGCGCATCTCCCCGAGGATAGCGTAGAGCGAACGATGTGTGCTCAAGTCCGAGAGGCGATCGACTACCACTTGAAGATCCCAGCTGAGTTGGTGGAGCGAAGGGCCGAGATGGGCTCAAAGGGACAGCACGTGTGGGCCAAAGCGAGAGCTGATAACGACTATGCAGCGTTCGCTCCCGTACTTGAGGAAACCTTCGAGTTGAATCGAAGGATGGCCGATTGTATTGGGTACGAGGAACATCCGTACGACGCGCTCATGTACCGTTTTGAGCCGGGAGAAACCATAGCCTCGCTCCAGCCTCTTTTCGCTTCGTTGAGGCAAGGGCTAATACCTCTGCTCAAGGAGATTGGGGAGAAGGAGCCTCCGCGCGTTGATTTCCTGCAGCGCCCATTCCCGGTCGATAAGCAACTCGGATTCGCGCTCAAGATGGCGCGTAAGCTCGGGTACGATACGGACCGTGGCCGACTCGATCTGACGGTGCACCCTTTTGAAATTTCGTTTACCCGCAACGACGTTCGAATCACGACACGTGTCAACGACGAGTGGATGCCAAAGAGCCTATTTGGTACGCTACATGAGACGGGCCATGGGATGTATGAGCAGTATTGCGATCCTGATTATACGCGGACCCCTTTTGCGACCGACCTCGTTGGCTTGTACGCAGTTGGCGGAGTAAGCTTTGGTGCGCATGAGAGCCAATCCCGACTGTTCGAAAATCATGTCGGACGGAGTCGGGAGTTCTGGGAACTCAACTACGGTGAACTCCACGACACATTCCCCGAACAGCTCGAAGGGATAGATGTCGAGACATTCTGGCGTGCCATCAATCGTGTAGAGCCTGGTTTTATCCGGGTCGAGTCTGACGAACTGACGTATGACTTTCACATCATGCTGCGTGTCGATCTGGAGGCAGCACTAATAGATGGAAGCCTCAGCGTCGCCGAACTTCCTGATGCGTGGAACGCTAAAGTGAAAGAGTACTTGGGTTTGGAAGTGCCAAACAATCAGCTCGGTGTGCTTCAGGACGTGCATTGGTCTTCGGGCCAGGTAGGTACGTTTTGTAACTACACCATCGGTAACGTGATGGCAGGACAGCTCTTCAACGAAGCGAAAAAGGAAGGGCCGGTCGGTGAAGGATTGGCTACAGCTAATTATGCTCCTCTCCGGGAATGGATGACCGAGCATGTGCACCGGCATGGACGCCGATACACCAGGGAGCAACTCCTAGAAAATGCGACAGGGCAGGGTTTGGAGCCGAGCTTTTATATCGAGCACCTAACCTCTAAGTACTCTGAGATATACGGGCTCGCGTCATGACGGCTGCTTCGCCTCGACTCGCGCAGCGGGTCCAGCTTAAGGACAAGCACATTATCACACGGATGATGGAGATTGCTTCTGACTTGGATGATGTGATCAAGCTTGGGCGTGGTGATCCAGATCTCGATACTCCGGAACACATCGTTCGAGCGGGTCAGGAGGCACTGGGAAGGGGTGCTACGCATTACACGAACCCGATGGGCATTCCAGAGCTTCGTCAGGCTATCGCCGATAATATCGTGATGCATGGCGGTGCCCAGTACAGTCCTGAGAATATCGTGGTCACCCCTGGAGGGCAGCAGGCCATGTTCATCATTGCACTGGGACTGCTTGATCCAGGTGATGAGCTGTTGATTCCGTGCCCAGGCTACAATCCTTATCTCCAAGCGGCTGAACTTACACAAGCGAAGCTTGTGGAAATCCGCACCTCAATGGAGACGAACTTTACGATCACGGCTGAGATGGTGAGGCAGCACATTACACCCCGGTCGAAGGTTCTGGTACTCATCAACCCAGGAAACCCAACGGGTTCAGTAATCCCACCAGAAGAGGTTTCTCGGATATGCGAGGTAGCGAAGGAGCACGACCTGATTGTCGTTTCGGACGAGATTTATGCTCGTATCACCTATGATGATCACCACGCTCAACCCGTAGCAGTCCTGCCGGGCATGAAGGAACGCACGATCACACTGTCTGGCGTGTCGAAGGCGTATGCAATGACAGGATGGCGAGTCGGCTATTTCGCAGGTCCCGCCGACCTCATGCCAGCGCTTTCTGAGATCCATCACGCTTTTGCCATCTCAACTTCGGCGGTTGGCCAATATGCCGCCCTCGCTGCTCTTACGGGTCCGCAGGACTGTGTAGAAGAGATCAGGGAGACTTTCAATAAGAGGCGGAAGGTGCTCTGCGCTGGTCTTGACCGACTTGGCATTCCCTACGCTAAGCCCGAGGGAGCTTTCTACGTGTATGCGAGGGTTGCCGCTACAGGCTTGGGGGCTACTGAATTTTGCGAGCGGCTCCTGGCCGATGGACAGGTCATGATCTTCCCAGGAAGAATTTATGGTGACTACACAGATGACTTTGCGCGCATGTCGCTGACTCAGCCCGTGCCGCGTATCGAGGAAGTTCTGGAGCGCATGGAAGGTGTGGTCGAATCGATCCGTAGCGAGCGCTCTCTCGAATAGCCTATATCCACTGAAACATAGATCAGAACGAGATCAGACTAGTGAAATCAGACAACCCCAACGTTAAGGGCATCAAGCATATGGCCTTTGGCGTAAAGGATGCGGCGAAGGCGCTAGAAGCATACGCGCGTTTTTTGCACGTCCCAGCAGAAACAAAAATCGAGTTTTTTCCTAAATCGAAGAACAAGGTAGCGCTCTTCTACTTGGGAGGTATCGAATATCAGTTATGTGAGTCGACTGATCCTGAAGGGCGCTTCGCAAAATGGATCGAAGAACGTGGCTCTGAAGGGCTACACCATATCTGCTACGAGGTGGACAACATTGACGAGGCTCTGGAGCACGCGCAGCAGCAAGGAGCCACCTTGCGCATCTGTCAGGCTTGCCAAGTGGTCGGGTCACACCCCCACCCTGAGGGTTGGGTGGCGTTTCTGGATGATGAAGCTGGCGGCATTGAGATAGAATTCATGCAGGTCTACACGCCGGAGCAGTTAGAAGAGTACGAGGACTACAAGGGTATTTGATTTCATGCACTTGTCAGACGCTATTGCTAACGCTCCGGATCTGACGGTGTTCGTGTGAAAGGGCCGGTGCGGGACTTTGTCGGCTATGCGGACTGTCCTCCAGACATCCAATGGCCAGGCGGAGCGAGGTTGGCGGTCAATTTTGTCCTCAATATTGAGGAGGGTTCGGAATACTCGATAAGGGATGGGGACGGACGTACGGATGCGGCTTTATCTGAGGTAGCAACCCCGAGGGTTCCAAGGGGTGATCGTGATCTCGGTGCAGAGAGCATGTTCGAGTACGGGAGTCGGGTGGGTTTTTGGAGAATTCACCGACTTTTTCATGATTTCGGACTTCCCCTAACTGCCTTTACGTGTGCTCTAGCGCTAGAGAGGAATCCCCAGATCGCAAGAGCGATAAAGGAAAGCGATTGGGACGTTGTTGCTCACGGACGGCGTTGGATTGAGCACTATTTGCTTGACGAGGAAACGGAAAGGGAAGAGATCGCCCAAGCATATAGGGTGATTAGAGACTTGGTCGGGGAGGCGCCGAAGGGATGGTACTGTCGTTATGCACCTTCTACTGCTACTAGACGGCTCGTCGTCGAGCATGGGGGATTCGCCTACGACAGTGACTCGTACAACGACGAGCTTCCTTATTGGGTGACCGTAGGCCAGCAGTCACACCTCGTCGTCCCATACTCTTTGGCTATAAACGACTCAAAGTTGGTCGGCGGGCCGCTCGTGACTGGTAGACAATTTGGTCAGTTCTTGATTGATACATTCGATGAACTGCTATCTGAGTCGGATGTCCATCCGCGTATGATGTCCGTGGGCATGCATGCTAGGATTCTTGGTCAGCCTGGGAGGATCCATGGATTGAGGATGTTTATGGAACACATCCAAGATCATAAAGAAGTGTGGGTCTGTCGTCGGGGAGATCTCGCCGCTCATTGGCAAGAGGTTTTTCCCGCACCGAAGGATGAACGAGCGTGAGCTTAGTGCCTCGCCCACCGGACCCAGTCGCGTTTGCTCCCTTTGGGGCGTTCATTGATCCTCCGGAGGAGTTCGGGGAGCGAGCCTTTTTCAGTGACTGGCTCGCGCCGGTGCCAAGTCGGGTTCAGCAATGCCACGTTAATCGCGTAGCTCGGACTGCACTCCCTCTTTCATTGAATCTCGTCGAGTGCCACCCGCATGCAGCGCAGGTGTTCATCCCTATGGGTGAGGTCTCTAGGTACCTTGTGGTCGTGATGCCGTCTTCAAGTGCTGGTGGGCCGGACATCACCGGCGCTGAGGCATTCATCGTCCCAGGAGCGAAGGGTGTGTCTTATGCTCCGGGCACGTGGCATACTGGGATCATCGCCCTCGATGCAGATGCAAGCTTTGCCGTGTTTATGTGGAGAGGTGGGGAAGACGATGACTTATTTGTATCGATTCCGCCGCTGGAGATCGCGGATCTCGAATTAGGCTCGCCACCATTATCCGATGCCTGATCCCACTCTCGATCCTATCGAACAGCTGCCGCTCCGGTTGCGTGTTGCTGAGAGATTACGGTCGGCGATCGTCACGGGGAAACTTCGTCCAGGTGACCCCCTGACCGAGACTGCTCTTGCCGTGCAACTGAACGTGAGCCGGGCACCGATACGAGAAGCGATTCAGGATCTCGAAAACGATGGCCTCGTCGAAACAGTGCCATACAAGGGCAAGCGAGTGAAGCCACTAACTGTCCAAGAAGTCATAGAGATTTGTGACATGAGACAGTACTTCGAGGTAATGGCTGTCCGTCGAATAGTGGAAGATGGGACTGAAGTCGTTGGGCTTTGGGGTCCGTGCCGTGAGATGGCTGCTGCTGCAGCATCCCGTAACAGGGAAGCTCTGGTTGCTGCGGACGAAGCTTTCCACCGGTGCTTAATTCAGCTGTCAAAGCATCAGCTTCTTGCACAGTTCTGGAATGGCCTCTATTTGCGTATTCATCAGATTATGTCGCTCCGAATTGATGAGGATGTAGACCTAGTCGACATTGCTGGAGCGCATCCTCCGATCGTGGAGGCCTTGGAGGTGGGTGACGTGGACGCTGCTGTGCGCCTCGTTTCTCTGCATTCGAACGCGCTCGCCGATTTTGATCCGGCTAGTATAGCGGAGACTCCGCAATGACACCCCCAAGGGCACTAGTAACCGGGGCAGGTGGATTCGTGGGTCAGGCCCTTTGTCAGGGTTTCGCACGGAGGGGATGGGAGGTGGTCGCATTGGACCGCCACTTTATCGATTTACCGCAAGACCCTCGGATTACTCGATTCGAGGTGGACCTTTGTTCGGCAGAGTGGACGCGGTTGCCTGAAGAACTTGATTTGATCATTCATGCCGCTTGGGTCACTACAGATCCAATGTCTCTGGGGATGAGTCGGGGAGACTACATTACCCAGAACGTACTTGCGCTTGCCGCAGTTCTTGGTTTTGCGACGCGAAACCCGCCCAAATCGTTCGTTTTTCTCAGTTCTTCTGGTGTGTTTTCTGCGAGTGACGCGAATGAAGGACTAACGGATCAACACCGGCCCACAGGTTCTTCACCCTATGCTGAGGGGAAGCTAAAATCCGAGGAGCTCGTTGCGAGTTGGGCGAGTGAGGGACTTTCGAAAACGTACGTCGTTCGACTCGGTCACCTGTTTGGTCTAGGTGAGGTAGTACGACCGACTAGACAAGCAGTTTCATTGGTGGCCCGATGGGTGGCGGAGGCACGTAAGGGTTCTTCGCTCGAGGTCCGTGCGGATGACCCTCTACGTGACTGGACGTATACCGCGGACTTGGCTCCTGCGCTTGAACGTCTCACGGAGGACCCAGTCGAGCAGTCTCCCGTCCATCTCAGCAATCCTGAGACGCTCAGGGACAGTGAGGTGGCCAGCTTGATCGCCAGTGAGTACTCGAGTGTGGACGTGGAGGTGTCGACCAAGCCCCCTGGTCTATCAGTGAAGCCTCCGATGGTCCCAAGTAACCTCTCCATATTCAATGATTTCCAGTGGACCGACTTCGCAACGGGCCTTTCCTCGGTGATCGAGGCGGAGGAGACCCTATGATGCCACTACGCTTCATCTTGGTAGGTCTGGGGGCACGCTCGCGGATATGGCGTCGAGTGCTGGATCAACATCCAGACTGCATCTTGGTGGGAATGGTCGAGCATGATGCTGACCGACTTAAGGCTGTACTTATGGACTCACCCGATGTCGCAGCGGGTTCGACGCTGGATGAAATTACGGGGCAGGTAGATGCTGATATAGCTCTTCTCTGCACACCTCCCGCGAATAGGAAGGACCAGATTGCTGCGGCATGCCGAGCGGGGCTGGCAATTTTGGCAGAAAAACCGCTAGCAGACACTTTGGCAGGCGCTGAGGCCTATGTAGCTGCAGCTGCGGCTGCTGGTGTGCCTCTCGCGGTGGGGCTGAATTTTAGGTACCTCGCCGTAACCCAGGCATTGAAGAAGCTTTTCGCACCTAGCAGACTGGGTCGACCAGAATTCGGCCGCTTTACATACGAACGATGGCGGGATGGACATCAGCCGCACTTGAATAAGTACCCACTGACCATGCGACAGCCCATGCTATGGGAGCAGTCGATCCATCATTTCGACCTAATGCGATTCGTTTATGATGCGGAACCTGTGAGCATATCAGCGCGAACCTTCAATCCTTCGTGGTCTATGTACGAGGGTGATGCTAATGTCGCTGCCCTGATTTCGTTCGAGGGTGGTATTGAGGTTACGTACCAAGGAACTTGGGCTGGTAACTGGAAGCAAATGGGTTTTGAATGGAGGACGGAGTGCCGTCATGGAATTGCTGTTCAGAGTGAGATGTTTGGTGACCTTGCTTTTGCTCTGCGTGAAGACGTGGAACTTTCGCCTGTCGATTTGCGTGATGAGGAGCCTTGGTTCGATGATGCGAGGGGTTTCCTAGAAGATTTTGTAGGTCACTTCCGTGACGGGACGGCGTTACCGTGTACCGGTGACGATCATCTGAAATCCCTTCGCATGGTGGAGGCTTGTATTCAGGCCTCTGCTAGCGGAGGAACTGTCAGTTTACATGAACTGTGAGGATAACTTTCCCATGAAAAGCCACGGGTCTTTGATTAGGACAATCGCTGCGGGGTGTCTATGTGCTGTCTTGTTGATCGGCTGTGTCGAACAGTCAGACGACACGATTGTCGTGGGCCTCAGCGCCGATATCACGACGTTCGAGCCGGGGATGATCTCAAGTCGTGATAATTCAAATATTGCTCGTCACATCTTCAGCTCGCTCTTCGCGCTTGGACCGGAGGGAGAGCACATTCCGGAGCTAGCTCATACACTGGATATTACTGAGGATGGCACTGGCTACATATACACGCTCAATGAGGGTCTTACCTGCCATGATGGTGAGTCCCTAACTGCCGAAGACGTCGCTTATACGTTCAATCGGATTGCTGATCCGGTTAATCGATTTACTGGTAACGCTCCAGGTTTTGTCTTCACCTCGATTGGTTTCCAGAACGCTGAGGCGCTCGACGAATTGCGTGTGCAGATAAACATCGAGCGGAAGAATCCGATCGCCTTTGGCTTAATCACTGAAATTGCCGTTCACTGCAAGGATTCGTACGAGCAGATGAGCTTGGATGAGGCAGCAACAAGCCCGATTGGATCTGGTCCTTACAAGCTTGCATCATGGACGCGTGGCTCTGAAGTAGTACTCGAAAAGGTCAGGGAGCCGGCTAACTTCGAGAGGATTGTGTGGCGCATCATTCCGGAAGCTTCGACGAGGACCGCTGAGTTGATCGCCGGAAATGCCGACATAATTACCAATGTTGTTCCGGAACAAGTAGATGCAATCAATGAATCTGGTCGCGCTGAAGTCCAGATAGTATCCGGGACTCGGCGTATGTACCTCGGCTACAATCTCTCCGAAGAACATGCTGCGATGCCGGGCGGTGATGCCATTCAAGACCCGGATGTTCGGCGAGCGCTCCAATACGCTGTAGATGTCTCGACCATCTGTCTTCAGCTTCTCGGAGTTGAGTGCGAGCGTGCAACAGGTCTGGTGAATATCCAGAATGCGAACCCTGATCTCACACCTTACCCTTACGATCCTCAGTTGGCGGAGCGTCTACTGGATGAGGCTGGCTGGCCACGAGATGAAGAAGGAACTCGTTTTGCTATCCGGATGCAGGCAGGGCAAGGTCGGTACGTCAATGATGTGAATGTGGTGCTTGCTGTTGCGCAGTACCTAGAAGACGTAGGCCTGGACATTGAGCTTGAGCTTATGGAATGGGCTTCGGTCTATACACCGCTTCTGCGGGAGCGGAGCATGGGTCCGCTCTTTTTTCTCGGCACGGGTGGTGGATTGTGGAGCCCCATCTACGATATGACCGATATCGCTCAGGTTGGTTCGGGGACGAACTACACTCACTGGAGCGATCCAAGATGGTTCGATCGTTGGCCAGATCTGGTCAATGCAGAAGATCAAGACGAGCAGCGTGCGATCATCAATGAAATGCTCAAGGTGTTTTATGATGATGGGCCTTGGTTGCACATGTATTTCCAACCGGATTTTTACGGGGTGTCGAATCGTATCCAGTGGACTGCTCGTAGGGACGAATACATAGAGATTTTCGAGGCGACGCTGCGGTGAGGGAGAGTGCGTTCGTAGTCCGATCTGATCCAAGTGCGATGGCGTGCACGACTCGAGTCTAGAATAGTATGGGCGCCTATATAGTTAGAAGGCTGCTCCAGAGCATTATCGTCGTTATCGGTGTGACGCTCGTAAGTTTTTTGGCGCTCCAGGCAGGTGGAGACCCGACGTATCTCTTCGTCAGCGAGAGAGCATCCGCCGAGGAGATTGAAGCTACACGGATCGCGCTCGGCTTCGATCGACCGCTACATGAGCAGTACCTCAGCTTTGTGGCCGATTTGACCCGTGGAGATTTTGGGCAGTCACTATCGTACCGTCAGCCAGCGATGGAGATCGTTCTGGAGGCTCTGCCTGCTACGATTGAACTGACGTTTTTTGCCATGTTGCTCGCACTTCTGCTCGCCATCCCTCTTGGAGTTTTGGCGGCGATCAATCGAGGCACGGCGTGGGATGGCTCGATCACAACGGTATCGATGCTCGGCCAGTCGATCCCCAGTTTTTGGATGGGGATCATGATGATTCTGTTTTTCGGATTGTATATACGACTGTTTCCGATTTCAGGACACGTTCCGTTTCTGACACCTTTGATTGCTGGTGATTTTGGCATAGCGTTTTCGAATCTTCCGCGTACGATCTATCACCTCGTATTGCCGGGAATCGCCGTCGGAACGTACTCACTGGCTAGAAATACTCGGCTTGTGCGCTCTTCTCTCCTGGAGGTGCTAGAGCAAGACTATGTGCGAACCGCACGATCGAAGGGTATTCCGGAACTAAGAGTGCTGGTGTCTCATGCATTGCGTAATGCGTGGTTACCCGTCGTTACAATCATTGGGCTAGAGTTTGGTTTTCTCCTCGGCGGTGTTGTCGTTGTAGAGACTGTCTTTAGCTATCCGGGGATTGGCCGTCTTCTCTTTGCGGCGATCAATCAAAGAGATATTCCCCTAGTTCAGGCGGGTGTGATCCTGCTGGCTAGTATCTTCATTCTCCTCAATCTCTTGGTCGATCTAATTTACGTGCGGCTAGATCCACGAGTTAAGCTGGCAGGAGGTCGTGGATGAGCGAGATGCAGATTAATGCGGAGGCTCCTCAGCGTGAGAGTGGTTTCCGAGCGGAAATGAGGCGTGCCCGTCGGGTTATGATTGCCGCTCGCTGGCCCGTCTTCGCAGTGATATTCCTAATTGTTGCTGCGCTTGCTGCCACGTTGGGGGGGCTGCTGGCTCCCTTTGATCCGAACCGTCAGAACCTGATGCTTAGATTGGCTGATCCTATGTCAGTTGGCCCAGACGGAGGTGTGTTCGTACTTGGATCGGATGCTCTGGGTCGTGATGTTTTTTCCCGTCTTCTCTACGGTGCTAGGGTATCGCTCACAGTTGGCTTTGCAGCGATAGCGGTAGGTGGCTCGATCGGGATCACTGCGGGCTTGCTTTCGGGCTACTTCGGTGGATGGCTTGACGATGCGATTATGCGTCTGGGTGACATCCAGCTCGCATTCCCGTTCATCCTCCTCGCAATAATGTTCCTTGTAGTCCTAGGGTCAGGAGTCTGGAACCTCATTCTTGTTCTCGGTATTGGGCAGTGGGTCACGTACGCCCGGATTGTGAGAGCAGATACCCTCTCATTACGCGAGAAGGAGTTCGTTGAAGCGGCAAGAGCAATGGGGGACAGCACCCTTTCGATAATCTTTCGCACGATCCTGCCGAATATACTGGCGCCGTTAACCGTGATCGCTTCCTTCAATGTTGCGAGCGTGATTCTCTCGGAGGCTGCACTCTCTTTTCTAGGGCTTGGCGTGCCTCCGGACGTTCCGACTTGGGGTAGTATGCTCGCTGAGAGCCGGGACACCTTAGTCGCTAACAAATGGTGGCTGGCGATCTTCCCTGGTTTGGCGATCATGCTGACTGTCTTGAGTTTCAACATTCTCGGCGACTGGTTGCGCGATTTCTTGGACCCAAGGTTACGCGAGCGAACGTGAACCATTCCCTTAATTCAGCTGAGCTAAATACTGATCCACACGTAAACTGGTAGATAACGCATGAAGGTCGGAATTATTGGAGCGAGCTTTGCGAAGGCGGCTTTTCTCCCAGCACTGCGTAACGTGCCGGAGGCGGAAGTCGTGGCGATTGCCTCTGCGCGTATGGAGAGCGCACGAGCTGCGGCCTCTCAATTTGATGTCCCTGATGCCTATGACGATTGGGAGGAGATGTTAGGAGCACACGACCTTGATTTGGTATGTATTGCGACACCAACCTTCCTTCATGCGCCGCAAACGCTCGCAGCACTTGAGTGTGGGGCACACGTTCTTTGCGATAAGCCGACTGCGATGGATGCATTGGAAGCCGCTCAAATGCTGGAGGCAGCAGAGTCCGCAGGGCGTATCCATATGATCGATCATGAACTGCGCTTCAATCCGAATAGGATGAGGATTGCTGAACTGATTGCTGATGGTTCGCTTGGCGAGATCCGGCATGTAGATATTACAAATGTTGGCTCTAGCTGGCGTGACCCGGCCAGCCGACCCAAGGGTGATTGGTGGAGCTTGGCTGAGAAAGGAGGGGGCAGGCTGGGTGCCAACGGAAGCCACCAAGTCGATCTACTGCGGTGGTGGCTAGGGGAGGTTGAGTGGTTAAGTGGAGCTGCTACCGTCATGGTGCCCGACCGAGTTGGCCGTGACAGTGGTGAGCCGTGGAAGGCGACCGCAGATGACGTGTCTTATTTCACGGCACAAATGGAATCAGGAGCTGTTGCTCAGGTCTTCATGTCGGGTGTCGCGTCGCACGACATGGGAAATGAAACACGGATCTTTGGCTCTGAGGGCACCCTGACGCTGCACAACAAGGACGAACGACTGTTTTTCGCTCGAGCGGGTGGAGACTTTGAGGAGATTACTGTCTCTGATCCCAATATGGCTCTGGCTGACGTCAACCAAGGAATATGGAATGTGTCAGTGGTAGCTCTCATGCAGGAGCTCTGTGCTGCAATTACTGAGGGTCGTGCGCTGCAGAGAGGCGCAACCTTTGCCGATGGATTAGCCAATCAGCTAGTTCTTGATGCAGTCAAGATTTCTGAGCAGGAGCGTCGATGGGTTAGGCCGTCGGATCTTTTAGATGCAGGCTAAGGGCTCAGTCCCGATCGAGGGACAAACGATCATTGTGACTGGTGCGGCCCAAGGTCTTGGTGCGGCGGTCGCCCGACATCTGCATGACCAAGGTGCGAGGCTCATCCTACTGGATCGTAACGAGGCAGGGTTAGCCGAGGTGAAGCTTAGGTGCCCTGGTGCCGTAGCAGCGGTTGTGGATCTGAGTGACTCAGTAGCTACTCAGCATACGATAGATCGAGTAGTAACTGGTCCGGTAGATACGGTCGTTCATAATGCGGCAATTCTTTCTGTAGAGCCTCTCGAAGACGTGAGCCTAGTATCCTTTCAGGCGACTATGAACGTGGGGATTCAGGCCGGGTTTCAACTCACTAAGGCGGTATGGCCCACCATGCAGAACCGAGGTGGTGCACTGATTTTCGTGTCCTCTCGTTCTGGGATTGAAGGTTTCGATAACGAGACGGCTTATTGCGCCTCTAAGCATGCCCTCGAGGGTTTCTCTAAGTGCTTGGCCATGGAAGGAGAGGAGCTTGGTATCCTTTCTGTAACGGTCACCCCAGGTATGTACATGAGAACTCCTATGTCTGAAACGACATATTCGCCGGAATTACGAGAGAAGTGGGTCGACCCAATTGAACTAGCGCCCGCGTTCTCCTATCTCGCAACACGGCCCATGGAACTCTCTGGTCAGCGGTTGAGTGCGTGGGAGCTATCTAAGGAGCAGGTTTGATGAGTATGCAGGACGTATACGACTGGATCGATGCCAACGCAGATGAATGTGTCCGCGACCTGCAGAGGTTCGTGCAGCAACCTTCAATTTCCGCACAGAATGTTGGGCTGCGAGAGTGCGCTACCCTTGTGCGTGAGATGATGCATGCGGACGGTCTTCCCGCAGAGTTTCATGAGCTTGATGAGGGGCCACCGGTCGTCTTCGGTCACCTTGAAGCGAAGAAACCGTCAAAGACAATTTTGTGTTACTCACACTACGACGTGCAGCCACCCGAGCCACTCGACGAGTGGACCCACGGTGGGCCATGGTCGGGAGAGATCGTCGACGGTGTCATGTATGGCCGCGGATCGACCGATAATAAATCTGGTGTGCTCGCTTTTAACAAAGCGGCAAAGGCGTTTCTTCAAGTACGTGGAGAGGTGCCAGTCAATCTGAAATTTCTGATCGAAGGTGAAGAAGAGATCGGCTCACCGAATTTGGCGGCATGGGCAGAGAAGAACGAAGAGCTTCTCAAGGCCGATGGAATGCATTGCCTAGATGGATCCATGGAGACGGGCACTCAAGTACCGGATGTTTCACTGGGCCTCAAATCGGTTCTGTTCGTCGAACTGATCGCGCGCGGAGCGAAGATGGACGTACACTCGCTCAATTTCCCACTGGTCGAGTCACCGGTATGGGAGCTTGTCTGGGCGTTGAATACGATTCTTGATCGAGATCGCAAGATTCTCGTCGAAGGATGGGAGGAAGGAATCTGGCAGCTAGGCCCAGACGATGAGCAGCAGCTTACAGACAAAGCGGCTCGCGTGGATCTAAACGCTCTAAAAGAAGAGTGGGGAATCTCGGAATTCGCACTTGGCCGTGATGGGGTCGACGCGATCCGTGCACGGACCTATGAGCCAACGGCCAACATTCAGGGCATGATCGCAGGCTACACAGGCCCTGGAAGAAAGACGATTATTCCTAATGAGGCTCGGGTTCGGATGGAT
This sequence comes from Gemmatimonadales bacterium UBA2975, assembly GCA_002348265.1. Lineage (GTDB taxonomy): Bacteria > Gemmatimonadota > Gemmatimonadetes > Longimicrobiales > Gaopeijiaceae > UBA2589. The sequence goes on along the minus strand of DEAT01000053.1, from coordinate 1,384 downwards.
TTTCGGCTAATTCCTAACATTCAGCCCGCTGACGCGATTCGAAAACTGAAGGCACATCTTGAGAAGCATGGCTTTGGACACATTGAGGTTCAAGCTTTCGATGGAGCAGAACCACCCTACAAGATCTCGGTGAAGGAGGACATTAGTCAGGCAATTATCGCTGCCGCGACTGAGGTTTACGGTGAACTCCCGGTTGTGAATGGGGTGTCTGCTGAGGGAGCGATTCTACGTCATGTTTGGATTCCATGTGTCCTGACAGGATTTGCGAACCCTGGCGCGAACCTTCACGCACCAGATGAGAACATCCGAGTGGATAGGTATCTCCAGGGGATCAAGTATGCGGCTGCAATCATGGAGCATTTCGGTCGAACTTGATCTGCAGGTGATAAGCAGAAATCAGCGAGGAGTCCTGGGTAGCAATACAGGTGTTGAGGCCTTGTATTCTTCGTAATCAGCTTGCCCGCCCCACGTGTTGTCAGCTCGTTCTTCTAACATTGGGATCCCGCTGCCCATTGTGAGGAGAATCGTTACGAAGACCGGTGAGAGCAGCGTTATAAACTGCCATCCTTGGAGTACCGGTGCGGCTATAAGCGCTACGCCTATCCAGAGTACGATCTCGCCGAAATAGTTGGGGTGTCGAGACCATGCCCAGAGGCCGCTCGAAATAAACTGTTTTTTGTTAATCGACTCCTGTCGGAAGCGACTCTTTTGGCGATCCGCCACGACCTCGATCAGGAAACCCAAACTCCAGATCAACAGTCCGAGCCAGCCGATCCACTCCATAGGAACGGCGCGATTAGAGGTGATCACCGCGAGCGCTGCGCCTGCGGTGAAGCAAACCCAGACACCTTGGAGCGTCCAGGCAAAAAGGAACCGTCCGAATGATTGCTTGATGGCATCGAAGCGGCCGTCTTTCCCTTCGGCTCGAACTCGGCGAAAGAGAAAAGTGCCAAGCCTTGAAGCCCATATGGTCACTAGGCCTGCGAGTAGTGTCGAGCGAAGATCTGGTTCCGGTTTGAATCCTATTCCAATCGCGATCACGCTCAGGTAGGTCAAACTGCCCATAAGGTCAAAGTATCGTTCTGTTCGCGCGGCGTATGCCGGTATGAAGGCAACCCATTGGAGGAGGATTGCGAAACCCAAACAGAGAGCGAACAAGGGTACGCTTCCGACTGCTGCACCACCCTGACTGCCGGCCCAAGCAAGGCCGGATACCAATACAAGACATGAAAGGATAGAGAGAACCGATGAGCTAGACGGCGTACTCATGGTGATAACTCCTCGGACGTGGGCTAAGCACTGAGTCGGGTGGAAGAAGTCCAGAACTTGAGAGTACTCGGTATAGACTGGATGGTGCCGTCCAATTGCCTTTAAGAGGGCGATC
>DEAT01000089.1:7998-19985 GCA_002348265.1 Gemmatimonadales bacterium UBA2975 | reverse complement strand
ACGAAATCAGGGGCATCCGGAGGAGTGACCAACTCCCATGTTGGTTCAGATCCCTCGCCCGCATTTCGTGTCACATGAACGTACCCATCATCCGACCCTGCCCAGATCACGTTTGGATCATGTGGTGACGGTGCGATGGCGAAGACTGTCGCGTAGGTCTCAACTCCGGTTTGATCGAGCGTGATGGGTCCACCGGATGGACCGACCGTCATTGGGTCATTCCGAGTAAGGTCCGGAGAGATCTGCTCCCAGCTTTGACCCTCCGTAGTTGTCTTCCACACTTTTTGCGTGCCGGTGTACAGAACATTTGGGTCGTGCTCGTCAAATACGATTGGGAAAGTCCACTGGACCCTCTCTCGCAGATCTTCCGCCGATTGTCCCATCGGATTTTCAGGCCAGACATTGATTGCTCGACCGAACCCCGTTGAATGATCATAGCGGGACAGGGAGCCGCCATAGCAGCCCGCATAGAAGATGTCGAGGTCCACTGGATGCGGGGCTATGTAGCCGCTCTCACAACCACCGACGGCATAGTAATGACCACCACCACCGAACCCACCTGCCGCGGAGAGGTGATTCCATCCTGACGACGGTGTACAAGCAGTCGAATTATCCTGCTGTGCGCCACAGATATGGTAGGGCTCGTGATTCGTCGTAATTACGCGATAGAATTGAGCAGTTGAATATTCCTGGTCCGTCCAGGTCTGTCCGCCATTGAAGGATACGTTACCGCCTCCGTCATTCGAGTTGATCATGCGGTCGGGATCCGAACGCGCGATCCAGAGATCGTGGTTATCCCCATGCGGCACCCGTATTGACTGTGGGAAGGTCTTCCCGCCGTCCCTCGACCGATAGAAGCCTGTATTCAATGCATAGACGATGTCTTCGTCTTGGGGGTCCGCATAAATGCGGGTGTAATAAAATGCTCGCTGGCGCAGTTTTCTCTCATCATTCACGTATTCGAAAGACTCACCAGCGTCGTCTGATCGATATACACCACCCGCGTCACGGTGCTCTACGATCACCCAAACCCGGTCCGAATTCGCCCCCGACACCGCCACCCCGATTTTGCCTATAGGATCGGCTGAGTCAAACCCGAGGTTTTTAGTGATCTCAATCCACGTCTCACCACCATCCACTGATTTCCAGAGGCCAGAATCAAATCCCCCTGAACTCATCCCCCAACTCTTCCTCCAAGCCTCCCAAATCGCCGCATAAAGCACGTTTGGATTATTAGGATCTACGACTAGATCTGTCGCACCGGCTTCATCACTCTTGAAGAGTTTGAGATCCCAGCTTTCCCCACCATCAGTTGTCTTGAAAACGCCACGCTCAGGATTCGGAGCTGAATGCTGGCCAAACGCTGCAACCCACGCTGTATCACAGTCATCAGGATGTATCCGGATGCGCCCGATGTTCTGACTCTCCAGCAAACCAAGATGCTCCCAGCTTTCCCCTGCATCAATGGATTTGTATACGCCGTCACCCTGCATGACGTTGCCGCGAAGCTGAGTTTCACCAGTCCCGATATACACTACGTCGGGATTGGCTTCACAGATGGCCACAGCACCGACCGAGGAAGAATTGATCTTGCCGTCAGTCATTGGTCTCCATGTGGAGCCACCATCAGTGGTCTTCCACAAGCCACCACCAACGGCTCCGAAGTAGTATTCGAGAGGACGTGCTTCACTTCCAGCCACTCCTGTGGAGCGACCTCCCCTTGGGATACCGGCGTTCTGCCAGGAGAGCATATCGAAGAGGCCCTCTTCGAACTGCTGCGCATCCAGCTCTGAAGGCTGGACACTTACAAGTGTCGCTACAAATGCTAGTGTTACCGGCACAGAGCACCGCACCGATCTTGAGGATAGTGTCATTGGAGGAAACAAGATCTCGGTCCTCTACTTGTTTAGATGAATTACAGCTTGGGCATCCGATATGGATGGGGCGACGGGGCGCTTTTGTCCACCTAGTACTCAGGCTCGAACACTAGAAATGATGTCAGATGAACGGAACGACTCCGTCAACCGCCCAAGAGTCGTTTTATCAAAGAAGCTGGGTTAAAGTCCCATCTCAGACCGGGTCCTGTAGTGGGCATCGAAACCAAGCTGGCATCGGGTAACGGTGGCCCGCTTCCAGGGTCCCCAGCGCCTCCGCCCCCGAGTCCGAATGCAACCGCGGCACCGTACGTGATCGCAGCGGCGATCGAGGCTCCCAATGCCACAGATCGATTAGTGGAAAACTCCTTGATCTCAAACGCAGTTACCTGATCGGCACCGAGAACGACCGTGTCATTCTGCACCACTTCACGATAGGCCCCGTATTCACGCCGGGTCTGAACCGATAACGAGATTGAGTCGCCGTGATCGACGAGTACACCCTCCAGATTCACAAACTCTGGCACACCTCTAGCTACGGCTGGCCCGTCGATCGGCAAACGAACACGGACAGACGAACCGATCGGCGCGGAGTCCACTGACCGATACGTGTAGCAACCATTGAGAGTCAGCAAGAGAATGAGTGCGCTGAGCGCTGAGACAACCCCGTTCGCCTTCATCAGATGATGACCTCAATGTCGGTGGTGAACGTCACATTGTATTGGTAAAGGAACTGCCATGGTACCTGGGGTAGGAGGTCTCCCTGGTCTAGGAAGATGTTCCGGCCATCAACGTCTACTCGCGCTTCGACAGCTATCGTGTCCGTAGATATCACGGGTGTCGCCATCATGAAAAGTCGTTGTTCTAGCCTAACATCAATGATCGTGTCGATAGGCAGTGTGTGAACAACCGTGTCCGCACCAAATACTTCCACCCTGGTCTCGCCGATTTCATTTACTCCAGCTACAAACTGTTTGGAGTAAATGACGGTAACCTGACTTCCGGACGGACCACTCATCCTGAAGAAGATGTCTTCGGGGACTTCGTCTTCAAAGAATCCGCAGCCCGCTATCAGGAAGGCTAGAGTGAGCGAAAGCCCTTTAGTTATTAATCTGATCATGTTTGGAAAGTATATCGTTGTTCAATGCAAAGGGAGGCGCTCCCGCAAAAGCGGGCGCGCCTCCCTAACAGCATTCCGGCAAGCAAGCCGGGAGGGCCACTAGGGCCCTCCCGGCTACACTTACCTTCGAGAAATTAACCGCAGGACGGTACGTTCTCGTTTGCGCGACACTCCACGACCGTAATCGGAAGCATCATGCCAGGCGAGGTCATCGCCTGCGAAGCAGCCTGCCACTTCGGATCCGTCAGGCCCCAGCGATACATATCTTGGAGCCTTAGACCCATGAACAGAGTGTTTGCTCTGCGTGTATGTGACAGCGCAACAACTGCATCAGCAACGCCCGCTGTAGGCGACGTTCCCGCGGCATACGCGCTCATGCCATCCAGATCCACTCGGATCTTGTTGATAGCCGCCGCGAAACCAGCAGCATCACCAGCGTTCAGTGCATCTTCTGCTACGATGAGATGCATAAGGCGCTCTGACGCCATGGTCAGAGGTGCGTACTGGTTAGTTCCGTACTGCGTATGGGCCTTAGAGACGGCCACATCCGCAACACCTGAGTACGGGTCCATTAGCGTAACATCACCCCGAGAAGTACCACCCGGGCCAGTGTTAGACACTAGGGTCTCGTCCCACTGGTTCTCACCACGCGAGTTCACGTTACTGTGCTGTGGGCTCGACGTGGATGACGAGGAGAACCCGACATTAAACTGCCAGTCGGAGCCCGCCACAGATGCCAATACGGCCTCTGCATCGGCAACAGCTGCGCCAAAATCTAGCGCACAGCCGGTCCCGTCAGATAGTGTACAACCGCTAGCGGAAGGATTGATAGCATCCCAGATAGCCGCAGACATGTGCGCGCGTGCGCGCATTGCCTGCGCCTGCTGAGCGACAGTAGCGTCGCCCCCGGCCATCGCTTCTGTGAAGTCCGCGATCGCGCCCTCAATGACGCTCTTCATATTAGCCGGGCCAATCGGTGTCCCTGAAGTCTGCTTATCAGAGAAGACATAGTCCTCCTGACTCTCGCCGACAAAGAGATTGATCATGCCACGGTAAAGAAGCGCACGGGCCAGCAACGCATTGGTTGCGTCGCCGTTGGCTACGTGTTCGCGAACAATGTTCACTGCGTAATCAGCCATCCATGTGGCCTGACCCAGTGACGGGAATGCACCATCGGTAAACTCATTTAAGGGATCACCGACGAATCCTTGGTCGAGCTGGCCCCATGCATCGCGGGAACCAGTCCAGTAGAGCTCATCCGATACTACTGCAGGGCCTTCCCAAACATCAGAAGCGGCCCGTGATACAGCACGGAGAGAACCGTTGACCACGCCCTCAGCTGCCGCAGGCAGCTTAACGGACTCCTCAACCAGGTTGTTAGGGTTGTTGACGTCCAGAAGATCGCCGCACCCAGTCATGCTCAACGCTCCAAGTAGAACGAGCGCCGAAGCTTTTCTTGTATTTAGCATTATTTGATCTCCCTTAGAACGTGACACGCGTTGACAGCGTGAAACGGCGTGGGAGTGGCAGGGCCCAACCTTCGGTACCCTGTAGGAAGTTACAGTTAAGACCACCGTTACAACGACCAATCACGTTGGTCTCGGGGTCCATCCCGGGATACTCACTACCAGGCATCCAGAGCATGAGGTTACGACCACCCAAGTTGATTGTGGCAGTACTGAGTCCCCAGCCCTCAACGATGCTCGACGGCACCCGGTATGTGAGGGAGAGTTCGCGGAAGCGAATCATGTTCGCATCGTAGATGCCGTTCATTCCCGACATCGGAGCTAGACCCTCAATCTTTTGCGCCCACTCAATCGCAGCGTCTAGACGCTGCTGAGCAGTTGACGCGGGGTTCTGCATCGTCGAGAACAAACGAGCTGCCAACGGCGTGTTACGGCCGATGACTGCGTTTGCGCGACGGAACATACCAGAAAGATCCTGCGTCTGGCCGCCCCACTTGTAGTCGAAGTTCGCTGCAACCTCAAAGTTTGAAGCGAACGACATGGTCGTTCCGAACGAACCGGTAAAGTCGGCGTTCGGCTTACCCATGAGCGTCTGCAACAGACCCGAGCCACAGTTATTCGACGACACGCCACCATTCGGCGTATCGAAATCGCTGTTCCCAATCGCGAGAGGCTTGAACGAACTTGGGCTTCGCGGAGTCGCGAAGTACTCAAGCGCCTGTTCGGTCGTAGGAACCTGACACACACCGTCTACCGGGGTCAGGATATTGAGCGGAATCGCTACATTCGCGAGTACCGCGCCGAAGTACGAACCCGGGGCATAGCCCTCAAGCAGGTAGTTCCGGTAACGGGGGTAAGAACCACCCGTCTTGAGCGGCGGAGCGCCACCGAGTGAAACGATCTCTTCGTCGAGGTATGCCGTGTTCGCAAACACGTTCACGGACAGTGCCTCAGTTTGGAGCACGTTTCCTCGGATAGATGCTTCGATTCCCTGCCCTGCTAGCTCACCAATGTTGACGAGCTGAGAAGCCGTGAATCCACCAGTGACCGGGAACTGACGGGCCACCATGGCATCGTTGACGGTACGATTCCAGTAAGTCACATCGACAGACCAGCTGTCGTTGAACAGACCCAACTCGGTACCGACTTCCCACTCAGTGGACACCTCAGGCTTGAGTGCCTGGTTTCCAAGGTTCGCCGGAGCAACACCCGGACCAACTTCAGAAGGCGCCGGGTTGAAGGTGGTGAACTTGTCAAAGGCGCCCGGTTGGAGACCGGAACGTCCGAGCGCAGCACGCACCCGGAATGTCGAGAAGGTGTCGTTACGCCAATCAAGTCCCTGACTCGGAACAATCGAAATCGATGCCTTCGGGTAGAAGGCGGTCTCGAACTCAGTACCGAAGGCAGAGTTGGCGTCCCAGCGACCACCAACCGTTGCGAAGACCCAGTCATTCCAGCCTACCTGATCCTGGAGATAACCACCCAACTGGGTGACCCTCAACCAGCTCTCAGACGCAGACTGGTTCGAGAGCGCAGAAAGCGTCTCAAGACCAGGACCTGGGAACACGGAACCGCCACCACCAGCGCTCTGACGCTGACGGAGGAAACCCTGCGCACCGAACAAGAATGTGTTCTCGATTGCGTCACCGAAGTTACGAACCCAAGAACCTTTCATGTCAGCAGTGATTTCACGGCTACGGTCTTCGCGGACTGTGCGGTCACCGTAAATATTGGCGTTCGTAAAGTCATCAACATCGTGACGATACGGGCGACCAAACACACGATCATCGGACGTAAAGTCCAAGCCGAAGGTTCCATCAAGACGGAAACCATCAACCGGTGTGTACCCGATCGTGGTGCTCCCCGCAAAGTGCGAGGAAGCTGCGTTGTTCATCTGATACGTGAACTCGCGCGTTGTACCGAATGCCGGAGCACCGTAGAAGTTCGACCCAGGTCCTGTCTCGGCCTGGGGCGTGGCCCGGCGCAGCTGGCCCATGAGCATCGAGCTGAACACACCGTAAATGTTATTACCGTTGTCCGGCGTGTGCTGCTGCATGTCCGAGAAGAGAGTGCTGATACCGATCCGCACCTTCGAGCTCGGATTGATCGTAAAGTTGGACGTGATACCAGCACGTCTGTTTGTGTCTGTCTCTGGGGAAATCCCGTCAACTGCAGGGAAGGCATTCTCCAAGTCCATAATGCCGTCCTCATAGGAGTACCGGCCGGAAATGAAGTAGTTGAACACCTCCGAACCGCCCGTAACGGACGCGGAGTAGTTCTGCCCTAATCCATTAGAAAGGATGTCCGAAATTGCGTCATGCTCGAAGACTTCGAAAGCCTCCGGAGAGACGCCGAAGCGCGACTGTACGCGCTGCTGAAGCGTGGCACACTCAGCTGCATCCGTTCCACAATCGCGACCAATGAAGTCGGCTAGTGGGAGAATGCGGCTATTGTTCGGAGTGATCTGAGTCCAATCCGCCTGAACGGTGAACTGCGGAGCTCCAGCACGACCTCGCTTGGTGAAGATCTGGATCACGCCGTTGGATGCCTCGGTACCGTACAGCGTTGCAGCTGCAGCACCCTTGAGGATCTCGACGCGCTCAATCGACTCCGGAGGGATGTCATCGAGTCGGCTCGGGTTACCCGTACCTGACAGGGAGACCGCAGAGCGGTCGACCCGAATTCCATCAACGTAAATGATGGGCTCGTTGAGCTGTGATAGCGAAGACGAACCACGGATGCGAATCGCCGCACCCTCACCGGTAGCACCGGACGAGGGAAGCGCTACAACTCCCGGCTCACGACCGGCGATCATCTGAGAGAAATCAGAGATCGGAGCATTATCGAGAGTTGACGCATCAAGCGTCGCAATCGTGTTACCTAGTTTTCTCTTCTCCGTGGCAATTCCTGCTCCAGTCACCACCACCTCATCCAGGGTGATGGCGGTCTGATCTAGCCCGAAATCCTGAACCACGGACTGCCCTGCTCCGACCGTAACGGTCGCAGAACCAGAGCGATAGCCGACGATCTCAGCGACGATCGTATGCTCGCCGGCCGGAACGTTCAGCAGGAGATAACGACCCGCGGCGTTCGTAAGAGCACCGATGCCGGTACCCTCGATGTACACCTGGACCGCCTCCAGTGGGCGCTGCGAAGCAGCATCCCGCACCGTACCCACTAACGTCCCAGTTGCCTGAGCCGCTACGGGTGCCGGTGCCCATCCAAACATCGCGACAAGAGCCAGTACTAGGCCTCCCCGCAACAATCCGGATGTGAGACGTGCAGACGTTGATGACGTCATGTCCGTCCTCCCAGCTTTGAGTTGGACAAATAGAATCACCTACACCGAACCCTCAATGGCATCCGGCAAAGGGTGCTGATACAAATAACCTAAACCCATGAACACCAACGTCTTACGACACTGACACTTACGGGGGACTACACTCTACGAACACAACTCAAGCTCACGTGTTTGTGAGGCTTGCTATGGGTAGAGGAAAGGAAAGGTACGGCACCCCACCCCGAGTGGCAACAACCCTTGTGATCACTGTATTTAGTCGATTATGCAACCTTCGCAACGCACTCTATTTCAACATCACAAAACTTCGGCAGTGCACCCGCCTGAACAGCAGCTCTAGCAGGACGATGATCTCCAAAATGACGGGCATACACAGCATTCATCTCAGCGAAGGTGTGCATGTCCGAAAGAAACACCGTGGTCTTCACCACAAGGTCCATCCTCGAACCCGCCGCCTCTAGCACCGCCCTAAGATTCGTTAGGACGAGCTCAGTCTGCTCGGTCACACTCCCGCTGTTCATTTCACCGCTCTTGGGGTCGAGTGGGATCTGCCCGGAACAAAAAACCCATCCCTCAGTCACAATCGCCTGGGAATAGGGGCCGATTGCCGCGGGGGCCTCCTCCGTATGCACTGACTCCAGCTTGCTCATTTGTTCTCCGTTGGATTCGTATGGGATTTTGCCTCGATGTGCTCGAGGATCTCTTCGGGCGATACTGTCGCGACACCGGACTTTGTAACACCCACAGCAGCAGCATGATTTGCTATATCCGCTGCCTCGACTGGACTTCCACCAGCTGCCATCACGGTAGCGACGACCGCTGTCACTGTATCACCGGCTCCCGAAACGTCATATACCGTTCTAGAGGCACCAAAAAGGCGGTCGTGTCCATCACCTTCAACGTCCAGTGCCATACCTTCAGAGCCTAGAGTCACCAAAAGACAGCTACATGAAAGGTGTTCTCGGGTTTGCTTCATCCATAGAGGGTCATCCGGATAGATACGCCCACCCAGCGCATCGCCTAGCTCCTTAGCGTTCGGCTTAAATACCGTAGCCCCTGAGAACGAGAAGAAATTACGTCGCTTTGGGTCAACTACACTCGGAATACAGTGCTCGGATGAAGCACGCATAGCCGCATCGATGACAGAGTGTGACAGCACACCTTTATTGTAATCTTCAATGACAATGACGTCTGTGTCGGTTGCCAGTGCCTGGAGCCCCTTTACTATTTGCGTAGCTACAGAAACGTCTAATTCGGAATCATCCTCACAGTCGAAGCGCACCATCTGCTGGTGTCCGGCGATGACCCTCGTCTTTGCTGTCGTAGGCCGACCCGGTGTCGTGATAATACCAGAGACATCAACTCCTTGCCGTTGCAGGGCAGAATAAAGGATCTGACCCTCCGCATCGTCCCCAATGCAACCAACTACCGAGCACTTTGCACCAAGGTTTGAGATGTTCGCAGCCACATTCCCGGCGCCACCGACAGCGTCCTGCTGATCTTCCACCCGAACAATAGGCACCGGAGCCTCGGGCGAGACCCTCTCCACTACTCCAGATATGTACCTGTCGAGCATGAGGTCACCCACCACCACTGTATCGACAGTACGGACCCTATCTAGCAAATCCTTGGCTCTGCGATGAGTCAGGATCGCCAAAGGCCCCTGCCCCTGCCTTCCAGCTGGAGCAGCTTATGTACATCGCCCTCTACCCCAAGCAGGTGATCCTGAAGATTAACCGAGACGCATACGTGGTTCGGTATAATTCTGACTCTTTCGCCGATATCAGGTATCCAGTCTGAACCAGTCAGATCAAGCACACCGTGCTCCTCTGAAAGCCCCGCCACACGCACCTCAGGATGATCCATTAGCACGCCGAAGCCGTCGCCAGAACCTCGGGACTCTTTGGCGAGCGCCTTAGAACCAGCATCGACTACTGCTTGGCCCGCGACAGCAGTGCTGACCACCGTCGCCAGAACTGTGTACGCCACATTCTCCCGACCCGCTACTCCAATGTCGATGCCTTCCCTGTCATAGAAAATGCATGAACCTGAACGAACTTCGGTGACTCCTTCGATCTGGTGACTGCTCCACAGAGTTGGGGTAGAGCCGCCCGAGACGATTTCTGACTCGAGTCCTTTTTCAACTAGTCCGTTAAGGAGGTCCTGTACCTGATCAGAGACTATCCGGAGATGGCTTTCTTGATCCTCGACCGACATCCGCACGTGTCCGGGATAGAACATGACGCCTCGGAACCGGACCCCTACTGTCTCAGAGACTCGGAGAGCTAGCTCAACCACCGCATCACTGGAGGGGAGTCCTACCCTACCCATGCCCATGTCCTGTTCAATGAGCACCCCAACCTCGCGCCCGGAAGCCGCGGCCGAGGCCGCTAAATCCAGCATAACCTCAACCGAGTCTAGCCCTACCTTGATATCGACATGTTCGGGCAACCTCATTAAGCGATCTAGTTTACTGCTGCCGACTGGAGGATAAGCAAGCAGAATATCCTCGGTGAGCGTCGACATGACCTCGGCTTCCCTCATTGTTGCGACTGTCAAACCACGAGCGCCCGACTCAAGCTGGATCCTTGCTATCGCGCGTGATTTGTGAGTTTTGATGTGTGGCCGCCACGCTAGTCCGTGAGCCCTACAATAACTCACTACCTTTTCAGCATTCGTTCGAGTTCGTAATAAGTCTACGTAGCCGACCGGCGTCTCAATCTGTTCCGGGTCAGACGCGTCCGGGGCAGGCCCATTCACGAGATTGCGTCTCCAAGCGCACGAAGGAACTCGGGGTCACCCTCTGAGATAGGTCCGTAACGCATCCAGCGAAGTACACCTTCTCTATCGATCAAGAACGTAGCTGGAAGCCCGAGGACCTGGTAAAGCTCCATCCCTTCCATGCTGGGGTCGTGCAGAATCGTGTAGGTGACTGAGTAATCCTCTACGAACATTGCCACGTCATCAGCTGCGGCCCTCGTATCCATTGAAATGCCGACTATCTCAAAGCCGTCTTCGCCATACTCCTCATAGAGAGACTGAAGATACGGCGTCTCCGTCCGACATGGGCCACACCACGTCGCCCACAAGTTCAGGAGAACGACCTGACCTCGCAGCGACTCCAATGAAACGACCTCGCCACTCAGAGTAGCAGCAGCATAGGGTCGGGCCAGTTCATCGATTTGTGGAAGGCCAGCGTTCTCGACCGAACCGCAACCCGAGGCGGTTGCTATTCCGGCCAAGGCTACCCCAATCATTCGCCTTCGCACGCTAGTGTTGATACTCATTTAGTATGAGGTCTCTATCCTTGCGACACGTACACGGGCCTCCTCGGCTCCTACGTCCGTCCAGGATATTACCAGCGAGCCATCCAGATTTTTTACTAGCTGCGGGAAACCACTAGCCCGCTCAGCAGACGAAGAAGTAACTCGTGCGCTAACGCTACTGGACCCGTCATTCGCGACGTGACGGATCCGAACCTCCGCTCCCTGGCCACCGCCTCCCTCTAGCCAGCTCACGATTGCGCCACCGTCACTCGTCAGTACAAGACCCACTCTGCCCATGGGAAGACCATCGTCGACCACCTTCGGCACACCAAACGTGGCACCCCCATCGTCTGAAAATGCGATCTTTACGCGGGCAACGTCGTCCGGTGCCGAGAACCAAGCGACTGCAACTATGGAACCGTCCGCAACGACAACAGGGCCGTTCACAGGACAGCCAGCGATCTCCCAACCGTCATCCGAGACGGGCCTCCCCTCTGTCCATTCTCCATCGACCAGTCTGGCAATGTAAATATCCCGGATCTCATCCGATGTACGATTTCTATACACGACCACAGGCCCATCGGACGTCATCGCCGCTGACGTTTGGCAACAATCGCAAACCCGACCGTCAATGAGCATCTCTGGACCAGGCGTATTGCCAGGACCTATTTCTCGATAACGGATCGACATTTCTCGTGTTGGAGGGGTACCGTCTTCTCCTGCCACATACGCCCGGCCGTCAAGCCAAGTGAAGCCTATTCGATCTCCATAGCTGACCGTTGATACGAACCCGTGTTCGGTTGGCGAATCGTCTTCGTGAGGCGTCCAAGGGTCTCCCCAACTAGTGCCTCCATCGGTGGAACGAGCGATTCGAACCCCGTAGTCGTAACCACCATTCTCCCCCCTTTCTAGCCAGTGCGCATACATCGACCCATCCGGGGCCTCTGATACCGAGGGAAAGTC
>DEAT01000089.1:4958-7612 GCA_002348265.1 Gemmatimonadales bacterium UBA2975 | reverse complement strand
TCACATTAGAGAAGCGCAATTCATGCCCACCCTCGACACTACGCTCAAGCCACGAAAGAATCGGTCCATTCGAACCATGTGTGAGCCTTGACTCCCCGCTGCCTGGCCCAGCCGGTGAGTCCATTTCAACTATGCTGACCTGGAGCGGAGTCTGTCTCCGAGCGTCATTGTTGCATCCCCCTGTGACGACTGCAATGACCAAAGCGACAATCGGTGCCCGCTTAGCGGAACGGACACCCCACACTAGGGGGTAAGAGAAGCGTGTGTGAGAATTACGGGTCATATTGGCCTCAGCAAGCATGGCGCAATGAGGTGGAACGCCCACACAATGTCGGGTCCATGCATAGATCCGGTCAACGTGTGCAGCTATTAAAGGTACATGCGTCTCACAGGAGACATCCGGTGGGGGCACCAACCATGAAGGAGGTTGTTATGAATAGGTCTGCGAGAGCGCCGCGTCACAACCGCTGGCTTGGTCTAGCTTTGGTCGGTAGCGCTTTGCTGTCGGTACTGCCCACCGACACTGTCGGCCAAACTTTTGGTCGCAACAAGGTCCAATTCGACACCTTTGACTTCAACACCATCTCGACAGACCACTTCGACTGGCACTTCTACCCCGAGGAGGAGGAGGCCGTATTCGACGCAATGCGAATGGGTGAGCGTTGGTACGAGCGGTTCGCAAGGACCTTCCAGCACGACTTCGAAGCTCCCAAACCAATCGTCCTCTACGCTGACCATCCCGACTTCCAACAGACAAATACCCTCTCTGGCTTCATCGGTGATGGTGTTGGAGGGGTGACCGAATCACTCAAGAATCGGGTCATCATGCCTATGACTGGTTCATACTGGGACACGGATCACGTGCTCGGTCACGAACTCGTTCACGCGTTTCAATACAACATTGCGCAGTCGCGCCAGGGTGGCGGCCTCCAAGGCATGTCACGGCTGCCGCTCTGGCTGGTAGAGGGCATGGCGGAATACATGTCAGTCGGACGTGATGACCCTCTCACCGCGATGTGGATTCGGGACGCCATCGATCGCGATGAACTTCCCACGATTGAGCAGATGACCAAAGAGTCTCGGTTCTTCCCTTATCGATTTGGGCAAGCTCTATGGGCCTACATAGGTGGAACCTACGGAGACGAGGCAGTAGTTCAGATCTACCGCAGAGCTTTGAGGGTGGGGTTTGAAGGCGCGATCCAGGCTGTCCTTGCAATGCCGACCGATACGCTATCAGCTCGCTGGCAAGATAGCTCCGAAGCCCAATACGTTCCGTTCATGGAGGGGAGGGATAGGCCCGCAGAATCGGGGAAGCCCATCCTGTGTCCGTGCACGGGCTCTGGTAAGGTCAATATCTCCCCTGCCCTAAGTCCTGATGGACAGTACGTTGCGTTCCTTTCAGAGAAAGACCTCTTCTCTGTAGATCTCTATCTAGCAGAGACCGAGACAGGCCGAATCATTCGGAAGCTCTCAAGCGCTAACTCTGACCCTCACATTGATGCTCTCCGGTACATCGACTCGTCGGGAACGTGGTCACCCGACGGGCAGTTCTTCGCCTACGTCGTCGTCGCGAACGGCGACAACGAGTTAGTCATCGTCCGGTCAGAGAACGGCCAGGTCGAGGACCGCTTATCCTTTGAAGGCATCGGGGCGGTGACGAACCCGGCGTGGTCCCCGGACGGACTTCACATCGCCTTTTCTGGTTCCGTGGGTGGCATCTCAGACCTCTACCTATATGAAGTCGACACCGGTGATGTAACGCAACTCACGAACGACAAATTTGCTGATCTCCAACCCACGTGGTCTCCGGACGGAACCCACATCGCCTTCACGTCAGACCGCGGCCCCGAGACAAACTTTGAGCTTTTGGTCTACAGTAAATTCCAACTTTCTACCATAGAAGTAGCGAGCGGTGAAATCCGTGTCCTCCCAGTCTTCGGCAACGTCAAGCACATCAACCCCCAGTACTCGGGGGACGGTGAAACTCTCTATTTCATATCCGATCAAGACGGTGTCAGTGACATCTACGGTCTAGGCCTTCGAAACGGGCAGGTCCGTCGACACACGAACGTGACCACTGGAATCAGCGGACACACCTACCTGTCACCCGCTATGTCAGTAGCATCTGACGGGACAGTAGCGTTCACTATTTTCGATCAACTCGAGTTTCACATATATACCAATAATCTGGACTCACCCGCCCCGACCGTCGTGGCTGTAGAAAACGCACGGATGCAGCCTGGAAGGAGACTCTCGCCGGCATACCCCGATAGGTTCAGTAGGATCGCGACTTACCTCGCTGACGCTGAAACAGGCCTAGTAGCACCAGGTCTGTACGAGCCAGAGGAATCCGAGGAGTACTCGTCAGGCTTGTCCCTCGACTACATAGGGCAACCCAGCATAGGCATCGGTGCATCGTCCGGTGGGTACGGAAACTATGTCGGCGGCGCTACGTCGGCATACTTCAGCGACATGCTGGGTGACAGGGTTCTCGGACTAGCCCTACAAGCTCAGGGAACCGTCAAGGACATCGGCGGACAGGTATTCTATGCCAACCAAGCCAGAAGATGGAACTGGTTGGTAAGTGCCGGAAGAATTCCGTATCAGTTCGGGTCATTCACGTTTGGTGACGATGCCCCAGGCCAAGTAGGGGG
>DEAT01000089.1:0-4624 GCA_002348265.1 Gemmatimonadales bacterium UBA2975 | reverse complement strand
GGGATCGTGAGGAGACGAATTTTTCTGACATCAGCCACGGCCGGTCTACAGTATCCATTCTCGACCACTGAACGTGTTGAATTCGACCTCGGGCTAACGCGATACGGTTACGATTTTGAACTGGAGAAATATTATTTTAATGGACTAGGTCAGACCATCGGATTCGACAGAGAACAGCTCGCAGCTCCAAGCCCACTGAACCTAGTTCAAGCGAGTGTGGCTCTCGTGGGCGACAACTCATTCTTTGGGTTTGTTGGTCCGATTCGAGGTGGGCGCTACCGAGTCGAACTCGAGCAGACCCAAGGTGACGTCGACTACTCGACGATCATCACCGACTTCCGCCGATACTACTCCCCCGCAAAGCACCTCACAATTGGAGTCCGCGGGCTCCACTACGGTCGCTACGGGCTGACCGTAGAGGAGCAGTTTGAAGACGAATTTGGAATCCTAAATCCTTTATTCTTGGGCTTTGAAACCTTTATCAGAGGGTATGCTTGGGAGAGCTTCGCGAGCGACGAGTGCTCCAACGCAACTGCGACCAATGACTGTCCGACCTTCAATCGCCTGTTCGGAAATCGAATAGGTGTCGCGAGCGTAGAAGCGAGGATCCCGTTCATAGGTGTCGAGCAATATGGGATTATCAACTTTCCCTTCCTTCCAACCGAACTAGTGCTCTTCGCCGACGGAGGAATGGCTTGGGACAGCCCCCGCTGCTTTGCCGTAGGAAGCGAAATCTCTTGCGTCAACGATGATCCCGAACTCATCTGGAGTCGCTCGGGATCAGGTCGCATTCCAGTATTCTCAACCGGCATTTCTGCCCGAGTCAACGTCCTAGGGTTTATGATCCTTGAAACGTACTACGCTTACCCGTGGCAAAGACCAGGCAAGGGCTGGCACTGGGGCTTCAACTTGGCCCCAGGTTGGTAGTTCAACTAAGGTCCGAGGCTAGAAGATTGAGAGATTGATGTACTTCTTAGGATTCGCCTGGAAGTCTGTAAGGAACGTGTTCAAAGTTTGGGCTGCCTCGTTCAGACTTACATAGAGGGTTTCGTCTGATGAAAGCCGGCCCAGCGTTCCCTCACCTTGCTCCATTCGTTCTAGAACCGCACTAAGCGATGCCGCAGCTGTCCCCAAGCTTTCGCTTGTCTCCGTCAACGTTGCCATAGCCGAATCAGCACGCGCAACCGCACTCGCAATATCCGAGCCAGCTCCGGACGCCTCAGCAAACCCGTCAGCCGTGCTTAACAGGCTCGACGTGAGTTCAGATAGGGCCGCTCGCTGTTCACTGGTCACCGCAGACAGTTCAGCCAAAAGTGTCTGGAGTTCGGAGGCAGACGACTGCACGGAACTGACAGTTTCCTCGGAGAGCATCGTGTTGATTGCATTGAGCACAGTGGATGCCTGTCCACTGATTTCATCTACCGAAGAAAGCAATCCCGCGCCCATCGCGCTCTCACCCGGAATCGTATCGTAGGTCGCAAAAATTCCAGGACCCATACCCTGCTCAATATCGAGCGTTCGGCCCCCAAAAAGACCTGCTGCGCCCATCTTGGTTGAAGAGCCAAGAGGGATCTCCCACTCGCCTTCGATCTCCATTGTTATATAAACGCGACTGTTCTCCACCATTTCGAAGCCGTGAACACGCCCGATGTTCACGCCCCGCATCAGAATCGGATCACCAGACCGTACCCCACCAGCGTTCGTCACTTCAGTAACGAGCATGTATCGACCACGAAAAGTCGCTGGGTCGGTCATCCAAAAGAGGACGATGATGAAGGTAAGCACTCCAACGAGCACGAAGATGCCGACCTGAGCCTCTTTTCCACTCGTATTTCGCGGCGTCGCAGCTAGGATCTCCTGATCGGATGCGTTCCTTCTGCCATTCTCATAATCGCTCATATCACACCACTGCCATGTCCAGCGCCGCAATCGCGGCGGCTCGATCCACGAAGGCCCGAACAACGGTGTCCGGGCTGTCTTTGAATTCCTGAGGAGTGCCCACGAAGCGCAATGTGCCACCTGAAAGCATTGCCACCCGATCGCACATTTGCAGGCCTCCTTCCACGTCATGAGTGACGAGGAGAGAAGTTACTTCCAATTCTGTTGAGAGCCTCTTAATAAGCCGCTCCACGGCAGCGGTATTAATTGGGTCAAGCCCAGTCGTGGGCTCGTCCCACAAGAGAATCTCCGGTCGCCCGACGATTGCCCGTGCTATACCAACCCTCTTCTTCATTCCACCGGACAGCTCCGAGGGCAGTTTGGACAGAATCTCCCGCGGCTCAAGATTTACGATTTCAAGAGTTTCCCATACGCGGCGACTCAGCTCAGCAGTGGTCAACCGTGATATCTCATCCTCCGGGAGCCCCATAGATACATTTTCGTATACGTTGAGCGAGTCAAAAAGAGCGGCATGCTGGAACACATATCCAATCTTACGGCGGATCTTTTCTAGGTTAGATGATGGGCCCTCGTAAACCGACAACCCATCCACCTCCACATCACCCAAATCCGGAACGACAAGCGACAGCGTTGTCTTCATGAGAACGCTCTTGCCCGTTCCCGAGGGGCCAAACAAGGCAAACATCTCTCCGGTTTCCACGGTCAGGTCTACACCCGTCAGCACCGGGATGTCGAAAGCCTTGTGAATATTCTTGTACGAGATCATGGATACGCTATTGCAGCAGTAATGGTGGGAAGAGGGCGTCGATTACCAGAATCGACAATATCATGAACATTACCGCTTTGGTCGTCTGAAGCCCGACCCCCTCAGCTCCACCCCTTGTTCGCAGCCCCATGTGGACGGAAATCACTGGGATAAAAAGCCCAAAGACAACCGACTTGGCGAAGCCGTAAAACAGGTCCCAACTGTGCCAGTTGAGCCGGGCGCCATACAGGAAGGTTTCCCTTCCTAAGCCTATATCGAAGTCGGCCATAAGCATGCCAGCATTGATGCCTATCACATTAGCGAAACCGACGAGAAGCGGCATAGTCAAGACACCAGCTATAATTCGGGGAGCCGCAATAATTGATATCGGATCCCGGCCCAGTGATTTAAAGGCATCAATCTGCTCTGACACCACCATTGTACCGAGCTCCGCAGTGATCCGTGCGCCAATCCTGCCTACCAAAACAATCGCCGTCAGTAGTGGCGCCAACTCTAGCACGACAGACTGAACAACCAGCGTTCCCAAGATGTACTGCGGTGATGATGAAATCAGCTGATATCCACCCTGCTGACTGGTCACTATACCTGCTAGCGTCGCCGTAACGAAAACGATAGGAAGGCTCTGGACACCCATGATGTGGAGCTGAGTGAGGATGTCCTTAAGACGTACCTTAAGGGTCGCTATGGACACGAGCGTGTCCCAGCTCAGCATACCTAACGCTCCAGCATGCTCCAGCGTTACCCGGTAGGAACGACCGACCTTGGCGAACCAGCCTTCAACGGGTCTAATCATCGGGTGGGCCAAAGAACCTTGCGGCGCTGACGCGGGAATGGGATTCGGGAGGACATCGGACCCAAGAATCAGGCCCTAAGCCATGCTTTCTACAAGTATGAACGTTCTAGAAATTCACTCCGTCGATCAATGGGAAGCGTTTCGCTACCGCACACGCCATCTTCCGCCATCGCGAAGAGTTGAATAAGAACCATTCACTTAAGGCCGTTCTTATCAGGCCTCGTAGCGAGTACCCAGATTAACACATGCTTATGTCAGGAGATGCGAGTTTACCGATTTAAGCATAAGCTCCCTGCGCTCGAAGTTCGCCTGCCGCGCAGGCCCCAATTGATCCTAAAATGCCCCACGCCCAATCTCTGACCGGAAAAGTCGCCCTAGTCACAGGAGCGTCCGCCGGGATCGGGCACGCCACAGCGCTCAGCCTTGCTGAAGCTGGTGCACACGTTGTGGCCACCGCCCGCCGGAAAGATCGACTTGAAGGGCTGGTCAGTGAGATCAATCGGAAGGGCGGATCAGCCGTCTCTCGAACCGCCGACGTGACCGAGTCAGGTGCTGTCCAGCAGGTTGTTTCGGACACAGTGGCAGAGAGTGGACGTATCGACATCCTTGTCAACAATGCCGGGATAATGAGAATCTCGGACATGACTGAGAACCACATTGAAGACTGGACGGCAATGGTCGACGTCAATATCAAGGGTGTGCTGCATTTTTTGTCCGCCGTCATGCCGAACATGATCCAGCAAGGGTCCGGTCACATAGTAAATGTTGGCTCAGTAGCAGGCCGACGCCCTTTCCCGGGGGCTAGTGTCTACGCGGCTACGAAATTCGCAGTCCGGGCATTGTCCTGGGGACTCCACCTTGAGCTAGGTGCGGCCCATGGTATTCGTGTCACGGATATCCAACCCGGCTTCGTATCCACCGATCTGCTCGCCGAGCAGCCCGAGACTCTAGCGTCTTGGAGCGAAGCATGGGCTGAACGACGCACCTTAGAACCTGAAGACGTGGCTCGCAGTATCGTTTTCGCGGTCACCTCACCCGACCATGTTTCAGTAAGCGAAATTCTAGTTAGGCCAACCGACCAGCCAACCTAGTGTGCCGGAAGGGTCTCTATCAGGATGAGTCAGGTTTAGATCAGGAACAAAGCGGTTGCTCCTCAAGTGCTTCAG
>DEAT01000073.1:3441-4077 GCA_002348265.1 Gemmatimonadales bacterium UBA2975 | reverse complement strand
AAATTAGCGTCTCAAGTCATTCAGCGACCATGTATCCTCAAATGACGACCCCGTGCTGAAAAAAGACAGAGCTGACTTTGTCTTGAGTCGACTTCGGGAGCTCTACCCAGACCCTCCGATTCCTCTTGACCATAGCGACCCTTATACGCTCTTAGTGGCGGTGCTCCTGAGTGCTCAGTGCACCGACGAAAGAGTCAATCAGGTTACCCCTGGGCTTTTTGAACGCGCGCGGACCCCTCAGGCGATGGTGGAGATCGCAGTTGAAGAGATCCGTCAAATAATCCGACCATGTGGCCTGTCTCCGCAAAAAGCGAAAGCGATTGCGGGACTGTCCCGGATCCTGATAGAAGAGCATCGAGGTGAAGTCCCTGAAGACATGGCGGCCTTAGAACGTCTTCCGGGTGTAGGACATAAGACTGCCAGCGTTGTGATGGCTCAGGCGTTCGGTGTCCCTTCGTTCCCTGTTGATACTCACATTCATCGGCTTTCGCAGCGATGGGGTCTGACTTCGGGGAAGAATGTGGTGCAAACCGAGAGAGATCTGAAGCGACTGTTCCCTGAGGAGTCTTGGAATCGTTTACATCTTCAGATGATTTTCTATGGACGAGAATTCTGCACTGCTCGTGGTTGTGATGG
>DEAT01000073.1:551-3135 GCA_002348265.1 Gemmatimonadales bacterium UBA2975 | reverse complement strand
CTGCACTGCTCGTGGTTGTGATGGACGTGTTTGTGAGATCTGTCGGACATGCTATCCGGACCGGAAGCATCCGAAGCGCACTCGTAAGGCTTGAGAGCCAGAAGTATGGAGGGAAGCGTAGCTTCGCGTCCTCTACAGTTTGTTATTGAATGGTGCAAGGACTTCCCCCAAAGCGGCTCTGACTCACGTTTCCAAATACAGGGCTAACGACGTTTAATTCTGCGTAAATCCGTAAACGGCCTGATTCTCGTACGACTTGAGGTTTGGCTTAGTTCAAATGCCAGCGTAGATCGCTGAACGGCAGCGGGTTAGACTTTGTCATACCTGACCGCTGAACGGAGATCCGAACGGTGACCAATCTGAAGCCACTGGAGCCCCACGACATCATTTCGTCGGGTATCAAGCCCACGGGTGTCCTTCACTACGGAAACTACTTTGGTGCAATCCGGCAGTACATAAATCTGCAGGATACTGCGGAAGCGTTTTACTTCATTGTCGATTACCACGCATTAACGACTCTTCCGACTCCCGACACCTTGCGGGTAGATACTTTCAGGATGGCTCTGGACTGGATGGCACTTGGTCTAGACCCTGACAAGGCCTCGCTCTTTGTTCAGAGTGACGTACCGGAGGTTACCGAACTCGCGTGGATATTCTCTAATCTTCTTCCGGCCGGTGATCTTGAGCGTGGTGTATCGTTCAAGGATGCCAAGCAGCGCGGTGATACACCGAATGCGGGCTTGCTCAACTACCCGGTTCTTCAAGCCGCAGACATCCTCATATATGGAGGTTCAGTAGTGCCAGTGGGAAAAGATCAGACCCAAAACATAGAGATTGCAAAAAGAATAGCTAATCGCTTCAATCGGCGCTTTACGAGCGATAGACCCTATTTTCATCCTCCCCGCCCATGGGTGATCGAGGAGGTGGCCGTGGTTCCGGGCCTTGATGGCCAGAAGATGAGCAAGAGTTACAACAACACCATAGCCATCTTCGAAGAGCCTGAAGTACTTCGAAAAAAGGTCATGGCAATTCCGACGGCGTCGACCCCCCTGTCCGAGCCGATGGACCCGGATTCTGATCACGTCTTTTCACTAATTCGACTTGTTGGAGATGAAGAAACGGTCTCTTCGATTCGAGATTCATATTTAAGAGGAGGGTTTGGGTTCAGACGAGCAAAAGAGGAGTTGATTAATCTTCTCGAGTCTTACTTTGCAGATGCACGCGAGCGACGGGATGAGCTTGTTGCAAAGCCCGACGTAGTCCGGGATGCGATGGTAGCTGGAGCCGAACGGGCGCGAGTGAGGGCGCAAGAGACAATGAGGGATGTGCGAGAATTGACTGGTTTGAATTGGAAGAATGCCGCCCGATGAGTCGGTTGCTGTTCGCGTTAAGTCCTTTGATCGCTAAGCGGGTGGAGGGACCGTATGTTTGCCTTTGTTGCACCGGTTAAAAAAATGATTGGAGAAAGATGGAAATGGCCGACCATATGATCGATTTGAGGGGGGCTTTTCTCCCAGTCGTAACACCTTTCGAATCAACGACTGGGGATGTGGATATCAGCGGTTTTAGAGAGAACTTGTCTTCCTGGTTCGGTCATCCGATATCTGGCATTCTGATAGCTGGTTCAACGGGTGAGTCAGTATTTCTCGATGAGCGTGAGCGAGGCATTCTGATCGGAGCGGCTTCAGATGTCGCCCCGGAGGGAACCAAGGTGATAGCGGGGACGGGCATGGAGTCGACAAGGCATACGATTCGCATGACAAAACAAGCGGCGGAGGCCGGGGCCGCTGCAGTGCTTGTGAGTCCGCCGGCATACTTCAAGGGTGCAATGTCCGATGAGGCGCTCGCAGCGCACTTCGCGGCTGTAGCCGAAGCTTCTCCCATACCGGTGTTGATTTATCAGGTTCCGCTCCGGCTTAGCACCCTTGAATTCTCAACGGACTTGATCGGTAAGTTGTCCGAGCACCCCAACATTGTTGGGATCAAAGATTCTCGGGGGCAGCTAGATCTCGCACTTGAGTTGGTAGGTGCGACATCGAGTGATTTTCAGGTAATGGTTGGAAGCGGAGCCATTCTTGCTCCTGCGATGCAGGGAGGTTGCACTGGCGGCATTGTTGCAGTGGGACTCATGGCGCCAGCAGAAGCAGCAGCTATTGCGTCGGCGTGCCTAGAGGGTCGCGAAGACCATGCTGCTGAACTCCAAGCAAGGATTGCTCCAGTGCACCAGCAGATTGTCGGTGGCATGGGGGTGCCTGGTGTTAAGGCTGCCTTGGACATGCTGGGATATAGTGGAGGTGCCCCCAGGCCCCCTCTTTATTCTCCGAGCGATGACAGGATTGAGATGATCCGGGGCATTCTTGGCGAGGCCGATCTCCTCAGCCTAGCGAGTGTTTGAATAGGAGAGGATCTCGTTGACACTCTTTTGAGCGTCGGATAGCTTTTCCCAAAGGATAAGTCAGTCTCGGGTCCGTCCCTCCGCGGGGACGGACCCGTTTCTTTTTTGTCGTTTTATAGGGGACATCATGCCGGATAAGGGTTCCTGCACAGTCATCGTCGGATGCCAGTGGGGTGATGAAGGAAAAGG
>DEAT01000073.1:0-231 GCA_002348265.1 Gemmatimonadales bacterium UBA2975 | reverse complement strand
GGAAAGATCGTAGACGTGCTCGCTGAGCAGGTCGATATCGTCGCTCGTTACCAAGGTGGCGCAAACGCAGGCCACACTGTTCATGTTGGTGACGATCAATTCGTTCTCCATCAGATCCCTTCAGGGGTTCTCCACGCCGGACGTCGTTGCTTGCTTGGGAATGGCGTGGTCCTTGATGTCCAACAGTTTTTCGAGGAGTACGACGCGCTCCTGAAACGTGGAATCGACATT
>DEAT01000017.1 GCA_002348265.1 Gemmatimonadales bacterium UBA2975 | reverse complement strand
TTATTCAAAAAGAACGGCGTTGAGTTTGCAATTAGGGCACTGCCAATCATCGCCGAGCGACACGATGTGGAGATGCTGATCATTGGGGATGGCCCGGAGCGGAAGAGCCTGGAATCTCTGGCCTCAAATCTCAATGTCCAGGAACGAATTCAGTTCATTGGCACACAAGCTCACAGTGAGATCCCGATGCTAATTTCGCGTTCCGAGCTAGCTGTTTTTCCATCTCTTATGGAGGCGACGTCGGTGGCGGCTCTCGAATGCATGTCCTGTGAAGTGCCCGTGGCGGCGTCTCGTGTCGGAGGTCTTCCGGAGATCGTGGACGATGACGTAGGAGGACTATTTGAACCGGGTAATGCTGAGGACCTGGCGTTTGTAGTTGGGCAGCTGCTCGATGATCCGGCTTTGGCCTCTAAGGGGAGGGTAGCCCGCTCTCGCGTTCTCTCTAGCTGGAGTAACGACCGTCTAGCACAGTATCACCTAGAACTGTATGAGAAGGTGATACGCAGAAGATGCGAGTTGATGAAGTGATGATTGACCACCCTGCGACCAAGAGTGGAGTCCCGGTGGCTGCTTGGCTTCCGCCCGTGATCTTCGCAGTGATCACTGTCGCATTGTTCAGGGCATTCGTGTTCACAGACGAGATGCTCTACGGTGGAGACACTCTTTCGCTCGGATACGCCGCCCGCTCACTCTATGCGGAGGCGCTATCCACTCTAGGCCGAGTGCCTGGTTGGGCCCCACATCTGCTCGGGGGAACACCTTTCATCGAGGCATTGAGTGGTGGAGACTCACTCTATCCTCCTTCGGTCCTCCTTCTGATGTTGGCTCCACCGCACCGGGCTCTGGGGTGGAAGCTGGTGCTCCATATCTTCCTCGCGGGCATTTTCTTCTATTCATGGGTCCGAGCGGTCGGAGGCTCGAGAGCAGCTGGTCTTCTGGGTGGGGTGGCCTACATGCTCGCGCCTTTCTTGGTTGGATTCATCCACCCGGGCCATGACGGGAAGATTTTTGTGACCGCGTTGGCGCCTCTAATGTTTTGGATGACCGAACGGCACTTCCGTGATCCGGGCTGGGTTTCTTTCTCAGGAGTGGGGCTTGTCGTTGCAAGCATTATCTACACGACTCATTTCCAGATGGCCTACTTCCTTTTCGGAGGTGTCGGAATGTACGCCATCTTCCGATCGATTCAGCTTGGAAGAGGTGTCGACGAAGCTGGTTTTGGCTCGCGACCTCGAGCCGGAGCGCTCCGGTTAATTCTATTCCTGACAGCATCGGTCACAGGTGCCGCTGGAGCCGCGTGGCAACTCCTGCCGGCCGCAGAGTATGTAACCGAATACTCGCGCCGAACCCAGATGACATCCGCTGCAACCGGTCAGGTTGGACGGGATTGGTCGAGTTCTTTTTCTATGAACCCCGAAGAGGTGGCATCTCTCGTAGTGCCAGAGTTTGCCGGTAATCTTGCAGGTGGTGGCATCCCGTGGGCTACGGGCACTTACTGGGGACGAAACGGATTCAAAGACAATCACGAGTACGCCGGGTTGATTGTCCTTTTACTCGCGGCTGTCTCGTTCCTGGGCGGACCTCGTCGACAGCTTAGGTTGTTCTTAACGGGCTTAGGCGGACTCGCCGTACTTTTCTCCTTGGGAGCTAACACCCCGATTTGGGGCTTGTTCTATCAATTCGTCCCCGGAATTAGCCTCTTCCGGGCACCGGGTATGGCTTCTTTCCTGTTTGGTTTCGCTGTAATTACCCTGAGCGCGCTCGGACTTGATCGACTCATAACCGTAGTCTCATCGGGTAATGCCGCTGAACTAAAACGGATTCAGAAGCTGCTTGCTGTATCAACCGCGGCAATTGCCGTAGTAGGCTTCTTGCTTGTGACCGGGATTTTCACCGAAATGTGGACAACCCTGGTATATCCAGATATTGGTGAACGACAGCGTCAGGTCTTGGGGAGCCACTTGCCGAACGTTGTAAGGGGCTGTGCGATAGTGATGCTACTAAGCGCTGCTCTTACAGTAATCGTATGGGGGCTGCGGAATCAGAGGATTTCTCTACCTGCCGGGGTTGGGCTCATCGTAGCATTAGCGGGGGTCGATGCATTTAGAGTCGACCAGCCATTCGTTCAAACCATGGATTTTTACGAGTGGTCTAGGGCTGATGCTAACATCCGCACGCTCTTGGAGCGTGAAACTGACGGGGAGCCCTACCGGCTATGGTCACTCGCTCGCAATGATCAGGATGTGAGCGCTGCTATGCATGGAATTGAGCTGGCAGCCGGCCACCACCCAAATGATCTCTCACGCTATAGAGAGCTTATCGGTATGGAAGGGTCGGGCAGCGCGATGAATCTTGGTAATCCAAACGTGAGACGCATCCTTAACGTCAAGTATATTCTCTGGCCCGACCTTGAACGGGGTGCGGCACCGGACGGTCCGATCGTCTCGCAAACGCAGTTAGCTGACGGCAGGGTGTTTCAAACTCTTTTCTCCGATATTGGCTTACCCCGGGCACGCCTTGTTGGCTCGGCCGTAGTAAAATCAGATACAGAAGCCGTTCCCTACATTATGAGTGCTGAGCACGATCCGGAGATTGAGGTGGTGCTCGCGGCCAATCCTGGCGGGATCCTAGACGGTGGGGTCCCAACCGGGTCCGTCGAGTGGTCCTTAAGGCAGCCAGATCAACTTGAGCTTTCGGTCATGTCCGATCGGGCTGCATTTCTCGTGATCTCTGACAACTGGTTTCCAGCATGGAGGGCTACTGTTGACGACGAGCACGTTGACGTCCTGCGCGCTAATCACACTCTCAGGGCTATACGCGTGCCCGAAGGACGGAGCACGGTCAGGATGTGGTATGAGTCATTCTCTCTCAGTTGGACTAAGAAACTCAGTGTTGGAGCGATCCTCATACTTCTTGGATGTGGTGGCATCGGGTTGACCAGGACTCTGGGTAGGAAAGGGGGAAGTGGTGTCGGTAACCCCGAGATAAGATCCGAAGGTATGAGGTCACCTTGAGTCCGCGCGCCACGCTTCCGTATACACTAAGCGTCCTAGGCAAGGTCTTAGCAAGCATTGCCGTGACCTGGTTCATTGTAAGCCAAGCCGGACTCTCCATCGAAGAGTTGGGCAGAATTGATATGGGTATCTTCGATATCCGTGCCGGTTGGCTGGGTGCCTCGTGCCTAATCTTGCTCGGTGGATTCTTTTCTACCGCGGTGATCTGGGCTTTGATCGTCCGAGATATTGGCGGCGGCGGCCTAACATGGGGAGAAGCGGTAGTAGCCTTCATGATAGGAAACCTAGCCCGTTACGTGCCCGGAAAGGTCTGGCAAATCGCGGCCCTTGGTGCACTGGCGCGCGAGCGTGGGGTATCAGCGACCGGTGCCACGGCCGCGGCAGTGTTAGGGCAGGGGGCAGGGCTCATCGGAGCGGTGTTGATCGGTGTTGTGTCTATCCCATCGCTTGCCACGGACAATATCTCGTTATGGATCGTTCCCACTGCACTTCTAACTGCTACTCTCCTCGGGTTATCACCAGTTGTGTTTAATGCAGTCTGTCGCATCTGGTTTCGAGTTGCTCGGATTGAAGCACCAGAGGGCTTATCCAATCGGGATGGGGCACGTTGGATAATATTGAGTTTCGGTAGTTGGTGTATGTATACTGGAGCTTTCTGGGCGTTCTCACGCGGTCTTGGCTTCGACATTGGCCTACTTTCAAGCGCCTCAGCTTTCGCGGCCGCGTACGTCCTTGGTTATCTCGCGATATTCGCCCCGGCTGGACTTGGAGTGCGAGAGGGCTTTTTGATCGCTCTGCTTTCAAGCTCAATTGGAGTTGCTTCGGCTACCGGGTTGGCAGCTGCCGCGCGCCTATGGATCACTAGCGTAGAGGTGATCCCAGCCGCAACGTTTTGGATCCGACGTGTCAACAACGATGGGAGGACACATGACCACGGATAGTGAGCGTATCCTCGTCATCATCCCTACATATAACGAAGCGGATAACCTCCCGCGCATCGTGCCTGCTGTTCTTGAGCAAGATGTTCGGATCCAAGTTCTCGTTGTTGATGACGCATCTCCAGACGGTACTGGGCAGATTGCCGACCAGATGGCTGCTCAAGACCCGAGGATCAACGTATTGCACCGATTGGGCAAGGAAGGTCTGGGCCGCGCATACCTGGCAGGGTTTGGCTATGCGCTAGAGAACGGATTCGACATCATCTTCGAGATGGACGCGGATTTTTCCCACCCCCCGCACGCTCTTCCAGGGTTAATCGAGAAATTTTCACAAGCAGATGTGGTTATAGGATCACGCTACGTGGACGGGCGAGTAACTGTTTCCAACTGGCCGATGACAAGGCTCCTGATCAGCTATTTCGGCAGCCGCTATGCGCGCGTCATAACGGGGATGCCTGTCAGGGATGGGACTGGGGGTTTCAACGGGTGGACCCGTGAGGTGCTGGAGTCGGTACGGCTCGATAGAGTTCGTTCCAACGGCTATGCGTTCCAAATCGAACTCAAGTTCCGGGCTTATCGGGCGGGTTTTCGACTCGTCGAGTCTCCAATCTTGTTTACAGAGCGAGACACAGGAGAGTCGAAAATGTCGAAAGCAATCGTACGAGAGGCGGTCTGGAGAGTCTGGTGGCTGAAAATCTGCGACATTTTTGGGCGCCTGTGATAGAGCCTCAATCCTCACCAAAGCAATCACGCATCGGCAAAGAATTTTACGATTCGAGTGCGTATTTTGGAGGCCAGGCAGCCAACCATCTTAACGACCACGAGAGTCCATTTCAG
>DEAT01000064.1 GCA_002348265.1 Gemmatimonadales bacterium UBA2975 | reverse complement strand
TCGGAGGAGTGCGCGTGCCGTCGAGAGGCCGACGATGCCTCCACCGATGATTGTAACGTCCGTCATTTAATTGCACTCAGGGAGCGTGAACGAAACACTGTACACAGATAATGTTCAGCGGTTGCAGAATGCTGGGTTGGTCCCATGTTTGCCGGATAGAATGTCTCAAGAGAGCCCGAGTACGACATGAAGCCATTATCCTTCATAGCATTTGCGTTTGTCTTGGCCGGATGCAGTGGCACCGTCGAAGTCGACTTTCAGGTAACTGTTCAGTCTGTGGATACGATAGTAGCGCAAGCCAGTACTCAGGTTATTTGCGATGTGGTCGTCACAGCTACTGCGGTCGGTGACGATGGTCAATTCGGTCGTTTTGGAGAGGCCGATTTCACGTTCCGCAGTCTGTCTAGCGGTGAGGTCCTTGGAAGCGAGTCCGTGAGCTCCGCAGTGATGTCAACGGAGTTCAGGTCTCAGGTGGTCGAGTCTGGATCGTCTATCAATTCTCAACCAATACAACGGCTCGCCGAAGAGGGCTTCTATTGGGACTTTATCTTTTACTATCGTAATCCGGCAGGGTCGCGATCTTTCAGTGAGACAAGTGTTCGCTGCGGCTAACCTCCGTGAATTAGCTGATCAATCGCCTGGACACATCCTTAAGGATGAAGAGCCCGTCACCAGTTCCGGTAACGGCGATCATGCCGCTTTCAAAGAACGGATAGTTGCTCCAGGAAGCTCCGCCTTGGTACGGCGATGTGTCGAAGTATCCGATCTCTACAGGACGTTCTGGTTGTGAGATATCTATGACTCGAAAACCGGCGTCGTAGTTCGACTGATACATAATGTCTCCTACGATGTAGAGGTTATGGTCCGTGGCCGTTGTTTCGGCGATGTACTCGTAAACAAGAATTGGGTCGTCGAGGTCTTGGACATCCCATACGAGTGTACGGGTTCCTTCAACGAGCCCACTCGGTTCGTCTCCTTCGTCGTTCATGTAGAAGTACCGATGATCCTCTGTAAGCCATCCTTGGTGTGCGTACGCGACATTTGGATAAGTCGCGCTAGCCAGTGTTCTGGGTGCGCTCTTGTCCGTCATGTCTGAGATGCTTAGTGCTGTTTCGTTTGATCCCAAGCAGATCTCTTTTCCGCTATGCTCAGAATCTGGGCCATGGTAGATCACGCACTGGGCATCGTGTGAATAGCCTGTAAGGCGTCGGCCTGTGTTCGTATCTGCGTAACAACCATCGAAAATTGGGTGTGCCGGGTCCTCGAGGTTCAGCATGTGGAATCCGCCTCCGCAGGTCTCGCCACCACCGCTGTTCCCTACGGTGTACGCGAACCCGGTATCCTCGTTGATCACAATATTATGTGAGCTGTGAATACCGTCGTAGTGAAAAGTCTCCTCGAAGGTGATCGGGTCTCCTTGGAATCTACGGAGCTCTCGTAGGTCGAACACCTGAACCCCATGGGCCCCGGCTCCATCAGCTACGATGTATACATGATCGCTGTACACTTTCATGTCTCTCCAGATGGCACTTCTCGAGCCGGGGGTCTTGGGTAGATCTCCTACATAGACCGGGCTTGAAGCATCACTTAGGTCAACGAATGAGGTCCCGTTGGTTCGTCCAACGATCGCGTACTCAATTCCACTTTCGGGGTCTGTCCATCCCCAGATGTCGTTGACACGAGTACCGCGCACTCCACCGATTTCGTTGATCGGCATGAAGGAGACGATGTTGACACTCTCGCAATCAAACACATCGGCTCTTCCTTCAGCACACTCAATCTCTTCACCCGTGATCGAAGGGAACCCACGTGCGTCGTTTATAACGGTCGCTTGCTCGCTCCACTCGGAGTAGATCACAGTAGCCCCCGCACGCTCGTCAACACCGACCGCGCCGACCGCGCTGAGGCCGTGAGCTGCTACCACAGAACCACCTAGCCCCGCGCCTTCACCAGCTGTCTCGCTCTCTAGAATGCTAACTTGTGTCATATCCAGACCTAAGCGATAAAGGGCACCTCCTCCTCCGTTCGCACCGGGTGCGCCGATTAGAAGACCTTCCTCTGTGTGCGCGACCGATGCACCGAATTGACTATTAGGAGCTGCGATGATCGGTCGGAGTGGCGCAACTTCTGTCCAGATTCCTTCATCCAATTCAAACACGAATACAGCACCAGCGCGGTTGTCGAATCCAGAAGCACCCACGTATGCGGTTCCTTGATTCACGGCGATGGCACTTCCGTAGGCCGAGCGATCTGGTAAGTCATCCGTGGTTAGCTGGCCGAGTGCATTTAGCCCTTCAAGCGTGTACGTGTGCACCGAACCTGCACCGCCACGTCGCCCGGCTTCCCCAACAAGTAAGTGAACCCCATCAGTCGCGATTGACGACCCGAAAGAGCCATCTATTCCGTCGGGTGCCTCTAACCTCTTCGGGTTTTCGGGGGCAGAACGATCCCACACATAGATTACACCAGCTTCCTCCGCTGGTGCGGAGACGATCATGTAACGGTCGGTCAGCGCGACAGCTGCGCCGAAGTCCGAGTCGGGTTGCCCCTTCATTGGCGTCGGCTCACCCCACGCACCATCCTCGGAGCGCTCAAAGAGGTACGCATAGCCCTCGATCGGTGCTCCAACGAGTAGTGTCGTTTGGTCAGCTACTATCGCCCTTCCGAATCCATCCGGAGAGCGAATCGCTTCGGTTACTTGTATCTGATCGATTTCGCTCCAGGTGCCGTTTACTTCTTCGAATACGTAGACTATGCCAGAAAGCGTTTGGTTTCCGGACTCCCCGACCAGGATTTGACTGCCGCTTACTGCTAGCGGTCCTCCGAACTGTTGTGCGTAGACGGGAGCGGATATGAGAGCCGCGAGGGCAAAAGAGAGGATGTATGCGACGGCGCGGTTCATATGAGCGAGGCTCCTTAAAAAGACATTTCCATCAGTTACAGATTAACAGAAAATGAGTGTCGCCTATAAAGGCTGTCAAAGACAGGCCCCTCCAATCGAGAGGGAAGGGTTTTATCTTGTGCTGACGGTAACGTCGTTTCGGCCTCTAATATCGGCTGACAGAACCGTCAAAGTGGTGACACAGGGGGG
>DEAT01000038.1 GCA_002348265.1 Gemmatimonadales bacterium UBA2975 | reverse complement strand
GCCGCTTTAGACGTATACGTTGGGTCGAGCACTATGCCGGCATGTTTGCCAAAGAGTTCAGTGGCCTCCCTCGAGGCGGGTGTAGGAATACCGTACCCCTCTCCGACTTGGTCGTCCACGGACTTGAACGGAACTATGCTCGGATCAATCTGTGTCTTGAGTATGGTTACAGCTGCCATTTCTGCCAGATCTCTGCATTTAATGTCTAGGTGCTGGGCTGCCGCATCGGCGCTTACGCCTGTCAGGTGCACATCCGTTCTATCCAAGAGCGTTAGTCCTAGGATCATGCCGGCAAGCGTTCCCCCGGAAGATGACGCGCTGAAGACCAAGGTTTCCGAACATCCATCGTCGAGGTGGTCTAGCTGCTCACATAGTTCGATGGCCGCCTGCGCATACCCCAGTGATCCCATAGGTGTAGAAGCTCCAATAGGAATTATGAGAGGCACTTCGCCGGCAGCTCGAAGCTCGTCTGCAACTGTGGTCATTTGTGGATCTCGCTCACTTCGGTCTTCTACGATCACGATCTCCGCACCGAAAAGACGTTGAAGCAGAGCATTACCCGATGGCTCTCCGTCTGGACCCGAATTCGTGACGAGGACGCATCTCAGCCCCTGGCGCGCGGCAAAGGCAGCGGTGACCCGACAGTGGTTCGACTGCGGGCCTCCCGATGTTACGAGACAGGTCGCTTCCTTGAGTTCTGCTGGGGTTAGTATGTATTCGAGTTTTCGCACCTTATTCCCGCCAAGAGCAAATCCAGTTTCAGCGTCCATCTTTACCCAGAGCCTCTCGGTCCCCAGAACGTGCCCTAGGCGAGGAAGGTGGATAAGGGGAGTCGGGAGGTTTGCGAGTTTGACGGTGGCCCTGTCACGAAGGCGTCTTATGGCTTCCGGGTGGTATGTCATGTCAGAAGGAACTCGGCGCCGAGGAAGACGTTCGGCTGGCGGCTTCGAGAACGGTTGAGGCGTGGATTTCAACTGTATCCTGAATATCCTTAGCGTAACCGCCAGCCATTACGACTGCTAAGGGGGTGCCGCTACGTTCGCACGCGTCGAAGACTATTCTGTCTCGTTCGCGAAGGGCCTGCTTTGTAACGGCGAGCCGCCCTAATCGATCCCCTTCGAAGGGATCTGCGCCCGCGATAAAAAATGCGAGGTCTGCTCCTCGGGATAGTGCTTTTTCCACGCCGAAGTGCACTGAAGCAAGGAAGTGATCATCCTCCGTTCCGTCAGCAAGCCCTATATCAAGATCGCTCGCTTCTTTCCGAAAAGGGTAGTTCGACTCCCCATGCACAGAGAGAGTAAACACTGATTTGTCACCGGAAAATATGGCGGCGGTGCCGTTTCCCTGATGAACGTCAAGGTCTAGGATCGCGCAATGATGCACTAGGCCTCTGGCTTGAAGCGAGCGAGCGGCCACTGCGACATCGTTGAAGACACAGAAGCCCTCACCTGAATCGGCAAAGGCATGGTGTGTGCCACCTGCCAGGTTAGCGGAAAATCCATCTCTCCGCGCTTGTTCGGCTGCTTGAATCGTCCCGCCGGTGGAGCGTCGCGATCTTTCCACTAGTTCTTGGGACCAAGGAAAACCGATACGCCTGACCTCGTCCTTCGATAGTTTGCCCGAGGTGACCTTAGAAAGGTATTGAACTGTATGGACCCGAGTGAGGTCTTTGTTGGTAGCAGGCTCAGGAATCAACAACTGAATTCGCTCGTCGACGGCTACACACTCACGGAGCAGTCTATACTTCTCCATTGGAAAACGGTGGTGGTCGGGCAGTGGGAGAACGAACTGGTCTGAGTACCAGGCGAGCACGGCTTTTTGGGTCGGCGTCAGGTAGGTTGATTGGACAACATATACGAATCTAGAACGGATATCCTGACTGGTCTTGTACTCCGAAAATTTCATTTGCTTAGATAAGCTCCTTCCTTCCTGCCGCACATGATCAGAGACATTCGCCAGCTTGTGCTCGTGCTTGTGATTCAAGCCGTGGGCGCTGTAGCCGCAGAGGCGCAGTTGAACACTGTCCAAGGTCGTGTTCGGGAGGTCGAAGGGTCCGCAGTTTACGGTGCAACGATTTCACTTTTTCGGGCCCAGACACGTGCCTTTGTGACCGAGACGGACCGTCTTGGTTCGTTCCGCCTAGAAGACGTTACTCCTGGCCAGTGGGAGGTGCAGGTGGCGGCTTTAGGATATGCGGCATATACCGAGGTCCTAGAGGTTGGCGTTACTCAGGTGGTGGAGCTTGATATTCGGTTGGAGAGGAGCGCGCTCATACTCGAAGGGATTGAGGTGGAGGCCGAGCGTAGCCGAGATCGTGTCCGTTTCGAGGAACTTGGCGGTGCAACGGTACGTGAACTTGATCTCGATGAGATACGCGTTGTGCCGGGAGTAGCTGAACCGGATCCGGTTAGGGCAATCGAAGTATTGCCCGGCGTCGTATCGACTTCGGATTTCTCCGCTGCTTTCCATGTGCGGGGTGGCTCTCAAGATCAAAACCTGATTCTTCTGGATGGGGTTCCGATCTTTTCACCGTTTCACCTCGGCGGCCTGTTCTCAGTGTTCAATGCTGACATGATTGATAGGGTCGAGTTACTGTCGGGAGGCTTCGCAGCAGAGCACGGAGGCCGGGTCTCCTCCGTGCTAGAGATCGAAAGTGATGCGGGGACAGGAGAATTCTCGGGTGACGCCGCCATTTCTCTTCTCTCCAGTCGGGTAGCGGTAGGCGGGAGATTGCCCGACGCTGTCGCTCGCTCGCTCGGTTATGCCAATATCCGCTACCGCCTGTCAGCCCGCCGATCATACTTCGATGTGCTTTTCAAGCCGGCCTTCGAGTTCCCGTATCACTTGACTGATCTGCAGACTGTTGTGGAGGGGTGGACGCCGTCTGGAGATCGCTTAACTGTCACTGGCTACACGGGTCGGGATGTCTTCGATCTAACTCAGATTGAGGATGGTGGATTTCCTTTTCGTATAGATTGGAACTGGGGCAATGATGCGATGGGTGTCCGCTGGAGCCGAGCGAGGCGAGGCGGCGGGTCACTCAATATCCGAGCCAATGCAAGTAGTTACGACAATGGGTTACTGTTTCCGGATTTCGGTGATACAGACTTCAGCAGTGATATTCAGCAGGCGCAGATCCGAGCTGATTTAGACACTCGCCCGAGTCGATATTGGGGCGTCCAGGTCGGGTCAAGCGTCGAGCGGATGGAGTATGAAACGAGCTTCTCCACTGGAGGTACCTCCTTCGGAGGTGGAGACAGTAGCGGATGGCTCTTCGGCAACTATGCGCAAGCCCGATACAGTCTTCCGCGTCGCTGGTTGGTTGAGCTTGGCGTGAGGGCGGACGCCTACAACCCAGGTGTGGGAAATATCGTCTTTGAGCCTTCGCCCCGTTTGGCGCTGAAACGCTTCTATCGTAATGGGGACCTGGCTGCAAAGGTGGCCGCAGGACGTTACACGCAGTTTGTTCACTCTTTACGAGACGAAGAACTTCCACTCGGT
Organism: Gemmatimonadales bacterium UBA2975; assembly: GCA_002348265.1. GTDB lineage: Bacteria > Gemmatimonadota > Gemmatimonadetes > Longimicrobiales > Gaopeijiaceae > UBA2589. Next base: position 1,815 of record DEAT01000038.1, on the reverse strand, counting down.
CTCGACATATGGATTATTTCTGATGAGAATGTGCCGCACACAGTATCCGACCAGGTTCAGTTTGGTCTTGAAGGTTGGCATGACATCGACTGGTTCTGGTCGATAGAGGGTTATTACCGCTCATTCAACGGTGTTGTCACGTTTAATACTGCTGACAATCCGAATGATCCAACGGATGATATCCTTGGTGGCAGGGGGACGTCGTGGGGAGCGGATGTCATGATCCGTAAGGAGACTGGAGAAGTGAACGGGTGGCTTGCGGTTTCGTTCCTTAAAGCACAGAGAAAATTCCCCGATCTCCTTTCTCCACTGACACCAGCTCCGGAGGTGATGTATCCGCCGATTTTTGATCGTCGAGTCGATCTAGATTTCGTAATGAGCTACCCCGGCCCGTGGGGATGGACAGGAGGGCTTCGGTGGAATCTGGGGACGGGCATCCCGTACACGCGCGCTATTGGATCCCATGCGTATTACTCGCCTAGGTATGTAGGGGGTGGAGGCTTAGACTGGACGGGTGACGGAGATAGTTCTGGGACGAGAGGATATGGGGTCGTCCTCGCTGACCGTAATTCGACAAGGTATCCGTTATACCACCGTCTCGACGTAAGCTTCCGTAGATCTTTTTCTAAGGGTTGGGGCGCCCTTACCCCTTACGTGAACCTGGTAAACGTGTACAACCAGAGGAACGTGCTCTTCTACTTCTACCAGTATGAGGAAGACCCCCCTGTGCGTTCGGGGATCTCGATGTTTCCCGTCTTGCCCACGCTCGGCTTGGAGATCTCGTTCTGATGTCCAAATTCTCTAGGAAATGCTCGGCCCTCCTCAGCTTGGTTCTCACCACTCTCGTTCTGTCTGGTTGCGAGCTGGAAGAGGTGACGGTGGTGGAAGTGAACGAAGTGGTTATTGCTGAGATTTACCTGGATATAACTTCAGATCCGGGCGGAAATATAGCCCGAGCTTTCCTCCACCGGACGGTTGGACTAGGGGGCGTTGACACTCTTCCTTCCCTAACGGAATCCACTGTGACCATGACTCGGACCGATGGTTACTCCTTTGTGCTGACCGCCGAAGCTACAGATGAATGCCTCGAGTCCTCTCCCCTTGAGGAGCCGGGCGCTTGTTTTGTCTCGGAGTTGCCGGTGACAAGTATTGGCCCTGGAGACATTGTGGAAGTCCTCGTGGAGTTGCCTGGTGGTGGGAGGATAACGGGCGCATCCAGAGTGCCAGGAGACTTCGAAGTTAGCTCGATCCCAAGCCTTTGCGTGCTGGCTCCGAACACACTAATGACAGTCACCTGGTCTTCTTCTTCGGAGGCTTGGGCCTACCTGAATGAGACGTCCATTCGCGGCTTGCCCGAAGCTTTGAGGGGGAGTGGTGTCGAAGTCACCGATGACCCTCTTTATCTTCTGGGGCTTTCGATTTCCGATTCGGATACGACGGTCGTTTTTCCATCGGAATTTGGGATCTTCAACAGATTCACTAGTGGTTATGCAGATCTCGCACGTCGTTTACAGACCGGGTTGCCGCTCGGTGTGACCGCGGAGGTCTCGATTACTGCGGTAGACGGTAATTATGTGAATTGGGCACGTGGTGGAAATTTCAACCCATCTGGTCAGGTAAGGGTTCCTAGTCTCTCAGGCGACGGGACTGGCGTTTTTGGGACGACCGTTGGACGTAGTTTCGATGTTCTCGTGAGTAACGAATCGAGCGGCCTTCCTGCTTGCCCGTTAAGCTGAAGGTCTCAGTCCGGAAGTCCGCATCCTGGACTAGGACGTTTGGGAAAACTGGTCAGCTGTGATCACTTACGACGTAGAT
>DEAT01000072.1 GCA_002348265.1 Gemmatimonadales bacterium UBA2975 | reverse complement strand
TCAAACGACTTGACCACCGTAATCCTAGATCTCTCTACTCAGTCACTAACGAGTTGGGAGGGCAAGGGAGACCCAACCTGTACCGGGACTCCGTCCTCCCAAGTACCCACCGGTGAGAAATCCCCCAATAATCCCGAACCCAGACCACTGCAGTGTTGTGGTAACTATTTGTTCGGGAGGGGCACTCGCATGATCGGTAACACCCGCGGCATGAAGCCCTAGGCCAATGGCGGCGCCGACAAACAAACCTGTGGCCGCACCGATTACCGCGTAGTGACGCAAACCTTCACGACGAGTTCGTTCCGTCCTCACTTCCAAGCGGGACAAGTCATAAACCGACACGGGCCATACCTGCGTCATCCCATCAACCTGAAGCTGCATGCGATCTGCCTCCCAGCCCAGGAACACCGCTTTCACCGCGGGAGAAAACGGCAGCTTAACCCTAAGGGAATCCCCAGAAAGTATGCGGGAAGGATCAGGCGATACATCCAAAGGCAGTGCTTGCCCCAACGCACTACAAGGGACGAGTGCCATCACTCCCGCTAGAACGGCGAACCTCATAAAACCCCCTTAAGGCCTAATAAAAGCGGAGACAACATGAAAACTGAAAAGCAAGGCGGACATCGTGTCCACCCTAATGAGTCTCATGAGCCATCTCGCCGACGCGTAACTGCGAAGGTCACTCTTTAAAGTAAATGTTCCGGCGGCCTTAGGATCCACTTAAACAATGCCGGGTAGCGCCTAGGCGCATTCTAATTACCGAAATAAAGAGATCCCCCAACACCCTCTAGAATCAAGGGCCGACCTCTCACCAGTGAGCACACTGCCAAACAATACCTACTGTAGCATCGCACGGGGTCACGAATACCACGGCCCCTACCACGATCACGAATACGGGTTTCCGGTAGAAAGTGACAATCTCCTATTCGAGCGCCTGATGCTGGAAATCAACCAAGCTGGCCTTAGCTGGCTGACGATACTCAGGAAGCGAGCTGGCCTCCGCTCCGCATATGATGAGTTCGCCATCGAGCAAGTCGCGGAATACGGAGACGAGGACCGCGCGAGGCTCATGCAAGATTCACGCATCATTCGCAATCACCTAAAGGTAGAAGCCGCCATTTCAAATGCACACAAGCTGCTCGATATCCGAGTCAGTCATGGGTCTTTCAAGAGATGGCTAGATCAACACCATCCTCTAGACACAATTGACTGGACGAAACTCTTCAAGAAAACATTCAGATATACCGGCGGTGAAATTACGGGCTCGTTCCTCATTAGCACCGGTTATCTCCCAGGAGCACACCACCCCACCTGCCCAGTGCATGAAACGATCAGAACGCTCCATCCCAAGTGGATGCAATGAGAAACCCGGAGATATTCCAAGCACCCACTTGGGCACGAGGCCCACACCACCAAACTATTTTGGCCCGCTTCCTGAGGCCCGATCCACCTATCAGGTCGGTGCGAGAACGCATAGAGACTCCTGACGATGACTTCGTAGACGTAGACTGGAGCACCCTAGACGTATCGGATTCTCCTATCGTCATCGTACTTCATGGGCTGGAAGGCTCTTCGCACAGCAAGTACGTGAGGAATGTGTGCCGGGAACTGAACACTCTAGGGGTCCGAACCCTAGCAATGAACTTCCGCGGATGCTCCGGAGAACCCAATAGGGCCTTGGCGTATTACCACTCGGGAGACACTCGAGACCTAGCTTTAATAGCGGGCATTCTCCGAGAGCGTCACCCTCGTGCCAACATCGGAGCCATGGGTTTCTCATTGGGCGGTAACGTTCTTTTAAAAGCCATGGGTGAACGTATCGACGGTGGGCAGGGACTCTTCGATGCGGCTGCCGTGATGTCAGTGCCTTACGACCTGGCCGCAAGTTCAGCGTTACTCCAGCAGACACACATGGGGCGGATCTACAGCCAGTACTTCATGAGATCCCTGCGGCGCAAAGTTGAATGGAAGAGAAATCAGCTAGCCCAAATACTGAACATGGCCGACATAGCACAAGTCAGATCAATCGAAGCCCTCGACGAAGTCGTAACTGCTCCACTCAACGGATTCAAAAGCGCCGGTGACTATTATGCGCAGTGCTCCAGCACGACTTTTCTCGCTGAAGTACGCGTACCAACACTAATGTTGCACTCCGAGGATGACCCGTTCCTGCCGTCAGATGCGATCCCACATCGGGAAGTGGGACGCAACCCCGCCTTAAGGCTCTTGTTAACCCCTTCGGGCGGTCACGTGGGATTCGTTGGAGGAACGCCGTGGGCCCCTGAGTTTTGGGGCGAAACAGTAGCGGCCCGCTTCCTGGCCCAGGAGCTCAAAAGTTGCCATCATGAGTAAAGAATGCTTTCCCGTGCCACGCCTCTGCAGCAGCACGCTCAAGGCCGAAGTTCCTCAGAGCACGTACCTCTGTGAGACTAGTGTCAAAAACTAAAGTCTGACGAGACACTTCACCTTTTCCAGCCATTCTCTTGAATTCTGCTCGTGAGACGCTTTGGACTCCGTCGCCATTTCGGTACCAAACTGGAGCATGGTCAACAAACGAAACTCCCAGTTCGGCACCTAGGGCGCGAAGGTTCTTAACCAGAGCATCAATCGAACAACCAGAGGCTACCTCAGCAGCTTCGTCCACTCCAATCAATAGAAAGCGTCCTTCCCGCAAGTCACGACCGGACTTCAGTTCACGTCCATGGGCGGTCCACTGTTCCAGGAAGCGATCGACCTCTTTTAGCACCTCCAAACTTTCTTGGGCATTTAGAGATCTACTTGAAGGGAAAACCCACAAACGGCCATGATCGGGGAGTGACCTGAAATCGACCGACGGCACCGCTATTCCGTGGCCTCCACCGGTACTGGCGCGGACTTATCCAGAAGAATCGCTACCCATCTAAGGTCGGCTGTGTTTTCCAGCCATATCTTGACCATGACGGTCAGAGGAACAGACAGCAGGGCCCCAAGCGGGCCCCAGGCCCAGCCCCAGAAGAGGAGTGAAAGCATGACTACGAGCGTCGAAAGCCCCAACCTCCGACCCATCAGATTAGGCTCTAGGATATTACCAAATACCATGTTCACTACCACATAGCCTGACATGACAATCAGTGCGTGTCCGATCGATCCGTAGAGGATGATACTTAGTAAAACTGCCGGGATGGCAGCTATCATCGAACCGACCGTGGGGATGTAATTCAATAGGAAGGCTGCGAGCCCAAGAAGAACTGGGAAATCCAGTCCCCAGAAATACGCCCACAGCCCTAGAATCGCACCAGTGGCTAGTGAGATCACCGTCTTTATCACCAGATAAGTTTGTACCTCGGAAACGATCTTCTCGAGCCGATTATCCTGTTCATCTGAGCTCCTACTCAGGGATCGGAATTTATCTGGGAAAACTGTGGCTTCGCTGAGCATGAAAGCCATAATGAGAAAGACCAAAAACGTCATCGAAAGGAGCTGTGCGATCCGCCCTACTGCGCCACTGGCGAAGCCTATCACAGCTCCCGGATCAATTAGCTCTAATGTGATATAATCGGACAGAACAACATCCATCCGTGTTTCAACGTTTTTCACCCAATCCGACTGAAGTTGCGCAAGAGTGTTCAGATAGTTCGGGAGTTCGCGCTGTAGTTCGGCAACGGATTGAGATGCAAAAGTTAAAAGGAGCCCTACCACAGCAACGTTGAGCAGAACCGGAATAACAATGGCTGAAGCCTTCGGAATCCCATGACCTCGAAGCCAAAGCATCACCGGCAGACTGAGTACTGCCAGAAACAAGGCTAGGGCGGAGGGGAGTAGAATCGGTGCCGCAGCGCGCAAACCGAACACTACAACCACAAGGCATGCGAGACTGAACAACACCTGCGCTCCCGGAGCGTCCGTGCGGTTGAGATTCATGCGAGGCGGTTATAGTAACGGAGGGATGACACAAGAGTAGCGCGTTCCCTGCCTGAATAACATAGCTTGACCTGTCATCTCATCCTGCACGTACTCCCCATGCCCATGCCCGATTCCGCGCTAGTCCCAATACCGGAGAGCGATCGCGAGCTATTGCTACAATGTCGCATCGAGACCTTTAGCGCGGGTGGCCCTGGTGGGCAGCACCAGAATCGAACCGAGTCCGGGGTTCGCCTAGTACACGTCCCCACGGGTCTCCGCGTGATAGCCCGTGAGGAGCGTAGCCAACTCCGAAACCGAGGCGCCGCCCTCCGCCGTCTTCGCGAGCGGTTGCGGATGCTTAATCAGAAAGAGACACCACGCACACCCACAAAAGTGCCGACTCGCGAAAAGAAAAAAAGGCTCGACGAAAAGAAGCACCGCAGTCATAGAAAACGACTGCGAAGACCTCCTATCCCAGAAGAGTGAAGCTTCCTTGCTACCTACTAAATCGGATGAACTCTAAGCCCATCCGAGCTGCGCTAAGCTATGAGCGTCATTCCAGATCTTCGTTGCATGACGAATTTGACCGCCATCGAATTCCATGACGTAAGCATAGTCTGCAACAACCCCTTTTCCAGTAGGAGGCACTGGCCCGCCCTCCCCCGTATGCGTAGCAGTGAACACAGCACAGGCCGCAACAGTGGAACGATCCTCATCGACACCGAAAGATTTCAGTTCGTAAGCTGCGTCTGGAAGAGGACCAACCATGCCCTTCATCCACTCCGTATAGCCCTCGAGCGTATCTACCCCTTCAAGCGAACCCACGTGTTGAGCGGAAAATGTAGCATCCGGATGGCAGTACGCCTGACACTCAGCCCATCCCTTTCCGGTCTCACAGGCATCGAAGAATTTCGCAGCCACTTCTCTCATTTCACTCATTGGTCACTCCCTTATTTCCCGACAGGTCCGTCTTTCTAGTGAAGCACTTTTATCTGTGTGGTCTAACCCGCGCAAGAAGACGCTAGTGACAGATTTGTGACCTATTGAGGTCACCGTTCTAGGCAACTATTCGGCTTCACACTAACAAGGTGATCTTAAGTGGGCCCGCCAGGACTTGAACCTGGGACCTACCGATTATGAGTCGGCTGCTCTAACCAACTGAGCTACGGGCCCTAATGGAACAAGATAGCGCACTGGGCCCCTGAGCGTCATGCACTTCATTGTCTTTAATCCGGCTTCCAAAGACAGACTATTGAACCGGGTCAGCGAGGGCTAACTTTTACACTAGTAAGTTCCCCGTCCCCGACTGTGGGTAGGAAACAGTGCAAATGGAATCTCGACATCCATGAGGGTGCTCGTTGTCGGTGCCGGTGAGGTAGGATTTCATCTAGCTCAACGGCTCTCGGAAGAACACCAGGACGTCGTCGTCATTGAGGCAGATCCTGAGAGAGCCGAGACCGCTGACCAAAAGCTTGATGTACAGACAATCGTCGGGAACGGAGCATCGATCTCGATCCTTGAGCAGGCGAAGGTCCGAGACACTCAAATGCTCCTTGCGGTCACAAGCGCCGATGAAGTGAATCTTACCGCATGCTTAGCGGCGAAAAGAATGGGTGTCCCATACACTGTCGCACGGATCTCGAACCCAGACTATTACGAAGAGGACTCAGTACTTTCGAGCGATCAGGTGGGAATCGACTTGATGGTCAATCCTGAGAAGGAGTGCGCTCGTGAGGCTTTTCTGCTTCTTCAAAATATCGCATTCACGGAAGTTGCTGAATTTGCAGGCGGACGGGTGCAGCTTGTAGGCCTCAAGGTACTCGATGGAGCACCTGTTGCCGGAAAAAGTATAGGGAACCTCCGCTCTCAGTTTCTCCCCACCGGATACCACTATGTGACCGCAGCGATCGTCAGGGATGGTCAGACTATCATCCCTCGGGCGGAAACCACGATCGAAGCGGGGGATCGCCTTTATCTGTTGGCTCCGACCACCGAGATCGATCAAGTCCCTCCACTTGCGGGATATGATCGCTTCAAACTCAAGCGTGTGATGATCGCCGGAGGCAGCCTGGAAGGCCAATACATTGCTGAGTTGCTCGGACAACACGGCATCGAATGCGCAATCCTCGAGCAGAACCGCCGGCGATGCATCAAACTCGCAGAACAGCTTCCGCACGCCCTCGTGCTAAACGCCGACGCGACAGATCTGGAACAGCTTGAGATGGAGGGTGTCAGAGGAGTCGACGGGTTTGTATCCGCTACCGGCAGAGATGAGACTAATCTCCTCTCTAGCTTATTGGCCAAGCAGGCTGGAGCCAGGAAAGTCCTGAGCTTGGTTCACAAGTTTCAGTACCTGAAGTTGGAATCCACTGCAGGGGTAGACTCAAGCATTTCTCCTCGCATCTCAACTGTGAACGCGATCCTGAGAAGAATAAGAAGAGGACGCGTGATGACAGTCGCCTCGCTATCCGGGATTGAAGCAGAGGCTATAGAGTTTGTGGTAACCTCCGAATCCCCCATTGCAAACAAAGCTTTGCGTGACGTGGATTTCCCTAAGAATGGGGTAATTGGGATTATTCTGCGCGGCAATGAAATTATCCTACCGAGAGGTGAGGACGTACTCACTTCGGGCGATGATGTGATCGTCTTCGCTACACCCGACGCGATCCCAACGGTCGAGGCGCTGTTCGACTGATGTCGCTTAAAAGAATAGCGAACGTTGCTGGGCTACTTCAGGTATTCGTGGCCTCCTCCATGTTTTTGACTGGACTCGTTGCCCTTGCATATGCGGAAGGGGACGCAGCAGCATTCTTTATTTCTGGTACCGTGACCCTCATAGTTGGATCAGCCACCTACGTAAGCACTCGCTTCGATGACGAGGTCACCATCCGCGAAGGTTTTGCGATTGTGACTATGGCTTGGGTCACTACAGCGGCATTCGGAAGCCTGCCATACATATTCAGTGGAGTCGTCGACTCTCCAATGCCGGCGCTCTTCGAGTCGATGTCGGGATTCACGACTACTGGGGCAACAGTCTTTGCGGATATCGAAGCTCTCCCTCACGGCATCTTGCTGTGGCGATCTGTGACCCACTGGATTGGGGGGATGGGCATCATTGTTCTCGTGATCGCCATCTTGCCCTACCTCGGGATCGGAGGCATGCAACTATTTCGGGTGGAAGTATCGGGACCCGCACCCGAACGACTGAGGCCTAGAATTACTCAGACTGCCAAGCTCCTCTGGTTGGTCTACTTCGGAATGACCGCAGTCATTACCCTGCTCTACCTGATCGGTGGCATGAGCTTCTTTGATGCTATAAACCATTCCTTTTCCACAGTGGCCACGGGCGGGTTTTCTACGAAAAACACCTCGTTTGCTGAGATGTCATCGTACATACAATGGGTCACGATCATCTTTATGTATATCGGGGGCGTAAACTACGCCTTGCATTTCCGCGCGGTCACGGGGGACATTCGCTACTTTCGGGATTCCGAGTGGAAATTCTTCACTGCAGTGCTGATTATTGCGGCCATTGCCGTGACCTCTCTCAACTTCTTTGTCGGAGATGCATCCGGAGAAAAAGCTATCCGTGATGGCCTGTTTCAGGTGCTCGCCATCACCACAACCACCGGATATGTGTCAGCAGACTACGACCTTTGGGTTCCCGGGGCCCGCATGGTCCTTTTCTCGCTCTTCTTTCTTGGCGGAATGGCTGGAAGTACAAGTGGCGGAGTTAAAGCCCTGCGAGTGATGCTGCTGCTCAAGCAAGCCGCAAACGAACTGCGAAGACACCTTCACCCCCGGGCTGTATTAGTCACTCGAATCGGAAACAAGCCGGTGGCAGAAGAGGTAGCAGCCCGCGTCGTAGGCTTTTTGATGCTCTACCTACTGCTATGCATGGCAGGGGCACTCGCTCTGGCGATGACTGGAATCGAGCCACTGACAGCGATAAGCGGAAGTATCGCCTCGGTAGGTAACGTCGGCCCATCGTTTGCCGGACTCGGGCCCACAGATAACTATGGGTGGGTGTCGGAGACTGGGCTCGGCGTTCTGACATTCCTTATGCTAGTAGGTCGTCTTGAGATTTACACTGTGCTACTTCTCTTCCACCCTGAATTGTGGAAGTCGCGGAAAGCTTATCACTAGATCGCTTATCATCACCGTCGGGATATGGATGACCGCCTCGACCGCGACGGTAGCACAACGCGTGGTCATGGTCCACGAGGAACCTCGTCATCGCCTCATCTACGACACACCTGATCTAAGTGTCCTCGACGTACAGATCCAGCCAGGGGACACGACACTCTATCACACGCATAAAAGTCCAATCACATATGTGACGATAAGCACTTCCAGCACCGACCAGATGATACTAGGTGGGGCATGGAACAATACACAGCCAATAAACCCACCACCCGGTCGTATCGGAGCGGTGAGAGCCGTTCAGTCTTACGCTGAGCAATCGATCACTCATCGGGTAACTAACGTCGGCCACACACTTTTCCGACTAATCGCCGTCCCTAGTAAGAGGTCAGGAACAGAAAACGCAGCGGCGTCAGGAACGATCCCCGGTGACTTAATATCGGAAAATCGATGGTTCCGGAACTCAGTTCTTCGTATAGCTGGTTATCAGGCCTCGACAAGACATATCGCCCACGCACCAACCGTCCTAGTCATGGTCCGAGATGGAAGAGTAATCATCGAACGAGGTGACGGTTGGATGACCTCTCTCGAGGCAGCCGGTCAGAGCACAATCATATCGGAAGACGAGCATTACCGTATTAGAAACGGGGGGGAGCAAACCTCTGACATAGTCTTCGTCGAGGTCCGCTGAATCGAACATCAGCGCCCCAACGCTCACTGAGACTTACTTCCGTGTCCCCTGCTACTAGGCGCAGACGCCAAGGCGGCTACCTCATCATCGTCCAAATCACGCCAAGCACCTTTCTTAAGGGCCCCAAGTGCCAATGGACCGTAACGAATTCTTCGTAGACGCATCACCGGGTGACCGACGGCTGACAACAGTCGCCGCACTTCACGCTTTCGTCCCTCAGTAACTACTAGTTTTAGCGTGGATGAAACCTTATCGGAATCAACGAGTCTTGCTCTAACTGCCCGCGCAAACCCATCGTCAAGCTCGATACCCGAAGTCAATCGGTTAATTGTGGCTGGCTCGAGAGTTCCCGCCACCTGAAGCCAGTATTCCCTCTCTATCTCCCCTCTAGGATGAGCCAAGGCATTACTGAGCTGTCCGTCGTTCGTCAGCAAGAGAAGTCCCTCCGCATCCTTATCAAGCCTACCCACATAGCGAAGTTTAGACAGTTGGGACGGGAGCCTATCGTAGATCGTCACTCCGCCATGCGGATCTGCCCGGGTAGTCAGCACGCCAGCCGGCTTATGAAAAGCCACCCATCTGACTGGGCTAGAGCGGATCGGTTCCCCATCTACCGAGACCTGATCAGCACTAGGGTCGATGCGGACGCCCATTTGAGTGACGACTGTGCCGTTAACGGTCACACGACCAGCAAGCATCATCCGTTCGGCTTCTCTGCGAGATGCTCGACCAGATTGAGAGATATAGCGTTGGAGCCTCATTAGGTTAGACAAGGCTTCTAAAGTTCCAGGGGTCGTCCGCTTGGCAGATCCCCGTCATCTAAATTGGCCTCTGGTTCCGCAGCGGCGAACATCTCTTCATCGCCAACCGCCCTATGCGAAACTTCTTGGTCTTCCCCTTCACCGCCCTCTTCCTTGACCCCTTCAATCCCAAGGGAAACACGATCGCGCAAAACGATAGGCAGCTCGTCCGTCCGCGGCATATCCTCTAGCGATCCAAAGCCGAAATGTTCTAGAAAGAAAGACGTCGTGCCATACATAAGGGGACGGCCCAGACCCTCTGCTCTACCCACCACGTCAATGAGGTTCCGGTCCTGCAGCGTCCTAATCACACCCGAAGCACTTACTCCTCGAATGTACTCAATCTCAATCCGTCCGATGGGTTGCCGGTACGCAACTATGGCTAGGGTTTCCAGAGCAGGACCAGAGAGCCTGGAAGCCTTGGGAACGTTATCAAAGCGTTCTAGATAGGGCGCATACTCCGACCGTGTGAGAATCTGATATCCCTCAGCTAATTCACGAATCTGAAACGCGCGCGCCGCATCATCATATTCCGCTCGTAGGAAGTGCAATGCTTCTTCAACCTGATCTTCGTCGAGCATCTCATCAGCGCGAGCAATTTCGTCTGGACTCAACGGGGCGTCAGAGGCGAATAGCACAGCTTCAACGATCTGGTGTGAGTTCACGTTTTCTTTCCTCCCTTATCGTGTGAAGTCATTGGTTTGTGATGCATACTTTCAGGTCCTTCGGCCTCTTCTTCCTCTAGACGTTCGTTTCGTCGATAGATCCAGAGCTCACTGAACAGGCTAGCCTGCCTTAGAAACAGAATCCGACGCCTCGCCAGCTCAAGGCCTGCCAAAAAGGTCATTACCCCATGTGAACGATCTCTGAAATCCGCTAGGAGCTTCCCAAATTGAACCCGGGGTCCGCTCTTCAGTGCGTCAAGAATAAGGACTGACTTCTCCTCCATCGTCACTGGCCTGCTTGATATTCGGTGCTGCCGTTCCGCCGGTATGGGGGTGTTAATGCTGAGTGCGACCCGGTAAACGTCCTCCCATGCCGTTTCCAAGGGGACCTCATCAAGGCTCTTCTTGGGTCGGGGATGTACATACCCCTTCCCGAACTGGCGACTGCGATGAGCTTCTGCCACTCGAAGTCTCTGCGACACGTCACGGATCTGTTCATACTCTAGGAGCCTACGGACCAATTCGGCCCTGGGGTCCTCTTCATCTTCATCGGCCGAGCGCGGCAAAAGCACCTGCGCCTTTATGTGGATAAGAGTAGCCGCCATCTCCAAGAACTCTCCAGCTCCATCAAGATCGCTAACCTGAAGACCTTTGATGGCCTGCAGGAATTGATCTGTGATCTTCGCGATCGGTATATCGAAGATCTCAACGTCCTGCGTTCGAATGAGATGCAACAGCAGATCGAGTGGACCCTGAAACCGCTCGATATCGACAACTAGGAGTCCACCTTCCTGATCCGATGAGTGATCCATCATG
>DEAT01000030.1 GCA_002348265.1 Gemmatimonadales bacterium UBA2975 | reverse complement strand
TCTGACTCTGACCAGATGGAAGCATCTGACTCTGACCAGATGGAAGCATCTGACTCTGACCAGATGGAAGCATCTGACAGTGACTCGCATCAGGAGGAGACTGAAGAAAGTTCGGACTCCGATGGCCACAGCGACTCCGGAAGCTAACCCTAATCTTAGACCGCTGGTTCACGGACACTCCGTGTAAGCGGTTGCGGACCTAAAAACCTTTTGGAGTGCCAGATGACCGCGCTGGAGCGTGACGCGTTGGCGTGGATTCTTGGAATCCCGGATTCAAGTGACTTTGTAGAGGAGTACCTGGGTACCAATTGGTACCACGGGAAGTCTGAGAACACTGAGCGATTTGCTGATCTTCTGTCGATTGCAAATCTAGATGAACTGCTCGGACGCTTTGGTGTTCGACATCCGTCGATCAAACTCGTGCGCTCTGGAAGTGCTGTACCTACGGCGGAGTACCTTTGGCGGGATCGCATGGTCGATCCCGCCCGTGTGGCGCAGCTGTTTTCGGAGGGAGCGACGGTTGTTTTCGGTGGTCTACACGACCGACACGAGCCCGCACGTCGTCTATGCAACGCCGTCTCACTTCAGGTTTCTGCACGGACTCAGACAAATATCTATTTGACTCCACCTGGCTCACAGGGTTTTCGACCCCACTGGGATACTCATGACGTCTACGTATTGCAGATTGAGGGGTCGAAACGATGGAGGATGTATGGTGGTGGTCCTGAGCTTCCGCTCAAGGATCACAAATTCGACCCAGCGCGACATCAGGCTGGAGATGTCGAGAGCGAGTTTACGCTTGAGACTGGTGAGGCGTTATATGTACCTCGTGGCTGGATGCATGCCGCGTCCACGACTGATTCCACATCAGTGCACATTACGCTGGGAGTCATGTCCTACACTTGGGCTGATCTTCTAGCAGACTCACTAAGTGAGTTGGTAGACCGGAATTCGAGCTGGAGAGAGAACCTTCCACTTGGATTTGCGTTGGACGGTGGGTTGGACAAGGGATTAGAGGAAGAGCTGTCTCGACGAATCCTGACTCTTTCTCAGGAGATGGACCTGCATTCGGTAGTACCTGCGAGAGCTGAAACTTTCGTAGAGCACCTGAGACCACGGGCGATAGACTACCTAAAGCAGGTGGTCCATGCGGATGAAGTCTCGGAGGAAAGCCGAGTCTGCTGGAGGCCGGGCGTTCCAGGAAGCATCGCACTCCGCGACGGTCGTGTAGCTTTAATCAGTAGAGGACGCGAGGTCGATTTTCCGTCCGAGGCGAAGACGACTCTCGAGTGTTTGCTAAGGGGTGAGATAGTTCGAGCGGGAGAAATCATAGACGGCCTCGACTGGTTGAGTCGGCGGGTTATCCTCAAAGCTCTGATACGGGAAGGTTGGCTGACGGTGACCGAGGAGTCATGATGCTTACTATGGTAAAACGCGCTAGTCTGCTCCACGTCTTGGTGATCGTTGCTTGTAGCCCACCCGCTATGCACAGCAATGGACAAGATCTCGTTCCCCCAGAAGAACCAATGATTGAATCGACTAGTGAACCCGCTCGAACGGGGGTACTGGTGATGGCACACGGGGCAGGCCCTGAGTGGAATGGGACAGTGATGGAAGCAGTGAAACCCTCGATGGAGATTCTTCCGACGGCGGTCGCTTTTGGAATGGCTAACCCCTACACCCTGAGATCCGGACTCGACGAACTCCGAGAACAGGGTGTTACGCAGGTCGCAGTGGTCCGAATGTTTTTGTCTGGAGAGTCGTTTCTGGACCAGACCGAATACCTCCTGGGTCTTTCCGAAGAAAGGCCTCAACAATTTGTCCTCATGGGCCCAGCTGCGTCCGATCCTGGAGCACGTATTCCGCTGGAGCACTCGATGGATATTGCGACCCACGAGCAAGGTATTTTAGACTCGCCTTACGTAGGTGGTATTGCAGTAGATCGCGCGGCGGCTCTGGGCAGTGACCCTTCAAGAGAAGCTGTACTTCTCATCGCTCATGGCATGGGTGACGACGGAGAGAACGATAGAGTGCTTGCTTTATTGCATCGAGCTGCCGACCAAGTGACAAGGGAGGGATACGCCGATGTTGAGGTGGCAACTTTGCGAGAGGATTGGGAAGAGAAACGTATTTCTGCAGAGGCACATATTCGGGGTTACGTGGAAAATCAGGCAGGAACAAATAGAGTTTTAGTGATTCCTATGCGCCTGTCTGGCTTCGGTCCATATGCAGACGTGTTGGCTGGGCTCGAGTACCATAGAGGTGAAGGGCTTCTTCCCCATACAGATATCGGGAGTTGGGTCGTTGATACGGCAAATGAGATATCATGCTCGACCGGTTGGGGCCCGATTAAAGATACCTGTCGGCCGTAGCTACTAGCTGACTGAGAGGGACTTAAGGTAACGTCCCGATCCGCGGACCAGGGAAACCCTTGCGGGTTAGCGAGGCCTTCAATGCGTCTAAAGTGCCGTCCACCTCGATGAACTCCAGACGCGAAAATGGTTTTACCTTTTAGAGGTCTCACTCTCTCAGTAACAAATGAGTTTTGGGAGGTCTAATGTTCGCCCCTCTAGACCACGTGATTCAAATATGATTCTTCGGCTAGTCTCATTCACGGCGACTTTGCTATTCGCAGGCTGTGCCTCGGGAGGTATGGGTGCCTCAGTATCTGACACTCGACCAGGGACGAATACTGAGGTTGAGGTGAAACCGGATGTGATAAGTGAGGGTCCGATGGTCGAAGCTACTTCTCTGGTATCGGCTCCAGATGCTTGGCAGCTACTCGACCTAGCAGTTGATGGGGTTCCCGGTGTAAGCGCGAACCTTGCTTACGAGGAATTGCTCGCGGGTAGAACAGCAGCTCGGACCGTGGTGGTTGCTGTAATTGATGGTGGGATTGATACGACACACGTGGACCTCAGAGAGAATCTCTGGATCAATGAAGACGAAGTGCCTGGCAATGGAGTCGACGACGATAACAATGGGTATGTCGACGATGTCTATGGGTGGAATTTTCTTGGTGGGCCGGATGGAAAATCAGTAGGTCATGAAACGCTCGAGGTAACGCGGCTTCACGCAGACTGCCTTGCGGGTGAAGTATCTCCGATCAAAAAGACTTGTCAGGACATAGCCGCCGACTATGAAGCCGAAACTGATGAGGTGAACCAGACGCTCGACATTCTAGATCAAATTGAGGAGGCATATGCGTTTGCTTTACCTGTTTTGCGGGGAGCCGGAGCAGGGCAGAACCCTACGAAGGAGAGCGTGCGACGAGTTTCTGCTGTAAGGCCCGATATTTCTCAGGCGAAGTCACTCTTTCTCCAGCTCGTCGACATCTTGCCCGTCGAGGAGGTCCCGGAAGCGAGGGAAGCCTATGAGGGTCTCAGAGACTATGGCCTGAATCTTGAGTTCCGGCCGCGCGAGGACATCGTGGGAGATGACTTGTCGGATGGAACTGAGCAGGGTTACGGAAACCCGGATGTTCACGCTACAGATCCTCGCCACGGAACACACGTCTCAGGGATCATCGGTGCAGTGCGTGGAAACGGGCTCGGGATCGATGGTATTGCCACCAACGTGAAGATAATGGCGCTTCGTGCTGTGCCCGACGGAGACGAGCGCGACAAGGACGTCGCAAACGCGATTCGTTACGCCGTCGACAATGGAGCGCACATCATCAACATGAGTTTTGGGAAAGGTTTTTCCCCTCGGAAATTTCTGGTGGATGATGCAGTCCGTTACGCCGATGATCACGGGGTGTTGATGGTTCATGCTGCAGGCAACGACGGCGAAGACATCGACATAGGTGACAATTTCCCGACGCCATTTTTCAATGACGGGTTCCGTGCCAGTAACTGGATTGAGGTAGGCGCCGCTAATTGGCAGGTCGACAGTCTTGCCGCAACCTTCTCCAATTATGGCCAGAACGCCGTAGATCTCTTTTCCCCTGGGGTGGACATCCTTTCTACTGTTCCAGGAAGTGAGTACGAACGGGAAGACGGAACCAGTATGGCTTCACCCGTTGTGAGTGGTGTAGCTGCCTTGCTCATGGCCTATTTCCCGAATCTTGATGCATCCGAAGTGCGCAGGATTCTCCTCGAATCATCAGTGAAACGCCAAGACGATGTCCTTGCTAGACCAGGTGATGGGGCAAGGATCCCTTTTGGTAGACTTTCCGTTACAGGTGGGGTCGTAAATGCTTACGAAGCTGTGAAGGTCGCTTTAGCTGGAATGTAGTCTCTTCGTCTTACTTGAGACTTCGCTAGCGCCATGCTTCTACGATGTCTTCAGCGATCAATCCGAGCGTGGCTTCCAGATCGAAAAAGTCTCCTGTGTTTTGGTTGGTGAAGACAGACACGATGCTGGGCCCACCCTCGTAGAAGAGTATCCCCACATCATTACCGGCGATTGGAGGCCAGTCTCCGGTTTTGTGAGCTACGCTCACCCCCTGTAATCGCACTCGTTGTGGTAGGCGACTCGTGTAAAACTGTCTTGTCAGCATCGCAATCATTTCCGCACTTGCTTCTTCGTCAGCGAGCTCAGCGTTCAGGATTTGTTCCAGCAGGTTGCCCATTTCACGAGCAGTAGTCTTTCCCAGCCACGATGTCGAGTCTCCTTCGAAGGCGAACGACCGCTTTGCGGCATCATCATCGTCCGGAAAGCCGGCTTCAAATACCTCTCGGTCACTCATTAGCGCATTTTCGGGATCATCCAGAACCCAAACCTCCCTGAATAGATCTCCTGTGGTCGCCTTTAGGCGGGTTTGGCTAAAGCCTTCGCTCTGGAGAAGTGCATTCACACGATTGAGGCCCACGGCTTTGATAACCATGTCGGTCGCCGTGTTGTCAGATGTGATTATCATCTGCGTTACCAGGCTTCGAAGGGTAGGGTTCAGTCCAGGTTCGAACGTCTGAATTAGTCCGCTACCCCTTCGCATATCATTTGGCCCTATGGTGTAACGTTCTCCGAAGTCTAGTCTGCCCGACGCGTTGTCTTGGAAGGCCTTAACCATCACTGGAATTTTGATCACGCTTAACGTGTTCATCGGATGGTCCGCTCTTACCGCTATCTCTCGACCAGTTGGGATGTGTTTTGCATAGATTGAGCTCATAGCATCGAGCCGATCTAAACGTGCCGCGATTCGCGATTGTAGGCTATCAGAGAGTGTTTCTTCCCCCGAGGAGGCACCGGTTTCGTCTGAACAGGATGCTATAGAAACGAGGAGCAGTGCGCTGAGGGTAGCGCTCAGTTGCCATTTCATGAGGTTTGTATCCGGACAAAGAGAGGAGAGAAGTGTTTTACAAACTACGATTGATGTTGATTGGTTTGCGAGTCAGCGTAGAGAGCAAGCTATGCTCTGCGTCACAGTGCCTTATTGCACCTCAGCGAAGCATGTGTTGAGCATGGCAACTGTTGGAGCGATTGTATGACCCTCCATTTTGATGGGATCCGATAGCGGTTTTCTGAATGCGTCTAGCACATTAAACGAATTAACCTGCCATAGGCAGAACATTGATGGGAATCAGCCAATGAGTGTGAACCTTCGTGGGCGTAACTTCCTCAAGCTGCTCGACTTCACCTCTGAAGAATTAGCTTACCTCTTAGATCTATCTGCGAAGCTCAAAGAGGCGAAGCGAAGCGGCACCGAAGAACGGGCCCTCACAGGTAAGAACATTGCCCTGATTTTTGAGAAAGGGTCTACACGCACTCGATGTGCTTTTGAGGTTGCTGCCCTCGATCAGGGTGCTCATGCGGTCTATCTCGGGCCCACAGGGACGCAGATTGGTATTAAAGAAACGATGAAGGACACCGCTCGCGTGCTCGGACGCATGTTCGACGGGATTGAGTATCGTGGGTTCGGACAGGAGCAGGTCGAGGAGCTTGCTGAATTTTCGGGCGTTCCGGTATGGAATGGTCTGACAAACGAATACCATCCAACACAAATCCTAGCCGACGTGCTCACCATGCGTGAGCTAGGCTCGGGTGATCTTGGCGCAACCAGCTACGCTTATCTTGGGGATGCACGTTTCAATATGGGTAATTCTCTGATGGTGGGCGGTGCATTGTTCGGAATGGACGTTCGGCTAGTCGCGCCTGAACCACTGTGGCCCGATGAGGCTCTCGTCGCGCGTTGCAGGGGATTGGCAGCAAAGACAGGTGGCTCGGTTGTCGTGACTAGTGATGTCTCCGCCGGAGTCGAGGGTTGTGATTTTGTTCACACTGACGTTTGGGTTTCCATGGGCGAGCCTGCGTCGGTGTGGGAGGAGCGCATCAGTCTACTGAGGGACTTCCAGGTGAATGCTGATGTAATGTCAGCGACGGGAAACTCCCAAGCAAAGTTCATGCACTGCTTGCCAGCGTTTCACAATCGAAACACCCAGATCGGTGAAGAAGTGTTTCAGAAGTTTGGTCTTGATGGGCTCGAGGTAACTGAAGATGTGTTCGAATCTGACCAGTCTGTTGTCTTTGATCAGGCCGAGAACCGCTTGCACACAATCAAGGCGATCTTGGTGGCCACACTAGGTTCA
>DEAT01000082.1 GCA_002348265.1 Gemmatimonadales bacterium UBA2975 | reverse complement strand
TTTGAAACGACCAGAGGTCTTCTACAGAATCTTTACCGAGAACCTCATGGCCTACGCTCTGGGTCGCAGGGTTGAGCACTTCGATCAGCCAGCAATACGTCAGATCACCCGTGAAGCCAGTGAAGAGGACTATCGACTCTCTTCGTTTATCCTGGGAGTAGTAAACTCTCCCGCTTTCTTAAGTAGCCGTGCCACTCAAGCCATGGTGGACGAACAGCCGGTCACTGAATCGGCCATGCACTAATTCAGAACAGCAACTAACCTCGAAAAGGCAGTAAAGATGGATTTCATCACCGGAAAACACATCTCACGCCGCGCAATGCTCAAGGGCATGGGTGCCTCAGTGGGACTTCCGCTTCTCGATGCAATGGTGCCAGCAAACCGCCCTCTCAGTGCAACGGAAGCGGGACGCTCAGCAGACAGCACACGTCTTGTCGCTATTGAGAATGTCCATGGAGCTGCCGGCTGTAACGACCTTGGCGCATCGCTAGGGCTGTGGTCACCGAAAGAAGAGGGTAAGAACTTTGACCTATCCCTCTCGTCGATGAATCCACTAGATCAGTACAGGAAATATCTGACCATCGTATCTGATACCGATGCTCGGATGGCAGATGCTTTCTCACCCGCAGAGATCGGCGGAGATCACTTCCGAACAGCAGCAGTGTTCCTAACGCAAGCACATCCTAAACAGACTCAGGGATCCGACGTCTTTGCAGGCCCTTCCTTTGACCAAGTCTACGCGCAAAGCATGGCTGGTGAAACGCCGATCGAGTCGATGCAGCTGACAATTGAGCACATCGATCAGGCAGGAGGGTGCGCATACGGGTACTCTTGCGTCTACACCGACACTATTTCATGGGCATCCCCGACTCAGCCGCTGCCGATGATCCGTGATCCACGAGCGGTCTTTGAACAGCTCTTTGGGGCAGGTGGTACTCCGGAGCAGCGCGCAGAGCGCCTGGCGACGGATCGTTCGATCCTCGACTGGGTCATGGGTGAGATGTCGGGCCTGCGTCGTGATCTCGGAGCGGCTGATCAGCATCGATTAGACCTCTACACGACTAACATTAGAGAACTTGAGCAGCGCATACAGCGCATCGAAGCGCAAAACATGTCCGGACAGGAGCGTCAAATCCCAGAAGCTCCGGTGGGAGTTCCTGACGACTTTGCCGAACACATGCGCCTCATGTTCGATCTTCAGGTACTAGCGTTCATGTCCGATACAACCCGGGTCTTCTCGCTTAAAGTCGGCCGTGACGCTTCACCACGCGTCTATCTCGAATCTGGATCAGATACACCGTACCATGCGGCGTCCCATCACGGCGGGCGTGAGGAACGCGTGCGAGACTTCGCGAAAATCAACACGTATCACGTGTCGATGCTTCCCTACTTCCTCGACAAGCTGGCTGCAGTTTCAGAGGGTGACAGTACGCTCCTAGACAAAACGATGGTTATGTATGGATCAGCGATGGCTGATTCGAACCTACACAACCATATACGCTGTCCTCTATTCATGGTGGGTGGGGCCAATGGTATACTCGAAGGTGAGAACCACATACGTGCCGCCCAAGGGACACCAATGGCTAATGTCTTCCTATCTCTGCTTCACAAGATGGGCGTAAACGATCTCGAGTCCTTCGGAAACAGTACCGGTACATTCGCGATCTAAGGTCGAACTGGTAGAAAGGTGAGACCTCTCGGAGAAAAACATGCTTAAGCGAAACTCTACCATTAAGCGGCTGACATCGATCCTAGGTGTGAGCCTCTTGCTGACTGGCGCAACCCAACCCGAAGAGTCACCCGTAGCTGACGCCGCTCAGACGGGTGACATCGCTGAGGTCCGGGCACTTCTTCAGCAGGGTGCAGACGTCAATGCCGCTCAAACCGATGGCCTTACAGCCCTTCACTGGGCGGCCATGAACAACCACGGCGAGATCGTCGATGTTCTGCTGTATGCTGGAGCAAATGTCAAGCCGCTCACGCGGGTTGGAGGCTATACTCCGCTTCACCTCGCAGCGAGATCAGGTCATGCCGAAATCGTCACGAAGTTGACTTCGGCAGGAGCAGACCCAGACGAATGGACGACGACCGGGGTAACAGCCATACACTTCGCTGCTCAAGCGAACTCAGCGGAGACGATAAGAGCGCTAGCAGAGGCAGGAGCGAATCTTGACGCTCCGGACGAATTCCAAAACCGGACGCCTCTCGTTTTTGCATCAGCGAGAAATTCGACAGACGCGCTGATCACACTCCTAGAACTGGGTGCGGATCCCTCAGTTCAAACTGCACTGAAAGATTATACGACGCTGAATGCTAACGACCGTGACGACCGCGCTCACCGGGCCCGCGTTCGAGCGGCAGAGGCCGGAGAGGAAGTCGTCCAAAACGACAATGCAGACCGCTTCGCCCAACTCCAGAGGCAGCAGCAGACACCTCCTGACTCGTCACAGTCGGCAGAAGAAGACGAAGAGGACTTAGAGTGGGACGAGGACCTCGAAGACCAGTCACTCAATGAAGACAAAGAGGAACAGGAGGACGAAACGCCTGCCGAGCCTCCCATTAGAGCACTGTCGTCTGCTGAGCAAATCGGCGTTCAAGGTGGACTTACCCCCCTGCACTACGCAGCCCGGCAAGGACATCTTGAGTCCGCAGAGATCCTACTCGACAATGGAGCAGACATTGATCAGGTGACAGGTGGCGACCTAACAAGCCCACTGCTAATCGCTGTCATCAACGGCAACTACGATCTCGCCAAAATGCTCGTCGAGCGTGGCGCAGACGTCAATCTCGTCAGCGACGACGGGGTCGGTCCTCTTTTTGCAACACTGAACATCGAGTGGTCCCTGAGGACATGGTACCCGCAACCACAAATGTACCACACTCAGGCGACGTCATATCTGGATCTGATTGAAGTCCTCCTAGAAGCCGGAGCAGACCCGAACGCCCAGACGAGTACTCACGTCTGGTACGCAGCATACAATGCTGGACGGATGGGCGTCGACTTCACAGGAGCGACGCCATTTTGGCGAGCCGCCTATGCAACTGATGTCACTGCAATGCGCCTTCTGCATTCCTACGGAGCAAACCCAGACATCTGGACGACAAAACTTCCAAGTCGGCGCAGAAATTTCGACGCGGGGAATCCAGGAGCTCGAACCGATAATATTGACGCGGAAAAGGAACTGGATCCATCAGGTCTTCCGGAGGTTCCAGTAGGTGGCCCCGCCGTCCATCCGATCCATGCCGCTTCAGGTGTGGGCTTTGGCACTTCTCGCGTTGCGCAGCAGCACCGTAGTGTCCCAGATGGCTGGCTACCAGCGATGAAGTACTTCGTAGAAGAACTCGGAGTAGATCCAAACCTGCGCGACATGGATGGGTTCACACCCGTTCATCACTCGGCAGCTCGTGGAGACAACGAAACAATCGCCTACTTGGTTGAGCAGGGCGCGGACGTGACCTTGATAAGCCGTCGAGGCCAAACCACGGCAGACATGGCGAACAGTCCCGAGCAACGGGCACAACCACAACCGGTAACAGTAGCCCTTCTCGAAAAGCTAGGATCTCTCAACAACCACAACTGTCAGTCCTGCGGGACAGGCCGAAATCAGTAAGCGCTACTGCGCAGACCGGAGTTATCGAATGAAGCGAACTCTTGCGCTCACCGCGGTCCTAGCCTTCTTGGCGATACCTTTTGCCGTTGAAGCGCAGGACACCGAATGGAATCGATACACCCTGGAAGATCTCGAAGGCGTATTCATCCGTCTTGAGTCTAACGATGCTTGCAACATGGCAGGTGTGACGCCAGCTGCATACGAAGCCGACGTGTCTCTTAAGTTGACCGAATCCGAGGTTGGCGTTCTTACCCAAGAAGAGATGCTTGCGAACCCAGCTATGCCGGAACTACGTGTAACGCTCGAGTGCGCATCCGGCTTGGGTGGGGCAATCGCCTATTCCGTAGCCCTCAGAGTACAGCAGTCGGCTCAGATGCTTCGAGACACCCAAATAACTCTCCCTGAAGCTGTGACCTGGTTCCATACAGCTGTAGGTATGAGCTCCGGGGATAGTGCCGTCGATTCCATCGGATCTTCTCTCATGACAAGTATCGACGTCTTCGTGGAAGCTTGGTCAGCCATTCACGCAGAAGATGAGGGTGACCTCTAGGTCGATCCCATAACACGAAATTTCTAGGCGGATAGGTCTCAGCGACCTATCCGCCTTTCTTTTTCTTACATCGACTTGCACAACGCCAACTTCGAGGCACAATCTTCTTCCGACTTCACCTTAGGAGATCCCATGCGCCGTCTGCTACTAACCTCGACCTTTACCCTCTTCACAGTAATAGCGTCACTCGCAGCCACTCCAACGGATGCTTCAGCAACTTGGTCCGTGATCGCTATCGACTTAGATACAGGTCGTGTAGTTGTCTCGTCTGCGACCTGCGTGGCTCAGGGGCGCTTTGCAGGATTCCCCGCACTGGGACTAATGGACATCCAAGCCATCGTCGTTCCAGGGATCGGAATCGCAGCAGCCCAAGCCGGTGTCGATAACACTCGCGAGAACCAAAACCTGATATACGAGCAACTTAAGCTCGGGACTGACCCTCAGCTGATTCTCGATATGCTTAGCGAGGATCCAAGTATAGAGCGTCGACAATTCGGTATCATCGACAACCAAGGGCGCTCTGTCGGTTTTTCGGGTGAGGACAACGGAAAAGCCTCAAGTTCGATACAAGGCCAAGTTCCCGGAACGCGGATCTTCTACTCGGTGCAAGGCAATATCCTAGCCTCGGACCAAGTCGTAACCGATGCGGCTTATGCGCTTGAGGAGACCGATGGCGACATCATCGACAAGGTGATGGCCGCCATGGAAGCCGCCGACGAGGCGGGTGGCGATAGACGTTGCACGTGTGAAACTGAGCCTGTACCTGATGCCTCCTGCCACAGTCGTAACGCCCACGTTGCCTACATTCTGGCTTCAGATCCTGACGATGCGGAGGGCAGCTCGTTCAACAACGGTGACTACTTTATGTACATCGACGTGACTGACGAGAACATAAAGACAAGCGAAAATGGGAACCCGGTCATCACTCTTCGAATGAGATATGACGCTTGGAAAGAAGCAAATTCGTCAGAATAAGCTCGCGAGCCAGAGACCACCTTTAGGGAACTTGCACAACGGGAGGCTACCTCTCCATCGCAGTGAGGATCGCGGCCACCGTCTGATCAGTCCGCCACCGCATCAACTCCTCACCAACGGCAATCGTCCGCCCGAGAGGTACAAGCGAAACCCCGTTGATTGAAGCCCTGCCGGACTGAACTCGCTCTTCATAACGCACGGTCTCAGGATCCACAGCAGCCTGCATCGCACTAAGCCAGTAGTTGTCGTGCCAGCCCTCGCTCTCCTCGAAGATCCCAAACGTTTCTTCCATGTGCAGCTGGACGCCCGCATTGTCATAAAATTCCGGTATAAAAAGAGCCTTCTCGGTTCCCCACTCCTCGTTGAGAAGATTCGCAGCATTCTGCATACCGGTCTGGTTGCCGCCACTGTCTCCGATAAACACAATCCATTCAAAGCCATGCTGGTGTAGGCTACGACCAACGTCTTCAAGCATCGCTTCGAAAGTCTCCTGTCGAACACTGAGGGTTCCAGAGTAACGCATGTGTCCAGTTGGAGGGTTGATGCCTCCCTCGGGAACAAGCTTGATAATCGGAGCACATAAAGCGTCACCTAGCATTCTGGCGATCCGCTCACACATGCCCTCTAGCACATAGTTGTGCTTACCCATAACGACGTAAGGTCCATTCTGCTCGATCCCCCCTGTCGGGACGATCGCAGTGCGCTTACCCTCGGCTAAGGCGTCACGAATTTCGATCCAGGTCATCTCCTCAATCCAGATCGTGTTTAGCGCTGGGATTGGGCGTTCCATCACTAATTCGTCCTCTAGTTCTATTTGAGCTGAGGCCGGAGTTACTAGTCCTCCCATGAAGCTGAACGTGACAAAACTGATGACAAGAATGCGGAATCTGCTCATAGTGTGATCTCCATTGCGATGAAGTCGGTAATTCTACATCAGGGAAAAAGACATGGCGAACCGCCACACTAGTATCACTCTCTTACTGTTTCTCGCAGCCGCCGGCTGCGGTGCTGATAGCCCGGACACTTCAAAACTGAACGGCGATGAGACTGCGGTCGATATTCCGGAGGACCAGATAATCCGTACAGCTAACCCATACGCACGCGGCTACACAGATAGCGACTTCCCCCGTATTCAGGAACTCGCTCCCGGTGTTTATTCCTATGAGCAACTGCGCTCGGCCGGTGACGAAAAGTTTACTACGGTGAGTATGTTCGTTGTTACTGAAACCAGCGTACTTGTGGCAGACGGCCAAGGCAGTATAGAAGAGACCCAAAAGATGATCGACTACATCGCCATGGTGACCGATAAGCCTATCAAGGATGTGGTGGTCGCTTCAGACCACGGCGACCACACAGCAGGAAATTCAGCCTTCCCCAGAGAAGCACGCTTCTGGGCCCACCCGACCTCTGCATCTGCTCTTGAACGGATGGCACAGAATGGTTCGGCTTTACCTCTGGCCACCAACCTTGTGGCAGATCGGGAAGTGTTACAACTAGGTGGCCGTGAGATTCACATCCAGTTCCTCGGCAGAGCGCACACCGGCGGCGATCTTGTGGTGTACCTACCTAAAGAAAAGATCATGTTCATGAGTGAAGCGTATCTGCACCGAGTCTTTCCGGCGATGCGCTCAGCCTTCCCGTCTGAGTGGGTCGAAATGATTGAGGTAGCGCAAGCAATGGACGTAGACATGTACGTTCCGGGGCACGGCTTCGTCGATCACCCGTCAATTCTTAAAGATGAGTTAGAGGTCTTCCAAGGTGCGATCCGCGCCGTGATCGAAGAAGCTCAACGCTGGCACGAGGAGGGCTTTGACCTGCAAGACGCTATCGCAGGCGCAACCTTCGGCTCATTAGAGACCTGGTCTCTTCGTGAAAGCCAGGGAGACCGAGCACTTCAACAAGTTTTTGCTGAAATCGATGGCACCCTACCAGAGGCAAACTGATGCCCAGTTATAGTTCGGTCATCTCCACATCGCGAGATCGCTCTGGAAACGATCCCATTTTCATCTGGAATGGCGAGGCACGCGCACGTGCCGCAGCTGGCGAGGACATCTTGAATGCCACCATCGGTGCTCTGATGAATGACGATGGGACACTTGGTAGCCTACCGACCGTAATCGAGACATTCAAAACCCTGACAGGGCCAAAAGTTGGCGGATACGCCCCAATCTCAGGACTCCCTGCCTATCGAGAAGCTGTGGTCCACGACCTTTTCGGTGACAGCAGTCTCTCGAAGCAAGCGACGGCTGTCGCTGCACCGGGGGGTAGTGGAGCCGTTTACCAAGCTGTCGTCAACTTCCTCGAGGTTGGGCAGCAGATGCTTGTACCTCAGTTCTTCTGGGGTCCGTATACCGAGATTACAAAGCACTCCGGTCGTGGACTAGATCCATTCAAGATGTTTGATCAAGAGGGCACATTCGATATTGCCGGTATGACCACAGCCATGCACCGACACTTAGAGGAACAGGGCCGGGTGCTGCTGGTGCTGAACTTTCCCTGCCATAATCCGACCGGATACAATCTCAGCCCAGACGAATGGCAACAGATCACTGACGCCGTGCACGCAGCCGGTCAAAAAGGGCCTGTAACAGTTCTCATTGATGCCGCGTACATGGAGTTTGCAGGTTCCGAATCGCGCAGTTGGGTGAGCTACGTGCCTAGAATGCTCGAGCATGCAACCGTTCTCGTAGCATGGACCGCGTCGAAGAGCATGGCTCAGTATGGAGCGCGCCTCGGAGCGATCGTCGGGTTGCATAGTGACACAGAAGAATTGTCACACATCGACAACGCACTCGGCTACTCAGCGAGGTCTACATGGTCGAACTCCCCA
>DEAT01000058.1:995-20475 GCA_002348265.1 Gemmatimonadales bacterium UBA2975 | reverse complement strand
TGACCGAGTCTGGCCTGCTGACCTATCTGGAAGAACTCCGTTTTCACATCGTTGGCTATGGTTGTATGACGTGCATAGGAAATTCAGGGCCATTACCTGAGCATATTCATGCAGCAGTCGAAGAGAACGGATTAGTCGTATCCTCTGTACTCTCAGGAAATCGGAATTTCGAAGCACGTATACACCCCCTCGTGCGGGCCAACTATCTCGCTTCTCCAGGCTTGGTAGTGGCCTACGCACTCGCAGGCCGTATGGATCTAGATTTAGAGAGCGAACCCCTAGGAACGGATAGCGACGGTCAACCGGTATACCTGAGAGACATCTGGCCCTCTCCCAGTGAAGTCAGCGAAACAGTAGCCAGCTCTCTAAAGGCTGAGATGTTTACCAGACGCTACTCCGTGGTCACCACAGGTGACGAGAACTGGCAATCACTGCCTCTTCCAGAAGAAAGTAGCCTGTATGACTGGGACACCAATTCCACATACGTCAGACGTCCCCCCTTCTTCGAGGGAATGTCGATGGATGTCCCCACCCTAGGGGACATCGAAGGAGCTCGTGTCCTGGCACTGATGGGTCAATCGGTCACCACCGATCACATTTCCCCCGCCGGTGCGATCCCAAAAGAAGAGCCAGCCGGTCTATATCTCCGCGATCACGGCGTGACCGTCAAAGACTTCAACACCTTCGGATCCCGTCGCGGAAACCACGAGATCATGATGCGCGGTACGTTTGGAAACGTGCGGATAAAGAACCTCCTGCTAGACGGCAAGGAAGGTGGCTACACGGAGCATCTCCCGTCCGGGGAAGTAATACCGATTTACGACGCGTCTATGCGTTACCAGGAGAAAGACACACCACTGATCGTACTTGCAGGAAAGGAATATGGTACGGGAAGCTCGCGAGATTGGGCAGCAAAAGGCACAATCCTTCTGGGCGTGAAGGCAGTTATCGCTGAGAGCTATGAGCGGATACACAGGAGCAATTTAGTCGGCATGGGCGTGCTCCCGCTGGAATTTCACAAGGGTGATACGCCATCGTCCTTGGGTCTCAACGGACGTGAGACATTCGATATCAGCGGCATCTCAGGAGGGTTGGAGCCAGGCTGCACAGTCCAAGTCAAAGCTACAGCAGACGACGGCAAGGTGACCGAGTTCAACGTTACTGCACGACTCGATTCCGACGTCGACGTCGATTACTACATGAACGGAGGCATTCTGCAAACGGTCCTACGGAAGATGGCTCGGGGCGAGATGTAAGCTGGCGAACTCGTCTTTACGAGGAAGCGTCTTCTTGCATCGCCTTCGGTGGACCGAGCACTTCTTGTAGAACAATTGCCTGCCGCAAGGCAGAGGCACTATCGCTTAGGAGTTGCCTACGAACCGCCTTCGCTTCGGCGGAAAGTGCACGCGCGAATGGATCCAATCCGTCCTGCTCCGATGGTGCCCGTTCCGATGGATCTGTGCCGAATTCGGCGTGCGTTCGGTGTATCTGATGCGAGTCGAGCTGGCCTACTGATCCCCTTCTGGAAGCTCCGGAGCGTTTTGACTTTTCCAAATCCAAACGCATACGAAGGAGCTCTTTGTTTCGTTTTTCTAATTTCTTTCTTAGACGACGGTCTCCGTCGGGATCCTCCAGTCCTTTCGAAGCAGCGTCAGACGCTGCTTCGAGAATCTTCTCTAGCATGCTAGGGGGCGTGGGCACGAACGGCTCTGTTGAAGTCTCAGTCTCCTCAGCCGTGGCCAGTTCATCATACGACGGATCTGAATCGTAAGTCGGCAATTGATCCTCACGTCCCAGTGGCCATTCAAACTGAATGTCACCGGTGGGGGCCTCCTTAACAGGGCCCCCACCGCCACTAGCTTTTCGCCGCCGAAAAACCGATTCGATGATCGATGCGAAAGCGATCATCGCAAAGAAAATCAGCTCTTCCATAAGTCAGCAGGTTACTCGCTTAGTGGTTCATTCTGGTCTTCTTCCGGACCGGCGATCGCACTCCGCATGCTCGTATCCGCCTCCATGTTCCGGTACTTCACGAAGTCCATCACGCCCAAGTTACCCGAGCGAAAAGCATCGGCGAGTGCTAAAGGAACCTCGGCCTCAGCCTTAACCACTTCAGCTCTCATCTGTCCCACCAGAGCTTTCATTTCCTGTTCTTGGGCGACAGCCATCGCTCGCCGCTCCTCAGCGCGAGCCTGTGCCACCCTCTTGTCCGCCTCAGCCTGATCCGTCTGAAGCTCGGCGCCGATATTCTTCCCAACGTCTACATCGGCAATGTCGATCGAAAGGATCTCGAAGGCCGTTCCGGAATCGAGCCCCTTACCTAAAACCGTCTTTGAAATCCCATCAGGATTCTCTAAAACATCCTTGTGCGAATTCGCGGATCCGATCGTTGAGACAATACCCTCACCAACTCGGGCTAAGATCGTGTCCTCCCCCGCACCACCAACCAGCCGATTGATATTGGCACGAACAGTGACACGGGCGATGGCTATCAGCTGAATCCCATCCTTCGCCATTGCCGCGACCTTAGGGGTGTTGATCACCTTCGGGTTGACCGAAACCTGGACTGCTTCAAAGACATCTCTTCCCGCCAGATCAATCGCAGCAGCCTGATTGAATGGCAGGTCAATGCTTGCCTTGTCTGCTGAGATTAGGGCCCCAACGACACGAGAGACGTTGCCACCTGCCAGATAATGAGCTTCTAGCGCGTTGATATCGAGATCTAGTCCGGCTTTAGTAGCATTGATTAGTGGCCGCACCACAGCGGGAGGAGAGACCTTTCTCAAACGCATTCCCACCAGTGTGCCGATTCCCACGGTCACCCCCGCTGAAAGTGCTTCGACCCAGAGCCTCACCGGGATCGCCCAGGCAATCATGCCCACTAAGAAAATGGACCCGAAGAGAAGGAATAAGTTGACTATTAAAACACTGTCCATTGTTTGGATCTCTCTGGCGAAATTGTTTTCTGTAAACGGTGACGCTGTATTCCAATCGTTCCCACTGACTCGGTCGTTCTAGACCACCAAAAGCCTACGGCAGTTGCCCGAAACAGCGATCATCTTGACCTATATGATAACTAGCTCTCCTGAGCGGACGAACCTTCTTCAGACTTTGACTGTTCCATAACTCTAACCACGTGACGATAGCCTTCAGCGCTGACGACCTTTACCGTCGATCCTTCCGTAATCCACTCCGATTCTGAAACGACATCAATCCGCTCCTCTCCGAATTGAGCAGTCCCGGCCGGTCGCAAATCGGTGATGGCCTCTCCTATCATACCAATCAGATCGACGCGTGATTCAGCCGACTCATAGCCAGTCTCCCGATCAGTACTGTCCATCAGCAGTATACCGCTTCGAGCCAGCCTTGATGTTCCGGGCAGAGTTTTGATTACTACCCACGCCATTACGACAATGAGCACTACGGTCGTGCTCAGCACCATCCCAGCCCTTGTAAAGTCGGGCGATGTCGGTAGTCCTCCAAGCATACTCATGTAGAGACCGTAAAGAACGCCAATCCCTCCTAGCAGGCCAAAAAGACCGAAACCAGGAATTAAGAATACCTCCACCCCAATCAGGGCTAGACCCACAGCGAAGAAAAGGATGTCTTCGAGACCAGCGAGCCCAATGATCAGGTGGGAACCGAAAAAGAGCGACAAAGCCAGTAACCCAGCTCCTCCGGCCAACCCAAACGAAGGCGACTTGATCTCGGTGATTAGCCCCAAGAAGCCAAGCGAGAGCAGGAACGGAGCGACTACCGGATTGGAGAAGAACCGGACGACCCGCTCAGCCCAGTTCGTTTCCGCAGTTGTGACGGTCGCTCCTTCTACTTCCAGGTCATCCAGAAGCGCAGAAAGGTTGTCGACCTCAACAGCGTAATCGAGATCCGCCGCCTCCTCGGTAGTGAGTGTCAGAAGCTTTCCTGCTTCGGTAACCCCCTCAATCTCGATGTCTTCATCAACCATCGCAGCTGCTACTTCCGGGTCTAAATTCGCTTCTTCAGCTAGAGCCCGCATCTGGCTCCTCATCGCTGACACGATCTTTTCGGGAGCCTTTGTACCACTTCCGTCGACTGGAGTAGCAGCACCGATCACCGAACCCGGACGCATGTAGATCCGATCTGTGGCGAGTGCAATCAGCGCACCAGCAGAATATGCTCGACGGTTAACAAGCGTGTACACTGGAACTGGAGAATCAGAGAGCGCGTCGGCGATCCTCTCTGCAGCGTCCACCCTCCCCCCAGGCGTGTCCATATCAAGAACTACAGCAACGGCTCCAGACTCCGCAGCCTCTTCTAGGCTTCGTTCAATGAAAGGGGCTAAGCCAAGTTCAACTACTCCTGTAACAGGAACACGGATCACCACATCGTCGAATTGGCCGAACACCGGCGCAGGAAGCACGCTGCTAAAAGCTACGAATAGAGCGATGAACGGAATTCGGCGGATCATGGCAACGACCTCTCGGGGACTTTCCGGTAAAAACAAGGTACGAAGTCTAATACACCACAGAAAGCGAGTGGGTGCGCTCAACATACTGAATCAACCAACAACCTCCTCAAGTCGGCAAACCGAGCTTAGTATAACAAGATACTAGCAACCCCCTCCCGTATCACTGAACATCAGCACGCGGGTACGGGGCTTTCCCCGGTTGACCGCTGAGTCTTGCCTTGGGACCTTTCAAATCCTCGTAGACTCTGATTGATCATCCTAGTCTCCGAGTGAACAAGGTAGCGGTCAGCATCCACTTACTACGGGAAATTTTAGATGTCCGATTCGGTATTGGTTCATTACGAGGCTCGTGGAAAGGTAGCTCTCCTAACTCTCGACGATCCGCCAGCGAACACGTACACACACGAGATGATGCGCCAGTTGGACCAGAGCATCATAAAAGCGCGCTTCGACCAGTCAGTTGAGGTAATCGTGATCACCGGAGCGGGTGAAAAGTTCTTCTGTGCGGGTGCGAATATCGGCATGCTCTCAGAAGCAGATCCTGAATGGAAATATTGCTTCTGCCTGCACGCAAACGAGACACTAAACCGGCTTGAGCACACACCCAAGCTTGTGATCGCTGCGTTAAACGGTCACACAGTCGGCGGAGGGCTTGAGATCGCAATGGCCGCAGACATTCGGATAGCCCGTAAGGATGCTGGAAAAGTCGGCCTACCTGAGGTAGCCCTAGGAGTTCTTCCTGGCACTGGGGGTACCCAACGTCTTGTTCGTCTCGTGGGCAAACCGGTAGCGATCCAGATGATGGCAGAAGGAACAACCTTCGGGTTTGACGAAGCGCATCAGCACGGCCTCGTTAACGAGATCTACGATCATGAGGACCGCGAATCCTTTATAACCGCAGTGCTAGAATACGCGAGTCAATTCACGACGCCTAATAAGGCAACCAAGGCAGTCGGACTTATCAAGCGTTCGGTGCAGACAGGTGCAGAACTTCCTTTTGAACTAGCTCTGGCGCTAGAAAGGGAGCTACAGGCTCAGCTCTTTTCTAGCAGTGACGCAAAAGAGGGCCTAAACGCTTATGTGGAGAAGCGAGCTGCCGAGTTCACTGGAGACTGAAGCTGACTGGGTGCAGAACTTATAGAGGCGGGGAGTCCGGAACGCGCTCCGGGGCCCCGTTTCACATTCATGAGTAAGTCCCTAGGAGAGGAAATGTCTGAACAGACGATCCGGGATAAGATGTGGATTGGAAACGAGTGGACGGACGCAACGGATGGGAGCACATTCGCTTCCATAAACCCGGCGACTCACGATACCATCGCTGAAATTGCGTCCGGGCAGGCTGAAGACATAGACCGCGCAGTCGAAGCAGCCAAGGAAGCACTGATAAATCCAGAATGGCGGGACATGAACCCGCACAAGCGTTCTCGTCTCCTGTGGAAGCTCGCCGATGCAGTGCAAACCAACGCGGACGAGCTCGGCGCTCTTGAGACCGCCGACAACGGCAAACCTTATTTTGAGTCTCGCAAGGTCGACCTGCCAAGCGTGATTGAGAATCTTCGTTATTTCGCTGGCCTCGCCAACAAGATTGAAGGTGCCACGATACCGGTTGCCGGTCCGTTCTTAAACTACACGCTGCGCGAACCGGTCGGTGTAGTCGGTTGTATAACGCCATGGAATTTCCCTCTCTCCCTCGCGACCTGGAAGGTGGCCCCTGCGCTGGCGTGTGGGAATGCGGTAATTCTGAAACCAGCGGAACAAACACCCTTATCGTCACTGCGCCTAGCAGAGCTAGCCGCTGACGTCGGGTTCCCGTCCGGCGTCCTCAACGTCGTACCGGGCTTCGGAGACACAGCGGGCGCAGCCTTGGTCGCTCATCCGGGCGTTGATGCGGTCGCCTTTACCGGCTCTACGGATGTGGGGAAAATGGTGATGCGGAGTTGTGCTGACACGCTCAAGAAGGTGTCTCTGGAACTCGGAGGCAAATCCCCAAATATCGTACTTGCCGATGCAGACGTAAGATCAGCAGTGCGGGGAGCAATTACGGGGATCTTCTACGGGAAAGGCGAAGTGTGTGCTGCCGGCTCTCGAGTCCTCGTCGAGCGAGAGATCTACGACGACTTTCTCGAAGAATTCACTGCACGTGCCGAAAAGATGACGATCGGTGATCCTATGGATCCTAGTACCCGACTCGGTGCCATTGTCAGCGAAGAACAGCTAGAACGGGTGCTGGGCTATGTCGAATCGGGGAAAAACGACGGGGCGCGACTAGTCGCAGGTGGAGAGCAGGCCACCGTCAACGGGAAAGGAAACTTCGTAACCGCCACCGTGTTCGCCGACGTTGACCCGAGCATGACGATCGCTCAAGAGGAGATCTTTGGGCCCGTCGCAGCTGTGATCCCCGTCGAGGATGTCGACCATGCAATCGAAGTCGCCAACGACACTATGTACGGATTAGCCTCTGGAGTCTGGACTAGGGATATCGGTAAAGCACACAAAGTGGCTCGAGAGCTCCAAGCTGGCACAGTGTGGATCAATACATATAACCAGTATGATTCTGCATCGCCGTTCGGTGGCTACAAGGCCAGTGGCTTCGGTCGAGACCTTGGCCATGAGGCGGCCCTCGAAAAATACACGCAGACTAAGAGCGTCTGGGTGGCGGTTGACGGCTAGCGTGCCACCAACCGACCCCAGTTAACCCACACAGGACGATATGACACGGGAAGCATGGATCATCGACGGTGTCCGAACTCCGATTGGTAGGCACGGAGGAGGACTGGCACCCGTTCGCCCAGATGACCTAGCAGCAATAACGATCGAAGAGCTCGTTAAACGCAATGATATAGACCCAAGCACTGTGGACGACGTGCTCTTAGGGTGCATTAATCAGGCGGGTGAAGACAACCGTAATGTCGCTCGGATGGCTCTGCTTCGGGCGGGACTTCCAGTCGAGGTGCCGGGCCAAACCGTAAATCGCCTCTGCGGATCAGGAATGCAGGCTCTTCTCTCATGCTTCCATGCAATTCAAGCCGGAGAAGGCGACGTATTCATCGCGGGAGGTGTTGAGAGCATGAGCCGCTCTCCATTCGTGATGCTAAAGCCAGAGGTCGGTTACGCGCGAGGCCATCCTAAAACCGCTGACACGGTTCTGGGCTGGCGCTTTCCAAATCCTGCCTTCGCACCGGAGTGGACGATCGGTCTAGGTGAGACCGCAGAAGTGATCGCAGAAGAGTTCGGGGTCTCACGTGAAGCGCAGGATGCCTTTGCAGCCGAAAGTCAGCAGCGAGCAGAGAGAGCCATGGATGCAGGCGTGTTCGTTGATGAACTAGTCCCTGTCTCCGTGCCACAACGCAAAGGTGATCCAATTCTCGTGGATACGGATGAGCACCCGCGTGCAGACACAACAGCAGAAGCCTTAGCAAGACTCCGTCCAGTTTTCAGGGAGAATGGCAGCGTTACAGCAGGAAACTCCTCTGGAATTAACGACGGAGCAGCCGCGCTTCTTATAGTTTCAGCTGAACGTGGAAAGGAGCTCAACCTCGAACCTATGGCTCGGATCGCCGGAGGAGCAGTAGCAGGAGTCGAGCCACACAGAATGGGTATCGGACCGGTCCCAGCCACCCGCAAAGCTCTAGCAAGACACGGGTGGTTGATAGATGACATCGATATAGTAGAGCTGAATGAAGCCTTTGCCGCGCAGTCAATCCCATGTATCAACGAGCTAGGACTCGATCCAGAACGTGTGAACGTTAACGGAGGAGCGATAGCTCTTGGGCACCCAGTGGGATGCTCAGGAGCCAGAATCGTAGTTACGCTAGTCCACCAGATGAAACGCCAAGAGGCTTCGCGAGGCATGGCCTCCATGTGCATCGGCGTTGGTCAAGGCATTACAAGCCTTTTGGAAATCGCGTGAGCGAGATCCGCACTGTAGCAGTTCTCGGAGCCGGTACTATGGGGCATGGCATAGCTCAAGTCAGCGCCATGATCGGCTGTCTGGTGCGCCTGTTTGACGCCAACAACAGTGCCACGTCAGCTGGTATTGATAAAATTCGTGACAATCTCGACAAGGGGATCGCCCGCGGGAAGCTGACTAAAGATGTCCGAGACAGGACCTTAGAAAATATCACGACAACGGGGAGCATTTCAGAAGCAGTGACCGGAGTCGACCTGGTGGTGGAGGCGGCCCCCGAAGCCATCGACCTAAAAGAGTCGATTTTCGCAGAAGTCGAATCAGCAGTTCCGGATCATGCCATTCTCGCGACGAACACATCCTCGCTTTCGATTGCTCAGATCTCTTCATCGTTGAGGAGTCCCAGCCGCTTTGTGGGAATGCACTTCTTCAACCCAGTTCATATCATGGCGCTCGTAGAAGTCGTATGGGGGGCCCAAACATCTGACGCGACTCTAGAAGCTGCAGTTCAGTTTGCACGAAGGCTTGGGAAAGAACCGATCGTAGTTCGGGATGCTCCAGGCTTTGCATCGTCTCGGCTAGGAATCGCACTAGGGATGGAAGCCATCCGGATGGTCGAACAAGGTGTCGCATCGCCTGAGGATATCGACAAAGCAATGGAGCTAGGCTACCGCCACCCCATGGGACCGCTCAAACTCACCGACCTCGTAGGACTCGACGTGCGACTTAAAATTGCCGAGTACCTGCATGAGGCATTAGGCTCGGACGCCTTCACACCCCCCAACCTACTTCGACAGATGGTCGCAGAAGGAAGGCTGGGCAAGAAGTCAGGAGAAGGCTTCTATTCATGGTAGGCAGAGGCACCCAATCGGTTCCTCAAATCTTAAGTGGACCAGAGGTGACAGAGAGTTTTTTCACACTGCTGACCGCATTCATCTGACCAATGGAGTCTTGATGGCCGACGTACCGGTTCTGCTAGAGAAGCGCGAAGACCACATCGCCGTCATAACCCTCAATCGGCCCGAGAAGCTTAACGCGCTCAACGCGGAGGTTCGCCGTATCCTTCGGGAAACGTTCGACGAACTCGCATTAGACGACGACGTCCGGGTAGTCGTGCTTCACGGCGCCGGAGAGAAAGCGTTCGTCGCTGGTGCAGATATCACTGAATTTGCAGAACGCACGCCCGAAGAACAGCGTAAGCTTTATACGCAGCGAAGAGTCTACGAGACCGTAGCCGACTTTCCTAAGCCCGTCATCTGTGCCATCCACGGCTTCTGTATTGGCGGTGGTTCAGAACTCGCCCTTGCATGTGACATCCGTGTCGCTGATCGCACGGCAAGAATCAGCCAAGCCGAGATCAGAATAGGGTTAATTCCGGGCGGTGGAGGGACTCAGCGTCTAGCTCGCCTAGTCGGTCACGGATGGGCTTCAATCATCAGCCTTACTGGTGACTTCATCGAGGCTGAAGAAGCACACCGGATAGGGTACATTGACATCCTAGTCGAGGAAGGCGAGCACCTTGAACGAGCCTTTCAACTGGCCGAACGCATGTCGCGCTGGAGCCCTGTCTCTCTGCAACTCGCGAAAGCAGCGATCAGAGCGGCCTCCGAGAAGCCATTGGCGGAAGGGTTGCTGTACGAAAAAGATCGTTTCCTCGACGCCTTCGCATCCGAAGATGGACGCGAAGGGGTCACAGCATTCGTCGAGAAAAGGAAACCGAATTTCAAGGGGCGCTAACCGGAAGTGAAGCTGAGTGGCGCCATACATCTCCCCTGCCCACAGGAACCCTCGGTCAAAACCATTTCTATCGGTCTTCTTAGCGCAGCACTGCTAAGTCTTGCTGCGTGTACCGCCGACTCCAACGAACTCCTAGAACTCGATCTCCCGGAGAGTATCTGTGCACCGCCAGGATATGGAGTAACTCAGGCTGGGCCGGGCGTATTTACGAACACGATTTTGTCGCACGAACGACAGATCGTACTTATGGGTGGAGGTGCAGAAAACGACCAGGCCATGGTAGGCTTTCTGCAAGGAGCAGCGGGAGGAGATGTCCTCATTCTGAGAGCCAGTGGATCAACCACGAGCTACCCGTCTTATTTCATGTGGGAACTCGAAACGGATCCGCAACCGAACGCGGCAGTGACCATCCGACTCGACGTACCCGAAGCAGGAACGGACCCGGGAGTCCTATGCAAAATCAAACACGCCGAGGCCATCTGGTTAGCAGGAGGAAGCCAGTGGAACTATCTGGGTCTGTGGCCTCAGACGCTTCACGAGCAACTCCAGCAAACCATAACTAGGCAAATAACGATAGGAGGAACGAGCGCAGGCGCTATGTCGCTTGGTGAAGGTGTCTTTGACGCACGTGAAGGATCAATAACATCTGACGAGGCTTTAGCAGACCCACTTAGCAGTAACGTATCCATCTCCCTCTCACCTTTAGCTCAACCAGAACTGAACAGCACCCTGATCGACTCCCACTTCTCCGAACGTCATCGCGAAGGTCGTTTAATTGCCTTCCTGGCTCGGTTTTCATTGTTGACGGGAAAAGCAGGTGTGAGGGGCATCGGTCTAGATGAAGGCACTGCACTGACAATTGACGATTCAGGCTTCGAGGTTTTCGGTCCTAACGACGAGAAAGCAATCTGGGTATACGAATATGTTGGGAATCCCTCAATGACACCTGGTGAACCACTCACATTGCAAGAGACAGTCCTCAAGATACGTATACCTCCAGGATCAAGAGGCGAGTGGCCGATCGATATGGGCACATGGTCACCGTCGGAGCTTTCCGTCGTCGAAGGCATTCTCACCACATACCCTTCTCAACCGGGTGCGAAGAAGCTCGATGCAGGCTAGGATTGCCCCCTTCATCACCTAGGGATCCGTCCATGCGCATAGCTCGAACCGCTTTTCTTTTGGGAGCGTTACTCCCGTTCACACCAGCGCTTTCTGGCCAAGAGGCCGAACAACTTGGCCTGATCCAGGAACACCTCCACTCAGAATTATCATCGATTGCGGAGCGTTACGAAGGCGTAGCTGGCATACACGTGCTCGATCTCAGCAGTGGAGATCGATTCGCCGTCCGGGACGACTTCATCTTTCCTCAAGCGAGCGCGATCAAGATCCCTATTCTCCTTGAGCTATTTCGCCGAGCTGAATCAGATCCGGGCCTCCTGTCAAAGCGGATAGAGATGACAGAAGAGGTGAGGACGGGTGGCAGTGGAGTGCTCGGTGTACTGACCGATGGAGGATCAGCCCTATCCTTGGAAGACTACGCCATCTACATGATCCTCCACTCCGACAATACAGCAACGAACATATTGATCGATGAGTTGGGGATGGGTCCTATCAACGCTCTTTCGGCCTCACTTGGTGCACCGAATACTCTGCTGCAGAGAAAAATGATTCAACCAGAGGAGTCGGCTCGCGGAAATGAAAATCTCTCGACTCCTAGAGATGCAGCAGAGATCATGAAAAGGATCGCCAACTGTGAACTACCGATGAGCGAGATCGCGTGTGCTCGTGTTATCGAGATTCTTTCCATTCCAAAAGGAGGACCGATTCGCAGGCCAGTGCCCAACGCCATACCAATCGCATTCAAGCCAGGAGGAATCACCGGAGTGGCGACTGTCTGGGCAATCGTTGACGTACCGGATCGGCCATACGTAATAACCGTAATGTCCAATTACGGTGGAGATGGAGGAGCCGTGATTGAAGCCGCCCAAAAAGCAGCGTACAGCTACTTCAGCCGACTCTCCGGTATCACAGAGTACGGGACTCGCGTGCCACTGAATGTAAAAAAACGGATTAGAGAATCAGGATCGGGCCAATGAACCTCAAGACCGCGCGTATTCTAGCCGCCGCATACCACATATTGATGCTTTATTTCGTGACATGGCCTGGACTCCTTCCGTTCGCAAAAGCAGAGCCTCTGGTTTTCGGCCTTCCATTTACAATGGCTTGGATCGCCGCTTGGATTTCCGGAAGTGTGGTTTGTTTGATCCTCCTCGACACAGTGGAGAAGCGTTACCGGACCAAAGATGGAGCTGACGACTGATGGAACAGTGGGTAGTGGTCACCATCATCATCGCAGCATATCTGGCTCTTACCCTAACAATCGGGCTCATGGCGGGCAGAGGGCAGAGCGACAGCGTTACAGGTTACGTAGCAGCGGACAGAAGCTTTGGTCTACTCGTCATGTACTTCGTGACAGGTGCGTCGGTATTCAGCGCTTTCGCCTTTCTCGGTGGCCCCGGCTGGGCATACTCACGAGGAGCAGCAGCTTTCTACATCCTCGCCTATGGTGCTCTCGGTATGGCACCCTTTTACTGGGTCGGTCCGCGTGTAGCCAAGCTAGGTCGCCAGCATGGGTTCGTAACGCAGGCACAGCTGATTACCGGCCGTTTCCCTTCCAAGAACCTGTCTGGGCTTATTGCGCTTCTAAGCCTGATAGCCTTCGTCCCATACGTCACGCTCCAAATGCGCGGAGCAGGTATTGTTATCGAGGCAGTCACCGATGGGAACGTACCAATTTGGCTGGGATCAGCAGTCGCCTACGGAATCGTCATTGCCTACGTGCTGTCGGCAGGAGCTATGGCCGTCGGGTGGACGAACACCTTCCAGGGCATCTTTATGGTCGTAATAGCCTGGTCCCTGGGTCTGTACTTACCCAACGCCCTCTATGGCGGTATCGGAGAGATGTTCACGCAGATCATTGCGGAACGTCCGGAGTTACTTGATCCACCGGGCCTCACCGCAACAGGTGAGCCTTGGAGTTGGGGGGCCTACTCAACGTTCATACTAGTAAGCGCTATAGGTCTGATGATGTGGCCCCACCTATTTATGAAGGCGTTCACGGCTAAAGACGACGAGACAATGCGGCGCACTGTGATCCTTTTCCCGACGTTTCAACTCTTCCTGATTCCGGTCTTCCTGATCGGTTTTTCAGGAGTCCTATTCCCAGGGTCACCATCTTCTAGCGACTTTATTCTCCCGTTCATGATCCTAGAAACAGATTTGCCGGCTTTAGTAGTCGGCCTCTTCTGTGCGGGCGCTCTCTCGGCCTCAATGTCGACCGGGGACGCACTGCTCCACGCCTCAGCCTCAGTGGTCGTCGAAGACGGTGTCCAGCAATTCGTAGACTTAAGTGAACGCGCGCAACGTCGTCTGATGCAAGGTATCGTGCTCCTGACCGGAGCGATTGCCTATGTCTTTGCGCAGGACCCTGATTCCTCTCTGGTATTACTACTGGCATCGGCCTACGGTGTCATCTGCCAGTTCGCACCTACCGTGATAGCGGCACTCTATTGGAAACGAGCGACAACCAAAGGAGTGATAGCTGGCCTGATAGCGGGCACAATCACCGCATTTTTCTTCTGGCAGAACCCCGAACTTAAGCCTTACGAAATGCACGAGGGCATCCTGGGCTTGATCGTCCACATCCCGACACTGGTCGGAATGAGCTTGGTTACGTCAGCGCAAGAAGCTGAACATCTACAAAAGTTCTTCGACTGAGTCGGCCGTCTTCCGAGAGGAAAAGTGACCCCGCCTCACGAGCTCCACAGTATTTCTCGATGGGGTGCAACGCAGCACTCAATCGTCGGCGCGAACGAGAGGAAGGCTCCCGGACAATCCTGCGACGGCGACTGCTCCAGTCCCGACGGGCACGCGCACCGCATGCATTTCGTTCGGGGGTGTCACCCTCCGTGTCAGGTGCGGATTCAAGGCCAGAATGGACTCTAGATCGACTCCAAGGGCGTCAGCAACGCTCAGAAGCGCCGTTCCTCCCGGTACAAAAATGTTGTCATACCGGTAAGGAGTGATGTAGCTCTGTTGCGACTCCCGCGGCGCCACTTCTCTGGCGAGCCTAGCCACCGCGATCATCTTCGGAACGTATTCCCGCGTCTCTCGCGGAAGATATTCGTCGATCTCCCAAAACAGGGCGTCGTCCCATTCTTTGTCCGCTGCATGGCGAAGTAACACGCGCTCTAAACGACCTGGACCAGCGTTGAAGGCCGCAGCTGCTAGATACCAGGAACCGCCAAACCGCTGGTGCAGGTATGAAAAATAATCTAACGCCGCCTCGGTTGCTCGAACCGGATCCCGTCGCTCGTCAACGAACGGATCAAGACGGAGCCCCCAATGCTCTGCAGTTGGACCCATGAACTGCCAGAGCCCCACAGCTGAAGCCGGCGACACGGCTTGAGGCAAATACTCCGACTCAATCATAGGGATGAAGACAAGTTCTCTTGGCATCCCCCGCATTTGAAGATGAGTCTGAATTATTTCGTCGAAACGTTTTTTTCGGACTAGGAGATCTGCGAACTTGTTGCTTTGTACACCCCGATAGAGGTTCACCCACTTCTCGACTCGCGGATTGTCAGCCAGTCTAATTGAGCTCCAGTGGTCTTTTCCAGCAGGAAAGTCTTCGAGCGTGAGCATCTGTGGATCCAACGAAGAAGCTCTTGGATCATCCCCATGACACCCTGCGGAACCTATGAGGGCTATGAGGAGAGCCACTCCTATCTCATAGAACGAGACACTGGAATTTTTGAGCTTCTTCGGGGACACAGACCTCGAATCCCCTATGTCGACACGAGCACCGGGCTCGGGAACGGCAACAGTAGACAAGGTTTACCTCCTTCTCTCGTCGCACCGACGTCAGGTAAGTATAGCTTATTTTCATGTTTTGGGTAAACAATCAAGAACACAGAGCGATTTTCCATTGCGTGTCCAAGTCGCCTAGACATGAAAAAAGGTCCGACGTGAGAGACCTTTCGCTCTCCGTCGGACCCGTTGGTCTAAGAGGAATTTACTCGGATGCGTAGACCGAAACGACGTTACGAGCTCGCATACGCTCGAACGTAACAACGCCATCGATCAGAGCAAAAAGCGTGTCATCTTTACCCCGCCCCACGTTACGACCGGGATGGAACTTTGTCCCTCGCTGACGCACTATGATGCTCCCCGCGTTGATCGGTTGTCCACCAGCGCGCTTGATACCAAGACGATTTGGGTTGCTGTCTCGACCATTACGACTGGAGCCTACACCCTTCTTGTGTGCCATGACGCTAACCCTTTATTGAAAGCGGTCGGGCGCTGCTCAGACGAGCGCAACCTCTTCGACCCGAATCTCAGTGAAGTCCTGTCGGTGCCCCTGTTTTTTTCGGTAGCCCTTCCGACGCTTTCTTTTGAACACGATGATCTTGTCACCCCGACCATGCCTGATCACCTCGGCCTTCACTGACGCACCGTCGACGGTAGGCGTACCCACTTTGACGTTCTCCTCACCATCACCAGCAACGAGAACATGATCGAAGGTAACCGAATCCCCTGGCTCGGCTTCGAGGGCAGGGATACGCAGACGGGCTCCGGTCTCAGCTCGGAACTGCTTACCGCCTGTCTTAAAAACTGCATACATATCGTGATCCCGAGGTGGAATCGGTATTGATCTAGAGCCCGTAAATGTCGAAAAGCACCCTAGTGCGGTCAAGGGACAAGAACGTGCTTACGCGGCATACTTCTCCGTAACATCTGTCTCAGCTGGTCCAGATAGTAGCCGGAATTCATCAAGCTGCATCAAAGGATCGTCCCGGAGCCTCAACTGAAGTTGCGTTCGGCCCGCAAGCCGCCTCAAGAAACCAGGCTCCTCTTCGATAACTCGCAAGGCTACTTCCGGATGCACTCGCACCACAAGACTCTTTTCTTCCTTCGAAGCCGCCGCTCGCTTTAGTGTCCGCTCGATCTGTCTCACCACGCTAGCTGGCGTATATACCCGTCCGATGCCCCCACACGACTGGCATATCGAAGTAAGCGAATTAAAAACCGAAGGACGGACCCTCTGACGAGTCATTTCGACAAGACCGAGACTTGATACTTCGAAGGCCTTTGTTCGAGCTCTATCTCGGCCCAAGTGAGACCGAAGCTCTCGAAGCACTTTGTCTCGATTCTCCTGCATGTCCATGTCGATAAAATCCACTACAATGATGCCCCCTACATCTCGCAGGCGCAGTTGCTTCGCGATCTCTCTTGCCGCCTCAAGATTGGTTTTCAGAATTGTCTGCTCAGGATCTCTC
The DNA here is from genome assembly GCA_002348265.1 of Gemmatimonadales bacterium UBA2975. Lineage (GTDB taxonomy): Bacteria > Gemmatimonadota > Gemmatimonadetes > Longimicrobiales > Gaopeijiaceae > UBA2589. The sequence continues at coordinate 4,043 of DEAT01000058.1, read as the reverse complement.
TTACCCTTTCCAGTGAAGCGCCCGGTGTTCACGTCGATTGAAACCAGCGCCTCGGTGGGTTCTATGACCAGACTCCCACCTGACTTAAGCGGGACATTTCTTCTAAAAGCCCTCTGAATCTCCTCCTCGACTCCGAATTCATCGAACAGAGACGTCGGACCACTGTGGAGGTGCACCCTATCAAGAAGATCTGGATCGACGGACTTGACGTAGTCACTGATCTCTTCGTATGCCTGTTTTGAGTCTACACGGAGCGCCTCAAACTTGCCGCTGAAAAGATCTCGTATAACTCCACTGATCAGGGTCGCTTCACGATGCACCGGCGAGGGCGCCGAAAGCGCTTCGGCATCTCTACTGATTTTCTGCCAGCGCTCGTGGAGCCGGAGAAACTCTTTCTCGAGTTTGGTGGGCGTAACCTCTTCGCCAACCGTACGAACGATCAATCCGCCACTTTTCTTTGGTAGGACCTTCTGAGCCATTTTTCGGAGCTTGGCACGCTGATTGCGATCCTCAATCTTGCGACTGATACCCACGCGCGATGCATAGGGCATGTAAACGAGAAAGCGCCCAGGTAAAGAAATATCAGCGGTAAGTCTAGGACCCTTGGTGCTGATCGCCTCCTTGGTGACCTGAACAAGAATTGTCTGACCCTTCTTTAAGTGGTCCTGAATCGGAGGCAGATGGCGCCTGCCACGCCCTCTTCCCGCTCGCTCGTTTCCTTCACCTCTACCCCTGGGTCGACCACTTTTTTGTGGCCTATTGGATTCGGTTTCCGAGTTTCTACCACCTGTACTGTCGTCGTGGTGCTCCTCTCGACTCTCGGCAGGGATGTTGATATCCGAAACATGCAGGAACCCTGCCTTACCGGTCCCTATATCCACGAAAGCGGCCTGGATGCCAGGAAGAACAGCTTCGACCTTGCCCAAGAAAATGTCGCCGAGGACTCTATTCTGATCCGGGCGGTCGAACATGACCTCAGCGAGTCGTTTGTCTTCACGGAGTGCTACCCACGACTCCTGTGGGTTCGAGCTCACGAGAATTTCTCTCTTCAAGTTTTTCTCCAGTTTGCGATGTCGGTTCCGATTGACCCCTGCGGGGCCTCCGGGCGACCCAGAACTGCTCATCGCGAGCTGCGACTGGAGCAGTTTCGGCGACCACCGGAGTCCCGACAGATCCGGGCTCAGTGGAGAGGCGTTTCCAAGACGAATGTCTTGTTCACCCCACTCCCAACTGAATCGGACCGACTTTTGTTTAGGAACCGACTAACTGACTTAACCCTCCGCGATCTCAAGTTTGTGCTTTAGCAGAGCTAGTTCAATGTATGCTTTATCATATCGCCTAAGATCCTACATGATGCTACCTACAGCCCCGTATTAATTTGCTCAAATAGAAGTATGGCCGTTGTGATCCTCTTCCTTCTCACTCAGATCGGATCCCGGCACAAACCTTAAAACCATCCCTAGCGCGAGCACCACGATCGCTACGCCAATCACCCAACGCTCATCAAAGTAGATGCCGACCAGGCTCAGCACAGCCGCTACACTGAAAAGACGGATCTTCCATTCCAGCCAAGAATGGTCTCTACTAGACCGACTTGAGAGAAACGCCATCAGCAGACGTACGAATTTAATGAAAAATTACGCATGACATCGGAAATCATACTCATATGGACTGTCGTATCTAGTGGAGCAAAATGACGATCTTCACTGACACGATCATACCATGTCTAGCGGGATCTGGAAGGGTCCTGTGTGGGGACCTTTGTTGTTAAGCGCTGCCCGTAAGAGCAGGCTAAGCGATGAACGAATTTCCTCGGGCAAAACTACCTCATCGACGAATCCTCTAGCAGCTGCAAAGCGCGCGTCCAACTGACGATCATATTCCTTGCGCACCTTCTCAATCTCGGTCGTCAGCTGATCATCTGGAACTTGATCCTGGGCTTTTAGGTCGTCCAACTGGCTTCCAAACAGCGCTGTTACCGCTCCGTCAACTTCCATGACACCCATTCGACCGGTAGGTAACGTAAGGATGAAATCGGGATCAAACCCCTGCCCCGCCATCGCATAATATCCCGCTCCGGAAGCGTGATTCAGTGTTAGAACTAACTTGGGCACCGTCGCCGTTGCCATGGCCTCGATGAACTCCGCTCCGGCCCGGATGATACCGGAGTGCTCGGCGTCAGGACCTACCATGAACCCCAGCACATCCTGAATGAAAAGTATTGGGGTACCTCGCCGATTCATGGCTTCTATGAAGAAGGCGACCTTTCGAGCGCTCTCCGTATAGAAGATTCCCCCGAAATGAGGTGTCGAACCCTGATTTGACTTGAAAACACCCCTGGCATTCGCGATCACCCCCACACTTAGACCCTCTAGGTGAGCTGTCCCGCAAACCACTTCTTCCGCATGGCCCGGCTGGAACTCCTCAAGTCCGTCTCCGTCCAGAATACATTCAAGAACATCCCTGATCTCGTAGGGAGTCCGGTGATCCTCAGGCAACAAGTCGTAGAGGTCGTAAGCAAGCCGGCGTGGTGGCGTCCCCTTCTCCTTCATCTGGGTGCCTGTCCTAGGAAGATCCCCGATAAGCTGGCGAAGGTGCGCAACGCACGTCTCATCGTCAGGGGCTATATAATGAGCCACTCCACTGACCTCTGTATGCACCTTAGCGCCACCTAGGGCCTCAGCCTCAACAGACTTTCCTGTTGCCTCTTTTGCTAAATCAGGCCCACCAAGCCCCATAAACGAGGCACCCTCAACCATCAGGATAACATCCGAAAGTGCTGGCAAATAGGCACTCCCTGCAACGCAGGGACCCATAACTGCAGCAAGCTGAGGAACACGCAGATACCTGCGCATAATCGAGCTGTAATAAAAGATCCTCGAGGCTCCGTATTGGCCCGGGAACACTCCTCCATGATGAGCGAGGTTTATCCCTTCAGAATCGATCAGATAAATAATTGGCACGCGGCAACGCATGGCGATTTCCTGAGCACGAAGAATCTTTGCGATTGTCTCTGGAAACCATGATCCAGCTTTGACCGTGGCGTCG
>DEAT01000058.1:0-612 GCA_002348265.1 Gemmatimonadales bacterium UBA2975 | reverse complement strand
GCCTGACCATCGTAGAGATCATGCCCTACTAGCATTCCGATCTCTACCGCATGCTCGCCGTCGTCGAAAAGTAGCTGGACACGTTCTCGAGCCGTTAACTTGTCCTTATCGTGTTGCTCTTCAATTTGCCCTTGGCCACCTCCAAGTTTCAGTTCCTCGCGGAGACTCTTGAGTTCACGAGCGAGGTCGCTCAAGCATCGGGACGTTGTGGCTTCAGGCGTCATCAGTCGTTGAGAACCATTCTTTGACGTATGCGATCGCATCAGATGTCGACGTCCCAGGGCCGAACAATCGACCAATACCCTCAAGCTCTAACTCGGCCACGTCATCCTCAGGGATAATACCGCCACCGGTTAAAAGAATGTGGTCCGCGCCTAAGTCATCAAGGAGGGCCTTTACCCTTGGAAAAAGAGTCATATGGGCACCAGACAAGACTGACATGGCCACCACATCCACATCCTCCTGGATTGCCGCGTTCACTACCATCTCTGGGGTCTGATGCAAACCGGTGTAAACAACTTCAAAGCCCGCATCACGAAACGCGCTTGCAATGATCTTCGCTCCACGATCGTGGCCGTCGAGCCCAGGCTTGGCTACCAAGACCCTTATCTT
>DEAT01000010.1:4864-5801 GCA_002348265.1 Gemmatimonadales bacterium UBA2975 | reverse complement strand
CCGAAGACCTCGGGATAAGCCCTCGCGAAACCCGAGTGAGTGATGACGTGCCAGACTTCTTCGAGGGCTGCATCAAAGCGACCAGACTGACCACTCGCATGCCATTGAGGTACGGACTCGTCGGCACCTAGGTCTTGTGCTTCAAGAGATCCTTGTTGGCTCTCCCGCTTCCACATGTACAACGCTGCATTCTCGAACATCAGCGCATCCAACACTTCTGGATTGTCCGCCACACCATCTTCATCGTTATCTAGGTACTGGGCCATGATGTTGGCCGCATGAAGCAGTTTTACATCCTCAACGTCTGGATACGCGTAGATTGGAATACCAAACACCTCGACCTTTCTATTCGTCGGCTCAAAGCCATGATCAGAATGGGCCACGATGGTAAAGTTCGGATCGTTACCTGGGTCAACAGGACCAAAGGCCTCCCCTCCGCACGTAACTAGGCTAAGAGTGGCTATAATGCATCCCAATGCAGGGGCATGTCCTTTACGATTCATCCCGTAAAGTGTATCCCCTACTCTATTTATCTTGACTTCCCTACGCGTTTTCGGAAAACGCAAGAGATGCCCCGGCTAGACCCAAAGTGAGAACCGGAATTGGCCCGATCCATCCCATGCTTCCGGGCACATGCACGGTAACGTAGATGGCAATGAGCAGGGCCCCTAAAAGCTTATAGGCCAGCGCGGCATGCTTTCCGGTTAGCACCCCCACGCCTCCAGCTAAAAAACAGAGACCGGTGCCATAGGCCCAAACCTCTGGGAATGGCAGCCAGCCGGGAACCGCTCCCGTAAGATCAGTGAAATGCCTTACACCGAAGTACCAAAACGGAAGCGTGTACACAAATTTGCCCACTGTGCCTAGAGACATATTCAGACTCCATTGAGAAATGACACCCTCACCTGCGTGTCAGTGACATGAACTGTGTAGCTAG
>DEAT01000010.1:0-4536 GCA_002348265.1 Gemmatimonadales bacterium UBA2975 | reverse complement strand
AGATGCGGCAGGCCGTAGACAACTAATAACAGCCACGGATCAATTCCGAACCCGGTCGAAAAAAAGATTCCGAACCCGGCCGGCGTCCACATAAAATTCGTCGCGCTCCTCACTCGCATTACCGAACCGCAATTCAAGGCGACCAGACAAGAGCCGATCTTCGCCAACTTGGTAGACCTCCGCATCGATTCCTTGCCCAGCCCTGAGTCGCAATACTCCGTCTACAATGGAGAGCTGATACTCCACGTCCAGTTCGGGGCTATAATAGCTTCCGACGAAGCTTTCGGGTTCTTCCACCACCATAGGTCTAGACGTGGAAGCTGACCCGCTTGGTCTAGATCCCTCATCCCCTTCAAGCCTTGGCTCAAGCAACTCTGCTAACACTACGTCCGCCACTTGTGACGCCAGTGTCCCGGGTGACGCATCAGCCCGGTTACACAGCACAACTATCGCCATATCCTCTGATGGGAAGCGGGTAATCTGGGTTCGATATCCGACAAAAGAGCCGCCGTGACTTACCGTTCGCACTCCCCTGTATTCTCCGATTCCTTGGCCAAACGAATACGAGTTAGCGGTCCCGTCTGTGAGCGGCACAGTAGATTCCAGCACAGCATTGAGGCCCAGCGCGACTCGGTCTTTGTTCAAGGCATCGACCCAAAGCGCTAGATCTTCTACGGAGGTGAATACACCTCCGTCCCCTACCATTTCCAACGTCGTAACAGAGACCCGATAGCTGTCACCTGCAGGGGCATAACCCGTCGCTCGATTTTCGACGATATGCGTGTGATCGTCATGAAAATGAGAGTTGGCCATCTCCAAAGGTCGAAAGATGCGATCGTGAGCGTACTCTCTTAGGGTCATACCGGTGGCTTCTAGAATGATCTCCCCTAAGAGGAAGTATCCCGAGTTTGAGTAGAGGTAGTCTGACCCCGGTGTGAAATTCAACTCTCTCTGTCTAGCAATCGCAGCCCTTACCTCATCCGGGGTGTAATAATCGTCTTCCCTGAGACCGCGCAGTGACATTAGCGTCAGGTAATCACGTATCCCACTCGTGTGATGGACAACCTGACGAATCGTGGGTTCGACCGAGTACCGCGGCAGTTCCGGAATCCACTTCCGTACCGGGTCGTCGAGCGAGATTGTTCCCTCTCTCGCAAGGATTGCTATCGCTGCTGCAGTAAACTGCTTTCCCACTGAGGCTGTGCGAAAGACAGTGTGCGGGCCTATAGCAATATCGTGTTCCAGATTGGCGGCGCCATAGCCTTTCGCGTACGACAACTCTCCTTCTTCCACGATTCCGAGCGCGCAACCCGGTGCATCAAGGACATCGTATTCAGCGAACACTTCGTCTATATCGGTCACGCTCGCGCGCCATCCCGCTTGATCACCACTGCGAATTACTCTGCCAGGATAAGCAGCCTCGATCTGGCTTTCTGGGTTCCATACTCGAATCCCGGCTACCCACACACCGTGGACCCCTATCGACGTAAGCTGAGGCGAATCAAAGTCGGCTCGATCACTTACGTTCTCTGGGTCAAAGAGGACGAGATCCGCGATCGCTCCTTCCCGTATGACTCCTCGGTCCTCAAACCCCATGTGTTTCGCAGAGAGCCCTGTCATGCGATGCACTGCTTGCTCCAACGAAAGATCTTTGCGCTCCCTGACTTGTGAGCGCAGCACTCGCGTGAACGCCCCGTATCCGCGGGGATGCGCCCCTGCTAGCGCTCCATCACTACTAACGTTCGTATGCGGCCACTGATACATCGCGGCGACATCTTCTTCCGTCATACTCCTCGCAACAATTGACTCTGCGGCATCTTTGGGTGCGTCAGTTCCATGTACCATCTCAAGAAGCGACAAATATGTTGTAACGGGGTCCTCGCCCCGCTCGTCAGCAATCTCCTCTAGAGTGCTGCCCTCGTATGATGGCTCCGGCGAAAAGCGACCAAAGATGATTCCATCAGGGGTCGCTATCTCGCGTAGTGCAAAACCCACCTCTTCCCGCGTGAAGTTTCCGTCGGGCACGAGCACGGTCATCGTCGACTGCCAGTAGGTGTAAGGATATACGTCAGCGGTGATCTCCACTCCCCGGCCCCGCGCTGCTTCAAGTGTGTCGAGCAGTTCTTGAGTCCTCCCCCATAGGCTTGTCATAGCGAGCTTCATATGACCTACCTGAACTGGAATCCCAACCTTCTCGCCCACTTCGATGATCTCAGAAAGAGCTGACCAGAAGTGACGATCTTCACTTCGGATATGGCTGATGTATCGACCACCGTATTCTTCTGCGACTCGCGCCAACGCCAGAACCTCCTCAGTCGAGCTATGGAAGCTATCCGCATATTCGAGCCCCGTACTCAGCCCAAGAGAACCAGCTTCCATATCAGCTCGGAGTAGAGCCGCCATCTGCCCTATCTCCTCCAACGTCGCAGCACGCATCAGATCTTCGCCCATCACTCGGCGACGTAGAGTTCCGTGACCGGTGTAAGACGCCACATTAATGGCTGGAGGACTTGATTCCACTTCCCTAAACAGAGACTCAACCGGATACCTCGAACCACCATCCTGTCCTACGACTACAGTCGTGATTCCCTGGCTGACCGCTGCTATGGCAGGACGCATAGTGGCTAAAAGCCCGCGATCGTGATGGCTATGTGTGTCGATGAACCCCGGCGCTAACACCCAGCCGTTTCCATCTATAACCCGGTCGCCTTCCCGAGGCGAAAGGTCACCCACACTCTCTATTCGGCCTTGAACTACACGGACCGAACCCGAATAGGAGGGGTCCCCGCTCCCATCAACGATGACCACATTCTCGAACAAGGTACCCTGGTAACTAGGGCTACATGCACTGCTCAACCCGACTATGAGAATTACAAAAGCCGTTGAGGCCCGTCGCGAGAATAGGTTTTTGGGATCCTGGCAGAATGATTTCATGAACCGAAGATGGGTCTCTTCCCAGACGTGTAGCAAGCTCCCTCGACTCTAAGCCCGACTCATCATGCTTAGCTATCGTATCAGATTCATCTCTACGGTAGCCGATGTGCTAGGATCAACCCTCGGCATTTTCCAGACACCTGGATGAGAGTTTTATGTCTTGAGGCCTAATGCACGGGGAGTCACATAAATTATCTGCACCCTCATCGAACTCGTGATCATAGCGCGACTGTCAAGTCTAATTTTCCTTCGGGAACCCTATGCGCGCATCAAATGATTGATTTACTGATACTACTAGCGCAATAACTGATTAGGCGATCCTTTCTATTATACATCGCCGAACCGGCCGGTACCCACCACCACACCCACGCAGGAGTTTAGGATGCGATCCCTTTTAAGCTTGACGACGCTTCTCTTTATTCTCGTCCTTGCAGTTCCCACGGGGACCGCTGCGCAAGGACTATCAGGCTTCATCTTCTCCACATATTACGAATGTGACATCACGTTAGAAGCGATTGTCGACGACGCATTAATGTCCAACGTAGCTCCGATCTATGATCGCCATGTGGAGAAAGGCTCCATCACCGAATGGAGCTGGAGCGCACACGTAATCGGCGGAGCCTGGCGGCGACTCGCCTATTTCGTTACCCCAGACCGAGCCTCCGGAATGGCTGCCCGCGCATCAATATTAGAAACAATACAACAAGAGGCTCCCGAGACCGCCGCCCTGGTGAACCGAGCATGCCCAAAGCATGACGACTATATATGGACCGTTAATCAAAGCTCCCGAGTGGAGAGCCCAACGGACAGGGCCATGCCCTTCACCACGGGTTACTACATCTGCCAGCAAGCACGCGAGGCCGAGGCAGATGAAGCGATCCGGGCAGCTTGGGCTCCGATCCTTGAAGAGCTGGTCAAGGATGGGAAATTGACCGGCTGGACGTGGATTGCTCACGATACCGGCGGAATGTTCAGACGGGCTATGTCGCTTTCTGGATCTGATCACACGAGCATCATGGCGGCACGCGATGAGTTGAGTAACCGGCTCTCAGGAAACAACGCCGCATCAGCACTAACTGGAGCCTGTGGTACCCACACAGACTATGCTTGGAGGCCTGTTGGCGGTTCTGGCCGAACAAATTAAGGAAAAGAGATCCAAACGAACCGCTGTCTAAGGAGCCCACCCCTCCCCGGGGAGGGGCGGGCTCCCCTTGGCACACACTAGTGCCACTTTATCGACTGGCGCCGGACTCCTACGAGTAGCAGTTTCGCGCGGTTGGCTACTACCGTCCCGTCAGGATTGAACTCAATGCGCCTCGAGATCACAAATCTTTTTAAGACATACCCTGGCGACGTGAGGGCTCTCGTCGACGTATCTCTTAACATCGGTCCTGGAATGTTCGGGCTCTTGGGCCCGAACGGGGCCGGCAAGTCTACCTTGATGCGTTCAATAGCCACTCTTCAAATCCCAGACTCCGGAACCATCCGTCTAGGTGAAACCAACGTTTTGGATCAACCCGAAGAAGTGCGGAAGATTCTCGGCTACCTACCGCAAGAATTCGGGCTGTACCCGAATCTCTCAGCCGAGGTCACCCTAAACCA
>DEAT01000083.1 GCA_002348265.1 Gemmatimonadales bacterium UBA2975 | reverse complement strand
AGAACAGGTGGGACCGGGTTTATGTACGTCCATTCGTTCTTGTGTAGGATGGATCGTCTGAGTTGGATTCCCCAAATCCGGTTTTCGCCCGATGCATATCGGAGTGACTTGAATGGGATCGCCATTTCAATGACCCACCCACCGTCGAATGTGCCTCCTTCCACGTCCCAAACGGGGTTCCAGTCTTTGTTCGGGCCTCCCTCTCCTACTACGGCATAATCCGCTCGTGCTCCCAGAGGGTTAGCGTAGAAGACCAGACCATTTCTGCGGTCGTAAAACGTGTCGAGCATAACGCCAAAGTGCTCGTTATTTCGCAGACCGTCGGAGTCTCGACGATACTCGTTGATCACCCAATCATCGGGAGCAGCAGAATCCCAACATTGGCATGTGATATAGAGGTTGTCATCATCAAAGGCGATCCATACGTCGGTTTGCTCAGACGATGGGTTCCCTGCCACTGGAACCACCTGTATAAAATCTCCGAAAGGTTCGTATTCTTTATAGACGGACTCTTCGAGTCGCCCGTCCAGCACAATGGGTTCAGAAAGCCTGATCGCACGCACAGTTGCACGACCCCGGTCGTCTCGTGTTATGGAGGCGGGGAGTACGGGGGCGGGTGCCCCGTCTATGACCATGGGTCTCCGTTCGTCTTGGCCTTCAACTTGGACGGGGTTGATGGCAAGAGAGAATGAGAAGGAGGTGGCCGCGATTAGGCCACGTAGCAGTTCAAATGAAACTGGACGCATCCGTGCACTCGAAAATTTTCGGATCGGGTGCCGAAAGCGGGACGCGGTTCACCCGTACAAGACGGGCGTGAAGATTCCGGCTTCTTTCGCTACCCGCAAGGGAGTGACCAGACCGCAGAATTAACCATCTATTAGCGCATTTCAGGAAAAGTGGGTGACAGCAAGCCATCTTTCGAGCGTCCCTGGGGGGCAGTGCTGGCTACCTCTCACCCGGTTTACGAGTCCCAGCGCTGAATCTGTGCGCGGTGGAAGTTCGTCGGGAGATTTTCCTAGTGGAGTGACACGGTTGCGCCACTTCACGACTAGCGAGCAGTACGTTAGCCCTCCTCTAAATGCGGGCATCAATCCAGTTGTTTGTCTCAAGCCTGTCCTCGCTTAAGGCTTCCACTAGGGCTACCGGAACAGCAGTAGCGCTCATGTTTCCGTATTTCTCTACGGTCAACATCACCCGTTCCATAGGAATACCGGTGTACCGGATCTGGTTTATACCCTCAGAGTCTCTCCTTAATTCATGCCTGGTGGTGCGATGCGCCCCGTTGTGGCTTGCTCGAACGCATACGCGAGTTCAATGAGTCGGGGTTCGCTACAGGCATTACCCGTGAAGCTGACGCCGAAGGGGCGTGGTTTTGCCTCGAAGCCTTCTGGAAGGGCCGGATCGAACTCCGACGGTGTCAAGGCGAAGGGAACAATGACGGTCGGGTATCCAGGACGGGCCGCAATACCTGCACCACTTGAACCAGGGAAAAGCAGTGCGTCGAGATTATGCTCAGCCATCGCGGCGTCAATGCCGAGTTCTCCATTTAGTAAGAGGTCACGGGCCCTATCCGCTTCATATTGAGCTTTGTCGACTTCGAGATCGATTTCGTCGGATTGATCGAGCCTGAGTTGATCATACTTGAGAGTTCCAGCATGGCGGTTTTCCTCGTTCCAATCGCGTAATTCAGTCAGAGTGCTCACAGGTGCCGCGTCTCCGAGAGAGGCGAGCCAGGTGTTGAAGTCCCTTTTCATCCCATAGAAGAGGACGCTACTGCCTCCTGCGGTCATAAGGTTCTGAGAGGGGTCAGGGTCTAGGACACTCGGGATGTTCGCCGGGTCAACGATGGTTGCACCTTGGTCCCGAAGGATCTGTATCACTTCGTCCATGACACCTCGTGCATGAGGAGGAAGGCCACCCCGATACACTTCTTGTCCTGGGACTGAGACAGAGTCGTAGTACATTGCTCGAGGAATACCGATACGAGCTCCCTGGAGTCCCTCCGTGTTCAGGTAGGCCGTGTAATCATTCCCTGGCGGTGGAGAACAAGTGGTCGTAGCAGGATCATTTGGATCCGGTTCGTTTCCTTCCAGCACACCCATCATTATTGCCGCGTCGGCCACGGTGCGCGTCATGGGCCCTGCAGTGTCTTGGTCTCCCGTGATAGGGATTACACCCCAGCGGCTGATTCTGCCGACGGTAGGCTTGATCCCGGCAAGCATATTCGCATTTGCTGGTGATAGGATCGATCCTGAAGTTTCTGTCCCGACGTTCCCTGCCCAAAAGCTCATAGCCGTTCCGATACCTGAGCTTGATCCACCCACCCCTAAAACGGGTCGTCCGTCATTTCGACCATCACGGGGATCACGCCGGGGATCATATGGGTTCATGCCGTAACCACCCACGGCGCTGTAATTACCAGGCATTCCGGCTGCTGTGAAGTTTGCGAGTTCGGTCATGACCGTTTTCGCCAGGATGATTGCCCCGGCCTCACGAAGGTTCGTAGTCAGCGTCGCATCATAAGGAGGCATCAGGTTTTCAAATACGATTGCCCCGCCCGTGGTGCGGATGTCGCTTGTGTGCACGTTGTCCTTAAGCGCAACGGGGATTCCATGGAGTGGGCCACGAGTTTGTCCATCGGCTCGTTCTCTATCGAGCCGGTCCGCCTCTTCGAGCGCGTTCTTATTTACGGTGATCACTGCGTTGACCTGATCTTCGTATACGGCGATTCGCAGCAGGTAAGCTTCGACGAGGTCTCTCGATGTTAACCGACCGTCCTCCATAGCCTCCTGCATTTCGAGGATCGTAGCCTCAACGATGTCGAAAGCCTCATCCGACGAAGAGGCGCATGCACCTAGGATCAATAGAGTGGCGAGTAGCAGGAGTTGGCTTGGCAAGGCTCGGAACATGGTCATTGATGGTGTAGCGGATAGGTAGCGGCTCAACGTGACCCGCTGACGAAACCGGCAAAATGCGTTGATAGCGGCATGGAGCGCCACCTGTACGCAGTGGACTGATCGATCCAGTCACTTAGATATCTATTCCTTGACTCTAACGTCTATCGCAATGACTGGGTCGTGTACTAGCCTGATACTATTGCACTGTTTCATGCATTGACAGTTGATAGCATCAGCGCCAGAACTCAGGCTGATGATTGCTCTGGAAATGTAGGTGGTGTGCGAGCCAACTTTAAGCATCCCGAAGACTGTTACCCTGATTCATGATCGGTTTCAACGACCTGCCACAGACCATAACGGGGCCAGCCGCTTGGCTAGGCACTGACATCGCAGAACGCGCAGGTGAGTGGATCGTACACTTGAGCGATGCGGACGTGGCTGAGCTTGAGGGAGCAGCCGATCACTACCTAGCCTTGGATCGGGACCTCGGTGAGATCACGGCAGAAGCTTTTCCTCTAGAGACGTTCGGGTCGCACCTTAGGGAACTCAAAGAGGAGTTACTCCACGGGATTGGGTTTGAGGTGATTCGCGGGCTCCCTGTTGAAAGCTATGATCAGCTTTATGCGGCGACCGTATTTTGCGGGATAGGTGCACATCTAGGTAGCGCTCGTTCTCAAAACGCTCATGGACACATCTTGGGCCATGTTAGAGATACGGGAGCGAGTTCGAAGAACCCAGAGACCAGGATCTATCAGACCGCGGAGCGACAGAGTTTTCACACGGACAGTGCCGATATCGTGGGACTTCTGTGTCTCCAAGATGCTCGTGAAGGCGGCGAGTCTCTGCTTGTGAGTGCTGTCTCGATCTATAACCGAATGATGTCTGAGCGCCCGGATCTGCTTGAGCGTTTGTTTGACCCCATTGCAACAGATAGACGTGGAGAGATTCCGGAGGGTGCAAAGCCTTACATGGAGATCCCTGTCTTCAACTGGCATGCTGGGCATCTAACAGTCTTCTATCAGAGACAGTACATCGAAAGTGCCCAGCGCTTTAAGGGGGCGATGAGGTTGAGCGACGCTCATATCGAAGCTCTTGATATGCTCGATAATCTCGCGAACGATCCGGACATGCACGTTCGTATGCGGCTACAGAGAGGGGACCTGCAGTTCGTCTACAATCACTCTCAGCTGCACGACCGGACCGACTTTGTGGATTGGCCGGATCCGGAGCGTCGACGTCATCTAATGCGCCTCTGGCTGTCGCCCATGGGTGATCGGGAGCTGCCCGATTGCTTCACCCAACGCTATGGCTCGATTGAGATCGGAGATCGTGGGGGTATCATCACCGATAGCACGGTTCTAAGAGCCCCTATCGACTGACCTTAAGGACTGTATGGAGGCTCTAAACCCAGCCTTGCGAGTGCTCCAAGTAGATCAATCACAACGAATCTTCTTTAGGTGAATGTTAGCCTAGGGCCCGCAGGTATT
>DEAT01000027.1 GCA_002348265.1 Gemmatimonadales bacterium UBA2975 | reverse complement strand
GAGCCGCTGGGTGAGTCTGAGCAGGCCTTGTTCCTTGACTGCACCCGCAGCAGAATTGCGTGACATTAGATAGCGTAGGCCTGACCACTGGTTAGGTGATAGAGATGGTCTGCGCTCCTGAGAGGCTCACGATGATATCCAGACGCACATGGCTCCGGAAGACTTTCGTTGCGGCTGGTGCACTCGGTCTTCGCCCCCAGATTGCTGATGCGTTGATTGAGGTTGGGGCTAAGCCGCTTATCAAACGTACTATTCCGAGTACAGGTGAACTTCTCCCTGTTATTGGGCTAGGTAGTGCAAATACTTACTCGGCTACGGCTCTTCGTGAATCTCGTACTGAGAAGTATGATGTGATTCGAAGCGTTTTGAGGGCATTAACTGATGGCGGGGGATCTGTTTTCGACACCGCCTACAGCTATGGCGCTAGTGAACAGGTGTCGGGTCAAGTGGCAGCCGAGTTGGGGATTTCGGATCGGATTTGGTGGGCGACAAAAATGAACGCAGCCCGTGTTAGTGGCGGCATTAAGGATTCTGCGGACCTAGCTGAGGCGCGGTATCAAATTCAGCGTTCCTTTCTCCGATTGCGGATCCCTCAGATTGACCTTTTTCAGGTTCACAACATGGGCGACCCGCTGACGCAAATCGCTCTTTTGCGGGAGCTAAAACAAAATGGTTATATCCGTTACATAGGGATCACGACAACGTTTGCTGATCAGTACTCTGATCTTGTCGATGTCATGCGCAGTGAACCGATTGATTTCATCGGCATAGACTATTCTGTCGACAATCGAAGAGCTGAAGAGGTCATTTTTCCAATGGCAATCGAACGCCAGATTGGAGTTTTGGTCTATTTGCCTTTTGGTAGGCAAAGAATGTGGAGACGCATAGGGAACCGTTCGCTCCCGGATTGGGCTTCTGAATTGGACGCGTATACATGGGCGCAGTTCATGTTGAAGTTTGCGATTGCTCACCCAGCAGTGACCGCGGTTTGTCCTGGGACCAGCAATCCCGAACATATGGTGGACAATTTAGGCGCTGGACGTGGACGCATTCCCAATCCAGATCAAATCGATCGTATGATTCGCCTCATCGATAGTTTGCCCATGTCTTAGCCCCTCGGCAGTGGGCCAAACGATTTTTCATTGGCTGTGGGATGCTGGTCAATCATGATGCTTAACAATCAGATAACACTGTAACGCCACGGTTTGAAAGTGTAAGAAAATCAGCGCAGCTAATGCCTGTTTCCCGAGCCCACAATTCGCTTCGGGTTCCGAATCCACGATTGTCGATAAGTGGTTGAATGTCTGTTAGGCTTGGGTTGTTATCGAGCACTACCAAGCGGAGAAGAATTAAATCACTCAGTGGGGCGACGGTTACGATGTTAGCACCATCCAATCCGACTACTGAGAGCGTTGAAAGGTTGCTTAATGGTGTTAGGTCTGGCTGGGGGTTTGCTCCCACATCTATCAAGTCGAGTCGGACCATGTTTTCCACCGGAGTCAGGTCCTGAATGCGGTTCCCGAACATCACTAGCCTCAGCATGTTCACCATTCCCGCCACGGCTTGAATATCGGTGATGTCATTGTGATCGATAGCCAATAGCTCAAGCCGGATTTGTGAGCGCAGGGGATCGATGTCAGTGATTAAGTTTCTTGTCAGGCTCAGCGCTCGAAGATCCAAATTAGCGAGCGGAGTCAGGTCTGTGATTTCGTTGTCCTGTAGGTCGAGGATCTCAAGAGCTGTGAGTCCGCTCAGGGGGCTTAGGTCAGCAATAGCGTTGTCTGCCAAAAGGAGATCGCGAAGCGAAGTCAGGTTTTCGATACCAGCCAAGCTGACGATTCCTTTGCTCCCCCCACTCAATTCCTGTAAGGTGCTCGCAAGCTGGCACGTGATCACTCCGGAAGGGCCGAGATTGAGCGAAGTGCGAACCGCTGCCTCAAGCCTGGAGTCTTCGAAGGAGATTGTTGCTGTCGGAGAAGATTGGGAGCCGCAACGCTCAGTGGGTGTGAGTACAGGACCCACTGGATCGTCGCACGCTGTGCTGATGATGGTCCCAACTAGGAGGACCAGAGCGGAGATTCTCCTTCTCATGAGAGGGGTCACCAAAAAATACTGAAAAGTTCACTCAGAGTGATGTCCGAACGAAGCCTGATACTTCCGTCTTTTAGGATCTCATCGGTATTCGGCTCAACACCGGATCCTTTTCCTTGCACGCTCGCCCAAGTGATGGACGTACCAATAATGGCACCGATAAGAGCGATTGTTCGACCTGTATTTACTCTGGGCAGCTCAAAAGTGTTCACGTCCCTTAGGAGTAGCCCTTGTCGGGGAGGCATGACTATTGTGCCAGGGGGTGGGGCAGGAGCCGATACGATTGAGTCGTTTATGATGATCGGGTTCTTGAGGGTCTTTCGGGTGCCGTCTACATCCGTCACACGAATCGATGATGGACGTTCGATTGTGATCAGGTCTCGGGGCACGCCTCGCGCCGGTTCCCACGTCACGCATCCACCAGTGTGCAAAAGCATTAAGAGGACGGAATAACGAATGGTTTTTGTGCCAGTACTTGTCTGTGACATTTCGTTCCGGGAGATGGTCATGGTTTTAAAGTCCAGCCGAGCCATTCGAAGTATACTCGCCGCAAGGCCTCTTGCTAGTTTAGTATATGACTTTTCGTTGCCTCCGAGATCACCGTGAATAAGTGGACGCTAACAACGGAAAGTGTTGCAAGGACGCGCAGCACGCTGCTGGTTCTTCTAGCGTTTGTTTCAGGGTGCGTGCCACTGAGCGCTCCAGAGTCTCTTGTTGTAAATGGGAATGCGTCTCCTCCGGATCTAGATTCTGTTCGGTTTGATCATCTGCTGATTACTCGCGATGAGATTCAACTGCGCGGTCGGAATGCAACCTCGGCCATGGCTTTGATTCGGCGTTTGCGACCTCGTTGGCTTAGCGCCCGTGGACCGAGTTCGTTCACGAATCCGGCTGCCAGTTATCCTATCGTATACATTGATCAAATCCGGCACGGGGGCTTACCAACACTTCACTCAATACCCGTTACCGAGATACTCTCTTTGGAGTTTCACAGCATGGCAGATGCAACAATCCGTTGGGGTACTGGCCATACTTCGGGAGTCATTAACATCGTCACCGGACGATTTTGATACTACGACTTTGGACCTGAGAACTGACAGGCTAGACACAAAACAGGGTGTTGAGTGTCTAACCTGTCAGCTTTTTTCAGGGCCTGTTATCAGCCACCGCCACCGACAATTGTCGTGTTGTTTTGGAATTCCGTGGCAGGTAGGTCGAAGCAGATCTGGTTTGAGTACTGACCACCGAATCCATCGTCCACACCTACTGCTGGATATAGCGATAGGATGCCGGTTCCGCTTGGACCGTGGCGAGTCAAGTCATAGAGGTGCTGGCCTTCGAGAAACAATTCAGCCGCGCGCGTGTGTCGGATAAGATGTTCGAGCACACTCTGAGCGTCGCTTGCTTCTCCTTCGGCACCATAGGCATCCAAACCTGCAGCACTATGGAAATTATTGATGATGGCTATTGCTTCGCCAGGATTGCCTGCAGCGATAGCCGCCTCTGCGATGATGAGTTGTGCCTCTGCATAACTAGCCATCTCTAGAGGTGAGCTCGCATTGGGGAACTTATCTGAGTTCCATATCTCGAGGCCCGTTCTCGGATGGTCGTTACCTGTATAGAACGTGTTGACCCTCGGGTCTGCTACACCGTTGTAGGCAAAATTACGATAAGGCTCAGCCGGTGAAACATTTTCGTCATCGACACTTATGTTCCACAATGTGTTTCGTGTAACGTTAGATGCGTCAGAGAATGCAAGATTCCAAACGAAACCAGAGGGCACTGAGGCAGCCGTAACAGCAGCGCCAGCAAGATCCCCTTGGTCAAGCTGTGCTCTCGCCTTACCCACCTGAGCCGCATGCAATACATCGCCTGAAGCTCCTGCAGAAATTGACGCGTCAAATCGGGCTACGGCCGTACTGAACGCTGTGCCGCGATCTTGGACTGGACCATTGTCGAAGGCTACCTCGCACATTGATTCACCCATCATGAGATAAGCGAAACCCGCGTACATGTTCACGAGCGCCTGATACTCGGCTTTTTCCGGAACGTCCGCGACTGTCCAATCATCAAGCAGTCCCAGAGTGAAGTCGGCAATCCATCTTGCCCTGGACTGTGGCTTGTAGATTGCCGGCTGAGAGCTTCCACAGTCCGCACTCGCATATTGGGCACCGTACCCACTTGTATCGTGCGTCCGCGAGTCCCAAATGTTTAAGACAGTGTTATTGGAAACGTCTCGCCATTCATTTCCAGTTATGGCCCCTGCAGCTGCGAAGTATGCGTAAGCGCACCGTACTTCGTTTGCCACGCTGTTCACCATCAGGCCTGCAGCTGCGGGATTTTCCAAGTCGCTAGCTATGACCTGCGATGGAGCATCGACCTCTAAAAGATCGTCGAGCGCACCACAGCCGGCCAGCGTGACGGCCAAGGAAAGCGTCAGAGCATGAAACTTTGTTGATGTGTTAGTCATTTTCATATCTCCTTACATACCCAGCCGGAATGTGAGCGTCATAGAAGTAAGCGGCGGAACTGCCGAATCTTCTTGAGGTTCTCGGTTTCCAGAGAATGTATTACTTGGATCAACAACCTCAGGATCGTGGTGCGGCCACTCAGGCCAATTAGTCCAAATCATACCCAGGTTCCTAGCGGACAGACTGATACTCCCTCTTGTTGATCCCAATGACTGAACGATCCCATCCGGTAGTTGGTAAGTAGCCGAGACCTCTCTGAAGCGGAAGAACGATGCCTCGTTTACCCAAAGCGCAAATTCACCGAATGCCCCTTCCTGAGCCTCAGCGACCAACTCTGGCGGATGATTGCGCGGATCAGCATTGATGAGGGAGGTTTGGAGCGCAGCGTAGCGCCACCATCCCATCAAGTCGTATTTGGTTTGACCGAACTTCCCCTGTGCCAGAGCGTCGATTGTAAGACGATCACCGATGTTGAAAGATGAGCCTATAGAGAGTTCGAGATTGGGATCAGGATGCCCCTGATAGATCCATGCCTCAGGTGTACACGCCACTCCATTTCCGTTGCCGTCGTCACACAGCATCGTTGAAGCATCAATCCCTCGGCAGGCAGGGTCAGTTGCATCGGCACATACGAACTGTGCGCTCAGCACCCTAGGAGCAAACATTGAGCCGACCGGATAGCCTTCCTGGTGTCTTGTTGTCCATCCAAGTTGCAGAAAGCCCTCGAGTCCGAGGTCCTCGATCACGTTTGTGTTTGTGCTGGCGTTGACGAGGAGATCCCAATCGAATGCGTTTGACTCCCAGATTCTAGCGTTTAGTGAAGCTTCGATTCCTTTGTTGTTGATTTGTCCGATGTTTACGTCCTTCTGCGCGGTAAAGCCTCCGGACGGAGCCACATTACGCGACACGATAGCATTCGTGGTTGTTTGGTCGTAATAGGTAAAGTCCAATGAAACACGACCATCAAGCATTGAAGCGTCGAAGCCCACTTCAATCTCTTTTCCGACCTCAGGCCCAAGTGCTGCGTTACCCGGAGAGGCTGGGGTTACCGTCGATGTGCCTGTCGGAGAATCGCGCGTTGTAAAACTCCGGATGGCGGCAAATCCATCTGGTTGCTGTCCTGATTCTCCGTATGCTGCTCGCAGTCTCAGTGAATTGAAGAAGTCGAAGTTCCAGAAGCTTTCCTCACTGACGACCCAAGATCCGCTGATCTTTGGATAGTAGACAAGATCGAACTCGGATCCGAACGAACTGTTGTCGTCAGCGCGCATCGCACCAGTGATGAAGAAACGATCTTTCCAGCCGAACTGCTGCTGCAGATAGACTCCAACCGTGTTGTTCTCGATGAGGCCATCTGAGCCTGTGCGCTGTCCCGCAGCACTCACGGCTGATAAGCCGAAGGCTGGGAAGCGATCACCATCAGCCGTTACATCATTTATGCTGCGAGTATAGACCTGGAATCCTGATGAGGTAGTTGAGCGCAAGTTATCGCTCAAGTCTCGGGTGGCTGAGGCTGCGTAGTCAAAAGTTGTGTAAACAACTGACTCTCGATTCAGTCTTCTGCCTCCCGCCGCCGAACTGCTGCTGAAAAACTGAGCAGACTGCGGGCTGAGGAAGTTATCTAGCTGATCTTCTACTTGGTCCGTTAGGTCCAAACCAAAGGTCATGCGGTGAGTGAACCAATCGAATGGAGTGTGTGCGGCTGTCAGTCCGGCCGTCATACGATTGGCATTGTTACGATCATCGAACTGTTCGATCCATGCCTCCGGAGTCGCGCGGAAGTATCCACGAAGCGGGTCGCTCGGATCTTCCGGATAGGTTGCACGCACTGCTTCTTCGTAGGGATTGTCGCCACCCAGTCGGATGCGGGTCATTCCTACGCCGGCGTTTGCTGACACAGTAATATTGTCCGCTGGTTGAGCCCGGATATTTAACCGTCCGTTGTACTTTCTGGCCCAACTGTTATACGTGACGCCGTCATCTGCCTGCATCGACCCAGCGACAAAGTACTGGAATCGGTCCGTGCCTCCGCCGACATCCATTCCGTAATACTGGGAGCGAGCCGTTCTAAACATGACGTCCAATTCTTCTGGGCGATCCCGGAACATGTTAAACTCGCGAAGCTCGTCGTTGGGTCCTCGCGTGTAGTTTGTCGGCGTGCGGCCGGCAGGGTCCCGGAACCATCCTGCACCCTGTCGGGTTGTGAAGTTCCATTGAGCGTCACCGGTTAATCCGTTCTTAGTCGTGATGTTTATGACGCCGTTCGCTGCCTCAGTTCCGTAGAGTGTTGCTGCGGCTGGTCCCTTGATGACCTCCATGCTTTCAATCATCGCCGGATCGATGTCGTCGATTCGGGAGACATCACGGCTACCACTCTCCATGCGGTTACTGACACGCACACCATCGATGTAGATGAGAGGCCCATCGTTCACCAGTCGCATCGTCGAACTTCCGCGGATCTTAATAGTGGATGCCGTCCCCACGTCACCTGAACCCTGTTGGACCACCACTCCAGCCATCCGGCCTCGCAAAAGGTCGGATACGTTGGTGATTGGCTGGACTTCGGCAACATCAGCATCGAGTACGGAAACCGAGTTACCAATTTCGCGCACCCTGCTGGCGGCAGCCGTTCCAGTAACTACGACTTCATCCAACTGGAGGGCTTGTTGGGTCAAGAAGAAATTTTGGGTCACCGTTTGGCCTGCTCCCACTGACACTTCATATGACTCGGTCCTGTATCCCAAGGACTGAACTGTCAGGGTGTGCGTACCTACGGGGACATTAAGGAGGAGGTATTGTCCGTTAGCTTGGGTGAGGCCTCCAAGGCTTAGGTCTTCGAGGAAGACCTGAGCTGCAGCAATGGGGTTTCCTGTGGCCTGGTCTCGGACTGACCCTGTCACGGTTTGCCCCTCTGCGATCGAAGGCGCCGCGGCTACGAGGACAGCGGCGAGAATCCACGGGTACTTTCTCATTCATTTTCTCCGGGCTTTTTACGGGGTCACGTTGTTCAGTTTTGTATCTACGAAGCAAGTAGGACTTGTGACCCAAGAAAACATTGAAGCTTCAATGTTGGAGTGATGTTATTGCCTGATT
>DEAT01000066.1 GCA_002348265.1 Gemmatimonadales bacterium UBA2975 | reverse complement strand
GATGAGCAGGTAGCGCAGAACTTCCCCATCTAGTTTCAGTAGACGCTCGAACTCCGGTAAAGCTTCCGCGACCGCAGTGAAATGAGCGACGACGTAGTAGCCGACAGATACTTTCTTTATAGGGTAAGCTAGCTGTCGGGGACCCCAATGATCGACGGCGGAAACTTCGCCACCCATTACGGTAGCAAGCTCGTGAAACTTCTCGAGCTTTGTGCTCGCGCCAGCCTCATCAAGTGACGCGTCAAGAATGTACACAACTTCGTATAACCGCATCTTGAATTCCCTCGGTCCGTGAGATTAGAAACGGGCCCCATTTGTTCGGAACCTCGTCAGCGGCGAAGATTCCCAATGGAGCGGGATGATTTTTTAGCTCCGCTGATTGCAGAGCATCGGCCAAGCTAGCGGAAGCAGGTCGCCCACGGAAGCGGTATGAAGCCACGGAGCCGACTGCACGTTGTCCGTGCACGAAACCGAAACTGGAGCAGGCATCCATTCTCCGCAGTCACAGCCAACAAACCGCTCCTAAACCGCTAGGGATTGCTGCACTGCAGAAATCAAATACGGGTAACGCTCAAAACCCCAGCGCGCTTCCTCGACGTCTATGCGTTCACGATTCGTGTGGGCGAACCGTTCTTCTCCAGGAGCGAAGCCAACCGTCGGGATACCATAAACTCCACACGACCAACCACCATCTGTGGCAAACTGCCAAGGACGAATCGTCGCGGCTCCTTCTCCTTGACGTCGACCTACTGCCTCCGCGGCAGCTAGGATCATCGGATCGTTTGCGTCCATCATAAATCCCGGCGTCAGCAGGCTCCGCTCCTCAACCAGCCCGGTGTAAGTTCTCTGTCTCTCGGTCGCCATCCGAACGTCCAAAGACAACCCATCCGGTATCTCAGGGACCCGAGATGAGATTGCCTCTCGCACGAGAGACATAAGTGACTCATCGTCACTACCTGGAAGGATTCGCCAATCAATGGTTACCACTGCCGAGTCCGGTATGACGTTTCGGCTCTCAGGAAGCACATCGATCATCGTGGCGATCAAACTTGATGCTCCCAAGAGTGGATCTGATGGTTGATTCTCAGCTAGATCACGAATACTCCCCAGCACATCTCCGACAAGATCAAGTGCATTGTGGGCGCGCCCAGGAACACTTGCGTGCCCCGCCAGTCCTGCAACTAAGACCTCCACTTCTGCTCGCCCTCGGTGACCAATGCAGACATCCCCATGTGTCGCCTCACCTATAATAACGACGCCCGGCGCCACTGAACCGGATTCGAGCAGGTGTTTCATACCCAGACCTCCTCGTTCTTCCAGCACGGTATGCGCGACAACGACGTCACCCGGGGCTTCGCCAATCATAGAAGCGGCGGCATAAGTCTGAAGCGCGAGAGGACCCTTAATGTCCATTGCACCGCGACCATGCAGGAATCCATCCCTGACTTCGCCAGAGAACGGAGGAACCTCCCACTCATCGTGATCGCCCTCAGCGACAACATCCATATGACAATTGAGGAGTGCGGCTGGGGCATCTCCGCGACCACGCGCCACACCAATCACATTTCCAGCGTTATCCACCCGGATGTCTTCGAGTCCTAGTGCATCCATCTCAGCCTTTACCCGACCGGCGACCTCTCCTTCCTCCCCAGGCAAGCCCGGAATCCGAATCAGGTCGGCAGCAAAGGCTAGTGCGTTCTCGAAACTCGCGTCCTTTGACATTGATCAACTCCCACAGGATTCGTTGAATCTTTGTGCGCAGGCGGGTGGCCAACCGATTCGGCTAACCACCCGCTCACGATCTTCTGTACTTGCTGCGCCTTTCTTCGACGCTCTGATCTCCTCTGATCAGGCAATAAACCATGGAGCAAGAACAAGCGATACGACACTCATCAGCTTGATTAGAATGTTGAGTGACGGCCCCGATGTGTCCTTGAACGGATCACCCACAGTATCACCTACGACAGCGGCCTTGTGAGGGTCCGATCCCTTTCCTCCATAAGCCCCACCCTCAATATACTTCTTGGCGTTGTCCCAAGCGCCACCAGCATTGGCCATGAACAGAGCCATTAGAACACCCGTTACCGTGGCACCAGCCAACAAGCCACCGAGTGCTTCGACACCCAGTAATTTTCCGACGAACACAGGAGCCAGAACTGCCGTTACACCCGGCAACACCATCTCACGGAGCGCCGCCTGTGTAGATATGTCGACACACCGGGCTGAATCTGGCTTGACGGTCCCTTCCATGATTCCTGGATTCTCCCGGAACTGCCTGCGAACTTCGTCCACCATTCCCTGAGCCGCACGCCCGACTGCCGTCATCGTGAGTGCCGCGACGAAAAACGGAAGCGTGCCACCGAGAAGGAGACCTATCACCACCATAGGATCTACGATGTTGATGGTATCAAGTCCCGTTGCAGACGCGTAAGCGGAAAATAGCGCCAAAGCAGTCAGCGCCGCCGAACCAATCGCGAAACCCTTCCCAATTGCAGCCGTCGTGTTTCCGATGGCGTCAAGAGAGTCTGTAATAGAGCGCGTTTCAGGCCCCAAGCCAGCCATCTCGCTTATGCCACCCGCATTGTCAGCGATCGGCCCATACGCATCGACGGACATTGTCACGCCAACCGTGGCAAGCATTCCCACCGCCGCTATGCCAATACCATAGAGACCCGCGAAGCTGAATGCTACCGCAATCGCAACACATATCAGAATCACCGGGATCGCCGTCGACTCCATCCCGACCGCTAGACCCGTGATTATGTTGGTCGCCGAGCCCGTCTGGCTTGATTCCGCAATCCTATCTACCGGTTTCGCGGATGTGTAGTACTGCGTAACGAACCCTATCGCAATGCCCGCCAGCGTCCCAGCCACAATCGCGAACCAAGG
>DEAT01000003.1 GCA_002348265.1 Gemmatimonadales bacterium UBA2975 | reverse complement strand
TCTCTTCGGTATAGAAGACCGAGGCTTAGTTAGACGAGCACTTGGGTTTAGGGCAGTGGAATATGATGTTCCCCGCGGCTGTTGTGCTGCCTATTTCCCAGAGACCAACTCTCTTGTTCCCTTGTGGCACCGTGCTCATCGAAGTGAAACACCAGCTTCCAAGTTTATTCCAATCATCATCAAGAAAGCTGGTGGAGAAAAAACGTGATTCCACTGATTTGATGTTCGTCCTTCACGGCCATCATTTAGTAATCATAAATTCTATTTTTTTCTGCTCCGATACCTGATCCCGGATTACCCTAGTTGGTTCGAGTTTTTGGTTAGCCAAAGGAGTATTCCGGACGCCTACTCGTAGCTGATCACTTCAAAAAATCCAGCTTGTAGACTACCGCAGTCCCCAAGCTAGGCCTAGGTGAGCAGGCAGAAGGAAAGCGAAAAACATTCCATTTTCATGTCCGGAGATAGGGCCTGTTTGCCAAATAAATCCGATTACCGCGATCGTCGCACACGTGGCGGAAAGTTTCCTAGCTCTATTTTTCCAGCTTGGGTTTAGGCTTGATGAGAACAGAGAAATGGAAATACCAAATGTGATGGGGTTGGCGAGAAAGAGGTTCTCATTCCATGCTGAGAAAGTGTGATCTGTGAATAGCAGGGCAACAATTATCAATCCCAAGACGCCTAATAAGCCCGACCAGACAGTGGCTGCTCCCGTTATCAGGAAATTCAGTACTGCTGACTTCTGAACAAAATTCGATCTCAGAGAAGAGAATATTGCTCCGAAAATGATTCCTGCTGATAAGAACCGTAGGAGCCAGTTCGGCGGCGCAGTTGGCTCTTCTGGACGTGTTGAGACTACGGCCCTCTCTTCTGCTAGAACCAGGTATTTCGCTGTCCCATCTGCCCGAGGAATTCGTAGATCACGCACCTGATCGCGCAGGCTCAGTGGCAAGAATAGCTCATCCCAAATTGTTAGCTCGCGATCAGTTGCAGGCCCTAGTAGTGCGTCCATCCCAGTATATACGAGCGGGTTCGCTTGTGTGAGTCTCTTCGTGTGCCACCGGTAGCTTGTTCCCGTTGGTGTTTTACCAAAAGCCTTATTGAGCTCACCCTTCAGCACCATGTCTAATGCGTCTCGGACTCGAGTAGAGCAATTGTCGCGAAAATATTGGTAGTAGTAATCGCGATTCTCCGGTAATGCATTGTTTTCAGCGAAGTTTTGTAGGGTGATTTTTTCGGATGGAGTCAGATCGAGCTCTTGGAGCACCACTTCCCGATTGTCTTTCTCGTATGCGGCCAGCATCGCCTCGGTATCGAATGGTGCCATCATGTAAACCATACGCCCTTGAAGAAATCGAACGATGAATTGCACTGGCTCCCCGAAGCTGAAGATTCCCCAGTTGTAGGATATGTCGCGCCCCGTGCTTGTATCTAGGACACGTAACGCGTTGTGACCGTATCGCTCCCAAACTGCATCTCCAGGGCCAGCGGTCAAAAGCCATACCTTCAGCGATTCACCTGGTACGGGATCAATAATATCTGTCTCAGAATCCTGTGCGCTTATTGAGACGGGGGCCGTTACTGAAATAGCAGAAAGGAGGGCGATGATGTGCAGAGTAGTGTATGGGGTTTTCATACTCTCAATCTGGCGATATCCCATGAGTACACCAACCACGCGAAACTTTCAATTTTATGAAAAAAAGTCGTTCTCAATACTGTTAGTTCCTTCATGGACGGCAGAAGATCGAGCCGGCATATTTGTCTCTGTCTGCTGCGATAAAGAGGGGTGCCCAATGACAGTCGATACGCTCTTTACTCAGGTAGCCTAACTGAGCAACTGTCCTGAAAGCCGGAATTGGAGTAGGCACCCCTCAGTCCTGCAAACTGGAGATAAAGCGTGGTTGGTCTCAGACCGGGTTTTACGGTGGCGGTTGGTTTCACCTTGTGGTTGGGTGGGCTCTTGGTGGCTTTGATGCTTGGAATGGGGTCTGCCTATACGGTTGTCTCAGGAGTTTTTGTGTCTTCACGGATCTGGGCTCGTATACGTGAGAAGCGTGATGAACTTCTGCCTGGAGAAATCAGGAGGGATCCCCCCGAGGCTTAATTGATCGAGTCTTACTTACTATCATCTGGTTTTGGGACTTTCTACCTGAAGCGGAAGGATATCCGCCATGTCTGCCGTGGCACCTAGTAAGTGTTCGACAAAGTATTCTGCTCGCAGCCAAAACCAGTAATCACCCATATCGCCGTACCCGTGTCGTTGACCCGGGAAGACAAAATAGTCGAAGCGTTTGTTGGCGCGGATCAAGGCCTCTGCCATACGGTGGGTTCCTGCGTGGTGAACATTATTGTCCACGTTTCCCGTAGTTAGAAGCAGATGACCTTTGAGGTTGGCGGCAAGGTCTGAGTTTTTCTCAATATCGTACTCGAACGAGATTGTCCCATCGTCGTTGACTACTTCCTGAACTCCGTGGTGTATCTCCGACCACCAGCGATTATAAACGTCATTGTTATGATTCCCGGAGGACGATACGGCGACCTTGAAAAAGTCTGGGTAGACTAGCATTGCCGCAGTCGACATGAACCCACCCCCTGAGTGACCGTAGATTCCGACTCGGTCTAGGTCAACGAAGTCGTGCCGATCGCCTAGCTGCTCTATAACAGCCTTCTTGTCTGCCAGGCCGTAATCTCGGAGGTCACCATAACCGTAATTGTGGTACCACTTTGATCGGTCTGGATTCCCACCCCTGTTTCCTAGCGTCACGACGATTACACCGAACTGCGCTAGCGCCTGCTCGTATTGGTTGGTTGACCAGAACTTTGACACTGACTCCGTTTGAGGACCTGGGTACACATAAGCGACGATTGGATAGTTCTTTTCTGGATCAAAGTTGTAGGGTTTATACATGACACCGTAGATGTCGGTAACTCCGTCAGCGGCCTCGGCCACGAAAGGCTCAGGGAATGAATAGCCTGCGTCATCCAAAGCAGAGAAGTCCGAAATCTCAAGGTCTAAAATCTTTGTCCCTTGGGCGTTGTATAGGGCGGATGCCGGTTTTGTATTTACTCGGGAGTAGTTGTCGACGAAGAAGCGTCGCGACTCACCCATAGAAAATCTATGGTCATAGTCACCCGGATTAAGCAGCGCTAACCCGGAACCATCCAGGTTTACACGGTAGAGGTGTTGATAGTAAGGATCTTCTCCATCTTCTCGTCCCTGACCGGTGAGGAAGGCATACCCGCGCTCCTCGTCAATGCCGACGATTCCATCGACATGCCATGGCCCTGACGTAAGTCGATTTCTCAGATTCCCGTCAGAGGAATATCTGTATATGTGTGCCCAGCCGTCTTGCTCAGACCACCAGAGCCAGCTTCCATCTGTCAAGCGTTGAGGCTGCCGAGTCTCCATGTATGTGTTGAGGCTGTCCACGAGAATGTCTCGAAACTCTCCGGTCGTGGTATTGGCCACACTCAGAGCTGCCCTGTGTCGATCTCTTGAGATTCGGAGGTAATAGAGCTCGTCTGAATTTTCAGATATCCACTGAGATACGCGTGGCTCGTCTGAATCTGGATAGAAGAACTGCTGCGCGTTGACGATGCTCAGATCTGGGTCCTTTTCTGTTTGATCGGCGACGGTTACCTGGCTTCGGTTTTCGACGTCGTAGATGATTATCTCATGCTGGTCTACGTTCTCTTCGCCGGGCATCTCGTACGCGTAAGTTTCGAGCTCAGGCCTGTCGTTTCCGGTCGTGTGGACCACCCAGAGCTTACCTACTTGTCGATAGTCGGTTCGCACTAACGCGAAACGCTGGGAATCTTGTGACCAAGTGAGATTAGCCCGCTTGCGATCGTCTTTGTTCTCTTCTTGAGAGACGTTGGTCTCACCCCTGCCAGTGCCATTTGCGGCATAGGAGTAGTACTTCTCTCCGTCAGTGGTGAGCTGAATCTCTTCTACATCCAGTTCATTTTCAGCTTCTTCCGCCGCGTCGCCATCTCTACCTCGACGAGCATCGAGGATTCGCTCATAATCCGAACCCGACATCATCCATAGGTTGTAGTTACGGACGAAGATGATTGTCTGGCCATCGGGAGAGACGCTTGCCCACGCAGGGTGATCGTCGGGCTCCTCGAAGTCTCTTAGTTCTCGTAACGTTTGCGTGGAGACAGTGAACTCAAAGTGATGAACACGTTTCTGTGTTCGCTCACGATCATCTTCATCGTCTCGCTCCTCGTTATCCTGGCCAGAATCCTCTTGTGTCTCCTCATCCTGGGATGACTCGACGTCAAATTGGAAGGTGTCGTCGTTGAGGAAGCGGATATTAGTGATAGGAAGGTGCTGCCCATCCCAGGGGTCTCTGGTGATCCTAGTCAACTCTGCGGCCATCACGTCATTGTCGAAGAGTTGGTTTCGGGTTCCACGTTCCGGGTTCACTAGATAGAAGAACGTTCCATCGGCGTTTTCCCATTCGTACCAAAAAGTCTCAGTATCCTTGATCCAGCGGGGTGAGACTGTAGTGCTGTGCACCATTTCACGGATCTTGTATGGTGCCCATCGGGCTGCCATGTCGAAGTCTGCAGCTGCGTCTGGACGCGCCCCGCTCGATTGAGCGGCTGCAGGTATAGGAACGCAGAGTAGAGGCAGGCAGGCCATAATAAAGACAGGTACAAACCAGTGAGCGAGATTGCCCTGAGACTTGTATCGGTGCAGAACGAACATGTGCGAGGTTCTCAAGATGTGAGTGATGCCGGAATACCTTAAGCTCTGAGAAGAGGCGTCATGTTGGCAGCGCCGGCAAGCGCCTTCAAAGTAATCGTTTGGCGGTGTTCGGAGGATCTGCATAGCTTGACGAATCATCACTACCAAAGAGGTGTCCGATGCAGTGCTCGATATGCACGATGGATTGTCCTTAATAGGCGCCGAGAATCAGGCCCCGAGAGAGAATTTGGAGAAATAATGATGGCAAAGGACCGATAAGTGGATGCTCCCATGATGAGCTTGTTCAAGTCTTTCCTGCTTTTCTGACTAAGTCATTGTGATTGGTCAGAGAGGCGGGACAAAGACGGCCCGGGTCGAGCGTTACCGGGATGGTTCGTCCCAGTCTCGGAAGGATGTTTTGGCTGTTGAAGAGCCGCTTGAGATTCGGGTTTCATGGGTAGGAAAAGAAGGGCGTCGAGTCGAGTCGATAGCGATTACGATGCGAACGCCTGGGAATGATTTCGACCTAGTTGCTGGATTTCTTCGTAGCGAAGGTGTGCTGTCGTCAGCCTCCGATGTGCTTGAGCTATCGTATTGCCAAGGCCCGGAAGAGCAGGAGTACAATGTCGTTGAAGCCAAGCTAGCTCCAGATGTTAGATTCGACCTTGAGCTTTTGCGCCGTAATGTCTTTACAAATTCGAGTTGCGGTGTCTGTGGTAAGGCCTCTCTCGAAGCCGTTGAAGCCGCGGGGTGCCAACTACTACCGGATGGTCTGAAGGTTGATGTTGAGTTGATAACTGAGTTGCCTGACCGACTACTCGAACGGCAGGCGGTGTTCGAGCGTACCGGCGGACTTCACGCCGCAGGACTTTTCGACACTAGCGGCAAACGCCAAGTCGTAATGGAGGACGTAGGCCGACACAATGCAGTAGACAAGGTTGTGGGTCACGAGCTTCTGGCTCGTAGACTTCCCGCTAGTAATAAGATTCTCGTGGTTAGCGGGCGTGCTTCCTTCGAGCTAGTCCAGAAGGCCGTTACTGCTGGAATCCCGATGTTGGTGGCAGTGGGTGCACCATCTAGCCTGGCTGTCGACCTAGCTCGACGATTCAAGCACACGCTTGTGGGTTTTACCCGTAAGGGAGGCTTTAACGTGTATACGGAACACCAGCGCGTAGAGTGAACGGATATTTTCCATGACAGGGCAACAGATTCCACTCTCACTGAGGCCGATGATAGGTGCAGTCTTAGCTGGAGGAGAGAGTCGGCGCTTCGGCCGTGATAAGGCTACCACGGAAATTGAGGGGGTTCCGATGGTGTTGCGTGCGTCCCGTGCACTGGCTGCTGTGTGCGACGAAGTGGTGATCGTTTCCTCTCGATCGGTTTCCGAGTCGTGGGGTACGGTGTTAAGGGATCTGCGCCCTGGATTCGGACCCTTAGCAGGTATCGAGTCGGCGCTCCACCACGCTTTCAATAATCAAGCAGCGGCCGTTTTTGTTTTGGCGACCGACCTTCCTAGCGTGGGTCCAGAGGTAATAGAGGCGGTGGCCTTGGGGGCGGTGGAATCTGACGCCAATCGTGTGCTCGCCGCGGCGGCGAGTCGGCGAGGTGACCCTGATTTTGAGCCACTCTGTTCCGTCTATCGGACAGAGTGTGTGGATATTGTGACGGGGTTGCTTGATAAAGGTGAGCGAGCTGCTCGATCACTGTTTGAGGCGGTTGATGGAAAGAAGGTCGTGCTCAACTCTGGGTCGGCGAGGGCCGTCTCTGTAAACGTTAACTTGCCTGCCGATCTGGATCGTGCCTTGTGAGAGATGCTCAGACCCCGCCGAGGCGCCTCCTCTCCTTAGATGCATTCCGTGGATTGACGATTGCGGGGATGATTCTCGTAAATAATCCGGGAAGCTGGACTTATATATACCCTCCGCTTCAGCACGCAGAGTGGCACGGATGGACACCGACAGATCTGATCTTTCCTTACTTCCTCTTCATAGTCGGCGTGGCCATCCCATTCTCTTTTCGGCGAAGACTAGGAACCGTTGCGCAGACTGGCCACCTGATGCGTCACGTGCTTCGTCGCTCGTTAATCCTGATTGCCTTGGGGGTCGCTATGCGTGCGATTCCAACTTTCGATTGGGGAGAAATGCGGTTGTATGGGGTGCTTCAACGGATTGGGATTGTCTACTTGGCAGCTGGTGCTTCATACATCTATCTCGGCGCCCGCGGACGTGCAGTTACAGGAATCATTTTACTTCTTGGCTACTGGGCAGTGATGACGCTGGTGCCGGTTCCGGGCTACGGTGCCGGAGATCTGAGCCCAGAAGGCAATCTTGCGTCTTGGCTCGATCGGCTCTTAATGCCGGGTCGTCTTTGGCAGGGGACTTGGGATCCAGAGGGTCTGCTTTCGACGTTTCCCGCAGTAGTTACAGCACTCCTGGGCATCGCGACGGGAGATTGGCTCCAGGCCGATAAGAGTGGTGAGATCAAGACGCGAGCCATGCTGACCGCCGCTGCACTGTTTGCTGTTTTGGGCCTTATTTGGGGTATGGCTTTTCCAATCAACAAGAATCTCTGGACCAGTTCTTTCACTTTGTTTAGCTCAGGGACGGCGCTCCTGCTATTCGGGTCGATGTATTGGTTGATTGATGTTAAGCGACTGAGAGGTGCGTGGTGCACTTGGATGGTCGTATTCGGCACGAATGCGATCGCCGTGTATGTCGCCTCAGGCATGGCGAGTAAGATGTTAGGCTACATCCGCATTGGTGGTGAGGATGGTCCCTCTATCTATAATTGGGTGTACGAGGTTGTTTTCAGGAACTGGGCTGGTGACGTGAATGGCTCATTGGCCTTTGCTCTGACCTACCTAGCGATCTGGCTTGGACTCATCTGGATTCTTCATGCCAAAAGAGTCTATATCAAGATTTAGAAGGTTTCAGTTAGGTGCTGCGCTCGAACCGGTTGCAGGCTGGCACGGGCTTGGCTCTTTTCATCAGCTACTTTGAACCAGGATCGACCCTTGATGAAACGCTATCAAAAAAAACTGATTGCCTCGCTTCTTTTTACTCTGTCCGGATGTGCGGCGTCAGGTAATGTGGCGCCTGTGGTTGCTCCTCAGAGTGAAGGTCAGCCAGATGAGGCTGCGACTGTAGCCGTAGCCGCGGAGAACGCTAATGGTTCGATTTCATTCACAGATGATCAGGCGGACGGCGGCCGAGAGGTTTTTCGCAGCCAATGCACTGAATGCCACGCCTCAAGTGAGTTCTCGGATTCGCAGTTCAAGTTCAAGTGGAGTCGTCGTCATGCGGGCTCGTTATATCAGATGATCCAGACACAGATGCCTGAAACTGCTCCGGGTAGCCTCACCGATGAAGAAGCCGTTGGCCTCGTGGCGTACATTCTGCGTATGAACGGCTTCGAGCCGGGAGAGAAGGAGCTATCTGCCGACCCGGAGGTTTTGGACGGTATTAGCCTCTCTTCTATCCGCAACTAAAAAAGTCCGGAGTGATGTCTTGTTGTGACCTCACAGCCTTGTTTACGGACTGTCTATCATGAGCGTACTCTACCTGAGGTGTTGAGGGTTCCAATCCTAGGCGCATGTGAAGAGGACTTCGATTTCGACTAGTTAGGCAAAGAATGGCGGACCGGAGATGAAGGATAAAAAGGGGTGGTATCCCTTTTCACGAATCGAGCCCCAAGTGCCCCGTCCGCCGTCAGCACGTGGGCTATGGGCACTAGGTTTTGTTACTCTGGCTTTGATCGCACTGATTGCTGTGCCCTCATACTTTGGTCAGCGGGTTGCAGCTGTTCAGGACATGATCATCAACGTCGGTGAGCCAGCAACGAGGCTAAGCGCGAAGCTGGGCCTTTTGAAGGCGAGACAGATGGCGCGGGTCGAGGGTTTTCTGCTCTCTCGCGATGGCTCATTCCGCGAATATTACAGGGCCGCAATCGTCGAAGAGGATGCGGTACTAGACTCGTTGGCTGCGTTCGCGAGAGAGTTGGATCAGGATGTACTCGGGGAGCTTGAGTCAGGCTCTTCTCACGCTCCCAACTATTTAGGGAGGACTGTTTTCCAGAGGGTAGCAGCACTGCGCAGTGAGTCATTTGATTGGCGTTTCAATAATATTCAGCTCTTCGAGCAAGGGCCGACAGGGGATGCGAGAGCTGAACTGCGTCAGGGGTATGAGGACCTGCAAAGAGCAACACGCGATCTCGATCTCATCATTGCGGAGCAGGTTAGTGCTAGTCGCAGCAGAGTAGTTACGGAACAGAGATTACAGGCACGTATAATGCTGGTACTGGCTCTCGTCGCTCTACTTGCCACTTTGATTATTGGTCGGGTGGCGTACCGTTATCGAACACTAACCGTAGAGAGGGAGAAACTACGGCGTGTCGCGGTTCAGCAGAGAAGAGAAGCCGACGCACTCCTGGAGGCCACCGATGATGGGGTGCTGGGTATGGACCTTGATGGACGATGTGTTTCGCTGAACCGGGCTGGTGCTCGCCTTCTCGGATACACTGTGTCCGAAATCCGTGGACGGGATGTGCATGCAACGATTTTTCATTCTGATAGAGAAAGAAGAGTAGAAGACCGGTCTTCGTCATCGTTACTCTCTGCTGCTGCGGAAGGTAAAGCACTAGAGTCGGAGGATGGAGCTGTCCTCTGGCACCGGAGGGGTGTCCCATTTCCAGCGCGTTGGTCTTTATTACCGATGATCGACGGAGCGGATTTGATCGGTGCCGTTCTCACGTTTACCGATATGACGGAAACTTTTGAGCGCGAGGCCGAACTTCGGAGGGCGGTGCGTCAGCGCGAAGATATTGTTTCCATAGTTTCGCATGACTTGCAAAATCCGTTGAGCGTTACGATTGCGGCGGCCGAAATCTTACTCGACCTCTCGCTTAACGAGAAGGAACGCAGACATCAGGCTGAGATGATTCACAGATCTGGGAAGCGCATGCAGAGCCTTATTGGAGACCTTCTCGACGCCTCCCGAATTGAAGCGGGGATCTTTGTTGTGAGGCCTTCTAAGGAAGATCTAGTGACGCTTTTGGATGAAGCCGTGTCAATGTTTGAAATGCGAGCATCATCACGATCTATCAATCTTAGCGTTGAGAAGAGTGGGTCTGTTGTGGCGCGAGTGGACCGAGACCGCATTATCCAGGCGGTGTCCAACTTGCTGGACAATGCAATCCGCCTGACCCCCGAAGGTGGCAGTGTCACGGCGTCCTGCACCTACGACGGTTCGTCGGTTCGGGTCACGGTAACAGATAACGGGCCGGGAGTCGCCCCGGATGTTGGAGGACGGATCTTTGATCGATTCTCTCAAGGTAGAAAGCGAGACGGGGGTTCTGCAGGACTGGGTCTGGCGATCGTCAAGGGAGTGGCTTCTGCGCATGGCGGTACCGCTGAAGTCGACTCGACTCTTGGTAAGGGAAGCACGTTCACGATGACCTTGCCGGTAGAAGGGCCTGTTACAGAGGGGGAACAGGTGGTCGATGTGTCCGACTGATTTGACCTGCAAAAATTGGGGTTGCAGATATGCCTAAAGTGTGCGAGCCCACGCTAGCATCCGCCCGACTTGGTTGGTGGTAATCCGACGGACTCCAAGATTCAGAAGCAGCTCTGCGTCTGCTATTTTATCCACGGTCCATACGGCGATCTCCATTCCATTTTGTTTTGCATAAAGCGCTATTTTTGGATCCTGCAGGAGAATACGTGCGTCGAAATCGAGAAGGCATCGGGGATCGTTAGTGAAACGAGTAAGGGCTCCTTGAGTCTGTTCCCGGCGCTCGACAATAGGGCCTATGAGAGCTTCGGGGGCATGTCGGCGGAGTTCGTCAAGCAGCGACCAATCTTTCGCGATAAATACGGTTTTTTCGAGGAGGCCGGCGGCGCGTGTTATCGAGACTACGTTCAGCAGGTTTTGGTTTTTACCTCCGCCCTTCAGCTCGGCGAAAATGGTTTTGACTTGGACCTTTAGACACTCAAGTGCCTCAGCAAGAGAAGGGACACGTTCTCCCTCGAAGGTAGAATTGAACCAAGAGCCTGCATCGAGCTGTGCAAGCTGTTCTAGGCTTAGCTCTTCCACGTTGCCGATACCATTTGTGGTTCGATTCAGTGTCTCGTCGTGCATGAGCACCGGGTTGCCGTCACCCGCGGTACGAAGGTCGAACTCGACAGCAGTAGCCCCCTCTTCGAGGGCGAGAGTAAGGGCTGCGATCGTGTTTTCAGGCGCGCGAGCGCTAAACCCACGATGTGCGATGATTTCGACTGCGCCACTCAGAGCAAGCGGATCGCTCGCCATCACCTATGTGTTCTTGAACTGAGGGGCACGAATTTGATCGCTCAGCGACGTGAGATGGGGAGGTCGAATGTCGCAAGTTCCCAAGCGAACGTGATCAGGCCGCTTAGGTCTGATCCCTGAAAACTGAATGTCATTGTTTCTACGTATTTGCTCGGTTCTTTCGGCGTAACTTTCATGCTCCCAAAATCAGATGAGCGCACGTCCGGACTTATAGGAATGCCCCAACGGTTGGTGTTTGTGTTCACGATCACAGTCCATTCGGTTTCTTCCGGGATTGCGTATAGCGAGTATTTGCCGGGTGGCAGGTCTATTGAGCCTAAGCGAGCGGGGAATGGGAGGTGGAGCGTTGTCGGCTCATTGGCACCCATGCGCCATGGCTGACCTAGGGGATCCTCCCCTCCTACCATAGTTCGTCCCCGTGCTGACGGCCGACCGTAACAGAGTTTGGCCTGCCCGCCTCCAAGAGTAATGGTCACAGAATCCAGCGGACTCATACGTTCCGCTAAAGCTTCAGGGGCTCCCCTGTAATGGCATTGCGCATCTTGTCCGAGTACTGGTGTGGTACTCAGAAAACTGATTATGATGGCGATGGGGTTGAGCAGGGTTCGAATCTGTGTACTCAGCATAGTGAGATTGGGGCAGGTCTCCGATCTATTGAATTTTTAGGGTTTTAAACTCATCCGTTTCGGCACTATTTGAACGCTGTTTCAGAAACACTGTATGTGTTTATCCTTAAAATGTTCATGGCACGTTGGCTTCGAATGCAGGTTCTACACGGAGCATGCTTAAGCGTTCACCAAAAGTGCCGGGTTATTGGCTAGAATGAAGCCGGTAGGATTCTGATGACTGAAGAAGTGAAGCACGATAGCGGCGAAAGTGATTCTGACTTCCGCTTTTGGCACTCTGTACCCATTCGGTTTCGTGATGTGGATGTGGGTGGGCACGTGCACCACGCCGATGCCCTTATTTATTTTGAAGAGGCTCGCTGGGCGTACTGGGAGCACGTGGTAGGTGATAGCCAGATTGCTGAGCTCCCCTACGTGCTAGCTGAGTGTAGCGTACGGTGGCACTCTAGAGTGTTTTGGCCTCAGACGGTCTCGGTGGGAGTGCGTGTATCTAGGATTGGCCGGAAGCACTTTGAGCTTCAGTACGAGGTTCGCGGAGAGAATGGGGACAAGCTTCAGAGCGGTTCAACCGTGCAAGTTATGTATGACTATTCAGTGGGGGCCTCCTCTCTAATGCCGGTTGATTTGCGCCGAACACTTGAGGCGTTCGATGGGCTTCTCGAATAAGATCTGAAATAATTTTCGGTACGGTGTAGCCCCGGTTAGAGTGCGCATATGGGTACCATGGGTTAGTCCGATATCCATTGATTCCATCCGTTTACCGAAAAATATGTTTGCCCACTTCAAGCTTTGTGAATAAATTCGCAAGCTATTCATGCCTGGATCCGTAGATTTTCGGATCTCCGGGTTTTTTGTGCGGTACTCAAGAATAGTCAACAGACGTGATTGAACCTGTTCGGATTCCGATCCGGATGAGCCCGCCTCGCTAGGGTGGGTAAAACCCAAGGAGATGAAGCAATGCTTGGACGGCTCAAGCTAACTTTCGCTTTGGCGCTTGCCGCTATCGTGATCGCCCCTGCTGCTCGGTTAGCGGCTCAGGACGGAGGGCGTTTCCGCGTCATTATTCCATATTTCGAGCCGCTTGAGGATGCGGATCGCGGATTCGGAAAAGATGTCTCTAAGGAACTGCGTGAGTTGCTGGAAGATTTCCCAACGCACGTATCCATGGAGGAAGGAGACATCAAGGACGAAGCTAAGCGCTTTGATATGAAGATTGATGACTTGAACTGTCTGTACACGCGTCAGCTTGCGTCTCAAGTCAACATTCCAGTCGCCATATGTGGGAGTTACACGGAGGTGTCTAAAGACAACTTCATGCTCTCAGCTGAGGTTTGGGATATCCAGGGTTCGGAGTCTTTCCCAATCGAAGCGTTTCCGGCTACTAAGGATGACAGAGAACTCGCAGCACAGAACATATATGAGCAGTTTGAGCGCTATTCCACTACGGTACGTTCGGCGGCCATTTGTAACGATTATTATGCATCGCAGCAGTGGGACAACGCTTTGCGCAACTGCGACGAGTCACTCTCTCTGAACCCGAACCAAATAGGAACTCGCTATCTGCGTGGTCGGATTCTTTACGAGATGGAGCGTATGGATGAGTCGCTCGGAGAACTGGAGACGGTTATTGAGGCCAATCCGTTTCACGAAGATGCCTTGCAGTTGGCTGGTTACATCGCAGCCGTAAGTGAGCAAGACGATAAAGCACGTGACTACTACTCGCGCTATCTTGATATCAACCCGGGGAATTCCGCTATTCGGATGCGAATAGCGTATGAGTTGGCTCAGGCGGGTGATCCAGTTGGAGCGATGGCTTTCATTCAGGTAGGTCTCGACGTTGATCCTGAGAACGTTGACCTGCACACACAGTATGGCGGATTTGCCTTCAGGGCTGCTAGTGACATCCAGCAAGAAGCGGCTCTCACTGCGCCAGCCGACAGTGAAGAGAGTTTGGCACCCGAGGCAGCCGGATATTATCGAGAGGCGATCGACTCGTACGTGAAGGTGTTCGAAGTTAAGGGCACCGAGACAGAGGTTCGATTGTTGGAGAACGTGGTGTCAGCTTATATCCAGCTCGAAGACCTAGATAACGCGATCATGATGAGCGAGCGTGTGCTGGAAACGCATCCGTCGGAGGACCGCCCTTGGCTTCTTTATGCCGATGCGCTTCAGAGGGCCGACCGGCTGGATGATGCGATCAGCGCACTAGACCGTGTCATGGAGATCAACCCTGAACATCCGAGTGCTGCACTCCGACAGGGGAACTGGTTAATCCAAGCTGGCCGCTTGCAAGATGCGGTAGTTGTCTTGTCTCGTGCAGCTGAAGGTAATCCGGCCCAGGCGGCGCAGGCTGGTACGATGGTGTTCGCGGAAGCGTATCAGAACGGCTACCAGCAGAACAGGTTTCAGTACACAGTTGACGGCATGGTTCTCGGTAAGCAGATCCCGAACCTTGGTGATGACATGCTAAACCAGATGAATTTCTGGCATGCCTTCAGTCTGTACCGTAAAGCTGTAGCCGACCAAGAGCCCAATACGCTCCAGTCTGCTCAGGCCACTCTGCCTGCTTTCCAGGAGGCTCTTAGGCTGCTGGGCCTCGCCGGTGAATACCCCGCGTCGGTGGGCGTAAACCTTTCTGAGATCCAGTCTAACGTCGGTACCTATATCGAGATCCAGGAAGCGATTATCAAGCGAGGTAGCTAGTACAGGCTTAAACTGGGTCGAGGTTTCGAGCCGAGAAAGAAAGCGCCGCGGGGAAAGTTTTCTCCGCGGCGCTTTCTTTTGTTTAACCACTTCACAGTTGGCCACATTATCAACCGATCCGGTGCAGTCGTACCCCCAAGTGGGCCTCCTGTGAGATTGACCATTCCGGTATTGGCTTAGATGCAATAAAGCCGGAGTTACCCATTTCTCCCCACTCTCTTGGCCGGGTCCTTCAACTGATCTTCGGTTTTTCTTCGTAATTTGGAAAAATTCGATTTACGAAGAAGTCGGTGATAATCCAGATGACAAAGGAAGAAATTCCCTACCAGCTAATGGTAGCACAGAGGAAAAAATCATAAAAAGTACCCCTTGACGCTCTCCTGCCTCTGGTCGTATTATGGCCCATTATTTACCACTTCATACCACTTTGTACCACCAGAGTGCACCGCGTGAACGGTTTCGTAGGGCAATACGAGCATCAGATGGATCAGAAGGGACGCGTCAGCCTCCCGTCGGCGTTCCGGCGTGAGGCAGATGGTGATCGCTTCGTCCTACTGCAATGGGAGTCGCGGTATTTGACCCTTTTTCCGGAGGCTAAGTGGCAGGATGTCCAGCAGGAGCTTCTCAAGTTCCGGCGCGCGGATCCGGCTGCCTGGAATCAAGTTCGTTTGGTTATAGGACAGGCGGTTGAGGTGTCACCTGATAAGCAAGGTAGAATCCTCGTCCCGGCGGCTCTTCAGGATGCTGCGAGTCTCTCGGGAACTGTTCTGCTCATCGGCAATCTCGACCGAGTAGAACTCTGGGACCCGACGACATACGGCGAACTGGTCAAAGAGCAGGCAGGAGACTTCCAGCACTTCGCCCACAAGCTCTTCGGCTAGCACGTATGTCCAGCTACCACGAACCGGTGATGGGTAAGGAGGTGCTGGACTTAATGTGTCCTGCCGAGGACGGGCTATATCTTGATGGCACTGTCGGCGGCGGTGGTCATTCTAGGATGATACTTGAGTCGTCCGAGAAGTGTCGTGTCATTGCAGTTGACCGTGACCCAGAAGCCTTGGATGAGGCACGACGGGTGCTTGCGGATCATAGAAGCCGGGTGCGATTCGTCTCGTCTCGGTTCGATCGTGCGGTACTTGACCCTGAGATTCGAGATCGAGGTCTAGACGGGGTCCTGCTTGATCTCGGTGTGAGCTCACATCAAATCGACTCCGATGACCGTGGCTTCACTTTTCGGCGTGGGGTGAAGCTTGATATGCGCATGGATGCTGAGGGTCCTGATGCCACAACCTTCCTAGCTGAAGCCAGCGAGGAAGAGTTGACCCATGTCTTCCGAGACTTTGGAGATGAGCCGCGGGCGCGCCGACTCGCACGAGAAATTGTGAAGCGGCGAGTCAAGGAGCCCCTGGAAAGCAGTGATGATCTAGTAGCGGCGATGACGGTTTCCCTTGGTCATTCGCCTAGTATCAAAAAAAAGGCACGAATCTTCCAGTCAGTTCGTATCGCAGTCAACGAAGAGATAGAAGCACTCGAGACAGGATTACCTGCACTCCGGGATGTCATGAAAGCTGGTGGAGTGATGACAGTGATAGCGTATCACTCAGTTGAAGATCGGGCGGTGAAAAGCGCGTTCCGTGAGTGGAGCAGGGCATGCGTATGCCCTGCTGAGTTGCCCGCGTGCATGTGCCGAGGCCATGCGCTTGGGAAGACGCTAACACGCAAGGTCATCCGACCAACTGATGAGGAAGTGAAGAGTAACCCAAGAGCTAGAAGCGCTCGGCTCCGCGCTTGGCGGAGGGCCGCCTGATGGATGCGCGACTACTATGGCGTGTTTCTCTAACATTCACCTTCTTTCTTCTGTCTCTGGGTGTGGTAACCTGGAGACAAAGCAGGGCCCTCGAAGCGAATCAAACCCTTGACCAGCTTCGCCGGCAGGTGTCTGTAGCTCAGGCAGAGCGGATTGAGCTCGAGCGAGACATCCAAGTCCGCAGAAGTATGACGCACATCGTCGAAGCAGCCGAAGGTTTAGGAATGGTTAGGCCGTCCGCCCAAGAAATGGTAGTTCTTGGGATTGAGGACAAGCCGTGAGTCGCCGCCGCCATGATGCAGTGCATCCCTGTGCTTGGCGCAGGCGAGCTATCCTGGCAGCGTGGCTGATTGGTGCGGTGGCTGTGATAGCGCGCGCGGGACAGATCCAGATTGTTCAAGCTTCGATGTGGGAGGGCATAGCCGTTCGCCAGCAGGAGGGTGGGGCCACTCTGCCCGCCCCGCGAGGGACTGTTCTTGTCGGGAATGGTGTCCCTTTATCGGTCACGCGTGAACGTGTGCGGGTCTCCATCGCACCGCGTGAGGTACGGGATCCGGTTGCAGTGAAGCAACGACTGACCGACGTACTCGGACTAAGCTCCTCACGTGCGGAGAGGCTCGTATCGGGTGAGTCTGTTTGGAACCAGGTCGGTCTGTACTCTATGGCCGTTCGGGATTCGTTGATGGGCCTCTCTGGTGTGCACTTCGCACCTCTATACCAGCGCTATTACCCCTACGGGGAGATTGCCCGAGGAGTGACCGGTGTTGTGATTGACGGGGAGGGGCGAGGCGGGGTCGAACAGCAATTCGACGAACACCTAAGTGGAACAACTGGTTCGCAGATATTCGCCCGCGATGCTCATGGGAACCCCCTGCCAGGACAGAGGGTCACCGTTGAAGAGCCGAGGGCAGGTGGAGAGGTCTTACTGACTCTGGATATGGAACTTCAGGAGATCGCTCAGTCTGCCTTGCTGGAGGCGATTGACGAGCATCAGGCGTTCGGCGGGGACATCCTGATCACCAATCCCCATACCGGAGAGATAAAGGCCTTATTCTCGATTCGCGACAAGAACATTGCCGCGCTCTCCGCAATTAATGCGCCGTTTGAGCCTGGATCTACTCTCAAAGTCTTCACAGTCGCTGCCCTGCTTGAAAATGGCCTAGCAGACTTGAACGACTCAATCGATATAGGCAATGGGCGTTGGACGATCAACGGTCGAACACTCAGTGATGTGCATGTCGAAAGTGATCAGGTCACGCTTAGAGAGGCCTTCTATGAGTCGTCCAATGTTGGTATAGCCAAAGCTGCGCTCGTCCTTCCGGAAGGACTTCATTACCAGAGTCTTCGTGACTTCGGTTTCGGCACCCGGACTGGTATAAAGCTACCAGGAGAGGTCGAGGGGGTGCTCCGCTCACCTGATCGTTGGAGTCGGCAGTCTCCCCAGTCTTTAGCGATTGGATACGAAATGTCTGCTACGCCACTACAGATGGCTATGGCGTATGGGGCGATCGCTAATGGTGGAACTCTGATGAGGCCAAGGTTGGTCCGCGAAATCCGAGACGCTAACGGTAGGACACTCGAGCGACTTGAGGCACAAGAGATCCGTCGAGTTGTCAGCCCACAGACCGCTGCTCAGGTGGGTCGTGCAATGGTCGACGTCGTAGAAACCGGAACTGGTGGAGCTGCGCGAATTGGTAGTTATCAAGTCGCAGGTAAGAGTGGGACAGCTCGTTTCGCTACCGGTGGCGTTTATCAGGGTGGTGACTATTCCTCATCATTCATAGGGTATTTCCCAGCGGATAATCCTCAGCTTGTCATCTTCGTCAAGCTTGATCGTCCGGAAGGCGGCGTCTATTACGGGGGTGCCGTAGCGGCTCCCGTGACGCGGTCTGTCATAGAGGCAGCATTAGCCGCGAACATTCTGGATATAGAAACGCTTGCTGAGTCGGCGAGAGATCCTGAAGTGGTTTCTCCTAAACTCTATGTTGAATTCACAGAAGAAATCTACGTTCCGATTCCGCTTTCTCCGGAACTGCCTGAGTCAGAAGGGGGAGCGGATGCAGTGGCGATTCCTGATGTGTCAGGTCTGCCAGTGCGCTTTGCGGTTCGAGAATTACATAAGCACGGTTTGCGTGTCGCCGAGATGGGGACGGGCGATGTCGTCCGTACGTATCCAACTGCTGGCTCAGTAGTCACTAGGGGAGAAGTGGTGCGCCTGCGTTCGGGAGGGCAGGACGATGAGTGAGGTGACCTGCGCGCTTCACGCGGTGCTAGACGTCCTCCGGACTGCCGGCCTCCTTACCGAGGTGCGCGGATCGGAGGACGTCGTCGTTCGGGGCGTGTCCCAAGATTCTCGAACGACTGTGAAAGACGATCTTTTTTTAGCCTGGAAAGGCACGCAGGATGATGCTCATGACTTCGTGCCAAGTGCGATTGGACGTGGTGCTTCGGCCGTGGTTGTGGAACGCTCACTGCAAGTCGACGTGCCCCAACTGGTAGTTCGAGACGGGCGTCAAGCGGCTGCCTTGGCGGCCGATGTCGTTCTTGGCTCCCCGAGCGCAAGGATGGCTGTTGTTGGTGTTACGGGCACGAACGGAAAGACGACGACGTCACTCCTTGTTCGACATCTGGTCGCTCCCGAAAAGCGGACGGCTGTGATAGGGACGCTTGGCTTGACCCTCCAAGATGGCGTTCGAGCAGCGAATGAAGACCTTACGACACCGGGGCCAGTCCAGCTTACCGAGTGGATGCGTGATCTCTCAGCCAAGAGTTACGAAACAGTAGTCATCGAAGCTTCTTCGCACGCGATAGAGCAGCATCGCCTGTACGGGATCTCCTTTGATGTCGCGGTCTTTACGAACCTTTCTCAGGATCACCTAGACTATCACGGCGATATGGAGGCATATCGCGCTGCAAAGCTCGGACTTGTTAGGCTCGTTTCTAAAGATGGAACGCTGATCGTCAACGCGGATGACGATGCATGGGAGGGCCTCGAGGGAGGAGGGCGCGAGGTCATATCGTATTCGCTAGCAAGGAAAGCTGACGTGCGGGCCCGAGACATACGGTTGAGCTCCACAGGGACTAGTTTCCTTATGACTGTAGCCGGCCAAGATTTAAACATCAGCATCCCTCTGATCGGACGTTATAACGTCGAGAACGCCCTCGCTGCATCCGCTGCGGCCATCGCGTTAGGGGTCTCGCTTGAGTGTATCGCTGAGAGGCTCGAAGTTGCGCCACAGGTGGCGGGTCGATTGGAAGCGGTGGTTGCTGAGCCATTCGGTGTCTTGATCGACTTTGCGCATACGCCTGCTGCTCTAGAAGGTGCACTAGAGGCTGTCCGTCCACTTACCGAAGGACGCCTGATCGTTTTGTTTGGAGCCGGTGGTGATCGAGACCGTTCCAAACGCAGGCGGATGGCTCAAGCGGTTGCTCGTTTAGCAGACGTTGCAGTTCTAACGTCGGATAATCCGCGCACCGAAGATCCGGATCTGATCATAGACGATCTCGTCGAGGGAATAGGTACTACGGACTTCATCCGGATGACTGACCGGCGAGATGCTATCAGAAAAGCCCTCGAGGTGGCACGCCCAGGCGACACGGTCGTGCTAGCAGGGAAGGGGCATGAGACATACCAGGTTGTCGGAAAAGAAAAACAGCCCTTTCTAGAAGCCGATATTGCCAGAGATGCTCTTCGCGAAATGGGGGTCCTCTGATGGCTTTCGACTGGAGTGACGTGACCGTTCGAAAGGCGCTTGGAATGCGGACTGATCTGGCTCAGGAAGAACTAGTCTATGAGGGAGTGTCTACGGATTCCCGCACGATATCAGAAGGTGATCTGTATGTGGCCCTAGTAGGAGAGCGTTTTGACGGTCACGATTTTGTTGCGGATGCGTTTGCAAGAGGAGCCGCTGGAGCTGTGGTATCCAGACCGGCAGCAGGTGATCCGGATGGGACGCTTTATCCAGTAGACGACACCCTTGATGCCCTAGGGCGTCTTGCTGCATGGCGTAGGCAGAGGATCAATGGCCCCGTAGTTGCGATTACGGGTTCGTCTGGAAAGACAACCACCAAGGAAATGACGAAGGCCGCACTAGCTGAAACCTATCGGGTCCATGCAACGCCTGGGAATCAGAACAATCGTATTGGGATGCCGTTGACGATTCTCTCAATG
The DNA here is from genome assembly GCA_002348265.1 of Gemmatimonadales bacterium UBA2975. Lineage (GTDB taxonomy): Bacteria > Gemmatimonadota > Gemmatimonadetes > Longimicrobiales > Gaopeijiaceae > UBA2589. The sequence goes on along the minus strand of DEAT01000003.1, from coordinate 1,055 downwards.
CCTGACGATGTGGAAGCGCTGGTGCTAGAGCTAGGCACCAATCAGCCAGGTGAGATTGAGGCACTCGCTCAGGTCGCTCGCCCGGATATTGCCGTAATAACAACTGTCGGTAAGAGCCACCTGGAGAAGCTGAAGACTTTCGATGGTGTCCTAGCAGAAAAGTTGCAGATTCTGCGAGGAATGGCTGAAGGTGGCCGGTGCGTGGTAGGTGATGATCCCCCGGTCCTAGCTGAACGCGCCCAAGCCATTTGCTCGTCCGTTCAGGTAGTTGGGTGGAGTCAGAATGCTGATCAGGACGCCCGTCCGGGGAACGCTGAAGTAGATGTATTCGGACGCTACAGCTTCGAATGGCGAGGACAGAAGGTTACGGCGCCCACAGCTGGCAAGCATGCTGCTTCAAATGCTCTCATAGCGCTTGCGGTGGCGAGTCTCCTTAACGTGCCGGTGAGGGATGCAGTTCGTGGGCTCGGTTCTTCTAAAATGGGTTCGATGCGAGGTGAGTTTCAGCGGATTGGAGATCTCACGGTCATCGTCGACTGTTATAACGCTAATCCACAGAGTGTGCGTGCATCTCTAGAAGTGCTTGAAAGTCAGGCTGTCACGGGAAACAAGGTGGCTGTTTTGGGCTCGATGCTGGAGCTCGGGAATGCGGCAACTGAACTGCATGCTGAGGTACTGAAAGATGCAGTAGCTCGGGATGTCGATCTGGTCATAGCCACCGGTCACTTTGCTGAAGTAGCGACTGATTTGGGATTTAGCGAAGAGCGCGTTGTTTCAGGTGAAAACTGGGAGGCGGTTTACTCAGGACTTGTCGCTCGTCTGAATGGAGGTGAGATCATTTTACTGAAGGCTTCGCGGAGCATCGCATTGGAGCGGATGTTGACCCGACTTGAGGAAGACTTCGGTCGAGAAGGCGCCCGGAAGGTTGGGATCTAATGTTTGCCCACTTGCTTCCAGAACTCTCAGAGCTATTCGGCCCGTTCAATGTGTTCGTGTATATCTCTTTTCGGACGGCGGGCGCGGTGGTTACGTCTCTAGTTCTAGCCTTCCTGCTA
>DEAT01000040.1 GCA_002348265.1 Gemmatimonadales bacterium UBA2975 | reverse complement strand
AAGGTAACATAATATATATTATACGAACTAAAGTACTCTGAGCGCGCGCGAGTTCGCTAGCCCATCTGTTCCTTAATTCGCGGAGGCGCTGCGGATTTCTTCGATCCTCATCTCAAACTCACCACGCTCCGGGGAGTTCGCATCCAGTCCGCTCAATACCTGCTGATAGAGCGCAATCGCTCCATCGCCGTCACCTTGAGAATTTCTAATCCGTGCTGAAGCTACACGAGCATCCTGCACCTGAAAGTCCAGCTTAGATTGATCAGCAATAGCAAGATACGTATCTTCGGCCTCCTGCCATCGACCTTCCTGTTCGTAGGCTTGCGCCAGCAATCTGGCGGCTTGGAGAGCTATTGGTGATGCCGGGCGCTCGCCAATCGGACCAAGAACAGCCAGAGCCTGTTGCGGGTCCCCAGACTCAAGATAGAGCTCGCCAAGCACGAGTCGGGCCTCACCGTCATACGCGGTGGAGCCAAAACGATCCAGGAACGTAGCTAGGTCGATTTTCGCACCTTCTGTATCATTGATAGAGATTGATTGATAGATCGTTTCTAGCGACTCGGCCGCCCTTACGTTCATCTCTGACCGGTAATTCACATAGTAAAATCCACCGGCAATCATGAGCACTAGCAGCACGCCACCAACCGTCATTAACTGTTGATTGGCCTTTGCCCAGTTCGATGCCTCTAGAACACCAACGACAAAGGTGTCGTCGGCATCGTGGGTTCCCTGGGAACTGCGCCGCGCTTTAGGGTGTCGCTTCGACATAATCGGGCCTTAACGGGGTCTGCGGGCAGCCAAATGACGACCCAGAAGAGTCGATAAAAGCTAGACGGGCTGCTGCCAAGGGTCAACGAAGACTCCCCCTACTTGCGCGTGATATTCTCTTTGGCTTCGGCCCTACCTAACGAGGGATGGAGCGCCAAGGCGACAGCAATCAATGCTACAGGAAACGATCCAAGGGTGGCTGCCTGCGGCCCAATGGCATCGGCAAGTATGCCCGTGCCTAGCACACCGAGGGCTCCGGTTGCCCAAGCCAATCCCATGACTACTCCGGAACTCGCAGCCGTCCCGTTCGGGATCATCTCCTGAGCCATTACTACTACAGGCGGAAGCGTAGCCATCCCTAGAAAGCCAGCTATGGCTGCCAACGCTAATCCGAGCGTGCCAGCGGGGCCAATCCAAACGGCTAAGGCATGGGCGGGCAGAGCCCAAAAACACAAATGAGCTAGAAGTTTTGGACGGTCAAGCCGGTCTGAAAGGAGGCCTCCCGCTACCGTCCCGAATGCCTGTGCGGAGAAGTAAGCAGTCAGTGCGATGGCCCCTAGCGTTTCGGCGCCGCCATTCTCAGCAACTATGATTGGAACCATTGTCTGAAAAGTTCTCTGCACGAACGCCATCACAGCACTTATCCCAAAAATCAGACCCAACGGACCTCTGAGCTGCCTGAGTACCTCTTTGGGCACGGCTGGCGGTGTTGAGGACGAATTAGACGCTGCGACCTCCTCCTTCGGCAGGCCTAGATAGACGAATGGAGCGACAAGCAAGACAGGTAGTGCTGCCATCCAGAGTCCTTCCATACCCTTGGTTTGTGCTAACCAGACAGCGGCAATCGGACCCATCGCGAAGCCGACAGAACCCCCAAAAGAAAAGACCGAGTATCGGGCCCCACCTCCCCTTCCTTCAGATACACGTACTGCATAGGATGCGCCGGGTGGGTGAAAAGCTGCGGAACCGATTCCCCCAATGAGCAGCAGCAGCAGCAGAGACCAGAACCCGGTAGCCCACGCTATGGCTGAGACAAAGACCCCAGATATAACAGGCCCTAGAACTACCAAGCCGCGACGCCCGTAACGATCTGCCACGAATCCGAATAACGGCTGTGGTAGTGCCGCGGCCACGGAAAACGCTACCGCTAGAGTAGTTGCCAACGTAATCGAGAGCCCCAGGTCACCCATGATCCGTGGGAGCAGTGGGGGAACGAAGGAAGCGTACATATCATTCACTGCGTGCGCCCCTGAAACCACCAGCGCAACGCTCAGTGCAGAACGATCCTTAACACGTGAGAACATACCCTCAGCTCCTAACTGCACCTCGCTTCAACTTCCCTTGGAGAGACGGCGTGAGTATCGGCCGCGAAGAGAGTCATCTGAGGATAAAACGACGCGATCGACACTTTTAACGACTGGCGTGGATACGTTCATACCATAACGTTTCGCAGATTGGAATAAACCGGCCGACTTCAGGTCACTGCCCCACTCAGAGCTCATGCTGAATTTTAACGCCTCAGATCCCCAGACCAAGTCACGCGAGCAGGCCCGTTGCGCCTGCGGATTGCCCAGAAAGCGGAGAGCTTCTCTTCTAGTGATCTTGTTGGTTTTTGTGGGATGCAACGCGCCGTCTCATGAAGGCGGAAGTGATAGACAGATGGTGACGACTGTCTTCGCTCCACAGAATCGCCCCGACGTTCAAGGAACGATCGGTGCTGTTTCAGCCGGTCATCCCTTGGCTGCTCAGGCGGGCCTGGAGGTTTTGAAGGACGGTGGCACAGCAACTGATGCAGTCATAGCGATGGCTGGAGTTCTGGCTGTCACACGCCCTCACATGAACGGCGTTGGAGGAGATGCCTTCGGCATCTTCTATGACGGAGCCTCTGGAGAGGTCACTGCCCTGAATGCGAGTGGGCGTTCAGGTGCGATTGCTACACCCGAGTTTTTTACTGACGAGGGATTTGATCGGATCCCTGATAAGGGAGCTCTGTCCGTAAGTGTACCAGGAGCGGTTGCGGGCTGGGTCGACGCTCATGACCGTTACGGCACGAAGCCGTTCGCGCGGTTGCTTGAACCAGCAATAAGATTTGCACGGGACGGCTTCGCCGTTTCGACACGACTGGCTCTCGATTTCGAGGCCCAGGGTGCAGACCTGAACGAATTCGGAAAGTCCCTCTACCTACCTAATGATGGGGCACCGCCCTCCGTAGGAACGCTTCTCCAGAACCCCGAACTCGCTTCGTCCTTAGAAGATATCGCGAGTCGAAAGAAGGAAGGCTTTTACAATGGAGGCATCGCAGAGAGTCTAGCCGATTTCGTTGAAGGCCAAGGCGGACATCTCCGCTCCACCGATTTTGCGAACCATGTCTCCACATGGGTAGAGCCTCTCCGCATCAACTACTTGCAGCACACCTTCATAGTGATGCCTCCAAGTACCCAGGGGCCTGCACAGTTAGCCCTGATGGAGATGTCTAAGGCGCACGATCTCCAGTCCATGGGACACAACAGCACCGACTATCTGCACACGCTTATTGAGCTAAAGAAACTTGCTTTCGCTGATCGAGATAGATGGATCGCAGACCCCGAGAAGGCCGACGTGCCCATAGCGCGCCTTCTAAACCCAGCGTATCTCGCGGAGCGTGCTGCGATGGTGGATCCGTCGAGCGCGGCGGATTCAGTGCCACCCGGGTTTGGTGACGATGACGTGGAAGCCAATGAAGTAGAGCGAGATGATTCAGGAGACACGGTCTACCTCACAGCAGTGGACCAGTGGGGTAATGCTGTGAGCTGGATTCAGAGTAACTTCGCTGGTTTCGGCTCGGGGTTGCTTGAGCCAGAGACAGGAATACTCCTTCACAACCGAGGATCTCTGTACACACTTGAAGACGGCCACCCCAATCAGATTGCTCCCAACAAGCGCCCCTATCACACACTATCTCCAATGATGGCCCTCCACGCGGACGGTGATTTTTCGTTTACCCTCGGCACACCCGGTGGAGACAGCCAACCTCAATCACTGCTTCAGATAAGTCACAACCTTCTCGTGTTCAACATGACACCGCAGGAGGCCATTGAGGCACCACGTTTCCGTTCGATGTCCGACACGCGGGTGTCGATTGAGAACCGCGTTCCACGTGCCGCACTGGAAGGCTTGGCCTCAAAGGGGCACCAACTCACGATTGTACCTGGATGGACCGCAACCTTCGGAGGTGCGCAGATGATTGTTTTCAACCGTGAAACGGGAGTACTCAATGCCGCAGCCGACCCTCGCCGAGAAGCCTACGCACTCGCATACTGACCAATGAAGACATTTGTTTTGCTCGGGGCGTTATTCGGAGCTCTAGGCGTTTGTCTAGGAGCGTTCGGTGCCCACGCCCTCCGTGACAGCCTGGCCACTCAAGACTTGATTACGTTCGAGACCGGCGTTCGTTATCAGATGTACCACGCTCTAGCACTGCTAGCTGTTGCGGGGGCCATGAGTCAATGGGAATCGGACGCTCTTGTGTTCGCGGGCTACGCGTTTGTAATAGGAATCCTGATTTTCTCGGGAAGTCTCTACATCCTTGTGCTCTCCGGCCAGCGGTGGCTTGGAGCGATCACTCCAATCGGAGGATTGGCTTTGATACTGGGGTGGGCTCTCCTCGCATGGAGCGCCTGGCGCGCTTGAGTGCTCGGCTTGAAGGAGATGTGGAGAGGGCCAATGCTATCCTCAAGCAGGCCAAGGAAATCGTAGTTCTCACAGGAGCCGGCGTTTCAGCTGAGTCGGGGATCCCCACATTCCGGGGCAGCGGCGGTCTCTGGCGCACGCGCCGACCAGAGGAACTCGCAACCCCGGAAGCTTTTAGAGAGACGCCTGACCTTGTATGGGAATGGTATCAGTGGCGGCGAAGACTGATCGCAGAATGCTCACCGAATGCGGGCCACCAAGCTTTGGCCAGGCTGGCACTCAAAAGGGATGGAGTGACCCTGATCACCCAAAACGTAGATGGCCTCCACAACAGAGCCGCTCGAACAGAGGCAAGAGCTATGAACATCGCGGATCCGCAGGCCGCGTTCCCATTAGAACTGCACGGAGCGATAAACCGCGATCGGTGCTCTCTGTGCGATCGCCGAACGGATGGAGTTAGTCATCATGAGTCAGGTCTGCCCCGGTGCAACGACTGCGGAGGACCCCTGCGGCCCGATGTAGTATGGTTCGGTGAGACTCTCGACCCAGTCATTATCGGAGCGGCTCAGGAGGTGGCATTAAGTGCTGATGTCTGCTTGGTGGCGGGTACCAGTGCGCTAGTACATCCCGCGGCCAGTCTTCCATCAATGACACTTCGAGCGGGCGGCGTACTGATAGAGGTAAATCTTGAAGACACGACTCTGACGAATCATGCCGAAGTGTCGTTAAAAGGCCGCTCAGCCTCACTGCTTCCGCGTGTAATAACAGCATAATTCCGGGACGATACCCTTATGCGGGACGGCCCCAGGCTCCTCTCTCATTCGCAGTCCAGAATGGTTATGAGCGTCTCCATCGAGACATTTCCTCCGGAGAGCAGAACCACTACCACCCCTTCTGTATCAGTGGGTGTCCACGAGCCATTCAACAGCGCGGCAAGGGCGACCACCCCACCCCCCTCCACCACCAAGTTTAAATGGGTCAGAGAGAATCGGATCGCATCCCTAATGTCTTCTTCAGAAACCTTGATGTACTGGTCTACTCGCTCTCGCACGAGATTAAAGGAGTATCGATTGTCCAACCCGATACCCCCTGCCAGAGCGTTGGCTAACGTGTCCTCTTCTGGCAATTCGATTGGTTGGCCAGCTTCTATGCTAGAATGCATAACAGCTGCACGCTCGGCTGAAACGGCGACTATCGATGGAGTCAGCCCTGCTTCCTTCAGCCCTCCTGAGACTCCTGCAATCAGGCCTCCTCCAGAGAGTGGGGCCAGAAATGCCGAAATCCGTCTCCCCGCAAGTTGGTCTGCGAGTTCTAGGCCGATGGTTCCTTGTCCATTGATCACCCAAGGGTCGTCATAGGCCGATACATATGTGGATTGAGTATTCTCGGCCGCCTGGATCGCTGCCAACTCTGCCTCATCGAACGTGGAGCCTGTCAAAACTGCTTCTGCTCCCCCCGACCTTATTCCATCCAACTTCACCTGATCTACCCACTCTGGCACAAACACACGGGCAGAAATTCCCGTTCGCTCTGCCACGTAAGAGACCGCTCTCCCGTGATTGCCACTCGAACACGCAACTACGCCGTGGTGGGCTGCCTCTGGCCCTAGCGACTCTAGCCGTGCTGCTGCTCCGCGGACCTTGAATGAGCCTGTTGCCTGAAGGCATTCAAGCTTGAGTAGGACTTCACGGCCAAGTCGCTCACTCAATACAGACGATGGCAATAGAGGAGTGACGCGCGCATGGCGAGAAACCAACCCGCGGACATGCGTGCTTGAACTCTCAGTAGATGAGCCTGCCGGATATCCCGTCATAGAGTCGCCAACTTTTCGAACGATCCTAGAAGACGACCCGGGACCGTTCTTTCAGCTCGGTAATCCATAGTCCTGAATTAAGGTCGGATGAATAGATCCTCCCCTTAAACACTTGGGCACCCCACGCCATAGGCCAGTTTGGAGTAGTTGTTTCGCTGTCAGTTGTCAGGATCGTCGCGATTTCTCGGCCTTGCTTATAGAGGTCGCCACGAAGCTCCCCAGAAATGTCCACTACCCGAAGACCTGCCTGATAGTAACCCACATACATCTTGTCATCCTCAATCCAGACATTGTGCGCCCCAGCTTCAGGCACCTCGTACTTAGCTACTTCCACAGGATTCTCAATATCACTCACATCCAAGACGTGGATATACCCTCGTGCATGGATTGCTCCATTAGCGTCCCACTCTGCTGGAAATATCTCATCACCGACGAACAGGTACTGTCCGTAACGCCATGCCACGTGGGTATTTCCGATAGGATACTTAAACTGACTTACGAAGGTTGGAGTGGTTGGCGTGCCATCGTGACTCCCCGCTCCGACATCAAGAATCACTACCCCGTCATCCCAATAGGAGACATACGCGTACCCATCTTGAACCATTACGTCATGCAGGGAGCGCTGCTCACTGTCTATTCCCCACCTCCCCACCTCTAAAGGCGTCTCCGGGTCGGAGATATCAATAACGTGAACCGCACGGGTACCGTTGTGCACCGCGTAAACCAGCTCGTGCTCACCAGAAATCCAGACGTTGTGCACACCTCCGGTCACGGTCTCTGTGTATTCGGACAGGATCTCAGGATGGGCCGGTGTACTGAGATCGAGAAACACCATGCCGTTTCTTCGACTAGACGCTCCCTCTCGAGTAACTATTCCTAGTCTATTGTTTGGATGGATTTTGACGTCATTAATCCGGCGAGCGTCCAGTTGCAGGGAATCGGTGAGTACTGGATTCGAAGGGTCTGTGACGTCCCACACCTTCATCCAATCCCACATAAAGGTTCCGATATACGCGTAGTCTCGTCCATCGACACCCTCGAAGACCCAGACGTCGCCTGAATGATGCTCTGAAATTCCTCCACGACCGAGCTGAATCAATTGAGCGTCTGCGCCACGCGGCTCGACGACAACGACACCGCTCTGGACGTCTCGCTCACCCATTCGCGCATTTACGCGGTACGTCCCAGCTTCCTCCGCGACGAAGACGCCTTCACCCGCCTCATCCTCGATCTGAGCGCCCAAGCCGCTCAGCGACCATTCAGGGAACACCCTAACCCTTTCCCCTGAGTCGGTCTGAGCCGTAGCGGTGAATCTGATCACATCTCCAGTACGCACCCTAGACTCCGTTGGCTCTAGCCGATACGAGATCCCAGGATCTGGCTTAACTCTGAGTTCTATGCTGGTGCTAACAGTCTCTCCTGAGACCGAAATCGTTGCCGAGCCCGCTTGCCGGGCAAACACTAATCCCGCGGCGTCAACCGCCGCGATGTCCGGATTGGAGCTTGACCAGATGAGCTCTGGACCCTTCACTGGTTCGCCGAGGCGATTTGACGCCGAAACCCAGACTGGAATGACCTGGCCTGCGTAGGGTTCGTCCGACCCCACATTGGCGATGAGTCTTGCAGCCGGAAGAGCCCGGATCACCACGGACACAGATACCGGCTTTCTGCCGACAACAGCGGTGATTCGAGCCATGCCAGGATTCAGTCCTGTCACAACTCCGTCAGCGCTCACTGAGGCCAGTTCCGGTGTAGAAGCAACCCAGCGGACTGGGAGGTCGTCTAGTACACGACCTGCACCGTCTTGAGCTGTTACAGTCAATCTCGCTGTCTCAGCAACCTCAATTTCTGCACGTTCGGGTGATATAACAATCTGTGCAGGTTGTGTTTGTGCAGGCGCAACCTGAAGAACTGCAGCAAGTAAAAAAGAGCTTGCGAGGCCAGTCATTTAAAACGCTCCTGAAAGCGGCGAGTCAAAGGTCATTTGTGTTAAGGGACTATTTGCCAGAATCATCGAACAGCTGAGCGAGCCAGTTCGCCTTCCGCCGAGATGTAGCCGAAGGCGGACCATTGGTTCCGCCCTTCGAGAATACTCTCCCACACCCCGTGCGCATCGTCGAGTCTGCCGTTTAGCAGGTGCCAAACCCCAAGCCCATACGAGGTCGTGGTGCTTTGTAGGGTGGCCGCATCACCACTAGGCCCGATGAGGTCTCCTAGTGACCGTTCTCCTTTAAACAGAAGAAGTAGATCTAAATAGGCTACGGACTCAATAATTTCAATGCCGGCATCAATACTGTCGAGGAGTTCTTGAGCCTCGTCTTCGAGCCCTAATCGTCTCATGGTCATGTACATCCAGTACGATGTCGCCACTACGGAATCGGGATGGACTGATACCTTCAGACAGTTACGCTGAGCGTCGAGCGCTGCCTCAAAGTCACCCGCAACATAGTGTGCCAGAGCCAGGTGGTACCAGATATTAAACTGTAGTGTGCTAGTCGGAATGTTCATCGCGTTCGGGAGTCCGTCTGGTTCGACCTCATCCATACGGCCTTCAGTCAACTCAGCGGCCCGTTCTAGGTCCGCAATCGCCTTGTCTAACTCGCGTACCGATAGATGCCGATGCCCACGGTGGCGATACAAACGCGCATCTTCCGGATGTAATCCAATCGCCTCTGAGTAGATATCGATTGCGTCCCGGTAACGACCCAGATAGGCCGTCCTTCTTCCCATCCAGATGAGCGAGTCCACATTGGCGGGTGCAACGTCCAGAGCCCGCTCCGCTTCCTCGTAACGCTCCATGTATACCGCTCTGACATCGTCCGGCTGCAGAGGTGGCGTAAGTGTGTCTCCGAGAAAAGATATTGCCTCAACCCCGGACGGCATCGATTGGACTAGGGAGGACTCGACGTCCTGAGTAACCCTAGAGCTTCCCGGTGGAGAGCATGCAGCAACGACGAACGCGAGCGATATCGTGGCGACCTTAGTTAGGTCAAGCATTCCTTCCCAGCTTTTAATGTTGTGCATCGCTCAAATCTCCGTCACCGCATAGTCCGCAAGTAAGTTACTGATTTAAAATGGTCCACTCAGTCGATGAAAATCGGCTCCTCAGCCGACACGAAGAGCACGTCACGAAGCTCAGGGTAGTCCAAGAACACCTCGCCGCCCTTAAGACGCAGGCGGCTGTCCTCGAACCCGATCATGACAAGGTCGGCCTCTGAGGAACGAGCCTCTACCAGTCGTTCGAAATCGATGGTCCCGTCCGTAGGGATGACGCGTACGTTCTTCTCACTGATGAGCAACCGTCCCTCGGAAATCATCTCATTGATCTCTTCTCGACGCTCCCTCACTTCTGCCTGCGGGTAGGCCGCGAAGATGCTCACCTCAGCGCCCTCCCAGTCCTTGTGCCCAAGGAGGATGTACGAGAGGAGAATCATCAGGTTCGCGTTCTGCGGGTCATGCCATGTTAGCCAGACATGGATGCTTTTCCGCGCCCCGAAGAAGTTGTCACCGTGTCGGAGCACGAGTCGGTCCATGCCAGGAACACTTGCCATGAGTATGCCACCGACCACTTCCTCTATGACCTCAGGACCATCGTGCCGCCCGAACTCCAACAGCAATGAATTGTTCGACATACCAGAGATCCCCGGCATCTGGAGTCCTTGACCTAGTGCCGACGTCATAGAGGGGCTTATGACGGCGTCCATGTAGATAGCCCCCTTCCTCTGGTGCACCACCTCAATCAGTCGATCGCGCACTTCCTGACTCGCTTCATAGTTCTCCTGGTCAAGGCGTCCCTCGATGTAGTGAAAATACGTTCCGAATCCGTAGCGATCGCAGAGCCATTCAAGGAATAGAAGTGGGGCCGATCGGTCGAAGGTACGGGACGAAATAGAGATCACACTTGGACGCCAATCGTTCAGCGGCATCTTCTGCAGCCGGATATGCATATGGCGGGTCAGCTGAGTCATTACACCCTGAAAGATCTGGGCAAGGTCAGCCTGTCCCTCTCGGCTCCGGCGGATTCCCTCATAGAGCGAGGCCATGACCAGGATTGATCCCAGGGCGAAGGGAAGATCCATTTGCAGCATGAGGATCAAGCACATCACGGCCCCTAGCAGGCTCAGGTACCATTTCGACCTGAAGCTCGGTCGATAGGACGGCCTAGCTGCAAAGTGCTCCAAAAACGAGATAGCACAGAGCGCTCCGTACGTCACCATGAAGAACATGGACACGATTCGGGCAACCATGTCTACGTTACCGAGCATTACGAAGACGATGGCGATCGCGGAAGTAACCAGGGTCGCGTTCCGTGGCTCGTTGGCCTCACCGACTCCCTCGGCGACGTATGAATTCAAATGCGAACGCGGAATGACCGAGTCGCTCCCCAGTGCTTGTAGGGTCCGAGGAGCAACCAAAATAGAGCCGATTGCTGACGAGATCGTGGCGCAGGCTAGACCTATCGGGATGATCGGTCCCCACAGCGCTATATCGCTCATGATTAGATAGTTATCCGCTAGGCCTTCCGACGACACCGACGAGGCGAGCTTCACCACTACTAGCATGTAAACCAGCATACCGGCGAATGTCGCCGTCATAATTCCAGTCGGAATCGACTTACGTGGCTGGGCTAGATCGCCCGAGAGCCCAACGCCAGCGGTCATGCCGGTGAACGCAGGGAAAACGATCGCGAAGACCAGCATGAAAGTGTCAGGGTCGTCGAGTTCGGAGAATAAGCTGATCGACTCAGGTTGCATGGACACTGGCCCGGAGCCGATGAAGAACATCGCAAGCGAGAGGGCTAGGACGCCCGCGACCACCCAAAGCGCCTTGACTCCTAGGTCCGCTCCCTTGCGGAGTACAACCCCGACGAGAATCAGAGTAGCTGGGAGGGAAATGAATCGAGGATCAAAAGAAATTCCAAACAACTCCTCAAACCTGGAGGTGAGTGGTTGGAATGCCTCCGCGAAGGCGATCATGTAAAACGCTACAGAGATTGCCTGTGACATGTAGAGACTGATCCCGATGGCACCACCGATCGTGATGCCGAACGAGCGAGAAATGATGAAATACTCGCCCCCACCTTCGACCCGTCGGTTCGTCGAGATCTCTGCGATAGCTAATGCAGTCGGGACGGTGACCATATGACCTAGTAGGATGATCAGGATCGCACCGACCAAGCCAGTATGCCCCACGGCATATCCGAAGCGCAGGAACATGACCGCACCCAAGATCGTGCTGACACTAGCGAGGAACACCGGCGCGGTGCCCCACCCATGTCCCCCTTGGGTATCCTGCATCGTCATGTTAAACCTCCGCCACTGTGCACCTGGCAATAAATGACATACGATTACCAGGACTGTCAAAGCGCCGCTCGGTTAACCAGCACCTCTGTTTAGGAGGGTTCGAGTCCTTCGCGACAAAGACCGATATGCACTCTTTAAGCGGGAATCATCAAAACCTTTGTCACTGCGCAGTGCCCCCGAGAGGATTCGAACCTCTGGCCTGGCGCTTAGGAGGCGCCCGCTCTATCCAGCTGAGCTACGGGGGCTAATGCCGATTAAACTCGCCGAGCTTCTTTTGACGATCAACCGGAACTATGCCGTCCCTGACGCTTCACGGATCCCTATCACATCTATGTCCAATTCATAAAGCTTTGATCTTATAGCAAGAACTCGATTGCCAAAAAGCCAACTAAAAAGAGCACGCCAAAGCAGATGACCAACCTGTTGAAGTGTAGGTTGATGAATCTCTCGATTGTTGGCCCGAAGCGGTACACGAGCGCTGCGACCAAAAAGAAGCGAAGTCCGCGACTCACGACCGATGCTAGAACAAAGACAGAGAAGTTGATGCTGAACACACCGGAAGCCAGCGTGAACACCTTATATGGGATAGGCGTTAGTCCGGCCAGAAAAATTGCTGCGAATCCATTGTTATCATAGAACTGACGAACCTCCTGAAACGCCTCAGGGGTGACTCCCGGTACGTAGGCAAAAAACCAATCCTGGGTCACGTTCCATCCCCACGCTCCGATACCGTAGCCTACGATTCCACCCAGGACGGATGCGAGTGTGCAGATCGCCGCAAATCGAAATGATTTGCGGTTGGCACCGAGACAGAGAGCTAGGAGTAGAGGGTCCGGAGGCACCGGAAAAAACGATGATTCCGCCGCGGAGATAAGAAAGAGCGCGGGGATGGCGTATGGCGTTTTCGCCCAATGCAGCACCCAATCGTAGAGGACTCGAAGTAAATTCTGTCGGACGAGGGTCGTCCCTTTTCCTGCCTCTTGTTTTGGTTCAATCGTCTCACGTTGCATAGGTGTTTTCCCTTACCCGTGCTCGTCTGTCCACGCGAATCGACTCAAGAGCGGCACGAAGGTCACGTTTCCCCCAACGGGCTCCTGTGTTACCGCAAAACCGGTCTTCTGCACGAGGATAAGCTCCTGTTCTTCCCTCGTTCCAATCGGAATGAGCATCCGCCCACCATCCGACAATTGATCCACCAGCGGTTGAGGAACCGTTGGTGACGAAGCTGATACGACGATTACATCAAATGGTGCATATTTTTTCCAGCCGATAGCCCCGTCGCCTACTAGGAGTGCTGCATTCTTGACGCCAAAATGATCTAGAGCTTTTCGGGAGCGTTGCGATAACTCTCGCACTCGCTCAACGGAATAGACTCGGTCCGCCACTAGGCTAAGAAGCGCTGTCAGAAAACCGCAACCAGTACCAATTTCAAGGACAACGTCGTCAGGCGTTGGCCGGAGGATCGAAAGATAATAAGCCTGCAGAGACGGCTGCGATGCGGTCTGTCCGAATCCGATTGGGATTGGAGCGTCTTCATACGCCCGGGGTCGAACCCCCTCTGGGAGGAATTCATGCCTAGGGACCCTGTCAAAAAGCTGAAGGATCTCTAAGTCATCGACACCTTGCCTTCGGATCTCTTCTATCAGCTTCCGTCTAAAACCGGCATAGCCGACATCTCTTACAGTGTCAGGTTCCACGCCTGCACGTCCTCGAGTAGACGATAGTTGGTTAGGTCTAGGTGTAACGGCGTGACGGAGACATAGCCATCATCTATTGCCTTAAAATCAGAATTCTCGGAACCTGTCCAGGTAACCTGGCCGCCGCCAATCCAGTGGTATTCTTTGCCTGACGGATCTTTGGCGCGGGTGATTGAATCTGCATAGCGACGACGACCAAGCGTCGTAATTTTTATACCCTGGATTTCTCCTGGATCAATCGCAGGGAAGTTGACATTGAATAGTGCGCCTTCCGGGAACGGCCCCCGAGACAGAATCTCTCCAAGAACCCGCGCCACGAGTTGTTCGCACGCCTGAAGTTCTTCGGGAAAGGTCCCACACCAAGAGAAGGCTACGGACGGAATTCCTGCCACCGTTGCTTCCATCGCCGCAGCTACGGTCCCCGAATATAGGACGTCTTCACCCATGTTAGAGCCGTGATTGACCCCAGAGACACATAGGTCGGGGCGTTCTTTGAGCAGGGAGTTCACAGCTAGGATCACGCAGTCCGTCGGAGTTCCTTCAACCACCCATACTTTATCCTGGGAACTGCGTATCCTTAATGGCTGATGGAGAGTCAAGGAGTTGCTCGTAGCGCTTTGCTCACGGTCTGGGGCAACTGTTGCAACATCGCCGAGAGTTGAGGCTGCCCGCTGAAGCACACCTATCCCTCCGGAGAGATAGCCGTCGTCGTTCGTGCACAAGATATTCAGTGTAGTCAGCCTCTTCCGGGGACCGTCATGACGTCCCGGAGGTCCTCTAGTTCCCTCTTAATACTTGACAGGAATTCGCCAGCTACACTGTCGTTGGCACCTTCTCTAAGCTCACCACCCCTCCTCATCTCTATCAGCTTCCGATTCGCTCCGTCTATGGTATATCTCTTTTCATACAATAGGTGTCTTATGAGGAGCACCAGTTCAACATCGCGAGATCTGTAGACTCGATTTCCCGCTCGATTTTTCGTGGGTTTTAGTACGTCAAACTGGTTCTCCCAATACCTAAGTACGTGAGCCTTCAGGTCTGCCAACTCGCAAACCTCACCGATTGAGTAGTAGACCTTTTTCGCGATAGGCGTCTGATCAGTCATTTGGTTCTCTCATGGATTTCATGCGTCATGACCATGACTCGGGCTTTAGGTCCCTCATCATCAAAGCATGGAGCGCTTCGGCTGGAGGCTTTCGCTCCTCTATGATGGCACATACTTGCTCTGTTATCGGAATTTCTACGTCGTATCGGCCGGCGAGCTTCCTTAATCCCGCTGCAGTCTTCACTCCTTCTGCTATCGCACGCATGTCAGAGAGTATCGTGTCTAGATCTTCTCCCTGACCCAACCGATAGCCTACCGTTCTATTTCGGCTCAAAGATCCCGTGCAAGTCAAGACCAAGTCGCCCATTCCGGCCAACCCGTAGAACGTAGCGGCCTGTGCCCCGAGCGCGACACCAAGTCGAGTCATTTCAGCTAGCCCTCTTGTGATTAACGCCGCGGTCGTATTGTGCGAATGCCCGAGTCCAGCAGCCATGCCGGCCGCTAGAGCCATGACGTTCTTCATAGCTCCAGCAAGCTCGACGCCAACGACGTCATTGTTAGTGTAGGGGCGGAACCAGGGGGTCTGAAATGCCGCTTGGACCCGTTTGGCCACTTCTTCCTCCTTGCTGGCTACTACTACAGCGGTAGGGGCTCGCTTTGCAACTTCGTCGGCGAAGCTAGGTCCAGATAGGACACAAAACCGATCCTGAATATTACCCCCTAATTCCTCGCTGAGCACTTCGTCCATCCGACGAAGTGTTCCCTTTTCGATGCCCTTGGAGGCACTCACTAGGATGGCCTCTGGATCAAGGTAACGTGCCGCACCTGACATAACGCTTCGTACCTTTTGAGACGGACTCACGGACACAACTAATTCGGCTCCATCCATTGCCTCGGCCAAATCAGATGTTGCATCTAATGTCTCTGGGAGATTCACTCCCGCGAGGTAGGGATTGCCCCTTCCGGCCCTAATAGATTCGGTTATCTCGGGCTCAAAAGACCATAGGCGCACATGGTGCCCACGGCCTTCGAGGACTAACGCGAGAGCGGTGCCCCACGCACCTGCCCCAACCACAGAGGTTCTCAAAACGTCACTCATGGCTTATCACCAGGAGTATGGACATCGATCGAAGCATCTAGTGGGAGGTTCTCTCCATTCCCGGCTTTTGATGTCCTACTGAAGCGATTCTCTTCACCTCGGATTAGACGTCTGATGTTTGTGCGGTGTTTCCAGACAATCAACGCGGCCAACCCACTCGACAACCAAACGAGCTCCGCGCCCCCTTGGTGGGGAGTGAATGCGATGATGGGCGGCGTCGCCACGGCGACTAGAATCGATGCGAGTGATACATATCCGCTGCCTAAAGTTAAAGAGAACCACATTATCAATCCTATCAGAACGGCCGTCGGAGCCAACGCTAAAAGCGCACCAGCACCGGTGGCCATACCCTTCCCACCCTTGAACCCGACCCAGAAGCTGAACATATGCCCTGCAATGGCAGCTAGTCCGAAAAAAAAGCCCCAAGGGAATCCGACACCGGCTAACAGAGGAAACAGCGCGGCAGGGACCCATCCTTTTCCTATATCTACTAAGAGGACGGGAATCGCGGATTTCCAGCCCATAACCCTCAGTGCATTCGTGGCACCGAGATTTCCTGAGCCGTGTTCGCGAAGATCCAGGCCGTGTGCCGCTCGGCCGACCCAATAACTCGTCGGAGTCGCACCGACTACGTAAGCAAGCGCCAGAAGTATCCAAGTCAAACTATTCGTCATCCTTACCGCTACGGATCCTGAGCCGGATCGGGGTGCCTGTGAATGACCACGAGTCACGGAAGCCGTTGTTGATATAGCGAATGTAGTGTTCCGGTATCGCCTTCGGGAAGTTAGCGAAGAGAGCGAATACCGGGGGACGCACGGATGCCTGCGTTCCGTACTTGAGTTTCACGGCGCGACCTCGGTGATGAGGTGGCGGCTGCCGGCGCACCAGTTTCTCTAGAACCTCGTTTACTTCATGTGTCTCTATACGCCTTGAGCGTTCATCATTCACCGAGAGGATTGTATCTAAGCAGCGACGCACCCTTTGGCCCGTATGTGCCGATGTGAAGATTATTGGAACCCACTGTAAAAAAGGGATCCGCTCACGGACTTTCTTTTTCCATTGAGCTGAGGTCATGGTATCCTTTTCAACTAGATCCCACTTGTTCGCTATCAGTACGAGCCCTCGACCCGCCTCCCAAGCCTTCTCAGCTATCTTAACGTCCTGTGCGTGCAGTTCCTCTTCACTCGCGTCGACCAGAAGAACACACACATGAGCTGAGTAAATAACTCGATCAGTCCTGAGGGCGCTGTAGTACTCGATACTGTCCTTCACACGAGTCTTACGACGCAGACCAGCCGTATCGACGAAGACTAGATCCTTACTGTGATATCTGAACTCACTGTCGACTGGATCACGTGTAGTTCCAGCTATTTCTGAAACCACTGCTCGCTCCTCACCAATTAAGCGATTCACGAAACTCGACTTACCTACGTTTGGTTTCCCGACTACAGCCACGCGAATAGTGTCCTCCTGCGAAGCGAGGCCACTGGAATTCGGTAGGCTTCTGAGCACGAGGTCGAGAAGATCGCCGGAACCCTTTCCTGACAATGCACTTACAGGGGTCGGGGGGCCCATCCCCAGAGACCAGAACTCAAGATATCCATCATCCCTTGGTAGGTTGTCGACCTTGTTGACGACCAATAGCACTGGCTTGTCAGCCTTCCGAAGGACCTCCGCCAGTCTCTCATCTAGTGGGTGAACACCTGTCTTTCCATCCACTAGGAAGAGGATCACGTCCGCCTGTTCTACCGCAATCATAGCCTGGTCGCGTATAGCCACGTCCATCCCCACATCAGAGCCCTCGACTACTCCTCCGGTATCTACTATTCGAAAGCCCTGGCCCGCCCAATCCGCATGCGCGAAGTTTCGGTCTCGTGTGACTCCAGGTTGATCGTCGACTATTGCTACGCGACTCCCAATCACCCGATTAAAGAATGTGGATTTACCCACATTTGGGCGACCAACGACCGCGACAACCGGGAGCCCTTCCATCAGTGCTGGAGTTCTTGGAGTGCGTCGGTTATCTGATACCCAGTTATGACCCGTGCATGACCCACGCGTTCTTTGAAGTCTTCAAGAGCCAGGTCGTCTATGAACACGTCGTCCGCATTGAGAGCCTCGGCTGGCAGCAAGATCAGATCGCCCGCGTCAGATTCACCCAGCGCGTGGAGGATATCTTCTCCTCCGAGCAATCCTGCTATCGTGACTGTATCACCAAAGTACCTATTGACCACGTGCACAGGGTCAACTTCAGCTCCGGTTTGCTCTGACAAACGTGGTGCTAGCTCATTAAGGAATGGGAGCATCGAGCCACCAGTCACGAGTCTGATGCGGGTGCCTTCGTAGCTTGGAGTGTCTCCGATTCCTTGATCGAATCTGTCCAAGAAACGGCGCACAGCTCCCACACCGTTTTCGTACAGGGCTCCGTCGTCATAATAGCTGGCCTCTGGGATTGGACGGCCTGCAATCAGGTACATCTCATCTGCGGCATAGCACCAGCCGATCTCACGTTCTGTGAATGCCCACTCGCGAGCCTTATCCACTTGATCAATCACTGCGGACGCCTCATTCGCATGGAGAAGACGCACCGGACGATCTACATTGAAGCGAGTCAGGCCGACCGGGACGATCGAAAGAGAGCAGATCGATGGTCCCAAGGATCTTAAATCGTTGATCGTTCGGTCTAAGTGAACCCCGTCGTTCCATTCCGGGCAGAGCACCACTTGGGTGTGAACCTCAAGTCCACCCTCAATTAGCTGGCGAAGTTGATCCATAATGAGACCAGCTCGCGGATTCACAAGGAGCTTTTCGCGAACCTCGGGTTCCGTCGCATGCACACTAACGTAAAGAGGCGAAATCCCCTGATCTATTAATCGACGAATCCCTTTAGGTCCGAGATTTGTCAGTGTTACATAACTTCCGTAGGTGAACGAGAGTCGAAAATCGTCATCTCGCAGCCAAAGCGTTTGCCGCGCATCCGAGGGATTTCCGTCGATAAAACAGAAGACGCATTTATTGGCGCATTCTCTAATGGTGTCTGGCGCAGGCACGATACCCACCTGCTCACCCGGATCCCGTTCTATCTCATATATCGTGACTGCCCCCTCGGGCGATATCGTTTCCAGTTCGAAGTTGGTTTCGCTCATCATGAACGTGAGATCGATGCCATCTCTCACACGTTCACCGTTGATACGCACCACTCGCGAGCCGATCTCTAGAGATAGCTCCTCAGCAATACTGCCCGACTCGATTTCAGCTATACGTACCAAGGATGGGCATCGGGTTAAAGGGGGTGGTGGGTATTAACACTGGCGAGGCCATATTCGCCGCATGCAGGACGTGTTAATTGGTAGAAAAAGCTAACTGGAGCAAAGTTCTCCTACAATTTCGTTGACTTCGGTCCAGGTCAATTTAAGTCTCTATCACTCCTTGACCGATCCATCGCTTCTTCGACAGGTTCGTCACGATCGACTACAAGCATACCATACGACACCGGAGCTTGAGCGTGAACGGACCGCTCTGTGAAGCTGTTGAGTAACCCCAAGCGATGAAGATTCCAAGATCACTTTTGCTTGGTAGCAACCTCGTGCTGTTAGCCACAGCTTGCGAGCAAACCGATGTGTTTCAGGACCAGTTCCGTGATTTGACGCCGTATGAAGCCTACTACCAGAGCCTGTCCGATGTGGGACTCGCTGAATCAGCTCTAGTACGTGACTGGCACGCCGCCGGAATTACCGCTGTAGAGCGTGCAGCGCCAGTCTCTCTACCCTTCGAAGAGCGAGGCTTCCTGATCGGCAACGACCCAAATGCCATGGCCTATCGAATTACGCTAGACCGAGGGCAGCGACTCACAGCCGAGGTTTCTCTTGAGAGTGGCGAAGTTTCACGCGTCTTCGTGGACCTGCTTCGAATACCCACTTCGCCTAGTAACCCCTTGCGACCAGTAATATCGGCAGACACGCTCCCTGGACTGTTTGTGCACGAACCATGGAGAGGTGGTGAGTATATTCTGCGCGTGCAGCCTGAGTTGCTTCGGGGTGGAGAGTATCGAGTCACCCTTCGCTTAGAGCCTCAGTTGGCATTTCCGGTGGAAGGACGTGACATGCGATCTGCTTTAAGCCTATTTGGTGTCTCGCGCGAGGGAGGTAGGAGATCCCATGAAGGCATAGACCTCTTCGCACGAAGAGGTACCCCAGTGCTAGCCACCTCAGCGGGGACAATCAATCGAGTCTCTGTCACAAACCTTGGCGGCAAGGTTGTCTGGCTCCGAGACCCCGTCCGCAACGCAAACATCTACTTCGCTCATCTCGACAGCCAGGCCGTTCAAAACGGCGACAGGGTGGACGTGGGTGACACCATCGGGTTCGTGGGCAACACGGGGAATGCTCGGACGACTCCGCCGCACCTGCATCTTGGAATATATCGGCGCGGAGAAGGCGCTGTTGACCCTGCTCCGTTCATACGCCCAGTGCCCAGTGGTCGACCACTAACCATCTCAGCTGACCTCCATCGACTAGGGTCTACAATGCGTTCCCGTCAAGATGGAATCCGTTTACGAGTGGCGCCAAATACGGGTAGTTCCGTAATCCGAGAACTGGCCGCGTATACCCCCGTCCATGTTCTTGCTGCGTCAGGTGATTACTTCCGCGTTCGGCTGCCCGATGACGTTCAGGGATACGTCGCAGCGAGGCTAACAGAGGAAGTGTCGGAACCCCTCGAACACCGCACTGTGTCGGGGATCACCCAGACCGCTTGGATAAATCCCACAAGTAACGGCCATCCCGTTGCGGAGTTGGATCGAGGAACTGAAGTCTCGATCCTAGGACGCTTCGACGGGTACTTTTACGCTCTTGATCCCGTTGGGAACCCTGTATGGCTGAAGACGGAAGAGTTTCAAGAACAGGGTTAGGTTCAAGACACTCACCTATGAGTCAGGCTTGGCTGTCATAGCGACGACCGTGTCTCCTGCCCTTATATCAAGAGCCTGTCCAGGCGAACCCACTGTCACGGCTCCGCTGGGTCGAACTACAATAAGTGGTATGGCCTCTTCGCCATGTTCCCTAGCCCAAGCTCCGACTCCGACCTCCCCTGTCCACCGTTCCGATATGAAGCGATGACCCGAGGCATAGCGACGCTGGAGCTCTTCGTAGGTGAGGCTGGCAGAGCCTAGCACTCGCGCTCTGAGCCCGGGAGCAAGTTTGGAGGAATCGCCCTGCGAACCGCGCCCGGGAGCAAGTTGAAAGAGATTCTGGCGCCCAAAAAGATGGAGGTAATGGCGTGCAGAGAGCGCGTTCACTTCATCGTTCGCTGTTAGAGCCAGAAGGTTTCCGATGACTGGCAAATCCAGGTCCTGGGAAGCTTGATCGCTAAGGACACTCCCGTGGTACGCAGGGAGACCGCCCTCATTGGCCAGTCTCACCAGTCCTGGGTTTGTGTCAACTACAAAGATCGGAAGACCTGCTCCCTGTAGCGCCTTAGCCAGCCCACGCGCAAAAGGGTGAGCACCAATTATGAGAAACCCATTTGGATTTCGTTCAGCGAGCCCCAGTCTCAAGGCAAGCGGACGCCCTATCAATCCATATATTGCTACAGAACCAGCAATCACTAAAAACATGATCGGTACGAGTTGCTCTGCCCCCGCAAATCCCTCCTCCTCGAGCCGTAACGCAAATACCGCAGTCACGGCTGCCGCCACCACTCCACGCGGTGCCATCGCGGCTACGAAGAGGCGATCTGACCCCTTCAATCGCCCATCCAGCGTGCACAAACTCACGGCTAATGGACGGACGAGTAGAACCAGGATCGCGAGAAACAACGCAAATCTAAGATTGATCAACTCTGCTAGAGCGCTCCATTCAACACCCGCAGCCAAGACCACAAACAGTGCGGAGATGATTAAGATCTGGAGATTCTCTTTGAACTCTGTGATGTGTGTGATATCAACACGATCCTGATTAGCCAAAGCGACACCCATTACCGTGACTGCCAACAACCCTGACTCATGCTGAAAACCGTTAGCTAGTGCATACCCCAGTAGGGCTAGAGCCAGTGCCGAGGCTGAGTGCAGATGATCTGGTATCCAGTAGCGCTCAAGGCATATCACCAGAAGAAACGCTGGTAGCAGTCCAAATAGCGAACCGAAGACTAGGGTCTTTCCTATGCCTCCAAACGCAGATGCGACTGCT
This sequence comes from Gemmatimonadales bacterium UBA2975, assembly GCA_002348265.1. Taxonomy (GTDB): domain Bacteria; phylum Gemmatimonadota; class Gemmatimonadetes; order Longimicrobiales; family Gaopeijiaceae; genus UBA2589. Next base: position 7,493 of record DEAT01000040.1, on the reverse strand, counting down.
CCGTCTACCAATGCCTCGAAAACCAACACTGCAAGGACCGCTCCGATAGGATCGATAAGGATCCCTTCCCACTTCAAAACTGCTCCGCCTGGACCGGTAGGTCGAATTTGCCTCAAGAGCGGAATCACAACCGTCGGACCTGTGACCGTGAGGATTGAACCGATAAGGATGGCTAAGGGCCACGAAAGTCCTAGCACGTAGTGAGCGGCTAGTGCGGAGAAACCCCATGTTATCGCCGCGCCTAGTGTGACGAGCCTCCCGACTACCCGGAGTTGATCGCCCAATTCAGGGAGGTGTAGTGTTAGTCCTCCCTCAAAAAGCAGGATTGCAACAGCGATCGCGACTAAGGGGAGAAGCAAATCCCCGAACATGGCCTCCGTAGGAATCAGCCCAACGCCGTCGGGGCCCGCTAGCATACCAAAAATCAGCAGAAGCAGGATCGAAGGAAGCTTGAGGCGCCATCCAAGCCACTGGGCTGAGCCACCGAGGACCGCTACCGATACGATCCCAACGACAAAGGTATCATCCACTCCTGAGACTCTCCTCCTTTGTGCGCGTCATATCAGCGCCTCAGTTAGTGACCAAAACCTATCGAACCTATGCTTTATGCACATCCGTAACCAAACGCCCCGGCCAGGCAATGAGGGCCTCGCCGGGGCAATGAAGTTACGCATCAAGTGATGATCAGAGGACTTTCCTTCACCCTATCGTTAACTCGTACGTATAACCCCACACCATTTCCGCTGAATCGAATTGGGCATCGATAAATTCTGACATATCAGCAGCCCCGACGTTCACTGACGCCGCAACGGTTCCTAACGGCACGTCACCATCACCGTAGAAGGTAAACACTACGTTAACTGTGGTCCCTTCCTCCAAGACCTTGTTCGTGACCGACCCCGAAACTCTAGCTCCACCCCTTGGAAACCTTTGCATCTGGAACCCATCTAGACTGACTTCAAGTGCTGAAGCCGCGTTCATAGCTTCCTGTGTAGCTTCTGCGTTGTCTTCTCGGTTGGCTGCTTGAGCCAGCATTATCCAACTGTTTTGGTTGTATGGATCCAACTCGGCCCACCGCTCAGCGACAGCCGGAATTGCTGCGTACGCTGAGTCCAAATTGAGAGAACGCGCCCACATCTCCACCGCATCTCTATCTGTCCGGTTGAGGTCAGCCGCTTTCCCAAAGGCCGCGGCAGCATTCACATAGTCGTCTGCGTTATAGAAGCCAACCCCAATAGCGAAAATCGTCTCGCCGTCGAGACCGGGTTGCTCAAGCAAGTCAAGATAAACCTCTAAGGCCTCTTCCTCCCGTTCACCTTCCATAAGAACCTGCGCCAAGCCTCTAAGGTGATTCGGGTTGTCGGGCTCTGCGACCATCAAGACACGATAGGCCTCTGCTGCAGCGTCGTATTGAGCATCCGCTGCTAAAACCTGCGCTCTGAGCAATGGAAGTACAGATGCCTGCTCCTGCCAGCCAGCCATCGTCGCGGAATCGGCTACCGCTGCAGTCTCAGACGACATAAATCCATCTACCTGCTCCATGAAATCAAGCGATCTCGTATAGTCGCCGAGTGAGCCATAGAGCTGCGCGACTGTGATCATGATTTCGGGGCGCTCTTTGAAGATTGCATGAGCATCCTCAAAGATCGCCACCGCACCTTCATAATCACCAGCGCCTATCAAAGGTGATGCTTGGTTATAGAGATCGATCCACGTGGACTGACGAAGCGGCTGATCCTGGAGTTCGTAGAGAGGATAGAGCTCGTTTGCCTTATCGAAGAACGCACCAGCTTCCTGGTACTGGCTCAGCCCTAGTGAGGCTAGAGCTGCCAATCGATATCCGAGTGGGTTGTTCGGGTTCTCCGCGATTTCAGCCTCTGCGTGCTGGAGAGCCATCCTGTAGTAGGCCTCTCTTTCAGCCGCATCCTCTGTGTCCTCTGCGTCCTCGATAGCGTCTTCAGCGTCTTCAGTGTAATCACTGTCACGGGGGCGTTCCCCTACTTGTGCGGACAAAGACCCTCCCACGAACAACATCAGGAAGGCTAGTAATCCCAGTCCGGTTGCTACCCTCTTCATTTACTGAGCTCCATTTGGGTGAAGAGTCATTCTCGTCGAGATCGGCCAAACGATCAATATGGTCCAACGCTCAATTCTGTCTGATCCCGAGGGACATAGTTGGGGTCGCGGATAACGCCGGCAAGTGAAGAGCCTGCGCTTTCTGATCAAGGACACCGGTCACCATCATAAGCTAAACAGCACCCCTGCTCTCTCAGCCATGCCTATTGACCTGCCTGAATCTCCTTCGTGTCCGGCATCATCTTATTCAGGATCGTGTAAACTGGACAAAATTTCGTGAACGGACTTGCGATCTGAAGCAAAGCCACCCCTACGGCGACATAGATCCAGCTGACACCCACTTGGTCGGCCAAGACTACAGACATCAGGTAAATTAGTCCCACTATGCCATCGTGGACCCTTACCTTGACTATATCATTTTCTGACATGCCCCTGCTCCCTCGAGATCAAAAGTCTGCTTCATCTTTGGTGCCTACGAGCCCATCCCTGATACGTCCGACCCAGCGCAAGCGCTCAATCGGGTCCTATCGAGCTTAGAGCGGGAGACCGGGCTCGAACCGGCGACCCTCAGCTTGGGAAGCTGATGCTCTACCAACTGAGCTACTCCCGCGGAAGCTCGGAAAATCTAGCTCGGACTCAAGGACGGTCAACATTTATCAAAAGCGCCGCAACCGAATGAGGAGTTCCAAATTCTCCCCGTGTTTCATACTCGATCAACCCGGTGTATAACCATAGCCACCGACTTGTTCCGCTGAGTCGAACTGAAGATTAAAGACCTGGGTCATATCAACCTGCTCCGCAGTCATTGTTTTAACTACGGATCCAACCGGTGTTCCGTCGTCGGCGTAAAAGATGAACCGCAGATTAATAGCATCCCCTTCTTCTAGGGTCTTGTTTACCAGTGATCCCCTTACCTCCGCGCCTCCATTTCCAAATCTCCGAAGCTGCAGGTCGCTGACGATAAATGAGAGGTTTTCCACAGCTGAAATCACCTCTTGAGTAGTTTCAACGTCACCGTTTTGGTTTGCGGCTTGTGCAAGAATCAGCCAAGCATTTTGACCGTTTGGATCGAGCCCTATCCATCGCTCAGCAACAGCTGGGATAGCACTGTAAGCGGAGTCTAACTGCAATGACCGCGCCCACATTTCGATCGCATCGCGGTCGTTAACGCTAGCTCCAGCGGCCTTACCGAACGCTTCCGCTGCCCTCGAATAATCGCTGGACTGATAAAAGCCAACCCCGACAGAAAACAGAACCTCCGAGTCTAGTCCAGACATCTCGAGCATATCGATATATACAGCCGTGGCTTCCGCTTCCTCTCCGATCTCCATGAGGATCGCCGCGAGTCCCCGCTTCAATTCCACATCAGTAGGATCAGCCGCGGACAGCTGACGATACGTCCCAACGGCTTGCTCGAAGCGTCCCGCATCGGCAAACACTTGAGCTCGAAGTAACGGAAGTGGCTGGAGTTGCTCTTTCCAAGAACTAGCCGTCACCGAGTCTGCCTGTAGCATTGTCTCTGATCCGGCAAATGCTATAGCTGTGTTGAGGTTTGCTATAGCGGCATCGTGGTCACGAAGTTGGGCATAGATCTGGCCCAAAATCACATTTGCCTCGGGCCGGCCTTGATATATGTCATTCGCCCATTCGAAGTACTGTGTTGCGGTCTCATAGTCACCCGTTTGCACATAGGGTGTCCCCCGTTGGTACAGATCCATCCAAGCCTGCTCGCGCACGGCCACCAGCTCGAATTCGTATAAAGGACGTAACTCAATGGCCTTTTCCAGGTATGCTCCCGCATCCACATAGTCCTCAGTGCCGATCGAAGCGATACCGGCTAGTCGATAAGCCAAAGGATTGAGCGTATCCGCTCGAATTGCCGCCTCTGCCAACTCCCGCGCTTGAGCGTATAGCTCTTCCGCTTCATTCGGTACAACCGCATCCTGCGCTGCTTCGATTGCATCTTCAGCGGCTCTTGTATTGTCAGTGTTTCGAGGGTTTAGACCAGCTGCCCCACCGCTGATTCTCGACATGCCCTCACCGCCGCTGGCAGACGCACATCCTGCTATAACCAGACTGAAAACAGAGATTAAAAACAGCCCGAAATCTCTCACTCGGAGTTCATTCATTGGGACCTCCTGCAGAATGCAGCCGCTATCGACAGAAAAGGAGCTAAAAAGCACCCACCACGTGTATCCGACGGGCACCCCACCCATCCCGAAATTCTACGCTAAAGGAACCGTATCGTTTCAACCCTATAGATTCTCACCTCCCTAGGTAGGTCAGGATGCGGCTAGCCAACGCTTCTGAGACACCTGGGATTCGACTTATTTCCTCTCGTGTAGCCGCCTTAACTCCCCGGAGTGACCCGAACCGCTTCAACAATAGTTGCTGGCGCTTCGGTCCCACTCCTGGGATCTCTCCCAATTCCGAACGAAGCGTCCGCTTAGTGCGGAGCTTTCGGTTGTATCGCACGGCGAAGCGGTGGGCTTCATCCCGTATCCTTTGCAGCAGATGGAGCGCTCTGTGGCGTCGGTCTAATCTGACGGGATCCCCGCGCCCCGGGAGGAACACTTCCTCATTTTTCTTAGCTAAAGCAATAACGGTCACGTCTGACATACCTTGAGCGCCCAGGGCTTCCACCGATGCGGACAATTGTCCTTTGCCACCATCGATGACTGCCAAGTCAGGGATCGGGCCTCCCTCTTCTTCCAATCTACGGAAGTAACGTCCCACCACCTCCGCCATAGACCGATAATCGTCATTCCCCCAGTCCCCCTTCACACGCATATGACGATACAGCCCTTTCCTCGGCTCTCCATTTTGGAAAACGACCGCGCTACCCACCACCTCAGTCCCCTGGGTGTGTGATATGTCGAAACAGACCATAAGCCTCGGTACAACTTTAAGACCCAATTCATCCTGAAGCCTGAAGAGTGCTTCCTCTGCCCGATCAGAAGCGTGTAACTCTATGGCACTGTCTTCTAGCACCTGCCGAGCGTTCTGCTCCGCCAATTCGATTAGTCGAGCCTTTTCTCCTCGTCGAGGGACCAGGACTCGTACGCGACGCTTTGCAGCTCCCGTTAGAATGTCTTGGAGCAGGGATCGGTCCTCAAATCCTTCTGACAGAAGCACGTACTCCGGAAGGTCTTCCAACCCGAGGTCACCCGCACTGAGATAGTGCCTCGATACCAACGAGCTTATCAGGGTGGCATCTGATTCCTCTCTGACCTTCTCGAAACGTTGCGCTTCCCGTCCCAAGAGCAACCCGGAGCGGATCTTCAGAACGACGCCTGCACCGAGTTCTCCGTCTCTCGCCACTGCAACTACATCAAAGCTTCCTCCCTGAGCCCGATGCACGCGTTGCTCCTGGGCCAAGCTATCCAGTCCACTAACGATATCTCGCATTTTTGCGGCCTGCTCAAAGTTCAGACTCGCAGAGGCGTCTAGCATTTCCTCCTCAATTTCGGCACGTATGCCTTCCGTATCGCCGTCAAGAATTCGAAGGATTCCATTTATCATTTCCCTATACGAGGTTTCGGCCTGAAGACCGACGCAGGGTGCTAGACAGCGACCAATGTGGTAATCCAGACAGGCCCTCTCCGGCGTGTCTCTAGGTAAATCATACCGGCACGATCGGACCGTATACATGCGCTTGATCAAGTCCAGAGCTTGGCGCATCGGACCCACTGAAGTGAACGGACCGAAGTATCGACTCCCGTCGTTAACCACCCTCCGGGTCACTTCTACCCGCGGGAAGGCCTCCTGAATTGTGACTTTGATGTACGGATACTTCTTGTCGTCCCGAAGTAGGATATTAAAGTGGGGACGGTGCTCCTTTATGAGATTCGCCTCGAGTATGAGAGCCTCACTCTCACTTCCAACGACAATCGTCTCCACATCAGAGACAAGCCCCACTAGTCTCTGATTTTTTCGGGACAGGTCCTCCCTTCTGCGGAAGTAACTGCGGACGCGGGTGCGTAACACATTTGCCTTACCCACATACAAAACCTCATTTCGATCATCTCGAAATAGGTAGACACCCGGCTCTTTGGACAATTTGGCGAGGAAGTCCTCGGTCACAGGCACCTTACTGCCTCGATGTTCTGATTGGGATCTTAAAGCCCAAGCTGATCGTTAAACCGACGTAAGTGAGCCCGAATGGCAACAGTGCAACACAGGCCGTTAGGGCTGGGTGCCACGCGGGCAGCAACGACTGGACCACGACTCCGGCCATGGCTGCAAGAGCTGCGGCTAGTAACAGCCGCAGCACTAATCCGCGAGCAACACCGTGCTGGCCTATACTGCGATTCAACGAGCGTCGCAGCATTACATACTCAACCCAAGCTCCTGAACTGGAACCGAATGCAAGACCCGCCGCCCCCAAGCGTAGGGTTGAGAACCCTAGCTGATCAGCGGGAAACATGGCCAGAATCCCAACGCCAACGGAGATGAACACCCTCAAGTACGCCATCTTAGCGGGTGTGCGCGTATCGCGTAACGCGTAGAATGCAGAAGAAAGTACTCGGGACGAGGCTGATGCGGGAATTCCTAGCGCATACATTGAAAGGACTGACCAAGTAACCAGGGTCTGCGCTTCACCGAAGGCTCCCGTCTGGTAAAGAGCACCTACGATGAGATCCCCCATCGCGAGATAAACAATAGCAGATGGAACGAGAAAGAAGAGAGCCCGCTGGAGTGATTCAGACACGCGCTCAGCTAAAGCAGTGCGGTCTTGGGGTCGCATCCGAGATAGCTCTGGGAGCTCGGCGGCTGCAACGCCGGTTCCGAAGAGCGAAACGGGTAGATTGCTCAGTGTCTGCGCATAGCCCATGACAGCAAGCGCTCCGGGTAAAAGCCTACCAGCGAGGATCATATCGATCCAGCTACTCACGTTGACGATCCCACGCGCGCTTACCACTGGAACAAAGTTCCGGATCGCCTCGCGGACACCGGCTACGCCTTTCCCTAACGATGCATTCATTCCCCTCACGTGCCGGAATAAGAACGGGATCTGCACGACGAGGGTGACCGCTCCCCCGACTAGCGCCCCCCAAGCCAAAGCCACGACCAAGGAGCGCCCTTCTAAGTTCCAGTAGACCGACCCAGCCACCATCGAGACGATCATCGCCAGATTCCAGAACACTGGCGCCACAAAAGAGATGAAAAAGGTCCGATGACTATTCAAGATCGCCAAGGCCCATGCGGAGATCACGAAGAGTCCCGTCATCGGAAAGAGAATTCGAACTAGGAGAACGGTTAATTCCTGGGTCTCCGAATTCCACAGGGGAAAGAATGCGCTTACTAGAACTGGGGCGACCGCGATCCCAACCAGACTGAGTGTGCTTGCAAGGACCGTAAGAATTCCGAGTGATGCTCCCGCAAACTTGGCAGCGTCGCGATCCCGACCTTCTTGA
>DEAT01000012.1 GCA_002348265.1 Gemmatimonadales bacterium UBA2975 | reverse complement strand
ACAACCAGGTTGGTAATGATCAGGAGGCAATGTTCAGGGCGTACAGGGGAGATTTTGGAACTCCTGCTCCAGCCTACTTATTCATTAATCACGCACAAAGCATGGCAGACATGGCCTCAAAGTTTGGCCGGATGGAGATGGCTCGCATGCCGATCATGAATGAATGGCAAGAAGCTTGGAATAGCATGACTGGTGCCACGAGACGTATCGAAGTATTCACGAATCGAAGAGTGAACGAATTGTCTCATAGAGGAAGCAATTAAGCCCTAGAGAAGCGGGCAAGAAAGTCGAAGATCATGCAGCTCTCCAAGAGCCTGTAATTAAGAAGTACGCCACACGCCTAAATACCTAGCTCGGTGGCGAACAAGGGAAAGCCCGTCTCTCCATACCGGAGGGGCGGGTTCTCTTTGACACCCTAGATCCCCGTCTGTCATTTACTAGCAGGTTACACGTATAAAGGAGGTGGGAGATGAAGAACGCACTGCTTTCCCTAGTCTACGCCTGTTTGCTCACTGCTTGTTCCAGCCCCGCAGTGTTGATTGACGAGTACGGAGCGTCAGTACTTGATCATGCACTGACTGAGGCCATAGGGAGTTCAGATCTTCCGGGAATGGTCGCCTTAGTAACCTCAGGAGATAGCGTCTTGTACCGGCGAGGACTTGGAGTTTCGGGGATAGAGAGCAATAAACCGATGGTAACAGATGCTATCTTCCGTATCCACTCTATGACGAAGCCACTCACCTCTTTGGCTTTAATGATGCTCGTCGAGCGCGGTGAGGTCGACCTTGATGCTCCGGCTTCTCGTTATCTCTCTGATCTGCGGGATCGGGAAGTTTTGGTTTCCGTTGACACTGCTGAGAACCGAGCATTCACCAGACGTGCCTCTCGAGAGATCACTGTTCGTGACCTTCTGCGACACACCTCGGGATTCGCTTACACTTTCTCGAATCACGAACTGCTGACGATGGAAGAAAATGGTGGTATTGGTGGGCGGGCACAGCCGATACTCCACGATCCTGGTGAACAGTGGACCTACGGAGTAGGCACTGCTTTCGTGGGGTGGATTGTAGAAGAAGTCTCGTAGCAGACGTTACCTCATTTTCTGCAGGATGAAATTTTCGAACCGCTCGGGATGAGCGATACGTCGTTCGATCTTGGCCCTGACGACATGGATCGCTTAGTGGATCTAGTGCGAAGAGTCGACGGGGTCGTGACATCAAGTCCGCGGCCCGATTCCTTGGTGGGACAAGGTCGAGGCGATGGAGGTCTAGTTTCTACCGCAGATGATTATGCGCGCTTTATCCAGCTGATTCTGGGCCGCGGTGAGCGAGATTCAGTCCGCCTCCTCTCTGAAGCGGCTGTAGAGGAGATGAGCAGAAATCAGTTAGAAGGTCTTACAGTTGTTGAGCAACCAGGTGCGATCCCTGGCCTGTCCAGACCGTTTCCGCCAAGAGGAATAGGTGAGGACGGATTCAGCTTGGCTTTCCAGGTCTCAACAGAGGAAGTCAAAGGTCGGCGCAGGCCGGGGAGTTTGAGTTGGTCGGGGTTGGGTAATGCCCACTTCTGGATCGATCCTGCGACGGGTATCGGCGTAGTTCTTCTGTTTCAGATTTTCCCCTTCTACGACGAGGCAGTTCTCGAAGTGATGAATCGCTTTGAAGATGCGCTTTACGGAGAAGTATTCAATTAGCATGACGGAGATCTGATATGAAGGCTCAATTTTCAGGTGGTTTCATAAAGTGGGCCAAAGCTCCCCTCCGAGCTCGACTCTTCGGTCAATTTGTCGTGATCACGAGCGGTGTAGCACTCGGATTGTTCGCAGACGATTGGCGGCAGAGACGCGATGATATGGCAAGACAAGAAGCTCTCCTAGCTGCGATGTATGCAGACTTGGTGGCAGACTCAGTGGAGCTCGCAGCTCAGGCGCAGAGGTCATTGCAGTGGGATCGAGCTGCGCAGTGGCTAGACCAGAGTCGATACCGGACGAGGGTGCCTGCTGACTCACTCCGCGATGCGCTAGCGGCGTTCGGGATAATTGTTTTCTACCAGCCGGTTTCGTCGGCGTATGTGGGACTTCGTGACGCCGGTCAGCTCCCACTGATCCGTGACAATGAATTACGACATGCCATTGTAGAGTATTACGAGTTGAGGCAGCCATATATGAGCCAGTGGTTCAAACTAAACAGCACAAACTGGCAGGACTGGAGCAGGCTCGCGCCCCGTTACTTGGATTACGTGGGCGTACCCAACGATTCGACTATTTTCCAAGCCCTCCGTCGGCCTAAGCTTACCGGACGGTGGTCAGATTTTGTTGCGGACGATGAGGTGAGAGGGTTAACCGAAATCATGGGCATGATGGCCGGCAATACCCGGGCTAGGATTCAACCGGTCCTGAGGAGCAATAATGACCTGCGCGACTTGATCGATCGGGTACTGAGCATCGAGAGGTGACATGGCAACAGGCTGGGACTAGATCGTTCTCTGACAGTGAATCCAAGGCGCTAGTGCTTGTTCGTATCCGACGGCTCCATTTGTTCGCTGTGTGTCATCCCGGACATGTGGTTAGCTGATGAGTTTTCTTGTCCATTTATGTCGTCCTCCGGCATAGACATTGAGACGCCAAGTTCTGCCTCTCTCTGCATCTCACGCAGTTCGGCAATCAAAGAGTCGGGAACCATCTCCCACATATAATCGATGACCAGTTGGATTTCGTCGTCAGTCAATGGAGCTGGTGGCATCCCCGGAGGTAATCCTGAGCGGATGAGTTGCACTAATTCATCCATTGAATGATGCCCTAGATGCTCGAATAAAATCGGGGGCTGAACGGGAAGGAGGTTGGCTATGGGTCCGTCCCCAAGACCGCCTTCTCCATGGCAAGAGGAGCAGGCGGCTTCATAGAACATTTGGCCAGCACTTATCTGGGCAGCTTTCTCGCTGCCACACGCTGTTAGCAATAGAGCTAAGGCCAACGTCGGACTCTTCGAGCCGATGTTCTTAGCTGTGCATATGTTCATGGAAGTCATACGAGATCAAGGTTTCGTAGAGTGGACCAGAATCGCTGTTAGTAGGATCACCCCGGCCGCTAGACTGACTTCCCATGAACCACGTTGCCGGATTGTGCGCATCACCGCTTTTGGACCGCTTCCGGAAGTCCCGGTTCTCCAGTTCAAGAACCCTAATCCAAGAATGAGAATCACAAAGATGACCTTGGCGCTCAAGATGAGTCCGTACCTAGTAGTCCAAAGGTCTGATATCATGGTGAGATGAGTCCATGACAGTGCTATTCCCATGCTCACCACGGCACCACCTGACACCAGAGCAATCGGCGAGAAAATCTGTATTTGGGCAAGGAAAGCGGAGGTCGCTCTAGCTGACCCATTTAGACCCTCACGTGAGACTCCAAGAATCACCGCCAGAGATCCGATCCACACCCCCGCGCTAAGAGTGTGAATGGCGTCGGCCATTACAGCGGCCCAACGCCAAGAGCCTGCTCCCATCGCATGTCCGGACATAGAGAGTGTCAGAATCAGCGAAAGAACTAGGACCGGTAGAGTCGATATAACGGGAGTTATTTTCATCGGCCGAGACAGCCCGTCTCCGCTCTCTCTGGGTACTCCCCAACGGAGAACTCCGGCGATACCAATCACCACAACTCCCTGAATCATCCAGGTAGTTCCCCACGCCGTCTGGAAGAGCAGTAGCGATATGTCATCCCCCAGCGGTACGAAGGGATCCCTAAACGCGATGATTTGCAGGCTCATGCGCATGAGCCAGGCTGCCATTAGTGCCCAGGATGAGATGCGGGCCCATCGCACTGCCAGGGAGTCCCCGGCCGCGAACACTGAGGCGCAATCCTCTGCGGTAGCTGACGCTGCCGGTGCAATGAGCGTTCGCCAAGCGACACACCCAGTCAAAAGCATGGTGGCGGAGAAGAGGATCCATTGCTGGAGGGTGGTGAGGAGCCAGATCAACTCCCAGATACCTCGAACGTGAAGTCTCCCCGCATGACGTGTCCGTCGTCAGCTATGCAGCGCCACTGCACCACATATCTCCCTGCCGGAAGCGCTGGATCTATACTGACCGAAAGTTGCTTTGCATCTGTGGGGTCGGCCTGAGGAGGGCTACTACGCACGAGCCTGCGGGATGAGTTTACGATGCGAATTGATGCTCCACGCATTAGCGGAGCATCAGAGAAAAAAAGCCGAACCTCAGTCACCTCCTCGTCGACGGTCTGGTCGTCCTCAGGTAGTGATGCTTCCAGCGTTATGTGAAGGGTTCGCTCCGCGCTGCTCACCTCGCGGTCAGTATTAGGATTCCGGAGGGTGTCGGGAGTAGTTGCGGACAGACCGGATGTGCCCATAATGACGACACTGACGCAGAGCACTGAGGAAGGAGAGATCCTCTTAATACTCCATCGTGCTCGACTCATCGTATCGTTTTCCTCCGAGGGCCTAGTTGCTGCCTTGAATCACCTAGGCCATCATGGGATAGCATTCTTCGAGTAACAACCCCTGCCGTCAACGGACACACGTATGAGTGTTCAGATCTTGCGCGTGATTTTGCTGCTGGTTGTAACGGCGTTTTTATTCGGGTTCAAGCTAGAAGCTCAGCAGGTGGGAGAGTTGGGTTCCGCATCGGTTCTGCGGGAGCATTATCCTGAGGTTTTAAAGACACTAAAACGACTAGACCGGGCTCATGGGGTGTTGCTCTACGAACTGGCGATTGAAGGAGGAATCGTTCGTTCTAGCGGGACGGACCTGCCAACGTTTGGCTTTGAGTTCGACATGATTGATCGTATGACTTCGATCGTGCAGGGTGAAGGTGAGCCGAAGGATGTGGAGATTGCAGAAGCAGGCCTGACCGCGCTCGGCTCCAGGGCTGCGGCGGTCGTCCGGTGGGGACGAGCATTCCAGAGGGAAGTCATCTCGATTCTGGCTGATCATAGCGTGATGCACCGGAGTGCTCACTTAGAGGATGCGGTCGCCCTGTACCATAGCCGACCTAGTGCTGCTCTAACGAGCGTCCCCAAGAATATGGATATCCTTTACGATCATGCGTTTGCCCTCGATTTCCGCACTGGGTACGCCGACTTAGATGGGTTCATTTGGGCGGGCCACTGGTTCCGTCTCGCGGCGACTGAACCGTTCACTGATATCAATCCCGGCGTCGAGAGAAAAGAGGGTATTGATACTGTCACAAATCGCTATTTCTCGAAGCTGACGTATGGGGATCCGCCCCAGTTCTTTCCGAGTGAGATCCCCCTAGCACCTGCGATCGCACCTGGCCTGATTTGGCTGAGTCCAAAGGCTGCCATGATATGGGACAACCTCAGTATGTATTTAGAGGTCTTGGCGGACGTTCTGGCTTCTCCCGATGTTCCGGATGTCCCAGGAGCAATAGAGGCTATCACTGACTTCTTTATGGATCCGGAGCTCGCGGTGACGGACCAAGACGAGTGGGAGATCATGGCGCTTCGTCACGGGATATTCTTTCAGGGGGGATATCCTCTTTCCGTGATGACCCAGAGTGAGTTGAACGTAGATGGCCATGCAGCCCACTTTAGTAGTGGTGGTGGTCCGGGATTGACCATTCCGGGAATGCCTCGCGGTCGATGAAAGCCTGGTCTATGTCTGGAAGCCTCGGCCCTGTGTTTCTCGTTTTTCTTGGAGCGTGTTCGGGTTCGCCTCCCGACATGCCTTCGTCATTCGAGGGGTTGGTGTTTGATACCATTTTTGAGCTGGGCAAAGAGACTGGTGCCTCCCATGAAGTCTTCGAGGGTATTTGGGACGTCGAGGTAGATTCAGATGGACACCTTGCGGTTTTGGATCTCGGCGGTCCTAGGGTGCACCTATTCGACTCGGATGGCGGCTATATATCGTCTCTGACTGAAATCGGTCTCGAAGAAGGACAAATCGACAGACCTTCAGGTATCGCTTGGAGCGACTCAGGTCGATTGATGGTCTGGGACCCGGGGAGTTCATGGGTTTCGACATTCGAGGTTGGAACTGAGACCCTCGCTTTCAAGAATCGGTGGAGAGCGTTTGCATTCGGTGAGACAGGCTTTTGCTCTGTTGGTGATCGCACCTACATCAGCTACCTGCTCAATGGGAAGATTATCCATGAATTAGGAGTGGGGGGGGCAGTGCGATCTTTTGGGGACGCTCCGCGCGTGGCTGGAGCAGATGAACTTAGTCCAGAATTACAAGAGATCGCTGTTGAAGAACTGACGCCGTCTGAGTTGCTTTGTACACGAAGTGGAGTGATCGATGTCAGCTTCGTTCAGTCGATGGTTCGCCTACATGACGAGGCCGGTGCTGAAGTTTGGAGTAAAGCCTTTGAAGACTTCAATCCGATCGTCGTGTACAGTGATGACGGGATCGGCTTGGGTCGTCAATTCGATCAAGTCAGCGGGTCGTACCTGTTGCGTTCGGTGGTTCCTTGGGGTGACTCGATGCTTTTGATACAGCACGAAATTCGGATGCATGAGATCCCCGAAGACGGCGAGACCGAGATTTTCGAGTCGAGGTTGTTCCGTCTAGACGACGGAGCGGAGATAGCTCGCTCGAGGTCTCTTCCTCTTGTCCTAGGAGCGCAGGGAGATCGACTCTATCTGGTAGAGAATATTCCATGGTCAAAGGTGACCGCAGTCCAGATCTATTGACGCCAAAGACTCCGTTGTCCCCGTATTTCGGCTGGCACAAAGATTCGTTGTTGGCACCCGCTAGTGCTATGCCGACCCAGAGCATCAGAGTCGTGTCGCGTGCTTCGCTCCAGCTGAATTTGACGTCGACCTGAGCCTGCATCCCAAAGTCGTGCTCAAAGGGGACCCCTAACCCAGGCTGTGCGTCGATTCTTAACACCGAGCCGAGCACCTTTTCGTGAGCTTCAATATGCCAGTTCCCGGAGTGGCCGTGCCAGACGTTCACGCATCCGGTGATACCGAGTGCCATGGCAGGGACGCGAACTGTGCTGATAGTGCCTTCGCCGGCCAATATCGGAATTGTGACCCACAACCCTCCATCCTGCAGCACAGAGAGTACATTGGCGGTCTCCGAGCGTTGTTGGGCGGACGAAAAGGCAGGAGCACTGAGAAGGTGTGTCATCGCTAGCCCTAGCGTGACTAGTCTCACGATACCTGATGCCCCACGGATAGTAGGAAAGTGCTCAGAGGTCACCGTCGAGGCTCGTCCGCATATTCCGTACCCGCTCGCGAGCCGAGCTATGCACTTCATCTATAGCTTGACTGAATCTAGGGTCATTCCTTACCGGCTCGAACAGAGAGGATCCGAGGACGCGTGTGTCTACACCTGATGGGGATAGGTCGAAGGCGAATTCAATCCACCGGGTGGCACTGCTCGCGTCTCCTATCACTCCATAATATGAAGCCAGGTCCTGCGCGATTAGCTCGGCTGTATAGTCAGCGTGAGGACTTCCTTCGCTTTCTAACTGCCTTTCGGCGTCTTCAACCACCTTTCGTGCTTCAACTACCCTCCCTCCTAGGTGAAGGCATAGCGCTCGAACTAGGTCATATACCCCGAAGTCGATCGAGAGACACTCTCGCGTGCGGCCGACCATCGCCAACGCACGACCTTCGAATGCCTTGGCAAGCAGGAGCTGGTTTTCGATGCCATAGGCTTCACGTGCCTCCTCGATAGTGACATCGTAGCGACCAAGTTGAAAACCAAGAGATGCTAGAGCCGTTCGACGCCCCGCTTGACGAGGATCGAGGTCTCGAGCCCGCTCTGCTTCTCTGAATGCCTCATCTATCCTTCCCTGTCCAGCTAGAATGCGGGCGGACCAGCTTGGTCCGTTTGGAGCGTTTGGTGCCAGAGACTCTGCCGTTTCGAAGTCTTCAGCAGCTCCATCCATGTCAATCCTCAACAGACCTCGAATGTAGCCTCGCGCGGAGTACCCATTGGCGACTTGGGGCCCCACCGCGATCGCGGAGTCGGCTGCTGCCAGTGAACGAGCCGCGAGTTCGTAGGGCGTTAAGCCGATATCGTACTTGTAATAGAGAGATAGAGCATATGTCGACGATAAAGCAGAGAGAGCAGTGGCGGACCGGGGTTCTAGCTCGATTGCTTCTCGGAAGCGAAGGGTGGCCTCACGCATACCCTCCGGCGTCCTCTGTCCGAGGGCTTCATTCCCTGCGAGATACGCGTCCCGACCGGGACCAATCACCGAGCCTCCAGGATCGAAGAGGTTTTCAAGACCAACGTCCCTCAGGAAAGAAAGGGTCACCGCGTTCGTGACTCTTACTTGCCCACTGGTGAGACTGTCAGGATGTATTTCATACTGGGTCCTGAATGAGATGAATCCTTCGGGGTTTGATTCCGAGACGTTCACGATCAGTCGATTTCCGCGGCTCTCAATGTAGCCATGCAGAATCCGTTCTACTTTCAGAGAATCGAGAAGGTCGGGAGTGCCGATCTCGGCGCGCATGGCGGAGACTGCTGTATACGGATCGATGACAAACACGCCGGGGACCGTTGTTAGTCGAGTGATTACTTCTTCGGCGATCGACAGTCCGAGGAGGTCGAACGCTTGGTCACCTGTCCGGTTCTCAAATGGAATTACGGCCACGGACGACTCCCATTGCCCATTCTGGGATGTGCCCGGCCATCCCCGAATCATAAATCCGATAGCTGAGATCGCTAGGACACTAACCGTAACCCAGGTGCGCCAAGAAGAGCGCGCTGGATGCCTTGGTTCGGTCTCACCTGTGAGCGGCGGCTCTATGCTGTTTGCGACGACTAAGGCCTCGGCAAATTGGGAGACAGTATTCTGCCGGTCAGCCGGAGACTTCGAGAGTGCCTGAGCTATGACTTGTTCGAGCGCGAGAGGTACAGAAGATCGGACCGACCTTATTGACGGCATGGTGTCCGTGAGATGGCGAGCGAGGGTGGCCTGAGCTGTGCGGCTGTGAAACGGGGGCTGGCCAGCCAGCATTTCAAAGAGAACGCAAGCTAGGGCGTATATATCAGTTTTCTCGTCGACCCGGTTGTCACCGCTGGCTTGCTCCGGACTCATGTAATCCGGACTGCCGATTGGAAGACCGTTTCGGGTGAATTCACCTCCTTCTTCGTGGACCCTTAGGGCATCTGCTATACCGAAGTCGGTGACTACCGCGAGTCCGCCCTGAAACATGATATTGGAAGGTTTGATATCGCTGTGAGTTACTCCCTTGGTGTGAGCGTGTTGAAGAGCGTTAGCTATTTGGTACGTGATATTCAACGACTCATCGATCGGCAGCCTTCCCTCTCTAGCGAGACGATCACGAAGGCTGGCACCATCTATGTACGGCATTACGTAGTAGAGTGTCCCGTCCGCGTCACCGGCCGAATAGATAGGGACCACATGGGGATGTTGAAGCTGAGATGTGACCTCAACCTCATGAACGAACTTGTCGGGACCCATCCGCGCAGAGAGTTCGTGGTCTAGCACCTTGATCACAACGTCACGGCCTGGCATAGACTCACGGGCCAAGTAGACGCGTGACATGCCTCCCCGAGCGAGTTCACGAATTAACGTGTAGCGCTGTGGGAGAGCAGCTTTTAGCCGTTCAAGTTCGATTGACAACCAGTACCCGCCAGATCATGCGAAACGTAAGGAGAGCGACTTTAATCCTTAACCTCGGTGCCCTGCTAAAGGTCCACCATCTTGACTGTGATGCTAGACAGTCGGATGCACGATCACGTTTTAGCGTGGCACGCGTTTGGCGAGGATCGCTGAACGTCTTAGCTTCATCGCTCCGCCAGGGGCACCGTACGCATCTTCTTCGTGAGGATGTGAGTGCGGTTGAGAGTGACCCTTGGAACCTGATCCGGCTAAGACCGGCGTAGGGAGTGCGGTTAAGACGAGGCTTAGGATGCTCTGGCGGTTGGTCTCGGCTCACACTCCCTGTTGAACTGCGAGCGCGCTGATGAGCATGACGAATGGCAATGGTACATCGATGAAGTCGAACGGGCGGCCACGTGTCGCGCCTAAGACAGAAGATGTAGGGACGGATTACCCTGGTGCTTTTCCAAATTCGAGGAAGGTCCGCGTTGATGGTTCGCGTGGGATTAAGGTCCCCATGCGAGAGATCCAGTTGACCGGTGGTGAGCCACCCCTCCGCGTGTATGATACCAGCGGTCCGATTGGAACCGATGTGCGTCAGGGTATTGATGCGCTTCGTGATCCATGGATCTATCAAAGGAAGGATGTGGTCGAGGTTGAGAGAACAAGGACACCTTCCGGCTTAGTCGAAATGCCTTCGGGTTTGAGTCGGCGAACACTGCGAGGCAGCGGTTCGGTCACTCAGATGACGTACGCTCGCCGCGGCGAGATTACCCCGGAGATGGAGTTCGTTGCAATTCGTGAGGGTATGTCCCCGGATTTTGTGCGAGACGAGGTTGCCCGTGGACGAGCGATCATTCCGGCGAATATCAATCACCCTGAGATCGAGCCCATGATTATTGGCCGTAATTTCAAGGTCAAGATCAACGCTAATATCGGTAACTCAGCTGTCTCGTCGTCTATTGACGAAGAGGTCGAGAAGCTCCGCTGGGCGACACTCTGGGGTGCTGACACGGTCATGGACCTGTCGACCGGCGAAAACATTCACGAGACGCGCGAATGGATCATACGGAATTCGCCAGTCCCAATCGGAACAGTTCCGATATACCAAGCGCTAGAAAAGGTCGATGGAGTTCCCGAAGAACTAACGTGGGAAATATACCGAGACACAATCATCGAGCAGTGCGAGCAGGGTGTCGATTATTTCACGGTGCATGCTGGCGTCCTGCTTCGCTTCATTCCTATGACCGCTAATCGGATGACCGGCATCGTATCTCGTGGCGGATCGATTCTGGCTAAGTGGTGCATGGCTCATCACAAGGAGAATTTCACGTACACACACTTCCCTGAGTTGTGTGAGATCATGGCTGCCTACGATGTGTCTTTCTCGCTAGGTGATGGTCTACGTCCGGGCTCAATTTACGATGCTAATGACGAGGCTCAGTTCGCAGAACTGAAGGTTCAAGGTGAATTGACGAAGATGGCGTGGGAGCATGGTGTTCAAGTGATGAATGAAGGACCGGGCCACGTACCCATGAACTTGATTAAGGAGAACATGGAGAAGCAGCTCGAATGGTGTGACGAGGCTCCGTTCTACACCCTAGGACCGCTAACAACTGATATCGCACCGGCATACGATCATATCACTTCGGCCATAGGGGCCGCACAGATCGGGTGGTACGGGACCGCGATGTTGTGCTATGTGACACCGAAAGAGCACTTAGGTCTCCCGAACCGAGATGACGTTAAACGCGGAGTAATCACGTACAAGATTGCCGCGCACGCGGCTGACTTGGCTAAGGGCCATCCGGGAGCACAGGCATGGGATGACGCTATCTCAAAAGCGCGTTTTGAATTCCGATGGAGAGATCAATTCAATTTGGCACTGGACCCAGTTACCGCCGAGGAGTATCACGATGAGACGCTACCGGCTGAGGGCGCGAAGGTCGCCCATTTTTGCTCAATGTGTGGTCCCAAGTTCTGCTCGATGAAGATCACAGAGGACATTCGCCAGTTCGCTCGTGAACAAGGGGTCGGAGAGTATGAAGCGATAGAGTCCGGATTAGAACAAATGGCAGGGGAATTTAGGGAAAAGGGGGCTGAGCTTTATGTGGAGACGGCTGACTGAGGCTGGAAAAACGTGAAGCGCATTCTGATTACCGGAGCCGGTGGACAGATTGGCTCTTGGCTGGTTCCGAGGCTTCGTGAACTGTACGGAGACGCGAGTGTCGTTGCGACCGACGTTCGCGATCTTGGCGTAGAGTTCTCTAAGGCTGGCCCGTTCGAGATTTTAGATGCGACAGATGCCAATGCGCTTGCTCAGTGTGTGATACGTCACCGCGTAGACACAGTGTACCACTTGGCAGCGCTTCTCTCTGCAACTGGGGAGCAGGATCCCAGTCTGGCATGGGAAGTAAACATGGGTAGTCTCGAAGCAGTCTTGGAGGTTGCTCGGGAGCAGAGGTGTGCCGTGTTCACTCCGAGTTCTATCGGTGCGTTTGGTCCAGACACACCGAAAAACCCCACGCCGCAGGATACGATCATGCGGCCAGCCACGATGTACGGGATTACAAAGGTCGCGGGAGAGTTGCTCTGTGATTACTACCATGCGCGTTACGGGGTCGATACGCGCGGTGTTCGTTTCCCAGGTCTTATTTCCTACGGTGCCCCGCCGGGCGGCGGTACAACAGACTGGGCTGTCGACATCTTCTACAAGGCTGTTTCGGAAGGTCGTTATACGTGTTTCTTGAGGTCCGACTCACAGCTGGATATGATGTATATGCCAGACGCAATCGATGCGCTCGTTGGTGTCATGGAGGCGAATCCCGACAAGCTCGTTCATCGAAATGCGTTCAACGTTACGGCGATGCAGTTAACCCCAGAGGGGCTCGCAGACGAGATAAGAAAGCATATTCCTGATTTCAGGATAGATTACGATGTGGATCCTGTGCGACAGGCGATTGCTGACTCTTGGCCAGACAGGATCGATGACTCGGCTGCGAGAGAAGAATGGGGTTGGAGCCCCAATTTTGACGGTGCCACGATGGCCGCCGACATGCTTGAGCACTTGACCAACAAAGACTGAGCGGAGTTCTGCATGCCTTCTGATCGATTGACAGAGGCCTTGAGCCGACACGTAACCGAACTCGAATCTGCGGGGACTGCAAAAGGCGCAGAGGCAGTAGTAGTCGGTGTTTTGCAGGCTGAAGGGGAGAGGGGCCCCCGATTCCTGTTAGAGGGGGAAGGGGACAAGGAATTCTTAAGGATGAATTCCAATTCTTATATGGGACTCGGGCTTCATCCTGCTGTGATGGCAGCCGAGGAAAAGGCAACTGCGAAGTTTGGTGCCGGCCCCGGGGCCGTAAGATTTATTTCTGGGAGCTACGCGGCACACGTAGAACTCGAGCACGCGCTCGCGGAATTTCATGGGCGTGAGGCCGGTATGATCTTCTCGTCAGCCTATGCCTCAATCGTGTCCACGATCACACCGCTCGTGACCTCTGAGACCGTCCTCATATCTGACGAACTCAACCACAACTGCATCATCAACGCGATGAAGCTTTCGCGTCCTGCAGGTAAGACGATCTATGCTCACAACGACATGGCTGAGCTCGATGCGGCTCTGGAGCAATGGAAAGGAAAGGCGAAGAGGGCGCTGGTAGTGACGGACGGGATCTTTTCAATGCGCGGAGATCATGCTCCGCTCGATGAGGTCATGGCGTTGTGTCAGAAGCACGATGGGGCTTTTGAAGAGAACGTTGTGTGCCTGGCAGATGATTCCCATGGCGTCGGTGGGTTCGGACAAACTGGACGGGGCACCGAGGAGTACACGAACTGCCCACCGGTAGACATCCTGGTCGGCACCTTAGGTAAGGCTTTTGGAGTCAATGGCGGCTATGTCGTCGCAAATGAGGAGACTGTGCGCTTCCTTCGTGAGTCCTCTCAGATGTATATCTATTCGAATCCGATAACGGTTGGTGAGGCTTCAGCTGCTCTCGCCGCACTTCGGATCGTCGATAGTCCTGAAGGTGAATCTTTGCTTGAAAATCTAAGGGCGCTCACAAAGCGATTTGAGGATGGATTGGGACGAATTGGGATAGAGACGATTCCGGGCGAGCATCCGGTCGTCCCGCTCATGATTCGTGATACGGCCAAAACGCATCATCTCGTCAACCATCTTTATGAGCACGGAGTCCTAGTTACTGGATTGGCGTACCCAGTTGTGCCCCGAGGCGACGAAGAGATCCGAACGCAGATCAACGCAGATCATACGGAGGCCGATATTGATCGCGTCCTCAATATTCTGGCAGAATCGGGCATAGGTAGGGCGCACTAAGCAGGTTCTCATTAGAGAAGGGGATTTTTGTTTTGCGGAACAGATCGTACTTATCAAGAGCGATTTGGATTGCATCAGTCACTTTAGGAGTGACTGCATGCGCACAGGAGTTGCCCACGGTTGATTCTTCGCCAACTACTCCTACCCCTAATTCTGCTCCCACTCCTGCCGGATGGGCTATTCAAAACGTGGGACGGACTGCGGTGGTCGATGGCTATGTGACGGGAGCAAACGTCTTTGTTGATTTCAACTTCAATCTACAGCAAGACGAGGGAGAGCCGAGCGCAATTTTTAATGCGGACTCTTCAGTCTATGAGTTTCCCATGCCTCATCCTGACTCGACTGGGACAGTCCCAGATTCGGTCAGCTATGTCGACTTTTCGGCGGTGGAGGAATTCACACTGGGATGCCTGTGGAATCGGCCGCGCATTGCTGAGGTGCCTGCTGGAGCGATCGATAGTTCTAGGGGTGTAGTCGAAGAACCATACACAATGATCTATGTCCCATGGACAGAAAATAACCCAGGTGACAAGGCCAACATCACACCCTTTTCCACCCTTCTAGAAGCGTACATCGCCGAGGAGACGGAAGAGATTCCAGAACCGATAAGCGTTGCTGACGGATGTGGTCAAGTCGCGGAAGGTGTCGCACAAGATGTCTCAGGTCGGATCACCGAACTCGCGTCAGACCTAGCGCAGTATGGGTATGATCCGGCTGCCCTTTACGAAGATTTCATTGCTGCGGAAGATGATGAGGCGCGCGCGACTGCCGAGAGAGTCGTGGATATCCTTACCACGGTTAGAAGCATACAGCTGATGGCTGAAGACGAGGTGGGTGAGCGGGTTAATCAGTATGTGTCTCGTCGAATGATCCCAGTTGTGCTCTCAGGGGATTTTGAGACGCTCGAGTTCGACGTGAGTTATCAAACGATATCTCGACCCGAAGACGAGTCGTTCGATGTGAAAGACTGGTGGGCGTACGATGCCATCATCCTAGATGACGGACAGTTAGTTGCCAGAGACGATGGGCGCTCTCTTGAGCTTTCCATGGACAACTTGAAAGAGCACGCGGAACAGTATACGGAGGTCACAAGTTTCATGGCACGTGATTTCCCTGTGACGGATGTGAATACGGAATTAGAAGAACGACACTCGTGGATTTGGAGGGACGGCGCACGAGGGATCGGTGAGCTTTGGACTCGGGTGATGATTGGGGGCGCCCTTCCGGGGGACTCCACTGTTGCACCCGATGTAAGTGTGGGAAGAGAGTTGAGTATCACAGCCGGGGCAGCCGACGGCATTTATAGTGGCGAAGATCAGAGGACGATGAGCTACCACTCTTGGAATTGGAACGGGGATCAGATTGGCGAAGGAACGAGGACTTACGTCGCCATAAATAATCCTTCTAATGAATGGATGGACTACGACATCCTCACGGTCTACGCGGATCGTGACTTAAGCACGATCAATGAAATTTATGGTGATCTACTAGAGTTGCCCGTCGGCCTTTCCTCGGTCGCGGAGCTTAAGTCTCTGCTCACGCTTTCGGACTGGTTCAATATTGAAAAAATCACCTCTGATAGAATCTTTGTGTATTACGTGAGGTTGAGCGAGGATACCGGAGAATTTGTGGAGTATTGTACTGTACATGAGCGCACGGAACTGGGTAGGACTGGTGAAGAGCTTGAGCGGGTCGACGGTTCTACAGCTTTGGCTCGTTGCACAGAACTTTTCTCAGGATGATTTCTGTCTAAGAGACTAGACCGACGTCGTGTTAGTCGTTCACTGTGGGTAGCGCGAGGGCGATCAGTCTTCCCGTGGTGTTTCGGTCACCCACAGCCACAACGATGAATTGCCGGCCGTCTGCCAAATACGTCATCGGAGCTCCGGATGTGCCAGCTGGCAGGTCCATTTCCCAGACGACCTCTCCGGTTTTCTTGTCCCATGCACGGAAAGCTTTTCCACCAGCAATTGGGAGAATTGACAGTGCGTCTTCCGTTCCCTCACCGATGAATAATAGAGTCCGGGTAAGGAGGGGAGCTGGACGTCCACGTTGACCAAGCCAGGGCAAGTCCATATCTGCGATCGCCGGATGGTCTCGTGGACCGGGTCCATTCGGTCTCATCCACACGTGTTCACCCGTATTCATGTCTATGGCTGTAATTCTTCCATACGGAGGCTTTAACAGGGGGAGCCCACCGGGCATAGGTACTTCCCGAGGCATCCCTCGTATATAGAGGTGATCGGAACTATCTGGCAGCGGCGGCGGCACGAGTGCAGTGACACTAGGGGAGGTGACCGACGGTATGTACATAAGCCCGGTTTCAGGATCGACCGCAGCTCCGCCCCAGTTAGCTCCCCCGACCCATCCAGGCATAAGGATCGTGCCTTGCTTCCCGTTTACGCCTCTGACCGTTGGGGGGGTGTACATCTCACCATAAACGAAGCCCTCGAGGATCTCTTCGGCTTCAGCACGAAGTTCAGGGGTGAAGTTGATGAGGTCGTTTGTAGTGATGCCCTGTAGATCAAAGGGTGCAGGGTGGGTCGGGAAAGGCTGTGTCGCTGCAGCGATCTCGCCAGGAACAGGAGATGGTGGGACGGCACGGTCTTCAATCGGCCATATCGGCTCACCAGTCTCGCGGTCGAGTGCGAATACAAATGCCTGCTTGGTTACTTGGGCGACCACTTTTCTTGACTCCCCGTCTATTATGACGTCCATCACGTTGGGAGCTGCAGGTGGGTCATAATCCCACAGGCCATGTTTGACCATTTGATAGTGCCAGACACGCGCTCCAGTATCGACATCTACGGCGACGACCGATTCGCCATAGAGGTTATCTCCGGGGCGGGCGCCGCCGTACCAGTCGTTGGTGGTGGTTTTCAGCGGTAGGTAGACATGCCCTAGCTCTTCATCTGCGCTCATCAAGGTCCAGACATTCCCGTTGCCACTGTAGACCCATGATGAATCGGCCCAGGTCTCGATTGCGGGGTCTCCCGGTTCTGGGATGGGATTGAATCGCCAGCGAAGTTGGCCAGTACGGATGTCATATGCACGCACGTAACCTGGAGGTGCGGTGGTCCAGTTTCGGTTCGGGACCATTGCGGTTGTTCCGACGACGACCACGTCGCGCACTACTAATGGGGCGGACGTCCACGAGTAGGTCAGGACACGAGGGTCGGGGTCCTCCGCCAGATTTACAGATCCGTTCGCGCCGAAGCTTGGATCAGGTTGTCCCGTTGTGGCGTCGATCGAGACCAGATATTCCCCCGACCCGAGAAGGATCCTTTCATTGTCTCCATCATTCCAGTAGGCCACGCCGCGGTTTGATCGTCCCCCTGGAACGTTGCGGAGCCCTGACTCGTACGGATCATATCGCCAGATCTCTTCTCCCGTATTTGGGTCAAGAGCCACTGCCTGACCCAGACTCGTTGATGTATATAGCCTATTTCCAATCTTGATCGGCGTTGCCTGGAAGTTCGGGTTCACAGAAGCGCCCTCGTGTTCTCCCATGAGGCGGTAATCGGCAGACTCCCACGTCCAAGCCACCTCGAGCTGACCAACATTTTCTGCTGAGATTTGGTCGAGAGGTGAATATTTTGTTGCAGCTAGGTCTCGGGCGTAATGTGGCCAGTCCGCGCCACTATTGACCGCACGCTGGTCGGTGCAAGCGCCAAGCCACGCGGCAGTAAGGACTAGGGCGATTGAGACGCTAGAAAATGAAAGCGTTCGAGGCATTTGGACTCCAATAGGGGATCGCACGAGCGCGCGAAGATGGGTGTGATACGGGTTGTCCGGCAAACTGTGTTGCTCTAGTAGGTGACGAAGACGACGTTGCTTATGCCTATCCTGAACTCGAAGGAGAAACGAAGATGGGGCCAACAGGCGACGAGCAGGGGATCCTAGATGATCTTTCTGGATTAGAGCGGCGTCAATTCTTGAAGGCTGCGGCGGCGGCTCTAGCTACTGGGGCGGTCCGTCCGGAGGCTTTGTTCGGCATCGAACCACGACTTCGAGATGATCCAGAATTTGCTAAGGCTCTGGCGCAGCAGTCTCAGGAAGGTCCGCCACCCGTGCCGCTCGGCAATGGTGAGCATCCTGCTCTGGTGTATCAGGCTTACCCAGGTGGCACAGGATCGCTCTATCAGAAATGGCAGGAAGCGGGAGTAGACCCTTTCATGCGACACGACATACAGATCGCGCCGTGGGAAGGGAGTGTTCCAGGTGACCCAGAAGAGATCGCTTGGCTGCCCGTCTCCCGTCTCGCGTCCCTAGTTCGTGATCGTCACATCTCGTCTGTCGATTTAACTGAGATCTATCTCGAAAGAATGAACCGGTACGATCCCGAACTGATGTTCGCAGTATCGATTCTCCCAGAACGGGCTCGGGAAGAAGCTCAGCAGGCAGACATGGACCTGCGCAATGGAAGATGGAGAGGCCCATTACACGGGATTCCGTATGGTGTGAAAGATCTCTTTACCGTTGCTGGAACCCGGACGACGTGGGGGTCAGACTCGTTCATAGATCAGCGTATAGAGGAGGACGCCGATATAGTTGTGCGTCTCCGGGAAGCAGGAGCTGTGCTCCTCGCGAAACTTGCGACAGGTGAGTTTGCATCTGGTGACCGTTGGTACAGAGGACAGACCCGTAATCCGTGGAATCGTGAGGAGGGATCAAGTGGATCCTCTGCAGGCCCGGGATCAGCTACGGCTGCTGCTGCCGTCGCGTTTGCGATAGGTACAGAGACGCAAGGCTCGATCGTGTCTCCTTCTCGTCGTAATGGTTTGAGCGCACTACGGCCGACATTCGGTAGGGTGAGCCGCTACGGTGGCATGGTACTATCGTGGAGCATGGATAAGGCTGGTCCGATGTGCCGGACCATTGAAGACTGCGCGCTAGTTTTCAATGAAATCCGCGGGGCCAGTGAGCAAGACCCTGCTTCCATCACGGCGCCCTTCCATTTCGATCCCAACGCGGACATTTCTGAGTACACCGTCGGGTACGACGAAGAGGCGCCTGAAGAGTTCCTCGACCAACTTCGTGATATGGGCGTTCGGCTTACAGAGATGCCGGAAATCCCAAGAGGAAGCTCGAATTCACTGGGAGTTGATTCGTCAGCGGCATTCGACTTCCATGTATCACCAGACGGTGAGGAGCCGGCCGCTATTCCAGAGGGCCTTGAGCCCCGAGAAGCGAGAAGAAGGGGTCGTTTCCGGAGGGGGCGAGATGTTCTTGCTCTTGACTATGTGCAGAGCCAGCGGAGGCGCTTAATCCTGATGAAGGAGATGCAGGAAGTGATGGATGGCTTCGATATGTTTGTGTCAGGAGGCGGTCACGTTGGTTTAACAAATCAGACCGGTCATCCGGCTGCGATCGTGCAGTATGGCTTTGGTGTTCGGAACCCCGATTCAGATAGCCCGACAACGATGCCGCTCACAACGACGTTGCTTGGAGATCTCTTCGCAGATGACAAAATCCTCAATGTCGCGCATGCTTTCCAGACAAAAACAGACTGGCATTTACGGAGGCCTAAGCTCGATTGAGTGGGTCCGTTACTCGCAGCGCGCACGTAGTCTCGTTAATGCTTCAGTCTTCGTGGCTACCTCGCGACTGCGCGGATTAACCAGTTCTACCTACGACACAGCAAGATATGACTCGAATTTGGAGTATCTCGGCATCGCGCAAGCCACCCCTCTATAGAGTGGTGTGCCTCTCTAGAATCGGCCTGCCGACTATGAGGCTGACACCCTGGTTCGTCAAAGCGGGTCGGATAGCTTTTGATAAGGTGAGTCTTTGGATAGTGGCTGCAGCATTTTGTTTCTCTGTAACCCTCTTAGAGCCCTTCTTGTCAACCGGATCTATATACGGACAGGAGGTGACTGTCACTGAAATGACGGTTGCTGATATCCAGCTAGGGTACGAGTCAGGGTCGTTCACAGCCGTAGAAGTTACACAGGCGTTCCTGGCCCGGATCAGAACATTCGAGCCCTATTACAACGCCTTTATATCAATGAATCCGGATGCGTTGGCTACGGCTGCCGAACTCGATGACATATACGCTACTCGGGGACCGGTTGGATTGCTGCACGGAGTACCTGTCGTCATCAAGGACAACATCGATTTTGGTGGGCTAGTGACCACAGCTGGGTGGGAGGGTTTCAGTAGCGATGCCGGTGGAGTCGATATGGTTCCGGATGATGACGCTGCTGTCGTTACGAGACTGAGGAATGCGGGTGCAATCATACTCGGGAAGACGAATCTTCCTGACTTTGCCGGACACGGTACGAGGACGACGAGTTCGGTCGCTGGCCGAACGATCAACCCATACAACGTAGATAAGGTGCCAGGGGGTTCGAGCGGGGGGACCGCTACAGCTGTCAACGCTAGCTTTGCGGTTCTTGGACTTGGGACAGAAACTGGCGGTTCGATTCAGAACCCTTCATCTGCTCAAGCGCTCGTGGGGGTTAAACCAACTTATGGACTCGTCCCCAATGAGGGTGTGGTTCCGCTTTCGGGCACATACGTCGACGTAGTCGGTCCCATGGCCAGGTCAGTGCGTGACGCAGCGCTGACATTGGACGTCATCGCGGGCCCGACGACTGAGGATCTTGCGACGTTCTCATCGGCCGGTCGGATTCCAGATGGAGGGTACCTTCTTGCACTTGATGAGAGTTCGATAGAAGGCGCTCGGTTTGGTCTTGTCGGGACCGGTTGGCGAGACGATTACCTGCCCCTCGATCCAGTGACTGAGGAGCATTATAAGAACGCTGTTGAGGCGCTTAAGGGACTGGGGGCCGAAGTCGTGGCGGACCCCTTCCAAGGGTCTGGTTTCGTTGAGCTTTATGGTGAGCGTCCCTCCGTCCCAACCCAGGGCGCACACGACATGCTGGTTTACATGCTGGGCCTGGGGCCGGATGCACCGTTCAATTCGATCGAAGG
Organism: Gemmatimonadales bacterium UBA2975; assembly: GCA_002348265.1. Lineage (GTDB taxonomy): Bacteria > Gemmatimonadota > Gemmatimonadetes > Longimicrobiales > Gaopeijiaceae > UBA2589. Next base: position 48,850 of record DEAT01000012.1, on the reverse strand, counting down.
ATGGGAAGAATTAAGCGGTCGCGAATATACAAGGGGCCGCCGTGGTGATCGGGAGACACCGGCGCCTGCTCGTCCCAGTGCAACTGAGGCCGGAGACGCTTATCAGGCGTGGCGCCACCAGATCCGAACTCTGTTCCGTGATGTTTTAGAAGAGCATGAGTTAGATGGACTTTTCTTTCCGCAGTCTGGGGTGCCCAGTCGGCCCGTTATCGAGGACCCTGAGCGACCGGACTATAACCCAAATAATTGGGCCGAAATCCCGAGCAATATCATTAATGATATTGGAGTGCCGACGGTTACTGTGCCGTACTCATTTTTTGATGACGGTACGCCATTCGTGCTGGCTTTAATTGGTGACATGTGGTCGGAGTCTGATCTGCTATCGTGGGCCTACGCGATAGAGCAGGCTACCAGGGCGCGGAAAGCTCCTGTCTTGGAGACAGTCCCAGCACGTTGAGCTAGCTTTAAAGGCTATCTCTAGTGCCATTCAACAGTCGGGACGGGATTGGTGTCCACGATTGGGTTGGTTCAGTCATTACTACCTCGCTCGAATGTTAAAAGAGTCACGACCTGCTGAAGCATTGCGCGGTGCGTTCATTTTGCTTGGGATCCTGACCGTGGGTTTTCAGTTTTCGACTGATTTGTCTGCCCAGACGCGACCAAGGATCTTTTTTGACTGCGATGGTCGAGATTGCAACTCGCAGCATTACCGGACCGAGATCGATTGGGTCGATTGGGTAAATGATCGCGAGGTCGCTGACGTTCATCTGATCGTGACTAGTCTCAGCACGGGTGCTGGTGGACGCGAGTACCAGCTTGATTTCATTGGTAGGGATGACCAGGAAGATTACACGGATGAAATGAGGTACCAGTCGCTCGCGACCGATACCGATATCGAGCGACTGGATGGTCTGACAGAAGCGATATCGGTTGGCCTACTGAGGTTCTCGACTGCCGCGGGCTTTCGTGGTCTAGTCAATATCTCAAGTGCGTCTGCAGATGGGTTAGTGATTCCCGACCGGGTTGTAGGTGCGGATGAGGTCGAAGACCCCTGGGATCTATGGATTTTCCGGATCAACGCGAACTACAACGTTGATGGTGAGTCTAGGCGCAGGTCCGAGAACCTCTATAGCAGCGTCATAGCATCTCGGATATCACCAACGTGGAAACTCTACTTTAGCACGAATATCAATTCACGAGATCGGGAGTTTGAACTCGAAGCCGGAACCTTTACTGACACTCGGACAGACTGGGGTGTCAGGCCATGGCTTGTTTATACGCTGGCTGAGCATTGGTCGGTAGGAGTGCGTGGAGAGGTTGCTCGCCAACCTAGATACAATCAAGAATTCCGCTGGGAGGTAACTCCAGGCATCGAGTACAGTCTCTTCCCCTATGAGGAGGCCACCCGTAAGGCGCTGACGCTATCGTACCGCATTGGTCCGGCTCATCGGCGGTACATCGAGGAGACACTCTATGGTCAGACTTCCGAAACGCGATGGGAGCAGTGGGGTGAGATAGATTTGTCAGCACGACAGCCCTGGGGCGAGACAGGTGTTTCGATAAGCGCGTCTAGTTTCATGTTTCTTCCGGATATCGAAGCGTTCCAAGACGGTCTTTACAGCGTCAATCTTCGGGGCGACATAGACTTCAGGATCGTTCGAGGCTTCTCAGTCCGTCTTGATGGCAACATAGGATGGGTCCAAGACCAGATCTATCTTTCCGCCCAAGGTGCGACTGACGAAGAGGCTTTACTTGAGCTTCAGCAGCTCGAAACAGACTTCCGATATGGGGTCAGCCTCGGTTTCAGCTTCCAGTTTGGTTCGATTTTCAACAACGTAGTTAACAACCGGTTCCGGAATGTTGAGGGGTTTAGTGGAAGACCATGGTGACATAGGAAGTGCTCAGCGGAAGCCTTGCTTTGTAAGCAGGCGTGTCGACCCTTTAAGTCAGCAGGCACTCTCTCCACGTATTCTTGGAACTAGAAGTCTTTAGGAAAGCGCGTCCGGGAGCGACCTGATGAGGGCGATCGTGCCCCACGCGAGAGCGCCGGCGACCGACAGATCGATTATCCCCCGCCATGGTTCTGCGAAAGCCTGCACTATCAAGATGGCCGCGACGATGGCACAAACACCTAGCCATGTGCGGACCAGTTTTCGAACTGGGGCTCCTATCAAACCCATGGCGTAAAGCGGTGCTCCGATACGAACGGCGGCCCCACTCTTGCGACGAAGTTCTCGCGAACGGTTAACCACATGGGGAACCCACCGTCGTTCCAACGCCATGACGCCTTCTCCATAAAAGAAGACCGTACTTGTAAGAGCGAGAACAACCCACTCAATGGGGGACAATCCGTTGATTACGGTTTCCCATCCACGGGAACTGAGTCGGACAACCGCGATCACTAACGTAGATCCAACGCCAGCTAACGCCCAAGCTGTGATGAGTCTGTCCATTCGCTTCGTCCCAGAAGAGCTTGGGGAGCTTGGGGTGACATCCGATCGACTCATCTCCTTCACAACTGTTCGTCAGGGCTTTGGGTGCTCAATCCCAAAACAGAGGCAGTGACTGACTTTGCCTCAGCGAATCGACCAGGTAGTCCTGCACGAGTGTGCCAGTTTCCCGCGACGTGAAGCCCCACGGGCATCCTCAAGTCTTTCAGTGCACGCCATGACAGGTCCCACGCGGGCATCTGTGTTCGCCAAACTGAGATCGCTTCTGCGGGAGCCCCGGTAGTGTCTTCGAACTCTTTGGTTGCGGTGTTGGCCAGCAATGCGTCGTCTGCGTCCACAATAGCTGGATTCAGGGAACCCCCTAGAAACGCTGAGAAAAGACGATGGCGGTTGAATAGACAATGCTGGAATGTGACACCTCGCAACGCTCTATGCGATTCTGCAAATGCCACCTGAAACCCCATGGCATCAGCATCCAAGTCTGCTGTCACGTGGACAATTGCGATCGGGTTGTGATTCAGTGCGCGTATCGTTGCGGAAGCTCTGGGGGCCTGGTGCTCTAGCAGCGTCGCGGCAGCCAGAGCCGGGGTCGCCATCACGATCTGCTCAGCTTTGATGCGTTCTCCGGTGTCACCGACTGTCGCCACCCAACCGCTTCTTGTCGCGGAGATCAGCTCCACCGGTGCACCGAGCCGAACTCGGTCACCAAGCGCTTCGGCCATTGCTTGAGGGAGACGTTCCATGCCGTCCTGAAACGAAAATGCCGGCGCAGCCGAAATGCGTCCTCGCTTAATCAGTGTTGCTAATAGGCTTCGGCGAACGCCCGCTCGGCTTAGAATTGGCGCTAATGCGACTTCGACATCCATGTCGGCTGGATTGGAACCGTAGAGGCCTCCGAAGAAAGGTCCGACGAGGGTGTCGTAGGCCTCCGAACCAACTTTTCGACGGAAGTACGCATCGACTCGTTCATTATCGCGAGGCCCAGCGGTAATTGGTTCTAGCAGTACCCGAATGGCTCCCCGAAGAGACAGCGCGTCTGTCGTGAACATCTCGGGGATTGAGAATGGAACACGACGGAGGCCACCGTCGTGATAGATCAACAACCCTAGATTGGTTTCTGCGACTAGCAGTTCGTCATCTAGTCCGAACTTGGTTACGCGCTCACGGAAGTCGGGTGTGAGGCGCCCGCGTTGTGGACCCCAGTCGAGCACGTGTTCGCCCACTTTACCACTTTGGACGACTCCACCGACCCGGTCACTCGCCTCGAGTATGATGAAGTCTGCTCCTGACTCGAGAAGCTCGTGTCCGATCGCTAGTCCGGTTATTCCCGCTCCAACGACTACGATCATAGGGGGTTAGGAACCGCGTACGGGCTAGGTGGAAGATCCCGTCCGGCGTTTGCACAGTAGACGCCTGGGATCGCTGCGCATCGGCACTGCTTTAGGCTTAGAGCTTCGTCTTTCACGGTCGGGGTCGTTGACAGATCTCCAGTTAGGAGATCCTCGACCAGTGTAGCTAAAAAGTCCACGAATCTTTCGTCATCATGTGGAACGGGTACACGATTAAAAGACTTCCCTAAGGCTTCCGTGAAGCTCCGTAATTCTAAGTCCAACTCTGAGAGCGTCTCAGATTGCTCGTGCATGAATGCTATGGGCACAATAACAAAGTTCGTCTCGTCCCTCGCCTGTATTGCGTTCTCGTTGTCCGGCTGTGTCCATGCTATGCGGCGATTTGTGTGATTCTGGAACCCGACTTCGAACCGGTTGGTTCCTAGCTCTGCCGCAATCATTTTGCAGTGCTCTTCAACGTAGCGATCGTATCTGTTTCCTTCGCTTAGGAATTGAATCGGCGTTCCATGCACTGAGAAATAGAGCAGCGTTTCCGGATCTTTGATGTCTAGATTGTGCGCTGATAGGTAGCCCCGGATGTGCTCGGCGCGGAAGGAGCGATACCCAGGGTGATGGTGCCATCCTGAGATCGCGGAATACCTAGGCTCCCAATTTTCTTCGTTGAGTGCACTACGCACCGCCTCTAGTGCAGCGACAGTGGTTGAACGGCCACATATCGGATATACCGGGAGAGCGATCAGGTGACCGATTCCATCAGCCTTAGCTTTCTGGACCGCGGAGACGATGGACGGCTCAGTGAACTGGTAAGCTTCGTAAGTAGTCGTGTCTAGGCCGCGGAAACGGAGCTCAGCTTCTAGTAGGTCGGATTGATATTGGGCCTGTTCGTTCAGGGGTGATCCACCGATTGATTCGTATTCTTCGATCAGGCCAGGTGCTCGATCCTCTGCCAGTTTCTTGGCACGTGAGATTGCTTCCTGCCCCGGCTCTAGACCTGAATTTTGAAGGAAGATTCGTTCGAGGAAGGGCGTTACTTTCTCTGGGGTAGGCTCGTCAGGCTCCCCGAAGTTGATGATGAGCACTCCGATTTGAGTTGGGTTCATGATGGACTGCTCTACCCCTCTCGATCGGAAGAAAGCCGCTCAGACGTTTCATGAACACGGTCGACTAGGAAGCCAAGCTGGTCGGGATCGGTCGTGCGGTGGATGCCATGGCCTAGATTAAAGATGTGGGCTGCGGCCCCCATACCGGACTCGAGAACTTTATCGATTTCTTGACCGAGTTCATCGCGTGATGCGAAGAGGGCAGATGGATCTAGGTTTCCTTGGACTACCGCAGAGGAACCGAGCCGAGCGACGACTTCGTGCAGAGGCCTTGTCCAGTCGACCGCGATAACGTCCGCGCCGATCTCTGATGCCGCCTCAAGCAGGGCAGATCCCCCATTGGCGAAGTAGATTATTGGCCTGTCGATCTCAGCTTTAACCTGCTGAATGATGTTCTTCATAACTGGCTGGATCCGGGCCCTATACAATTTCTCATCAAGAAGACCGACCCAGGAGTCAAAGAGCATGAGGGCGTCTGCCCCGGCACGTGCCTGAGCACTCAGATAGCGGATCATTGATGTGCCGAGCAAATTCAGAAGAGCGTCGGCGGCTTCGGGGTCACCCCTGAGGAAGCTTCTGGCGTCCATAAAGTCCTTGGAGCCACCTCCCTGAACTAGATAGCAGAACAGTGTGAAGGGTGCGCCTGCGAATGCTATAAGAGACCTATCCTTTGGAAGCTCTGACCGGACTATGCTAAGAGCGTCTAGAACGAATGGGACACCTTCGTCAGGATCAAGCGGACGAAGACCATCTACGTCTTTCTGGGCCCGGATAGGGGACTCGATTATAGGACCCGGAGCGAAGCGGATCGGTACACCCATACCTTCAAGCGGAGTCATGATATCGGCGAACAGGATCGCAGCGTCCAGCTCGAATCGGTCGATCGGCTGGAGTGTTATCTGTGCCGCGATTTCCGGTGTTTTTGTGGCGGTCAGAAAATCGACTGTCTTTCGCAGTGCTCTATACTCGGGGAGATATCGACCAGCTTGACGCATCACCCATACTGGGGTGCGTTCCGTCCTTATCCCTAGGGCTGCTTTTTCGAAGAGTGTCTCGCCGTCAGGCATCGAATCCTCCTGCAAGAATGTCCTTGGCTGATGTCAGCGTGCGATCGATGTCAGTGGTCGAGTGCGCGGTTGACCAAAACCAAGCTTCAAAGCGGCTTGGTGGGAGATGGATATCGCGCTCGAGCATCCCGTGAAAAAACCGGTTAAAGGCTTGTGAGTTGGTGGCTGCGGACGACTGCCAATCTGTGACCGGGGTCTCAGAGAAAAATGGACAGCCCATACCCCCTGAGGACTGCCACCTTATGGGTACGCCGTATTCCTGCCCGAGTGCCTCAAGTCCAACCCCGAGCGTGCTACCTGTTTCTTCAAGATCGGAAAAGATATCTGGATTTGACTCTAGGATACTTAGTGTCGTGCGACCTGCTGCCACGGCGAGAGGGTTTCCGGACAAGGTCCCTGCCTGATAGACCTTCCCGTCAGGCGCGATCATTCGCATCAGGTCTTCCCTCCCCCCATATGCGCCGACCGGAAGACCTCCCCCGATAACTTTGCCAAGTGTCGTGAGGTCGGGTCGGACATTGTATCGCTCCTGTGCTCCTCCCAGCGCTACCCGGAATCCGGTCATGACTTCATCGAAGACGAGGAGCGCTCCATAATCATCGCAGATGGTTCGCAGGCCCTCTAGGAATCCTGGTTCAGGTGGAATGCACCCCATGTTGCCGCACACCGGCTCTGTGATCACAGCGGCGATTTGGTCTTCTCGGGCTTCGAAAAGACGGGCCACGGAGTCGAGGTCATTGAAATTTGCTACGAGTGTATGGGATGCTGTTGACTCTGGTACCCCTGGGCTTGATGGGATGCCGAGTGTCGCGGCACCGGAGCCAGCCTCGACAAGGAACATGTCTCCATGGCCATGATAAGCACCCCGAAATTTAATGATGCCCGAGCGTCCAGTTGCTGCTCGGGCCAGCCGCATAGCACTCATCGTCGCTTCCGTGCCCGAGTTCACAAGCCGCACTACTTCGATCGAAGGCACTAGGCGGACTATCATCTCAGCCAGCGCAGCCTCTCCTTCGGTTGGTGTGCCAAAGGACGTTCCCATCAGGGCAGCTTCGCTTATGGCCTTTGTGACGCTAGGGTGCGAATGACCAAGGACGGCGACACCCCATGATCCGATGTAGTCGAGCATGACTCGCCCCTCGACGTCCTCTAGAGTGGCACCTCTGGCTGCGCGAATGAAGCGGGGAGTACCTCCTACTGATTTGAAGGCTCGGACGGGGCTGTTTACACCTCCTGGCATGACAGCCATTGACCTTGCGAGGAGTTCGTCGTGAACGGAGTTCACTGTTCGTGTTCTCTTATGGGAGTGGATATGAAGGAAGAGACAGTAGCCTCAACTAGGCCCGCGAGTGTTGCTGGGTTTGCCATAGTTACTGCGTTTTTCAAAGCGCCGTGAGAGAGGAGAGCATCGCGTGTCGTTGCTCCTATAGCGACTACACTGCAGTGCTTAAGAAGCTTCGGCCATCCATCGTCCATCGCATTCGCCATGGTTTCTACTGCTGACGGACTCGCGAACGTTACGACATCAACACCAGTGTTAAGATCGCTGAGTATGCGGGTAGGATCGACCGAGAGCGTTTTTGTTTCATAAGCTTCGACCCGGGTAACTTCGGCACCTGCGGCCTCAAGACTGTTCTGCAATGTTGGGGCTGCCAAGTTCCCGGCTGGAAAGAGGACCGATACACCAACCAAGGGATAGGATCTTTTGATTGCTTTAGCGAGATCCGCGCTGCCGCCGTCGCCAATTACATCGGCCCTCCATTGACGTTTGCTAAGCGCCTCAGCGGTTCCGCCTCCGACGGCTGCGACTCGTATTCCCGTGGGCTGAACAGGTACCAAGCTGATCACTGACGCGACACTGTGCTGACTTGTAAAGACGATCCAGTTGTAGGATTCGATCGATCCCAGTGCGGTCTTGAGCCTCTCGGGATCGGAGGTGCTCTGTATCTTGATAGTCGGCCAATGCACCACTTGGGCGCCTTCCGCCGCCAAGAGAGGTGCGAGAGATCTATCGTCTGTCGAACGAGTTACCGCAACGACTTTACCCGATAAGCGTGTCATCGCCCTTCTTCCCTAGGTGGAATGCCAGCCCAGGAGGTGTCGGCTAGTGTGCTTACACCTAGGATAGACGCGATTTCTTCCGCTACCACGCTTCCGAGCCCTTCGGGGTCAGCGAGGTTTCCTTCTAGCTCGTTCCGGATTAGCCCTTGAGGTGTTGCAACTGCTGAATGAAGAATCACAGAGACATCTTCGGGAGCTTCGGTCCGTAGCTGATGTAATGCCGCATGAACTCCAAGTGGCGCCTGGCATCCGGCCTGCAGCTTTCGGAGAACGGCGCGCTCCGCGCGAACGGCTGCGTGAGAGATCGGATGATTGAGCAATGCGATTTTTTCGCAAACCAGGGTGTCGCCCGTTCGGCATTGAAGTGCTAGTGCTCCTTGCCCTGCGGCGGGTACCAAGTCTGCGGGATCAAAAATTATATCGGCACGATCGAGCATCCCAAGTCGGGAAAGCCCAGCAGCGGCCAGTACTGCCCCATCAAGGAGCCCGTCGTCAACAGCAGCAACTCTAGTAGGGACATTGCCTCGCTGGTCCACCACCGTCCAATCAGGTCTCAAAACGGCGAGAATTCCTTTACGACGAGGACTCGATGTCCCAACACGGAAGGGAGAGTTAAGGCCTGATGAGTCTTCACCAAATGCCTTCGGCGCGTTTCCGCCGGTTACTACCACGTCCCTGGGGTCCTCGCGTTCCGGGACTGCAACGATGGAGAGGCCATCAGGGAGGCGCGTTGCTAGGTCTTTGCAAGAGTGGACCGCGACATCGATGTTGTTGTTTAGCAGCGCGGACTCAATCTCTTTGGTGAAAAAAGAGGAGCCTAGGTGCGGACCTAGCGGAGCGTCACGGACGCGATCCCCCAAGGTTGTGATTTCGACAATCGTGGTTTCGACATCCAGTGACGCGAGTGCCGAGGAGACCCAATCAGCTTGAGCGAGTGCTAGCCGGGAGTTACGGGTCCCGATCCTTATCGAGGACACGCGAGTGTTCGTCAGTCCTTTGCTCTCTGAGATGCGGGTTCTACCATCTCATCAGCGGTGGAGTCAAGAAGTCCCATACCACTACTGTCACTGGAAATGTTTTCTGACGGGAGCTCAATCTCGGGCTGGCGGAGCAGGGCACGAGCTATAGCACCAGCAATAAGGCGAACGTCTTTTCGTTCTCCGTCACTCCTGCCGTGAGTGAGGCGCTCCGCTTCATCATAGGCTAATTCGAGGAGCTGACATGAGTGGGCGGAGCGGAGGAGCTTTTGGCCTTCATCAGTCGAAAGATCGGCGGAGCGGAGGGCCACTGTTGGTTGGTGAAGAAGGGTGCGGGCGATCGATCGGGCGATTAGAAGGACCTCTTCTTTCTCGGTGTCACCCCTGCCGCGGGTTATCAGTTCCGCCTCATCATTAGCCAGCTTGAGTACATGGCTCCGCAGTGCCGTGAGGACTTCGACGCTTTCGCGAGATCTGAACCACTCTTCAAAATGGTTCACACCTTCTAGCACAATCGCCTCGGCTTTTGGCGTTTGTTCAAGTCTTGCTGCTTTAGCTGACTCCACCTGTTTCGCCACAGCATCGAGGTCGAATACTCGGACACCCGAGATTTTTGTGACGTCGGGATGCACGTTGCGCGGGTGTGCGAGATCGATAAACCAGAGTGGCTTATCCTCCCGATAGGATAGGACCGACTCAGGGGTGATCAGGTGATGTGAATCAGCTGCTGCACCGACGACGAGATCCGCCTTAGCGATCTCCGCAGCAAGTTCCGAAAGTGGCACGGCTGCAGCGCCTAATGAGGAAGCTACTGCATGTGCCGTCTCTAGCGTGCGGTTAGCTATGACGATTCTGCCGACGCCCTGCTTAGCCAGAAGGCGGCCAACAAGTGAACCAGTATCACCGGCCCCAACGATTAGGACAGATGCACGTTCTAGGTCGGGTATCTCAGAGTACACTAGCTTCAAACTGGCTCCCGCTAGAGAGGCTGCCCCGTGCCCGATTTTTGTCTCTGAACGAACTCGTTTTCCCGTTAACAGCGCTACTTCGAATAGTCGATGCAGCACGGTACCTTTAGCGAGCGAGCCCCTAGGGTCGTGCGCGGCGCTCCGCACCTGGCCGAGGATCTGCGCTTCCCCATGGACGACTGAGTCTAGGCCTGCAGAGACTCTTAGCAGGTGCTGAACCGCCTCTCTCCCCTGAAGTTGAAACGTATTGTTGCTAAGCTCGGTTCGATTGAAGCCGGTTTGCGTGGCTACTAGGCGATTGAGGGTCTGGGCTGCTCGAACCGGCCGATTAGAAACGCCGTACAATTCAAGCCGCCCACATGTAACGAGTGGGAGAGCTTCAATGAGTAGGTCGCTCCGCAGAAGCACTGGCGTAAGGGCTTCGAGGATCTCAGACGGTTCTAGGTGGAGGTGCTCTCTGGCTTCGGCCGACGCGACTGCGTGACTCGTGCCAACAACAAAGACCCCCGGAGCCGACATATTTAGCCTGTTACCCCCGAGACTATGTCTGCCCACGTTCCTATGTCGGTTAGCACTCCCGTGTGCAGTGGCGTGTCCCCCTTGGTATAGCGACGTGCTTCGGTATCACGGAGATCATACACGAGCTTGGAAAACATTTCGAGATCGTCGGTCTCATATGTTACTACGAACTCTTGGTCCTGAAGACCGAACGAGTAAAGAAGCAATTGCTTGATTTCACGGTATTGCTTGCCGATTCGGATGTGCTCGTTCATCATCCCCTGACGAGTTTCGCGTCCGAAGAGGTACCAGTCCGCTGTCTTAGTGAAAGGGTACATGACCAGGTACGGCTGCCGATCGTTGTCGTCGTATGGGTCTATCTCTTGGGCTGACTTGGCACGGCTGTATTGGGATGGTCGGGTCATACCCCAGAGCACATCAGAAGGCTGAAAGTAGGCGCGGTAGAGGTTTTCCGAGGCTGCTCGTTGTTTAAAGAATGTCCCGGGCTTCGCAGGGTCGCTTGCATCTGCGGTGCTCCAGACTAGGACTTCGCTGGAGGTCTCGATCCCTTGAGTCACGTACAGGTGTGCGCGGTCCGCAGAGTCTTGAAGTAACTCGAACCATGCTCGTGCTGCGACCGAACGGGATTTTGGTTCGAGGGCCCAAAATGCGTCTGTGCAACGATAGGTGACGAAGTGCCCAAGGATTGGGGTCTCTTCGTCGTCATTCATGTTTGTGGTCTCATTCATATTTTTCTTCGATTTTTTGGCTGACGATTAGCGGTAGTTGCGTCTCACGGTCATCCCTCCTCAAGCCAGCGAGCGGCGTCTAGGGCATGGTAGGTGATCACGAGGTCGGCACCTGCTCTTCGGAAAGCGAACAGTGTTTCTAGGACAATGGCCCGTTCGTCGAGCCAGCCATTTGCTGCTGCGGCCTTAACCATGCTGTATTCACCACTGACGTTGTACGCCACAAGAGGCATCGCGGGGAACGCTTCTCGTGAGCGACGGACGACATCAAGATAGGCAAGTCCGGGTTTAACCATGATCAGGTCTGCTCCCTCAGTCACGTCGGCTTCGTGCTCACGTTCAGCTTCACGTCCGTTGGCGGGATCCATTTGATGACTACGGCGATCTCCGAATGTGGGACTTCCGTCTGCCGCCTCTCGGAAAGGGCCATAGTACGCTGAAGCATATTTCACCGAATACGAGAGGATCGGAATATTGATGAATCCAGTCGCATCTAGTGCGGTTCGGATAGCAGCAACTTGGCCATCCATCATCGCCGACGGGGCGACGATGTCCGCGCCTGCCTCGGCGTGAGATATGGCAGTCTCGGCTAAGCGTGACAGAGACGCATCGTTGAGGATCGTTCCGTCTTGGTCTACGAGCCCGCAATGGCCATGATCAGTGTACTCACAGAGACAGACGTCGGTAATCACGACACCTTTGAAACCATTATTTCGGATAGTTCGAATCGCCTGCTGAATGATCCCATCTTTCGCGGATGCCTGATGCCCTTCGGGGTTCTTCTCCTCAGGGATCCCAAAGAGTAGGATGGCTCCTACTCCAACCGCTTCCGCCGACTCGACAATCTCTGGGACTCGCTCGATTGGCCAGCGATAGACACCGGGCATAGACCCAATCTCAACAACTTCTTCATCGACCTCAGAAACGAAGATCGGTAATACAAGATCTGCCGGGGTGAGAGTTGCCTCGCGGACGAGTTTTCTCACCCCTTCAGACCCGCGTGTCCGACGAAGTCGGGCGGAGATCTGCATAGAGGGATTGGGTGTGATTGTCATAGCCACAGAAAAGCTCGAAATCCCTCGCCTATACTGCAATACGTGGAAGCCCGTGAGTGGCATCAGTAGAAATGCCTATCTAAAACCTAGCCCTTGTGAGTCAAAGAAGGCTCGGGTATGTTGCCCTTAGTTGAGAATCAATCTCAACTGGCTCCCTGGGGGAGGGATAAGATCCCTAGAGTTCGTCATAGCCGATGGGGCCGAGTGGGTTGTATTCCCCCCCAGGGGCCTAGCTTTAAAGTCCACGAGTGATCTGTGACACAGGGCCATGCCATTCTTCTTTTGTGCGAAGACGTTGAATCCGAGTTGTTAGTTCAGGGTTCGAGCACTTGAGCACGTGTCTGCAGTTGTTCCGGATTCTTGGGGTGGAGTGAGGGGCGATGAAACTCCTGGTGACCGGGGGAGCTGGATTTATCGGTTCTCACGTCTGTGATGCGTTTCTCGCCGACGGGCACGACGTGGTCGCGTTGGATTCTTTGGAGGGCCATTACGATCCGGAAACCAAGCTGTGTAACCTAGCGAATGCCCGTGATTACACATCATTCCGGTTTGTAGAAGGCGATGTAAGAGATCCCACCTGCCTCTCGGAACTGCCATCCGTAGATGCGGTCGTACATCTAGCAGCCCGATCTGGAGTCCGGCCATCCCTCCGAGAACCATGGGCTTACATCGACGTCAACGTAAATGGCACACAGAAAGTGCTTCATTGGATCCGGACGAGACGTGTCCCTCGTCTTATCTTTGCGTCCTCCTCGTCGGTATATGGAAATAATTCGAACCAGGCGTGCGCAGAAACCGACTCAGTGGACCAGACCCTCTCTCCTTATGCGGAGACAAAACGATTAGGAGAAACGATGCTGGAGGCCGCGACTCGCACTAGGGGGCTGGGTGTAGCTTGCCTACGCATTTTCAGCGCGTATGGTCCCCGACAGAGACCGGATTTGGCTCTCCACAAGTTCGCTCGCCTCCTCTGTAGCGGCGAGCAACTTCCACTTTTTGGGGATGGCAGCAGTGGTCGTGACTATACCTTCATCGATGATGTAGTGGATTCAGTCCGTTGTGCTCTGGACTGGGCCGAAAAAGGAACCTTTGACGTTTTCAACGTTGGTGCGGGCGAAACTGTGCTATTGCGGGAACTAGTAGATGCGCTTGGGAGGGAGATGGGTTTGTTACCTGCGGTAAAGAGACTGCAGCCCCACGCGGCTGATGTTCATTCAACTCGAGCTGACCTGACTCATTCCAATGCGGTTTTGGGGTATCGACCCAAAACTCGCTTCCCAGAAGGGCTCTCTCGTTTCATGGCCTGGTTCCGGAAGGCTGCCCCGTAGTCCATTCCGCAATTCCAGCGAAGCGGATAAATCGATTTGTCAATTCTTCATGTCTGCGAAATCCGTTCTTTGAGGTATCCCTAGATCGAGTAACGCAGCAGTCGAGTCCATAAACAATCCTAGGTTGGTTGGTGGCTGCTCTACCGGATTTATTTGGCTTGTTGACCTCGATTGCGCGAATAGGTAGGATCTGATCCCCTAAATCATATGAGAATGGTTTTCATTCTCAGATTATGGACAATAAAATGCTACCTACTCAACGCATTCCAGCTCCTAGTGGGACCCGAGCCTTATCATCCTGTAAATCCGGTGCGATTACTCGCTGTGGTTGTTGCGGGGACGTGGAAATCGCGTACGGCAATGCCGTAATCAATGTTGATGCGGGGTCGTTCTGCGAGGTCCGTGATGCAGTTCACAGCCTGATAGCGACGTCGGTTACAACGACTGACGCCCGGCCGTATCTTCTGGTTTTGGATCAACCAGCGGCGTTTGCCTTCTCTGCGGAAGAGCTTTTCGATCTAGCCCGTTTGGTCGACGATGCGTTTGAGGAGCTAGGTGAAGAATTCTCCGAAGGCCTTTCGTACTCAGGCCCGCCCCTTACAGCTAATTGTGACTATGTCTGAGCCACGACTGAAAAAGATTCGCCGCCTGGGCACTGATATTCCCGGCCTGACGAGAAAAAGGACCGATCGTAGGCCCTATCCTCCCGGTCAGCATGGACAGACGCGGCAGCGCCGTAAGGTGAGCGAGTACCGCCGCCGGTTGGAAGAGAAGCAGAAAGTCAAGCTTAATTACAACCTCTCGGAGCGACAGATGCGTCGGTATTTCCGAGATGCCGCACACGACGATGGGGTAACTGGTGATGCGCTCTTCAGAGCCCTAGAAAAGCGTTTATCGAACTCTGTGTTTCGGTCGGGGATGGCGGTTACTGAGCGAGCGGCTCGCCAACTGGTCAGCCATGGCCACATTTTGGTCGATGGTACACGAGTAGACCGACCGGGCTACTCCCTGTCGGTCGGTCAGACCGTTGAGTTGGCTCACAAGATGAGGGAGAACGTTCAGGTTCTTGAGTCAGTGCAACGGCCTCCTCAAGTCCAACTGCCGTCCTACATCACCCGAACAGACGACGGTTTCTTGTTCAGGATTCAGTCAGAACCGCTCCGGGCTGATGTCCCATTTATCGTGGACGACCGGGCAATCATCGAGTTCTACGCTAGATGACCGGATTCTTATAGGGACAAGCGGGGGACATCGCTTTTTGGTGGGGTAGACAAGGTTGATGATTCTGTGCATTTTTTCACTCGTTGAGAATCATTCTCAATCTCATCCAGACGTCATTCGAACAGTTTTCTTCTACAGCAAGATTTCTGATGCGCCTTCTGTTAGCAGCTTTAGTTGTGGCCCTCTCCGCCTGCGAGGACGATGCAATCCTCGACCCAACAGATGAAGGACCCGAGGAGGGCAGTTACGGGATGCTGCAACTGAGCCCGGCTGTGTTGGAATCGACGGAAGGGGCTCTCCTTCCCCCTGATGCTGAGGATGAGGACAAGCTTCGTGCTCTTCCTAAGAACCCAAAACGCTTCTAGGACAAACATGCGAATGGTCGCCAAAGTCATCGCAAGGTTCTGCTTAATAGCACTACTTCTGACTCCAATTACGGTATCTGCGCAGGCGGTTAACCCTGAGGTGTCGGGAAGCGTGGTCGAATCGGAATCGGGGGAGGTGGTCGTTGGTGCTACCGTGTCCGTTGAAATAGAGGGTAGAGTTATCGGCACGGTCACTGACACTGAAGGTTTTTTCACGCTTCAAGTGCCCGAAGAGTCCGGCGTGTTAATCGTTCGTGCCCTAGGCTATACTGACGCACGTGTTGCGATCGATCCGCTCTCAGCGGGTGCGAAAGATCTGAAGATAACCCTGACCGCAGCCCCATTGAGGATTGGTGGGGTTCAGGTGTTAGCCCCGCAAGAAGAGAGTTACGAACGCCTGCCGGGGACAGCCACAAGTGTACCGGCGATAGCGTTGAGACAGATTCAGGCCCTTGGCACTCAGGAGTTGCTTGAGTCGGTGCCAGGTATTTTCGGAGCTGCAGATGATGGATTTGGCAACGCTCGTCTTTCCATCGGTATTCGAGGTCTCAATCCGAGACGATCATCGAGAGTCTTGGTTCTCGAGGACGGCATTCCGATTCAGCCAGCGGTCTATGTCTACCCGAACATGTATTACAACCCCCCGGTAGATCGCATCCAGGGCGTAGAGGTTATTAAGGGGAGTGCAGCCATTCGATACGGCCCGCAAACCATGGGTGGGGTCATCAACTACATCACGAGTCGGCCTCGGCTTGAGCCAGGTGGAAGTGTGGGACTGACCTTTGGGGCGAACGGTTATGCGAGTGCCTTTGCAGAACTAGGTGGTTTTGGCTCAGAGCGGATGAGGTCAGAAATTCAGCTTTTAGGTAAGCGCGGAGATGGATTCCGCCAAAATAATGATTTCGAGCAGCTAAACGGGACCCTAAAGACAACTATTCGCACTGGACCTCGGAGTACCCTGTTCCTGAAGGCAAACGGCGACTATGAGGAATCTGGAGCTACGTACACAGGGTTAACCGAGTTTTCGTTCAATAGCGACCCATCGTTTAATCCGAAAACAAACGACCAATTCTCAGTCCGGCGCGCCTCACTCGATGCGATATACAATAAGGTTCATGGACCGAACCTCTCAGCACTAACGCGTGCCTACTTTAGCGTGTTCGATAGGCGTTGGTGGAGAGAAAACGATGTGTTCATTCGTGCGTCGCAACTTGATGCCTACCTATCGAATCCGTCCTCGGTCTCATTCGTGGCGCCGTTTGACCCGGGCGACAAAGTCCGGATCGGTAATGGACGCGACAACTTCGGGATACTGCGGACCTTCTACGCTGCCGGAGTTGAGCAGGCTTACACTTGGTCTCACGGCCTTGGCGGCTTCGGGGCAGAGCTAGAGATAGGCGCAAGGTTACATGCAGAGCGGTTTATAGATGACCGAGTCTTGGGCGATAGTCCGACGGCGAGGGTAGGCGTCTACACGATGCCAGATCCAGATGACGCCGAAAATGAGATCGTGGCGAGTAACACCGCGGCAAAAGTCACGGCCAAAGCACAGAACTATGAGACAGTAGCGTTGGCCATTTTTGCAAGCGAGCGGCTCCGCTTGGGGGCGCTTGAAGTGACTCCTGGCGTGCGCTTTGAGCTTTTTGAGCAGGAGCGCGTCAACCGACTCAGTGGAAGCCGCCTCGAGGACAGAACTACCGCTGTCGTACTTCCAGGCCTGGGTCTCAACTGGGCGCTTGGCGGAACGAACCTTTTTGGGGGCATCCATCGTGGTTTCACACCACCATCGAGTGGCACCCTGAACGTAGTAAGCTTCGGAAGTGATGTGGAGGATGGAGGCCTTGATGTAGAAGCCGAGAAAAGTTGGAACCTTGAAGCTGGACTGCGCACATCGGGAAGCCTTGTAACAACCGAGATTTCTGGTTTCTACCTCCGTATCGAAGATCTCGTTGCCGCGGGTCGGGGGACTGCTTTTAGGAATCTCGGTATGGCGCGGACGTATGGGGTCGAGCTCGCCTCATCGCTTCGACCCTTTGCATCTGAAAACGCACCCGTGGCTCACGTGAGTTACACATACCTCCAGACAGAAGTGCTGGACGGTCGAATTCAATCCGCTGTGGTAAACAACGTGCCAAGCGTTGATATATCCGGTAATGAGCTCCCGTACGCTCCCCGTCACAACGTAACACTGGCTGTCACCCAGCAAATTGGGGGAGCAAGACTTCGGGCGGACTACCGCTATGTGGGTGATGTCTTTACAGACTTCGAAAATCTCGATTTCACAACGGGCCGAGGTGATACGGGTCCTGTCCCTGCATACTCTGTCATGGGCGGAAGCCTTCAGATGCCTATCGGGGAGGCTCTTGTCGCCCAGGTCACAGTCAAGAACGCACTCGACGAGATCTACATAGGATCTCGCCTGCACTCTAATCCGCGGCAGACAGCTGCGAATCAAAGCTCAGGAATTCTTCCAGGAGCTCGGCGCCAGGTGAATGTGAGCCTGCGTTACAGCTTCTAGTTGGTTCTGTCTGAGCAAAACCTCAACCAAGACGTCTAAATGTCATGAGCATCAGAAAACTGCTTTTACTCTCAACGGTTGCGATCGTAGGTGTGGGTTGCAGCGAAGAGACCCCGACGGCTCCGACACCGGTGGCTCCTACTCCTCCTCCGACCCCAGAGCCACCACCACCACCACCACCGTTAGCGATCCCTACCACATACAACTTCGAGAGCCGCTTCAATGCCGGTGAGAGTTCTGTTGGTATAACTGGACAGATCGCACGACAGCTTCAGTTGCAGGACCTGAAGATCCTGATCGGAGGACTTTCAAGTACTGGTGCTACCGCGGTCACGTACGACGACCTAATGGGGATATATGATTACGCCGATACAGGCCTGAATATCCGGACCACCGTTCCTGATGGTCTTACTGCCAGCGCGACGACTTACGAGGATGTGTCGACGGGTAAGAAAATGAGGGGCCGCCAAGGAACTGACAAAGTCTTGCTCGGTAGTACCGGAATCGTGGGCAACGCGGCCGACATCACAGTTGATGAGCTCATGCAGAGCTTCTTTACGACGATCGCTGCAAACGCTGCCGACGCTAGCCAGCTAGGAACGAAAGCGGTCTACAACACCGCCGAGGGTCTCGATCTCAGTCAGATGGTTAATAAGGTTCTGATTGGAGCGATCCTCTTCGATCAATTGTCCAGCAAGTATCTAGCAGACATTCTGGATCGTGATAACACAGAACCACGCTCCGACGGGGCAGACGATACCGTTCAGGAGCACCGTTTCGATGAGGCGTACGGCTACTTCGGCGCGGCGCGCGATTACGCGAGCTACACCGATGAAGAGTTAGCAGGAAGTCTGAGTGACTACGCAAAGGACAGTAACTCTGACGGTACACTCGACTTCACGACCGAGTACAATTTCGGCATCTCACGTAACGCAGGTAAGAGAGACAAAGGTGGCACGGGCGTCGATTTTACCGCTGACATATTTAACGCCTTCTTAGCCGGTCGGACTGCGATCGTAAACGGTGACATGACCGCTCTGGCGACTCATCGTAAGGCCGCTTCGGAAGGTTTTGAGAAAGTGATTGCGGCTACGGCGGTTCACTATATCAACGATACCATGGATGATATGGCGACTCTGACGGCTGCCGAAATCTCGGGTAAGAACAACTACAACCTGAACAAGCACTGGGGTGAGATGAAGGGCTTTACCTTCGCTCTCCAGTTCGGATATCGAGGTGATGCTACCGGTGGTTCGATGGCGATCATCTCTGAGGCATCGTTGATAGCGTTGCATGCCCTAATGGGGAATGCTCCGGTATATGCCGCGGTGGGCTCGACGGAGGCCGATGCGTATCTAGCAGACCTCCAGGCGGCCAAGGATATCTTCCAGGCTGCGTATGGGTTCTCCGACGCAAACATGGCGGACTGGTAGTTCGTCACGCATCCTGTCGCGCATGCGACAGGATAGAGAATCAACCGGCGGGGTCTCCCCTTGGGGGGAGGCCCCGCTTTGGACTTTGCTTGCGGTTTGGTGTGTTATCACACGCCTGATCACAAGAGTCACATATCTCGAAGATCCGGACAGTATCCGTTTCGCACTGGCGGTCGCGGATCAGTACGATGTCACTGCGTTGCAGCCACACTTTCCTGGTTATCCAGTATTCTGGGCCATCGTTAAGCCCATCTACGTTCTTACCGGCAGTTTGTCTGTGTCGTTCTCAGTGGTAGGTGGCTTGGCAACTGTGTTACTAGTTGCAGCAGGTCTCCTCATGCTCCCAGGGAATCGACTTCGCTCACCCGAGGGTTTGGCGTGGACGGTGTTAGTGATCTGGAATCCCATGGTGTGGTTACTTGGCAACCGGTACATGCCTGACCTGTTAGGTGCAGCCGTTGTTCTTGCGACAGTAGGGTTTGCAATACGAGCAATGCGTCAAGCGCGAACGGCTGATGCCCTAATAGCCGGAACCCTTTTCGGACTGCTAGGAGGTCTGCGGCTTTCTTACGTTCCGTTCGCTCTGATCCCCTTAGCAGGAGTTGCTTGGAGTGTCCCGAGGGCAAGAGCCGCACTATTCGGTTCTACGGTTATCGGGACCTTGGTGTGGTTCGTCCCACTAATGGCCTACACGGGATGGGAGCCCA
Organism: Gemmatimonadales bacterium UBA2975; assembly: GCA_002348265.1. Taxonomy (GTDB): domain Bacteria; phylum Gemmatimonadota; class Gemmatimonadetes; order Longimicrobiales; family Gaopeijiaceae; genus UBA2589. Next base: position 29,004 of record DEAT01000012.1, on the reverse strand, counting down.
TGATCAGTGCGGCGGGGCGACAGACAGTCGGTCATTTTACGGAATTTGGAGGGACGGTCCTTTCAGAGTCGACTGCCTCAGGTGACCGTATTGGCCGGGCTATTGCGGCTATTTGGGCTGATGGTCTCGGAGCGTGGCTCCCTGGCCGGCACCTGCTTACCGCTGTGGTCGCTGCCTCGGTCAGCGCTATTGGAGGCCGAGTATTATTCGTGGCGCTGATTACTCAAAAGTTTGAGTCACGAGATCGGAGTTGGTTAGCCTTTGCCCTGCGATGGCTCTTACCGTGTGTCGTTTTATACTCCATTTGGATGGTGCTCTACCAGAACGTCCTCTACAAAAGTCGGCACGTGCTGCCTCTGCTAACTGTAGCTCTCTTGGTGCTATCGATTGGGGCTGTAGAGGTGGCGAGAAAAAGAATAGGGCGTGGGATAGTTGCTTCCGGAACTCTAGCGTATGCCTTAGTAGCGGTGGTTTTGGCAGCGCAGCATAAAGAGCCGACAGCGATCGCTCAGGTCGTTGAGCAAGTGAGAGTCATCTCAGAGACTGAGCCGGACTTAAGGGTGGTGGCCGTACCTCTAGTGACCTTCATGCTCAAGGTCCAGGGTGTTGACGCAACTTTCGTAGAGGCGGATGACCGGGAAGCGATGGCTTTGCTCAACTCGGATCGAGAAGCGGGTTTCTCGATTGTCTCTATCGGAATGCGTTTGGAAAATAAGGTCCCGGACACGAAGTCTACTTTTTATCACAATCCCTTTGTTAATCGCATGTGGCCCGAGATCCCTTTCTATGTATACACATCAGGCCATTAACACTCACCCAACCTCGACTCCCACGACCATCTTGGGTGGAGGACTAGCGGGGCTCGCTTTCGCTTACTTTGCGAACCTAGCAGGCGAGCGGGTCAAGTTATTCGAGGCGGCCCCTTTTCTCGGTGGTAACGGAAGGACGCTCAGGTTCGGAGAAGCGTTGGTCGATACGGGGGCTCATCGGCTCCACGATCGCAATACTGTTGCTACAGAGGCATTCAGTAGTCTCCTGGGTCCTGACTTGAGGAGGGTGGAGGCACCGAGTCAGATTATATGGCGAGGGAGGGGGATCGACTTTCCCCTCAAGCCTTTGAACGCTGCTATGCGCATGGGCCCCAAAGGGCTGTTTAGGGTTCTAGCGGAAAATATCATCCCTAACCGTGGCTGTACTCCAACGACTTTCGAGGAGCTGGCCGTTCTTCGATATGGGCCTACTCTCGCAGGGAATTTCCTACTCAACTATTCGGAGAAACTTTGGGGTCGGCGCGCTGATGAACTTGACCCGAAGGTGGCTGGGGGTCGCCTCAGTGGCCTTACGCTAGGTTCCGTTCTTCGGGAGTTGTTATTGGGCGCGAACGCAACGACGAGGCACCTTGATGGTGCTTTCTATTATCCCACGCGTGGCTTCGGTATGCTCGTCGACGCACTCGTGGACCATATCGGTGAAGAGTATTTACATACTAATGCGCCTGTCACTCGTATCACTCACGACGGTCAGAGAGTCCTTTCATTAGATGTCTCGGGCGAGTGCCAAAAGCTCGGAGGTGAGGTGGTAAGTACCATTCCGCTACCGCGACTAGTCGAGTTACTCGACCCGCCAGCCGAAGAAAGTGTCAGGCGGGCCGCTCGATCCCTGAGTTATCGTCACTTGAGGCTCTGCATTGTAAGGCTTGATCAAGACACGGTCTCAAGTTCGGCGTCACTGTATTTCCCCGAAAAGTCCATTCCTTTCACGCGACTGTACGAGCCGAAGAATCGAAGCTCGGAGATGTCACCCGTAGGATCTACGGCCATCGTTCTCGAAATTCCATGCTCAGATCAGGAAAAGTGGTGGATGATGTCTGATGACGCTTTTGAGACAGAGGTGCTGAGTGCTCTTCCTGCGACTGGGCTAGAAGTGGGTCCAATCATTGGCGTCCACAGCGTTAGGCTCTCCAACGCTTACCCTATTCTGGACCTTAATGCCGCAGGGACGGCGTCCAAGCTATTGGAGTATATGGGCTCGTTCGAAAACCTCAGGCTAGGGGGTCGAGCTGGAACCTTCCGATACCTGCACACACACGATCTTTTCGCTGATGCACACGAGTGGGCGAATAACAGAGCTGCTTTTGGGACCCCTACATCGAGCACATGAAAGAGATGTAGTACTTTTTCTTAAGTTGCTGTAACTAGCAGGACACTATTTCCATAGTTGATAGAGATGTTCATTGTTAGCGGATGCTTCAGACTCAGAGAGGTCTCCTGCTAAAGGATCCGGAAGACCTGTGGCAATCATTAAAAACACGTACTCTATAGTCGAAGTTGTTAGGTCTTTCTAAGTGGCGTAAGCCTTTTACAAAAGGAAGCCTCGCGGCTTTTGGCGTAATGTTGGCTTGAGCATGTGAGAACTGAGGTCGAGTGTTCTCGACCGAGATGCTTTGGAGGATTCGTGGCTGGCCATAACAAGTGGTCGAAGATCAAGCGTAAGAAGGGCGTTAATGACGCGAAGCGAGGAGCGCTCTTCACCAAGTTGATCCGTGAGATCACGGTGGCGGCCAAGGAGGGAGGCGGGAGCGTAGAGTTCAACGCGCGTCTCCGGCTAGGGGTGGAGACAGCCAAGGCCGCATCGATGCCGGCGGAGAACATCGAGAGGGCGATAAAGAAAGGTACCGGTGAACTCGAAGGCGTCGACTACCAGGAGGTGACGTATGAGGGTTACGGGCCGGGTGGTGTAGCGCTCTACATTGAGTGTCTAACCGACAACACTAACCGGACGGTGGCCGATATCCGTCACGCTCTATCAAAATGTGATGGTAGTCTTGGGACAGATGGTTCGGTTGCATGGCAGTTTGAACGGAAAGGACAGATCGTAATTGAAGCATCGAAGCATTCTGAGGATGATGTCTTTGAGGCTGCTATTGAGGCAGGCGCCGAAGACGTCGCAGCAGATGGCGAAGAGGTCATAGTCACCTCGGAGGTCTCGGATTTCAGCTCGGTAGAAGAGGGTCTCAAGAATGCCGGCATTCAATTCTCGTCAGCCGAGCTCACCAGGATCCCGAAGAACGAAGTAGCGGTGGCCGGCGCGGAGGCGTCAAAGTTGGTCAAGCTTCTTGAGATGCTCGACGAACTAGATGACGTCCAGAAGGTCCACTCGAACGCAGACATCGATGAAGCAGTTCTCGCCGAGGCGATGTGAGTCTAGTCCTAGGAATCGACCCAGGGACTGCGGCGACTGGGTACGGGGTCGTGCGCCGGGCGTCAGATTCATCCGTGTCTTTGGTCGAGTGCGGCGTAATTCGAACTTCTGCCAGTGAACCACTTCAGGTCAGGATTCGAGAAATCTATGATGCCGTTTTCGCGCTGATTGGTCGGCATGAACCTGATGCGGTCTCTGTAGAGACAGTATTTCAAGGGAAGAACGCTCAGAGTGCCTTGAAGCTTGGACACGCTCGTGGTGCGATTCTTCTGGCTGCTGCTCATCACGAAGTTATGATTGCTGAGTATGCACCCCGGCAGATCAAGAAAGCCGTCACCGGGACCGGTAACGCAACCAAAGACCAGGTTGGCTTTATGGTACAACAGCAGCTCAAGCTGAAGGAGATTCCTACTCCGGCTGACGCCGCTGATGGTGTGGCAACGGCGTTGTGCCACTGCATGGTGGGGAGCGTCCTCATATGATTTCCAGGCTGCAAGGAACCTTACTCAGTCGGGATGGAGATTGGGTCGAAATTGAGACGAAGGGGGGAGTCGTCTATGAGGTCGAGGCGCCGCTATCAGTCATTGAACGCCTCCCTTCAACGGGAGGAGCGATCGAGCTTCGGACAGTGCAGGTTGTAAGCGAGACGTCGATTGCTCTTTATGGATTTATAGACGATCAAGAGCGATCCCTGTTCCGTCGTCTACTAACGGCGTCCGGTGTAGGGGCCAAGGTTGCGCTAGCGATGATGTCCACATATTCCGCTGGCCGATTGGCGCGTGCGCTTGTTGAAAAGGATACGGTGGCGTTACAGCAAGTAAGTGGAATCGGAAAAAAGAAAGCAGAAAAGATTGCGCTGGATCTTGCCGACAAAGTTGCCGATCTGGCGGTCCTTTCGACTTCTTCAGGAGAAGTCGGCGTGTCAAGTGGGGCAGAGGACGCCGTTCAGGCTCTTATCGCTCTTGGATATTCGTTCGTTGATGCGGACAAAGCGGTTCGAGAAGTGCTCCAAGAGGGAGCGCCGGATTCGACCGATGAACTGGTCCGACGAGTTCTGGCGGGGTAAAAAGATTATGACCGAACACACTCAGATTACGACGCCCGAGTCGCTCTCGGAGGACGCTCAGGTAGAGCCATCGCTCCGGCCAAACCGCCTTTCAGAATTCATAGGGCAAGGGAAAGTCTGTGAAGCCTTGTCTATAGCGATAGAGGCTGCACAACTGAGAAAGGAGCCGCTCGATCACGTGCTCTTCCATGGTCCTCCGGGCCTGGGCAAAACAACGCTGGCCACCCTGCTTGCAAGGGAGATGGGGGTCAACATCAAGACGACGTCTGGCCCGGTGCTTGAGAAGCCGGCTGACCTAGTGGGTATCCTCACGAACCAGCGCGAGGGTGACATTCTATTTATAGACGAGATCCATCGGCTTCGTCCGATCATTGAGGAGTTTCTTTATCCGGCGATGGAGGACTGGCAGGTAGATATTCGTCTGTCAGACGGTCCTAAGGCACAGACAATGACGATGAAGATTGAGCGTTTCACCTTGGTGGGCGCCACCACCCGGTTCGGATCACTAACTGCGCCTATGCGGGCTCGCTTCGGGATTGTGCAGCGTATGAACTACTATCCTCCTGACGAGCTAGTAACGATCGTCAGGAGAAGTGCTGACATTCTCGACATAGATGCCACAGAGAACGGAGCCGAAGAGATCGCGAGACGGTCGCGGGGAACTCCGCGTGTGGCTAACCGACTTCTGAGGAGGGTGCGGGACTACGCTCAGGTACGGGCTGACGGCAGCATAGGTCGAGATGTGGCTCAGGCGGCTTTAAAGCTTCTTGATGTAGATGAGTACGGGCTCGACGAGATGGATGGACACGTGCTGAAGACTCTGATTGAAAAGTTTGAGGGTGGGCCAGTTGGCCTAAACTCACTGGCTGTCGCTATGGGCGAAGACCCGACGACCCTAGAAGAGGTCTACGAGCCCTTCCTCATTATGGAGGGGTTTCTGCAGCGAACCCCTCAGGGGCGTGTGGCTACGCAGCGTGCATTTCGTCACCTTGGATATACACTGCCCGAATCGGGGAAGAATGCTGATGATGGGAACCAGGCATCTCTGTTTACCGAGACGGAGTAAGGCTGGCCCTATCCGACTATCGGATGAGTACGTTCCGTGAGTGATAAGGTCTCCGATTATCACTACGAGTTGCCCAGTGAGTTGATTGCACAGCGTCCTGCTAAAAGACGAGATGAGGCTCGCCTACTTGTCGTCCCTGAAATTGGCCCGTTTGGCCATCATACGATCCGGGATCTTGTGAGCTTGTTAAGGCCTGGTGACCTATTGGTTGTGAACGAGTCCAAGGTCCTGCCGGCACGATTGAATGGACAGAAAACTACGGGTGCCCGGGCGGAAGTTCTGCTGTTAAAGCCCAGTGGATTGGGGGAGGATGAGGATCCTGCTCTCTGGGAGGCACTGGTCCGGCCCGGCAGGAAGCTTCGTGCGGGGCATATGGTAGAGATAGGAGATGAGCTGAGTGTCGAAATTCTAGAGGTGCTGCCATCAGGAAACCGTTTGGTACGATTGAGGAGTGATTTGGACATCGAAACGGCGATTGAGAGGAATGGTTCGATGCCGCTGCCTCCCTATATCGATCGCGAAATAGAGCCTTTTGACCGAGATCGCTACCAGACGGTTTATGCGAGGACTGGAGGGTCTGTTGCGGCTCCGACCGCAGGATTGCATTTCACAAATGATCTGCTTAAAGAATTCGAGACAAAGGGCATAAAGCGGACTGCGATAACACTTCATGTGGGACTGGGCACCTTTCGTCCGGTCAACACCGAGCACCCATCTGGTCACTCGATGCATGTAGAGAGGTACTTCATTCCGGACTCAGCGATCGAGGCGGTCGAACGCACGAAAATGGATGGTGGCAGAGTTTGGGCGGTCGGTACGACGGCGGTTCGCGCTCTTGAGTCGGCCGCGCGAGATGATGGCTCGTTGAGACCTGGTTGGTCACAGACGGACCTCTTTATTTGGCCACCCTATAACTTCCGGGTGGTTGATGGCCTGCTCACTAACTTTCACCTCCCCCGGTCTACTCTGATTATGCTCGTCGCCGCTTTGGGGGGGTACGACCGCACTATGGCGGCATATGCAGAAGCTGTCCGCGAGCGCTACCTATTTTACTCGTATGGTGACGCTATGCTGGTCATGCCTTCTTGCGGATGAGCACGTTTCTCGTGTTGGCTTGAAGATCAGGAAAAACAACCCCACAGACCGATCAAATGAGCCTACATCATTTCTTGGCTCTAGATTTTGGCGGGTAGCGCCAGTTAAAGAGATGATAGGGCAACAGGCTCGTCATGGTCCTTGCGGTTACATTTTCCCGCAATGTTTGACTACACCCTTTCCGCAACCGAGGGCTCAGCCCGCGCCGGCTCCTTAACGACACCTCATGGAAGTGTGTCGACTCCGGCCTTCATGCCGGTCGGGACTGCTGGGACGGTCAAGAGCCTTGTCATGGAGGAGGTTAAGGAGCTAGGGGCGCAGGTCGTGCTAGCGAATACGTACCACTTGTACTTGAGGCCCGGTCAAGATTTGGTGCGGCAGCTAGGAGGGCTGCATGACTTTATGCGTTGGGACGGCCCGATCTTGACGGACAGTGGTGGCTACCAGGTTTTTTCTCTGAGGGGCACCCGCAAAGTACATGACGACGGTGTCGACTTTCAGAGCCACGTTGACGGATCTCGACACGTTTTTACCCCTGAATCCGTCATGGACATCCAACGTACTCTTGGTGCTGACATTGTAATGGCGTTCGATGAGTGCCCGCCTGGGGGATGCGATCGCCAGACCGCTGAGCAAGCGAACCGCCGGACTCTCGAATGGTTGCGGCGTTGTAGGATACGGTTCGACGAGTTGGAGCAGGTGGGTGAGTTTCCGGAACAAAGTCTTTTCCCTGTTCTTCAGGGCAACGTCTTTGACGACCTTCGAAGAGAGCATGCGGAACAGTCGATGTCGCTAAATGACTGGGACGGTTTCGGGATTGGAGGGCTAAGTGTCGGTGAGTCAAAGCCGGATATGTGGAGGACCCTCGAGCTGCTCGACGATGTTCTTCCAAAAGATCGTCCGCGCTATTTGATGGGTGTCGGTTACCCAGATGATCTTCTCGAAGCCATAAAGCGAGGCTGCGACCTTTTCGACTGCGTCGCCCCAACGCGCAACGCGCGACATGGAACTGCCTGGACCAGTATAGAGGGTCAGATCAATCTTAAGGCTGCTCGGTTTCGGTCAGATACCCGTCCGATTGATACGGAATGCGATTGCTATACCTGCGCCCATTACGATCGAGCTTATCTTCGTCATCTGGTTGTATCGGGCGAATGGCTGCCCTTACGACTTATTTCGATTCACAATCTCCGGTTTCTGGTCCGTCTAGGTGAAGAGGCCCGCCGTCGAGTGATTGACGGAAGCTTCGACCATTGGCACAGGGACTGGTTAGAACGCTATAAAAAAGAGGGGAAGGCTTCGTGACGCCTATAACGCTGCTGATGCAGGCTGCGCCGGATCAGAACTTCGGCCTCCGTATGATGCTCAACTTCGCACTCATTATCCCAATCTTCTATTTCCTTCTGATCCGTCCGCAGATGAAGGAGCGAAAGAGGCACGAAAAGATGGTTGAGGGTGTGAAGAAGGGTGATGAGGTTGTCACCAACGGTGGTTTGATTGGAACGGTTATCCATTCTGATGGACACCGTCTCACTGTCCGGACAGGAGAAAGTACTCGAGTCACGGTTGATCGCGGCCGCGTAGCCAGTGTGCTCGAGGAGAAGGATCATTTGAACATGAGGTCAGAAGAGTAGGGGGGGGAGTACCTGATGGCCATTCGCGAAATCGTTTACATGGGAGACCCCGTGCTCCGCGCTCCGGCCGAGGATGTTACTGTCTTCGATGAGGATCTAGGAGCGCTCATCCGTGACATGTTTGAAACGATGTACCATGCCGATGGGATCGGTCTGGCTGCGCCCCAGGTCGGGCTTTCACTCCGGGTGATCGTCGTGGGCTTGCGGGGACATGATGATGGCGAGCTTAAAAAACAGCCCCTAGCGCTGGTCAATCCTATCGTGACTTGGGAGAGCCAGGAGGTCGCTAAGCAATCCGAGGGATGTCTGAGTATTCCAGGTTTGGAAGAGGTCGTTCAGCGCCCCGTATCCGTGAGAGTCGAAGCGAAAGATCCTGACGGAAATGACATCATTGTTGAGGCTGATGACCTCTTAGCTCGAGCGCTCCAACACGAGATTGACCATCTCGACGGCATCCTTTTTATCGACCGCGTGTCGATGCTCAAACGGCGAATGCTTCTAAAGAAATGGAAAAAGATTGAGGCGGAAGCATCGGTTGATACCGGGTGAAGATCTTGTTTTGGGGTACGCCGGACTTCAGTGTGCCTTCTCTCAGAGCACTTTCGGCAGAGGGCCATGAGATTGTAGGTGTGGTGACGCAACCCGACAGACCAGCAGGGCGTGGACGTAGGCTCCGGCCCTCATCGGTAAAGAAGGTGGCCTTGGCTCAGGATCTTCCGGTGTTCACTCCGGAACTTCCTAGTGGAGAGGCGTTCCTTGAGGAGATAGGTCAACTGGGGCCGGACATCTCAGTTGTAGTTGCCTATGGCCATATACTGCGGCCGGAGGTGCTCGACCTTCCGCCTATGGGATCAATCAACGTACATGCGTCGCTGCTCCCTGAACTCCGGGGCGCTGCTCCGATAAATTGGGCCATAGCGCGTGGTCTCTCAGAGACGGGTGTGACCATTATGCGCATGGCAGAAGGAATGGACTCCGGCGCGATTATCTGTCAGGTAGCAGAGCCGATCTTGGAGGACGAGACAGCGAGTGAGTTGACGGTCCGGTTGTCGGAAATCGGAGCGGTGGCTTTGGTCGAGGCGTTAGCGTTGATCAGTGAAGGCGCGACTGATGAGCAAGAACAGGACCATGTCGCAGCTACATTTGCTCCAAAGGTATCGCGCCACGTGGCTCGTATTAGTTGGACAAGACCGGCGCACGAGGTGTCAGCGCATGTTAGGGCGATGGATGCGGTCCCTGGTGCGTGGACAAAATTAGGCGACGCGCCTGTGAAACTTTTCCGGCCCGCTGTGTGGGGTGAGGCGAGAGTCAGGACACTTGAGAGAGAGTTTCTTGAGGATAATGTTAGGCCAACCATCCCAGGGGACAGTGATGGCGGCTTGGTAATCCGAGCGACGGTCTCAGACGGCGTGGTGGTTCGGTGTGCCTCAGGGGCGGTGGCGTTTTCTGAAGCACAGCCGCCGGGGAGGAAACGTATGCCAGTTTCTGACTGGATTAACGGACGGGGCATTAATGCAGGTCAGCGGTTAGTGTGAGTTCAGTTCCAAGATTTCACGTTGTCACTGACGACCATGTCTTAAGCGATCCTAGCTTCGTCAGTCGAGCGACTGAGGTCCTTGAAGAAGGTGGCGCCGCAGTGTGTTTACACCTTCGTGGTCCGGCAAGTGATGGTCATCATTTATATGACCTTGCTTTGCACTTGAAGGCTGTTGCCGAGGCGAGCGGGGCGCATCTGATTGTCAACGATCGCATCGACGTTGCGATGGCGGTTGGACTGAACGCCGTTCATCTGGGACATCGGTCACTGTCTGTGAGTGAGACACGGACATTGGTCCCCCTATCCACGATTGGTGCATCGTGCCACGATGCAGTTGAGGTGTCTGCGGCTCGTGAGGCGGACGCTTCTTGGATTATACTGGGTAACATATTTGAGACAGCGTCTCACCCAGAGCGACCAGGTCTCGGGCTTCACGCGTTAAAAGAGCTTGTTGTTTTGGCCGATTACATCCCAGTGATTGCCATCGGTGGCATCATGATTGAAAGGGTCCCGGGCGTGCTAGCTTCGGGTGCTTGGGGTGTCGCTGTCATGTCCGGCGTATGGGGCGCAGAGTCTCCGTCTCAGGCTTCGAGCGAGTACATTTCTATGCTTCAAGCGGACACCGGAGAGCCCTGATGACTCCAGATACGAGAATCGACATTCAGCTCAACGGAAAGCGCCAGTCTTTCGGGGCGGGGCATACGGTGACGACTCTGCTCGAAGCTCTTGAGCTTCACCCGGGCATGGTGGTTGTGGAGTTGAACAGAGAAATTCTTGATCGAGAGAACTATGATGCGATTAAGGTGGTTCAAGACGATATGATCGAGCTCGTCCACTTTGTGGGTGGGGGTTGAAATGACAAGTACTGACACATCAATGGATGATGCTCGAGCCCTAGATGGCCCATTCTACATTGGTGGCACGAAGTTTGTGTCCCGCTTGATTGTGGGGACGGGAAAGTATGAGTCGAACCAGATCATGGTGGACGCCATCCGAGCATCAGGAGCAGAGATGGTGACGGTCGCGGTGAGGCGGGTAGACCTAGACCGCAGCAAAGACGAGGCGATCCTGCATCATCTGGATCCTCAGGACTTCTTTCTGCTTGCGAATACCGCGGGCTGTTACACAGCCGACGACGCTGTGCGATACGCCCGGTTAGCTAGAGCGGCTGGTTTCAATGAGTTCGTGAAGCTGGAGGTCATTGGTGACGAACGTACCCTTCTGCCTGATGTTCACGCGACACTCGAAGCTGCAAAGACTCTTGCAGACGAAGGCTTCAAGGTCATGGCGTATACGAACGATGACCTAATCACCGCCCTAAGGCTCGAAGACGTTGGGTGCGTTGCGGTCATGCCGCTCGCAAGCCCGATAGGTAGTGGGCTTGGTGTCGTGAATCCTTATTTCATTCGAGAGATCAAGGCTCGTCTCAAGGTGCCCGTAATAGTAGACGCGGGTGTGGGAACAGCGTCCGACGCTTGCGTGACGATGGAGCAGGGTGTGGACGGTGTGCTCATGAACACTGCGCTAGCGGCCGCGGACGACCCGGTTCGAATGTCCCACGCGATGAAGCACGCAGTCGTTGCTGGCCGGCTAGCGTACTTGGCGGGTCGCATGCCGTCGAGTGAGATTGCTGTTCCGTCATCGCCGATTGAGGGCATGCTCGACTGACCGGGGTCACGCCCGGTCGGGCGGCTGCGTACGCAATTCGGGTCGAAGCCGAACGAGGCAGGCGTCTCCATCGGGCCTTCTCGGACATAGCCGATTCGTTGGAGCCACGAGAGCGTGGATTTGCTCATGAGCTAGCATGGGGAACGACCCGCCTCAGAGGACGACTTGATGGGCTGCTTGAGGCACATGTGTCTAGGCCACTCAGAGAACTCGATGGACCAGTTCTGGAACTCCTGCGTCTCGGCACCTATCAGATTCACTACATGGAGTCGGTACCTGCGTATGCTGCTGTGTCAGCCACAGTAGACCAAGTACGGGTAGAGGCAGGAGCACGACCGACTGGCTTTGTGAATGCCGTCCTCCGCAGGGTTGCAGCCGATGCTGCGGTGCCACCGGAAGACATGGATTCGCTCTTGGCATTAACGACTTGGGGTTCCCATCCCGAGTGGCTTGTTCGGCGATGGCTCTCACGCTATGACGTGATTGATGTTCGGAGGCTTTTAGAGCATGACAATAGCCGGCCTCCGACGTCTATTCTCCCCATAGGGATGAACAGCGAGGAGGCTTTAGCACGCTTAGCGGAAGAGGGGGTTCAGGCCTCGCTAGCAGCGGAGTGGAGTCCATGTCTCCGCCTGGCCGATACTAGTTCAGTAGCTTCGGCGTTGCGTGCTCTTCCGATTTCTATTGTCCAAGATCCAGCGTCAAATCTTGTAGCGCGTTACGCGGATGTTTCGTCAGGCACGATTGTTGCTGATCTTTGTGCGGCCCCGGGCGGCAAAGCGCTTGCGCTGTCGGATCGAGCCGCTCGGATCATTGCACTTGATCGGTCGGAATCACGTATGCGAATGGTCAAAGACAACGCGGACCGCACTGAGCGGCCATTGGAGTTGGTCGTCGCCGACGCCAATAGCTTACCACTAGTGGCGGCAGATGTGGTAATGGTTGATGCCCCGTGCACCGGCACAGGCACTCTAGCTAGACATCCTGACGCCCGCTGGAGGTTGAAGGAGGAAGGGATTCCTGAAATGGCGGCGCTCCAACGTAGCATGCTGGACGCAGCAGCCGATGTCGTCTGCCCGGGAGGTATTCTTGTCTACTCGACCTGTACCTTAGAGCCAGAAGAGAACGAGCGGTGTGTAAGTGACTTCCTCGCTGGGCACCCGGAATACGTGCTTGAACCGAGTGAAGCGTTCACAAATGAAGATCCTGGGGGAGCGTTCGTTGATTCGGAGGGGTTTTTACGTGTCGAGCCATGGCGTTCTGGCTATGATGGTTCTTTTGGGGCACGCCTGAGGAAGGCTCTATGAAGCTAGGAGACTCACTGGGACGGAACCGAAAGCGCCGAAAACACAAAACGGGCGGGTTTTCGGGTCGGGATCAATCACAGCGTGTCGGAGACAGTTCCTCGTCGGATAGGGACGGGACTGGAGGCAGAGTTAAAGGAGGCGTCGGCCTAGCAGCGCTCAGTGGCCGAGTACTTTTCGGTGGCTTCGTCGTGTTGGTTATAGGGGGAGGGTGTGCTGGTTACGGCTTGGCTACCAGGGTTTTCTTTCCTGCGCCCCCACCAACGGGTGATCTCTATGAAGTTCCTGACGTGCGAGGCCTCGGCCTTGCGAGTGCTGAGGAGCGATTGGCTGGGGCAGGACTTGAACTTGGACAGACTGACTCGATCACGCACCCGACCGTCGCTGCAGGGGTTTTGCTAGGCCAGTCTCCTTTACCCGGGCAGGTAAGTCGCCCGGATGAGCCGGTCTACGTTACAATGAGCATGGGTCCGCAGATGAGGTCAGTCCCGGATGTCTTAAGTCTTGACCAAGCCAGCGCGCGCGTTGTGCTTGAGACAGGCGGCTTTGTAGTAGAAGTCGATTCTGTCGAAGCCGAAGAGGTTCGCGGGCAGGTAGTAGGGCTGTCTCCCCCGCCGGACAGCATGGTGGCGCTTCCGGCCGAGATCAGGCTAATAGTGAGCACCGGACCGCCCTTGGTGCTCATGCCCGCGGTCTTAGGTCTTAAGCAGGCGGAGGCAGAGAGTTTATTGGATTCGCTGGGCCTCGACGTGATAGAAGTCGAGGAGGTATTTCGTTTCGGTAGAGATCAGGGTGTTGTGGTTGAGCAGGAACCGGCCGCGGCCAGTGAACTTGAGCGTGGTAGTGGGGTCCGACTGAAAGTGGGTCGGCGCGGGGGGGCAGATTAAAAGATGAACCGTTACGTCAGCAGAACACGGCAGACGACTCAACCCATAAAACACTAAAGATGAAGCGTTTCTTGGTCAGATCACCCTATTTTTGGGCTATCGCAGCCTTCGTGGCGACAGTTCTGGCCGCGTGGGTGGGTCGTGAGAACTATCGTCCTGTGATCACGGGTAGCGAGGCACCGGAGTTCACTATGCTTGCCATGGATGGCTCGGAGGTCAGCCTTTCAGATTTTCTAGGAAAGGATGTCTTGCTAGTCAACGTGTGGGCTACCTGGTGCGGACCGTGTCTTACCGAGATGCCCTCCATGCAGCGCCTGTATGATCGTTTCATCGGTGAGGATTTCGAGATCCTTGCAGTGAGTATCGACGCGCCGGCAGGGCAATTCGATCTTTTTGGTCGTGAGGGAGGGGACTTAGCTGCGTTTGCCGAGCAGTTGGGGCTGACATTCCCAATCTTGCAGAATCCGAGTGGCGACATTCAACAGATCTATCAGACAACGGGGGTTCCGGAGAGTTTCGTGATAGGTAAGGATGGGGTCATTTACAAGAAGGTCGCCGGGGAAACCGACTGGAACGCGTCTGAGAATGTGGAGCTTATTCGTAGGCTCCTAGTCTCAGACTGAGGCGACGTTTTGGTTACTTCGAAACAGGCGCTGGTGCACAACGGACTGCTGAAGCTGTCCGCCCTGGCGCTCTCCATATTCCTATGGGCGTTAGTCCAGACGGAGCCGTCGAATCGAGAGACGTTCACTGCTGTACCCGTTTCGGTTCATGTAGCCGATACAGCATGGACTACTTCTGCAGTCCCCAGTCCTTCCCAAATAGACGTTCGTCTTGGTGGTACGGCACGGGATATTATCCGCCTGGCACGAGAGGGAATGAGTATTCGTGTTCCGGTGGCGTCGGTCGGATCGCGTGATACGGTCATCTCGCTTCGTAGGGAATGGGTAGACCTGGGTGAGTCGACCGGCCTCATTGTGGAATCGATGGTTCCCTCTGCGATCCGCGTCTCACTTGAGCAGGCGCAGACCAGACTGATTCCTGTTGCAACCCGATTCGTGGGTCGTGTCCATGACCAGTTGGCTCTCTCTGCTCCGATTGAGGTCAATCCGAGGGTTATTCGTATCCGGGGTCCGCGAAGTTCGGTCATGAACATCGACTCCTTGAGACTCGTGGCCCTCGACTGGTCTGATGTAGCTAGGTCGGGAGTTTATACCGTTGCTGTAGACACGATAGGGCTTCTTGGTACTTCAGTAGTGCCGATGACGGCGACCCTGGGTGTGCGTTTAGAAGATCGGGTAGAGCGTGTCTTAGATGGGATTTCGGTTCAGGCCATAGCTAATCCAGGTGAGCCTGAGCTGATCGTTAATCCGGCTATCATTCAGGTGCGATTAGCCGGAGCACGTACGCTGGTTACCTCAATCGTTCCGGAGCGCCTTCTCGCGTGGGTTCCGACCGAGTATCTCCAGGGATTGACCCCAGGCGAGGAGAGGGTCGTATCGGTCCGTATCGAAGGCGTTCCAAGTCTCGTTACGGTGGTTCCGGGTAACGAACGAATTACTGTGCGCAGGGTGCTGGATCGAGCCGAACTCACCGGTGGTTCTCAGTGAGCCTCCTTAGCAGACCGCTTGTGCTCGGTCTCGAGACTTCCTGCGATGAGACGGCGGCGGCGGTGCTTGACGGTGATAACCGGATTCTCGGACATGTGATTCTCTCGCAGGACGTTCATGAGGTATACGGCGGTGTTGTCCCCGAGCTGGCTGCGAGAGCTCATCTTCAGAAGGTCGATAGCGTGGTCAACGAGGCCCTAGAAAGAGCCGGGGTTGCGCTTGAGGACGTCGATGTGTTCGGTGTGACGACTGGCCCTGGCCTGATTGGTGCACTTTTGGTGGGAGTATGCTGGACGAAGGCGGTAGCATGGGCTCTCGATCGACCGTGGGTCGCTGTCCATCATATGGAGGGACACCTTTTTGGCCCCGTGCTTGAGGACCCACAGGCTGAGCCCCCTTTTATCGCTCTTTTGGTCTCGGGTGGGCATACGCTGTTGTTGTACGTGACGGCCTGGGGTGAATACGAGCTTCTAGGAAAAACCAGGGATGACGCGGCAGGCGAGGCGTTTGACAAGGTTGCCAAGCTTCTTGGTCTTCCGTATCCCGGTGGCCCTGCGGTCCAGCGGATTGCAGAGGACGGTGACCCGGAGAGGCACCGGCTGCCAAGGCCGATGCTGCGCCGGAACCAGACTGTCGAAGATCCGGCGTTCTACGACTTCTCTTTCAGTGGCTTAAAAACTGCGGTCATCGACTTGACGACGAAGTTGGGCGACTCCCTGTCAGATGAGGCCCCACACGTGGCAGCGGCCTTCCAAGATGCAGCGGTTGACGTACTGGTTTCCAAGACACTTAGGGCCATGCGTGAAACAGGCTGCGGGCGCGTAGTCCTCGGGGGAGGTGTCAGTGCGAACGTACATCTGCGCCAAGAGATGGAAAGAAGGATCCAAGAACTCGATGCAGAGACGGGACCCCGGTCTGTGCATCATGCTTCTTTGCGGCTCTCTCTCGACAACGGGGCGATGATTGCTAGAGCTGCGCGATTCCGTTTCGAGAAAGGAGAGAGCGCCCCCTTGGATCAGAATGCATGGGCGTCTCTAGATTTCCCTGGTCTTCGGGACGGCTCCCGCGGAATAACCCTCCCCAAAACTTAGACGGCATATGTATCCGGTTTTCTTCCAAATGCCCCAATGGGTCCCCTTTCTTGGGGGGCAGCCTATAACCTCATTCGGGGTGTTCATGTTACTTGCTTTCCTTACGGCGGGTTACGTTTTGCGAGCGGAGCTTCAGCGGGTCAACGAGGACCCCGATAAGGCTTGGGACTTCGTCTTCATGGCGGTCATTGGAGGAATCCTAGGAGCGAAGGTGTACTATCTGCTTCTGAATTTCCCCAGTCTGATCGAAGACCCAATAAGGATGGTTTTTTCTCGCGGCGGACTGGTGTGGTACGGCGGATTTCTGCTCGCTACGGCCTTGGTTATAAGGGAGATCCGTCGCCAGGGACTTTCGGTGCCGGTCATGGCTGACCTCATTGCGCCTGCGTTGGCCTTGGCGTACGCCGTCGGGCGTATTGGGTGCTTTCTCGTTGGTGACGACTGGGGCCTGCCAACCGACTCTTTCCTCGGAGTCCGTTTTCCAAAGGGCGCACCGGCGACTACCGTGCAGAATATTGAGCAAATGTTCGGTATCACCGTAGACCCCGCTCTCATAGAGGAATACGGAAATGTTGTCCCGGTTCACCCGACCCAGCTCTACGAGGTCGGCATGAGCACTCTGATCTTCTTCATTCTCTGGCGAATCCGAGAACACGGACATCAAAAGGGATGGCTCTTCATGCTCTGGCTGGGTTGCGCGGGTGTCGAACGGTTTCTAGTTGAGTTTTTGCGGGCCAAGGACGACCGTTTCTTTGGTGTCCTGACTGTCGCTCAGATAATCAGCCTCGCGATCGTCGCGGTCGGAGTCTGGGGCGTCTTGAAGACGCGGGCGGCCTCGGAGTCGACCTGATATGTCTGACCGGTTGACCGTGCTGCATACTTCGGACTTCCAGTGCGGGAAGCCGTATCTGCCGGAAGCCGCGGAAGCACTCCTTGCATTGGCGGAGGATATAGACCCAGACGTATTAATAGTGTCAGGTGACCTTACACAACGTGCGAAGAAGAGAGAGTTCGTTATAGCCCGTTCGATTATCGACGGGTTTGGTGCAAGGCCTGTTGTTGTGACACCCGGGAACCATGACGTCCCTCTTTACCGAATTTGGGAACGTCTGTTTGATCCATTCGGGAATTGGAGAAGCTTCGCGGGAGAGCGAGCTTTAGATACGGTTACTATGGTCGACGGGGCCATCATCGTCTCGTTGAATTCTGCGGCTCCGCTCCGTGCAATCGTCAATGGGCGCATCGACGACTGTCAGGTCGATTTCGCTCGTCAAGCTTTCGAGACCGGGGAACGGGATGTTCTCCGTCTTCTTGTCGTCCATCACAACTTTGTCCCTGCACCCAGCAAGGACGCGGGCCGACCACTTCCCCGCGCCGCCTACTTGGCCCGTGTTTTCGCTGATATGGGGGTGGACTTGATCCTTGGCGGTCACGTTCATGAAACCTTCATGACGGTTTCTGAGGAGATTCCAGAGTGTCCGCCACAAGATCCTCCCCTACCGATCCTCGCGTGCGGGACGACAACGTCCTTGCGTGGTCGTGGGTCAGAGGATGGATGGAATAGCCTAAGCGTTCTTCGCTTCGGTGAGGATGACGTTGAGGTCACTCCCTATCGCCGTGCAATCGGTAGTGTTGCGTTTGAACCGATGCCGTCGCGTTCGTGGCGGCTTCGAGGGAGAGTGTGACGGTTGCTGGCTGACTCGCGATTATCGATCTATCTCGCGTATCTGCGAGAGGTGTTAAGGAACTGCTTTTCCGCACTCGGTGAAGGTAGAGACTACTCCCTCGGTGCGGAAATAAGGAGGACCTTTCCACTCCTGCCGATGATCATGATCGCCGGTTTGGTGATGGCTACCTTCCCGTCCTCTGGGATGGGTCAGTTACGTGGCCCTGAGGTACTAGATGTTCGGTTTGAGGGTAATGTCACTTTCCCCGCGGACTCACTCTCTAGAGCTATAGCAACGCGAGCGACGGCGTGTCGTTCTCTGTGGTTCTACTTCCCACTCCCACTCTGTCCTCTAGGCGTAGATTTCGCACTGAGTCGCTCAACACTTCAGGACCGGGATCTTCCTCGGGATAGGGCACGATTAGTTCTCTGGTACCGCCAAAGGGGCTTTCGTGACGTAGTGGTGAACGAGCCGGTAGTAGAAAGGACAGGGTCGGTTGCCCGTGTAACTTTCCGCATTGAAGAGGGTCGCCCGATCATTGCTCAAAGCATCGGGTTCTCAGGAGCAGAGGAATTCATAGCAAAAGGCCTGCTAGATGAGCTTCCGCTCGCGGAAGGAGATCGACTGTCAACATTAGCCTTAGATGCGACACGGGACTCAATTATCCAGCGCCTTAGTAATCAGGGTTACGCGTACGCTGATGTATTCAGACAGGTAAATCGGCCGGGTAATCCACCTTCATACGACGCCGTCACGATGTTTGAGGTCGTTCCCGGTCCTGCGACAACGTATGGCAACATCACGGTGGAGGGATTGGAGAGCCTTGGAATAGGGACAGTTCTGAGAACATCTCAGCTGAGACGGGGTGATCCGTATCGTCGCACCGACGTCGATCAGGCTTCGTCGCGTTTGTACGGCCTAGATATCGTACGAAACGTGACCGTGGTTCCAGATACGTTGCTGGGCGTTCAGAACCCGACGGTTGATGTAGCTATCATTGTGCAGGAGGGGGACGCTTTTCGGGTACGTGCCGGTGGGGGATGGAGTACTGCCGAGTGTCTGAATACCGAGGCCCGTTGGACAAGCCGAAATTTTTTCGGAGGAGGTCGGAGCCTCTCGGTCCGCGGACGGTTGGGGAATATACTCGCACAAGAGTTCCGAGATGTCCTCTGCACGCAGAGTGGTGAGGGTGACTTTGCGGGTCTAACAGGTATAGCTGCTGTCGACTTCGTACAGCCGTGGTTTTTTTCGAGCCGTAATTCTTTGTCGGCCTCGCTCTTTATTGAGAGACAGTCGTTGCCCGACATTTTTAATCGTCGCGCCGTGGGTGGCCAGTTAGGACTTTCTCGTGCTGTCGGGGAGAGAACTGTCGTGACTGGCTTTTACCGTCCGGAGATCTCAGAGCTAGACGCGAGTGACGTACTTTTCTGCACTGGCTTTCTAGTATGTGCACCAGATGATATAAGGGAGCTAGAAGATCCGAACTCCCTCTCGCCCATAGGCATCTCATTCGCACGGGAGCGCTCCGACGATCTTTTAAATCCCAGATCGGGATATCGTCTTCTGTTCGATGTTGAGCATGCGGCGAACTGGACTATGTCAAACTTCCGCTACGATCGGGTGATCGCTGAGGCTAGTCGCTACGCCTCCACTGGTCGTCTGGTGTTAGCGACAAGGGTCCGTGGAGGATGGGTTGGGTCTGGAGGGTTTGAAGGACTTGTCCGACAGGGTCGTCCTCGGGCAGAGGGCGTCGAATTAGTACACCCACAAAAGCGCTTCTATACTGGTGGAGCAAACTCTGTAAGAGGTTTCGCGCAGAGTAGGCTTGGGCCTAGAGTGCTGCTGGCGAAGGCGACAAATCTGCTGTCCATGTTGGAAGGGGGTGGGATGTGCTCGCCCGAGTCTCTTCGAGATAGAAGTTGCGAGGCTAACCCGACTGCAGTATACGAGGATCAACCAGTAGGCGGGACCCGGTTGCTTGAGGCGAACCTCGAATTCCGGATAGCAATGGGCTTCGTAGAGGGGGTGCTGTTCGGTGACGTGGGTCAGGCATGGGGCCCAAATCAGAGCATTCTTCTCCGGGATATGGAGTTCACACCTGGGGTCGGTGTGCGTTTCCCGAGCCCTGTTGGACCAGTCCGCCTCGATCTCGCGTATAGATTCAGGGGTGCGGAGTATCTGCCTGTGGTTACGGAGCAGATTTTGCCGTTGGATGTTGCAAGAGAACTTGGAGATCAACTCGTTGTGGATGGGAAAGTCGTTCCGTGGGTAAGTACGGGTGAACTAGTGCAGCTAGGCTCTCCAGTTTTATTCGGGGGCGATGACCGAGGCTTCCAACTCCACGTTTCTATAGGGCAGGCGTTCTGATGTCCGACGACTTAAAGGTTTTAGACGAAAGTCTTGCCACAAACGGCTCGGATGAAGGGGGGGCTGTTGGGCGAGCTGAGCGGCTGGCTTGGTTTTCGCGTCGTCGGACTAAACGGGGACTAATCGCTGGTGCGCTTTTCCTCGTGTTGGCCGCAGTCGTTACAACCCAGACTAAGCAAGGGCAACATCTAGCCCTTCGCGCCGCGCTGAATCAGGTCCAGTCGAGTCTTTCAGGGGAACTCACGATCCAAGGGGTGCGCAGCGGGACTCTTCTTACCGGTGCCACGATGACGGGGGTTCGACTCGATGCTGAGGATGGGCGGCCCGTTTTCTCTGCTGACTCGGTCGTTGTGCGTTATTCCATTCTTTCGGCACTCTCAGGCGGACAGCCTATCCGTTCGACGATGTTTTGGGGATTAGACCTGGAGATTTCGCGGTACACGAGTAAGGAGAGCGTGAACCTCAACCGTGTTTTGGCGCATCGGGATAGCGAGATGGAACTTGACATTAGCGAGCCAGTCACTGACCTCCTGCTCGGCCAGGTCGGTTTTCGTGAAAGTCGGGTGCGGATTCTGACGCCGCCGACGAAGCGGTCGGGGCAACGCCTTGTCCAGGGGCCAGAGGGGGTGGCTCTGCGCGAGCTCACTTTCGACTCGCTCGACATTGATATCGACGAGGCAATCCTCTCCGTTTCGAGAGAGCCTCAGTTCACCGCTAAGCTCAACTCTTTATCGTCCAGTGTAGGAGTGCTTGAGGAGCCGTTCGTGATCGAAGAGGCCCTTGGATTCGTTTCTTATGGACAACGGGGCATCACTATTTCTGAAGGACGCTACAGGCTGCCCGACGGGCTAATTGAGGGAGATCTGACCGTAGGTCCTAGGGCAGAAGGACAGCCGTGGGTGTTGACTGCAGACATCCAGTCCGAGGGGTGGGTGTCTTTATCAGATATTGGCTGGATTGACGCCCGGATTCCGGAAGGACGCTTCCGTGGGGCGGCGGAACTACGGATTGAAGACGGAGTGCACCTGGCTGTCCAAGATGTAGAAACTGAACTCGAGGCAGGAAACGTAATCTTCAATGGGGGTGTCACCTTCGACGAAGGTCTGACCCTCAGTGGTATGCAGGTTTCGGCTAACCCGTTGCCACTCGACCGCCTGGAGCCTTGGATTGAAAGGGACATTCCCATCGATGGTTGGCTGAGCGGAGAAGCCAGCTTTAACGGTGCATTGGCCGACTTAAGCTTGCAGGGCCGTGTCACGTTGGTTCCAACGGGCCTAGGGGGCACACCGACGACAGCAGAGTTTCAGGGTGCTATTCACATGGGGGATAATCCTGGCGCGACTGGGTTCTCCGTGTCGATGGGATCCATGAACTACGATGTGCTTTCGGCGCTCTGGCCTGAATTCCCGTGGGCGGGTTCAGGGAATGGTCGAGTTCAAATCGACGGGCGGGTCGAGGGTGGCGTCATGGTGGTAGCGGATATGGAGCATTTGTCTGCCGCTTCACTACAAACCGTTACCCAAGTAAACGGTATGTTTTGGCGTGGTATGGAGGATGGCAGCTGGATCACCGATATGAGTGTGGACTTCCAACCACTAGCGGTTGGAGTCCTAGGTGGTATCGCTCCTGATCTGCAACTCAGGGGCGATGCAAGAGGCTCGGTAGTGTTGAGTGGCGCGCTAGACGATGTAGCCATTGAGGCAGACTTGACCGTCAACGATGGTCAGGTTCGAGGTCGCGGAAACATGGACCTAGGCAGTCCGACAGATCGGTACACGATAGAGATCGAGGCGTATGAGCTCCCACTTTTTGCCTTGTCTGACCGTTTCCCTGAGGAGACGAGTTGGAGTGGCTCACTTGATATAGAAGGATTTGGGACCAGCCCGGACGCGATGTCGCTCGACCTTTATGGATCGGCGTATGAGTCGCGTCTGGGTTCGCTCGGGGTAGACACTCTATCGACGGTAATGCGAGTCAGGAGTGGGGTTTTGATCGCTGACTCACTTAAGGCCAACGTGGGTGGGGTAGAGCTAGTAGGCAGCGGACGCCTAGGGCTTGTAGAGAATCGTTTTGGAAGTGCCTCAGTTGATTTTAGTGCGGACCGACTAACTGGGCTTCGGGCCGCACTTATTGGCGTTGCGGATTCGATAGTCGTTCAGGAGGACCTCACATCTCTAGATCGTGAGTTCTTGAGGCTTCAGGGAATCGAGCCGGACACTTTCCCTCGACTTGCGGACGTGCGTCTGGATGGCGCAGTTCGCGGAGCTGCAAGCGTTAGTGGACGCGTGGGGGATATTGATGCAGGACTAGTGATGGAGTTAGAGGACGCTTTCTGGAAGAGGAATCACATCGATTCGGCTCGTATCGCTGTGACGGCGACCGGGCTCCCAAGCGCGGAAGGCGTGTGGGAGGTGGCAGCGACCGGGCACGGACTTGAGGTTACGGGCCGTCAGTTCCAGAAGGCGGGCTTAGAAGTGGCCATGTTTGAACGGGATGGTGATGCTAGGCTTGAGATTATGAGGCGGCCTGGTGAAGAGTATCATGCGGCCGGTGCATTTGTTGTCGATTCGTTGAGTGGATCAATTGATCTGGACGCGTTCAACATACAGATCGACGAGGAAGAGTGGAGACTTGTTCGTCCTGCTCACGTGGAGTGGGATAGGAGCGCGCTGAGCGCCGAAAGCATCGAGGTGGCACGACTCGGTGAGGACCCGATGAGCTTGGTAGCGGAGGGCAAAGTTTCGCGTGAAGGAGGAAGCGATTTTCGGCTGGGGGTTTCGGGCCTTCGGATAGAGAAAATGTTGCACCTCGCTCAGCTAGAGGAGCTGGATGCGGCGGGACAGATTGACTTAGACCTTTCCGTGCGGGGGTCGATGGAGTCTCCAAGGATAGATGGTGTTTTCCGGGTCGATAGACCCCAATTCGGATCCATGGAGCTCACGCGTGCGAATGGCGATGTGACTTACCGGGCTCGCGAGTTGCGCTTTGATCTGGATGGCCTTGCCGGGGAAAGAGAGGCGCTGCGGGCGACTGGAACATTGCCTGTGGACCTTGCTCTCGTGAAGTCAGATGAGCGAATCGTAGATAGTCCCATGAGGATCGAGGTAGTTGCTGATTCGCTAGACGCGGCGATCGCGCTGAGCTATCTCGGGACTCTAGAAGGTGTGGTCGGGACTGTGTCGGGTGGTGTCTCAATCGGCGGGGTACCCTCGGCCCCTGCTCCAGAGGGCCGAGTAACTCTATCCGACGGCGGTTGGTCGATAGAAGCGATCGGCGTGCGGCACAGTGAGGTCAACGGCACCATCACGCTCCAGGAAGACCGCACTGCTAACGTAGCCCTTTCTGCTGAGGGAAATGGCCGTTCTGATGTCACTGGGACGATTCTCCTTGCACCCTTCTCAGACCCGGATCTGAACCTTCAGTTTGACTTCGATCGTTTCCTCGCAGTGTCACGTCCAGATGTAGAGGGTTTGGTCAGTGGGAGATTCAATGTGACGGGTCAATACTCACGCCCACTGGCTGAAGGTGAACTGACCGTGGATGAAGGCACGATCTTCGTAGATGAGCTCCAGCGTGCAGCTGACATTGTCGACCTGAGTGATCCGTTTCTGTTCGAGACTGGTCTCGCGGTCGACACTACAACGCTGATTTCGCAACCACTCTTTGCGGGGCTCCGCAACCCGTTTTTCGACAACCTCCGGGTAGATGTCGACTTGTCGGTGCCGAGAAACTCGTGGCTGCGCTCAATCGACTCCGATGTCGAGATGAGTGGGGACCTCCTGGTGCGTTATGATCGCAGAGCTGGGGACTTCGTCCTGATCGGCGAACTCGAAGCGGTCCGAGGTTCTCATCGTGTACTTGGGCGCACATTCGAGCTCGATGGGGGGAGTGTTCTATTCCTCGGGCGACCTGGGTTAAACCCCGACCTTAATATTGAGGCTTCGAGTCGAATACGTAGGCAAAATGAACCTCCATTGAACGTCAATGCGCTGGTCGAAGGCACTCTTGTGCAGCCTGCTGTAACTCTAAGCACCGGTGAGATGGGTATCGCTGAAGAAGATCTGGTTTCATACCTGGTATTTGGCCAGCCGAGTGGGGCAAATAGCCAAGTGGGAGAGCTCGGCCGTAGAGGTGTCGTATCATCAGCCGTGCAGGGCACTGTAACCTTCGTCGGCGGTGTACTGACCAATCAGTTTGGGTCTGCAGTGTTCGGAGACTTCTTGGACTACTTTTCTGTTCAGCAGAGTGGAGGGCAATCGTTTGGACGGGAGTACTTCGCCCAGACGCAGGTTGAGGTCGGAAAGTATATTGGCGACGACCTGTTCACCGTCGTTGTTTTGCGTCCAACAGACAACAGCGCGCAAGATCAGAACGCAGTAGCAGGTGTTCGGGTAGAATGGGCACTTACAGATGACTATAACGTAGAGGGGTTCTTGGAAGATCGCTTCCTAAGGAGCGGTAGCCTATCGCTAGGATCGACCGCCGGGTTGATCGAAAACGACAGGATATGGGGTGTGATTTTTTCCCGGGAGTGGGGCTACGGCCAAAAACGGAATTCAACGGAGCAAAACTGATATGCAGATGGCTAAGGTATTTGGGTTGATGACGCTTATGACTGTCATCTTCGTAATCGCAGGTGACTTTATCGGCGGGTCGTCAATGGCCGGAGGTTTCTTTGCGATTTCTATGGTCATGAATGTTTGGGCCTTCTGGTTCAGCGACAGGGCAGTACTGAAGATGTACCGTGCTCAAGAGATAGGGTTGGAGGAGGCGCCCAAGCTCTACAACATGGTTGATCGATTGCGCCAGAAAGCAGACCTCCCGATGCCTCGGATAGCCATAGCACCTGAGCGACAGCCAAATGCTTTCGCGACAGGTCGCAATCCAGAAAATTCTGTGGTATGTGTGACCGCTGGGCTCATGGAAGAGCTAAATGAGCGTGAGTTAGAGGGGGTGATCGCTCATGAACTGGCACACATCAAGCACCGTCATATGCTTGTCGGGACGATCGCGGCGGGTATGGCAGGTGCGATCGCCCTAGTAGGGAGCATCCTTCGTTGGGGCATTATTTTGGGCTCAAGAGGAAATAGGGACGATAACCCGCTCGCAATGCTTGCCATGGCTCTGGTTGCCCCCATCGTGGCGGTGATCGTGCAGATGGCTGTGAGCCGCCAAAACGAGTTTCAAGCAGACGCAACTGCTGTGCGCATAATGGGTGACAAGCGTGGCCTTCAGAGTGCTCTTCAGCGGATTGAGGTGATCGCGAGGAAGGTCCCGATGAATGTGAGCCCAGCTGGGGCACACATGGCAATTATAAATCCGTTTAGCAGCGGGCGTGGCGTTGCCCTGGCCGGACTTTTTCGGACTCACCCACCGACTGAAGCACGGATCCAGGCGATAGATAAGGTTGTTCTCTAGCCGGATAATAATTGCAGGAAGAGGGTCGGGTGAGCTTGATGCTCAACTCTCGCTTCTTGGTCTCCGGAAAAATCTTGGAGTGACCGGACTCCTCTTGCGTTTGCCATCGTGCGTTGAGCGTTTTCTGCCTTCATGATTAGAATTCAGGGTTATGCCTGATTCCAGAACTAAGAAAGCTTCTGCCAAAAGTCGCCCGGCCTCCGGTGCTGTTGCTGGGACAAGATTGCCTGCGCAGGATAGTTTGATCGTTCGTGGAGCGCGCGAACACAATCTGAAGAACATCAACGTCGAACTGCCCAGGGATAAGTTGGTTGTAATCACTGGGTTGTCAGGATCGGGCAAGTCGTCACTTGCATTCGACACTATCTATGCCGAGGGCCAGCGTCGGTATGTGGAATCTCTTTCTGCGTACGCTCGGCAATTTCTAGGCTTAATGGAAAAGCCAGATGTCGACGCGATAGAGGGCCTGTCGCCTGCTATATCGATAGAACAGAAAACCGTCAGTAAGAATCCTCGCTCGACGGTAGGTACCGTAACAGAGATATACGACTATTTGCGCCTGCTTTGGGCTAGGGCAGGGACTCCACACTGTCCTGATTGTGAGGAGCCAGTAATAAGGCAATCGGCTGCACAGATAGTGCAACGAATCTTTGAGATCGGAGAGGGAGTGCGAATCGAAATCCTCGCTCCCCTTGTTAGGGGGCGGAAGGGTGAATTCCGTGAGCTCTTCGAAAAATTACGTAAAGAGGGTTTTGTGCGTGCTCGGGTTAATGGTGAGACGTATGATCTCGTCGATCCGCCTTCACTAAATCGATATGAGAATCACGATATCGCTGTGGTGGTCGACCGTCTGGTGGTCAAGACAGTGGATCGGGATCGCATCGCCGATTCTGTAGAGACTGCGTTGCGAGCAGGAGACGGGGTAATCGAGGTGCTGGAGCACGGAAAAGGAAGGACCAAAAAGAACCCCCAGCAGCACGTTTACAGTGAGCACTTCGCATGTGACGCCTGCGGTACAAGTCTAGCTCAGCTTGAGCCGCGGCAGTTCTCGTTCAATTCACCTTATGGAGCGTGCGAGGAATGCGGTGGCTTGGGGACACGAAAAGAAGTTAACCCTCAGCTACTTACTGCTGACCCCAGCGTGACTATCCTTGAGGGCGTAATTCTTCCATGGGGTGATCCTTCAGGGCACCTGCGCCAGTCGGTGATCTCTGGGCTAGCTGAGGCGTACGAGTTCGACCCGAACACTCCGTGGGGAGAGCTAGAAGAAGACGTTCGAAACGCAATCATCCACGGTTCCGGTGGAATGAAGATCAGGTTCCCTTACAAGTCCAAATCGGGAAGTTTCGACGGGTACTATGAGGATCACTGGGAAGGTGTCCTTGCTGGTGTGGAGAGGCGATATAGCGAGACACAGTCCGAAACGGTACGTAATCAGCTCGATGAATACATGTCGACACTGGAGTGCACCGCCTGCGACGGGAGCCGGCTCAGGGATGTTTCGCGAGCGGTTACCATCGCAGGCCAATCACTGGGCGATATAGTAGACCTTTCGATAGGAGAGGCAGTCACTTTCTTCGCGTCTATTCCTGTGGAGGGGGAGAGTGAGTCCGTAAACAGCGAAAAGATCGTAGATGGGACACCTCCGCTATCGAGTGAAATCGCGGGCCCCATTCTTAAGGAGGTTGCTGAGCGACTGCGGTTCCTCAGTGACGTCGGCCTAGAGTACCTGACGCTGGGCCGTTCTGCGGGGACCCTCTCGGGAGGAGAAGCACAAAGAATTCGTCTCGCTACACAGATTGGAAGTCGGCTCGTAGGAGTCATGTACATTTTGGATGAGCCATCGATCGGTCTTCATCAGAGAGACAACGCACGACTTCTTGAGACTCTGAGGCGGCTTCGTGATTTGGGGAACACAGTAGTCGTGGTGGAACACGATGAGGACACGATTCGTCTAGCGGACCACATTGTAGATTTGGGTCCGGGGGCGGGCCGACACGGTGGCGAGATTGTAGCCGAGGGCGGCCTCAACGAGGTGCTGACCGCAGAGAAGTCTCTGACCGGGGCTTACCTGCGAGGCGAGAAAGAAATTCCAATTCCCGAGACACGTCGAGTTTTTGACCCGAATCGGGTAGTGACAGTACGGGGAGCGCGCGGGCATAATCTAAAGAACGTCGACGTTCGTTTTCCGCTGGGGACTTTCCTCTGCGTTACGGGCGTAAGTGGGTCGGGAAAATCGACTCTCGTGAATAGTACGCTCTATCATGCGCTCGCTAGGAAATTTTACAGAAGTAAGATAGTGGCCGAGCGGCATGACATGATCGATGGTGTCGAGCTAATAGATAAGGTGATTGATGTTGATCAATCTCCGATCGGTCGCACCCCCCGATCGAATCCAGCAACGTACACAGGGCTTTTTACCCCGATAAGAGATCTCTTTGCCAATCTTCCCGAATCACAAATGCGTGGATACGGTCCGGGGCGTTTTTCCTTCAACGTAAAGGGAGGGCGTTGCGAGGCTTGCCAAGGCGATGGACTGGTGAAGATCGAGATGCACTTTCTCCCCGACGTGTACGTACCGTGTGATGTCTGTCGCGGGCGACGCTACAATCGCGAGACCTTAGATGTTTACTACAAGGGAAAGAACATCGCCGATGTGCTCGATATGACGGTTGAGGATGCGCTCGGATTTTTCGACGCAGTCCCTCGTATCAAGCAAAAGCTCGAGACATTGAATGACGTGGGTCTTGGTTATATTCACCTTGGCCAGTCGGCGACCACGCTTTCGGGGGGAGAGGCTCAGCGAGTCAAGCTTGCAACGGAGCTTTCCAAGAGGTCCACGGGCAATACGCTTTACATTCTCGATGAGCCTACCACCGGTCTCCACTTCGAAGACGTGCGGGTGCTTTTAGAGGTTCTGCATCGCTTGGTCGACCGAGGGAATACTGTCATCGTTATCGAGCATAACCTCCAAGTGGTGAAGACTGCAGACTGGGTCATTGATCTCGGTCCCGAAGGCGGCGGCGGCGGCGGCCGAGTTGTAGCGGAAGGGACTCCGGAAGTGATCGCGTCCGATCCCAAATCTTATACCGGACAACATTTAGCTCCCTTGCTGGGGTGATTCTGCGGTTGAGCGGGACAGGTAATTTGCTGAGTAGAATGGCGTGCTTACCTTTGTAGCCTGCGGAATCGATTTCGCTGGCTGCAGCGTGAAGTATGGAGCAGATCTGTCCCCTGGCAGTTAAGGGGCAATAGGGCTAAAAAAATGGGCATTTTCAAAAAGATTTCAGCGGTCATTAAGTCCAACATCAACGACTTAATCTCTAGGGCAGAAAAGCCAGAGAAGATGCTGAACCAGATCATTCTGGATATGAGGGACCAACTCGCAAACGC
>DEAT01000033.1 GCA_002348265.1 Gemmatimonadales bacterium UBA2975 | reverse complement strand
CTTTCGCGGTTTTACCCGCGTCCTCGTACTTTTTTCCCTGCAGTTTCCTAAAACACCCGGTTTCTTGGCAACGAACGCGTCAGACGTTTCACGAATGCGCCATATCGCTGTGATCATTGCGCTAATGACTGCAGGTGAGTCAGTGTTCCTCCTTCCATTCGTCCTAGCACGAATCTTCCGGCCGACGCTTTTAGATGTCTTCGAAATTACTAACCTGGAACTAGGCGTTGCCTTTTCCACGTACGGGATCGTTGCGATTGCTGCATACTTCGCTGGCGGTCCACTAGCCGACCGCTACTCAGCTCGTTCCTTGATGTCGACATCACTCGTCGCCACGGGGCTCGGTGGTGTGGTCCTAACTACGATACCCTCCACAGGAGTAATGAACGTGCTTTGGGGGGTGTGGGGAGCGACCACGGTCCTCCTATTCTGGTCAGCAATGCTCAGAGCCACCCGAGAATGGGGAGGAGATCAAGCACAGGGACGTGCATACGGCCTCCTTGATGGAGGCCGAGGATTAATTGGCGCCTTAATCGCCTCCGCCGCGGTTTTCTTATTTGCCAAAATGCTTCCGGTCGATCCAGCCATAGCCACTCTAGAGCAGCGCAGTGAGGCGTTCACCAGCGTAATCTGGTGCTTCACCGGCTTCATCCTGTTCGTCGCAGCATTAGTGTTCATAGTCCTTCCAGGAGAATCACCAAAAGTCAATCAGGATCGCAATCCCAAACTTTCACTGGTCGGCGTAAAGGCCTCAATCAAAATGCCAACGATCTGGCTACAGGCCATCATAGTCGTGTGCGCATACGTAGGCTATAAGGCTACTGACGATTTCTCGCTCCTAGCCAGAGACGCTCTCGGTTATGATGATGTACAAGCTGGTGCGATTAGCACCCTGTCTTTCTGGGTCCGCGCGGTTACGGCCATTTCAGCTGGGTATCTGGCAGATCGGACCGAAGCGTCCCGCGTGATCTTATGGGGATTCATTCTGCTCACCGGAGGCAGCGCACTCATAGCATCCGGGGCACTTTTTCCCGGAGTGAGTTCAATGCTTATCGCCACGATAGTCACGACCAGTGTGGGCGTATACGCCCTGAGAGGAGTTTATTTCGCCTTGCTCGCCGAAGGAGCGGTACCCGTCGCATTCACGGGCAGCGCCATCGGTGTCATATCGCTCGTCGGGTTCACACCTGACGTATTCATGGGACCTCTTATGGGTGTGCTCCTCGATGACTCACCGGGCGTGCTTGGACATCAGCACGTGTTCGCGTCAGTTGCCGCTTTCGGACTTGTAGGGTGCATGGCAACCGTAGCCTTCAGACGGATCCGACCCGAGAACCCAGCTTAAACATTCCAGCTCAGCTTCTAGCGGACATCCCAAGTCAACAATGACATCACGGTGAACACAGCTAGGAAGCAAACGTGTTCAGAAGCGCAGCACATTTCTTCTTCGCTGATTGAATTTTATCTCACCTTACTGATTGTCCGAAGTACCCCGCGAACCACTAGGCACATGACCGGACTTCGGGCCCGTAATCGACCGAATTGTGGCGTCATCCGCTCTTGCTGATCGTTCCTCACACAATTTGGAATCATTCTCACTTGAAGCATTCGGTCGCTCGTCTCATGAACTGGAATAGAATTAATCAAACTCTTGTCCTGACAGTCCTTATCACCGGATTGATCGGCTGCGAGAGCGAAATCACAAACCCCGAAGATCAGTTAATTGAGGGGCAGGTCGTCATTGACGCTACATCGCAGGTTTCATTCACATACTTCACATTTGCGGACGGGGGTTCCCTAGTCTCTGTAACCGACCCGAGATCATCGACCGATTGGGACATGGCTTTCCGCCGCTACGGCGTAAAGCTGAATGGCGGTGTGGCCGGCCCCGGAACCGTTGAGGGTGCCAACCTCGCCAATAACGCAGGTGCTGGAGATACCGAAGTAGCATCTTACACACCGGCTGATGCAGAAGCAGCCTTTACAGCTGTTACCAAAGCGAACATCGCAACCGCTACGTTCATAGCAGACGGACTGATGGCCGATAACAGTGGTTCATGGTTCCGGTACGATCCTATGGCTGGTGGGCTAGTGGCCAATCCCGGCGCAGCTTGGAAAGTTAAAGAATCTGACGGAGGTTTTTCAGTCTTCCGAATAGCTGAACTGAACATGATGGGAGAAGCCCCACTAGGTCTTACAATAGAGTACCGGCACCAGGATGCGGGTGGGGCGCTCGGTACTATTAACACTGTTGAGGTCAGTCACGCACAAGGCCCAGTCTTCATTGATCTAGCCTCTGGGGCAGCAGTGCCCCCAATCGGTTGTGGCTGGGATGTATCTGTACTCCCGTTCACAATCGAGTTCAACGATGGATGCGATGCAGGCACCTTCCCACTCGATCCTTCAGAGGACTTTAACAGCCTCACCAAAGCCGATGACGCTCCAGAATACGGAGGCTTTCTGTCTCTAATCAGCGGTGCGTTCCCCACCACGGTCGAAGATGCCAACGGGATTTTCTGGTACGACATCGAAGGCAACAGGCGTATGTGGCCAACTCACAACGTATTCCTGGTTAGGGTCGGCTCATCCGTCTATAAGGTTCAAATCAATGACTATTACAATGAGACCGGAACCTCAGGCTTCCCTACCATGAGGTTTGAGCAGCTTCAGTGACTGAACGTGCTCTGGCACTAATCGTGGTGGGGCTAATCATCGCAACACCCCTATCAGCGCAAGAAGGCTTAGTTCTCGACCATACGACAAAAGTAGGGTTAGCCTTCGCCGAAATCTATTGGCGGCCAAACCGACCAACCGCCGAGCCAATGATGGCGCTCGAAACGAAGCTGAATGGCCAGTTCACGGTTCCTTCACAGTGGAGCGCACCCGGGTGGGTTGAGATCAGATCGTTCGGGTATCAGTCGATAATGATCTCCTTCGCCGAAGCTGAAGCCAGGCAGTGGCACTTCGAACTTCCAGCAGATCCACTGAGGCTCGAGTCTATTCTGGTTACGCCTGGTAGCCGGAATCAACAAAGATCCCAAGTAGCCGTTCCAATAGCCGAAGTCACGACTCAAGAAATAAGTATTTCCGGTGCAGCGTCTGCTGATCAGTTGATCGACGAACTCCCCGGAATCCAATCCATACCGAAGCATCCAGTGGGGTCCACCCCCCAAATCCGGGGGATAGGTGGCTCACGTGTACTCGTGCTAATCGATGGGCAACCCAGTAAGGGAGCTCTACTGGAAAACCGAGATCTGAGCAGAATATCACTATCAGGGATCGAACGGGTGGAAGTCGTAAAAGGACCACTCTCAACCCTCTACGGCTCAGATGCTCTGGGAGGCGTAATCAATTTGATCACCAGAACTCCCGAGACCGGATTCGAAACCGAAGCACGAATCCTTTCGGGATCAGAAGGAAGATACGAAGGAGACGTAACAGTTTCGGGAGGTGGTCCCATACTAATGCGTGCTCACGGAAGCTGGAGGCAACAGGAACAGGTTCCGGGACTTGATAACAGTGCGGACGCTTTTACACGCGTTTGGGATTTTCGCTCGACTGTTCGCACCCGAACAACCCAAAAGACTCGGGCTCGCGCAGACATTTCTTACATAAGGGAACGCCAAAGATGGCCAATCGGCGGAGGATTTTCCGGGTTTAATGACAATCGTGGCTTAACCGCATGGGCTGAGGTAACCGGCCCTAATCCTAAAAGTGGCTGGACAGCACGCATCCTCACTCAAAAATATGAGCACCTCTTCCGGCGCTCCCGGGGAGATGTGCCAATCGCTGACAATGACAAACAAAAACAACTTGAGAATCTATGGAAAGCGAGCATACGGATCTCGGAAAAACTGGCTGACCATCAGATCGATCTAGGTATTGAGGGTTCTAGTCGCTCTATTAATTCTCCGGACAAGATTCTGGAATCCAGAGCAGCGGATGATCAATTGGAACTGTTCGGACAGGATGCCTGGACATTAGGATCAACAACAATAACGGGTGGAATCCGCGCCACATATAACAACCTTTGGGGGCACGCTCTCTCGCCAACATTGGGTTTCACAACCGTCTCAGACTCGAAACTACAAGTTCGGGCTATTGTTGGACGTGGATTCAGAGCACCTTCGTTCAAAGAACTAGCTTGGGACTTCGCGAACCTAGCTGCGGGATACATCGTTCAAGGCTCTCCGAATCTCGAACCTGAAAGCTCTTGGAACGTTACCGCCGGAATTGACTGGGCTCCATCTCAGAGAATAAAGATCGGATTCGAAGCTTATCGCAACCAGATTGCCAACCTTATTGAGACAACCTTTGTAGGCAACAACGCGTCTGGTCTAATGGTCTTTTCACCTGGCAACATATCAAAGGCCCAGACCCAAGGTTTCGAAATATCGGCCTCAGGCATTATAGGAACATGGGAAACGATCGCCGGATACGTCCTTTTAAACGCTAAATCAATTGACGAGAATCTGCCGCTAGATCGACGAGCCGAGCACTCCGGTAGAATAAGGATAGGCAGGACTTTCCCAGTGATAGATGGTTTACAATTCTATGTAACCACCCTCTTCACGGGTGCGTCGCCGATTGTAGGCATAAACGATTTGGGACAAAGTGACGTTCTCGATACTCAAGAAAGTTTAGTCTCAATCAACTTTCATATCTCCCTCGGAATTCCAAGAGGACTAAGTCTGGTGTTCGGCGGTTCGAATCTGCTGGATATGCGCCCGGAAGGTTGGCAGTCAGGAATCGAGCGCCGTTTCAGAATTGGAATAGAGACTCGAGACCTTTTCTGATTGTGAACCGGATACTTTCTTACACACAGGTACTGTTAACACAAATCACTCCATTATGAGTTTTAAAAAGATGATCCGTAGACCCCTATTCGCCGTCGCGATTGCCTTTGCCTTCGGTTTCATACCCAAAGCGGGTGAAGCCCAGATTACAATGGCACAAGCCCAAACAGCGGTTGACGCTGCAGAGGCAGAGGCAAGAGCCAACGACTGGAACCTGACGATCCTAGTCGCCGATGCAGACGGGGTCCCGGTTTACATGAGACGGATGGATGGAGCTTCCGCCCGAACCACCGACATAGTCAGCAGGAAAGTCCATGTAGTTATCACAACAGGTGGGACATCGGGAGCGTACGGCCAAGCACTCGCCGCTGGAACGGTCGACAGTATTCCTGGGGGGATCCACTACGAGGGAGGACTCCCGATCTTGATGAATGGCGAACTTATCGGCGCCATGTCAGCGAGCGGTGCTCGGGGGTCTGAAGACGCTCAGGCAGTGATGGCTGGACTCGCTGCGATTGGAGCCACCGGCGGTAACTGACTACCTGCTTGTGGACTAAACGCGGCTAACTACCATCCATTAAAACAACTGTCATATATCGAGGGGAATAGGTTCCTCCACACTGCTCTGAACGTTCGGCGATCAAAGATCCAGATCGTACTGAAGCCCGCCGAAAGTGAGACGGTGATGTGGCGTCAGCCCGTGCCTTTCGATGGCATTCCTGTGCTCTGTGGTTCCATAGCCTTTATTCCGCTCCCATCCGTACTCTGGATAACGTTCGCTCAGCTGAATCATAAGTCGGTCACGAGTCACCTTAGCGATTATCGAGGCACACCCTATCGAGTGGATACTTGCATCACCACCCACCACGGCATCGTGTTTTATGCCTAGTCCCTTAACCGGCAACCCATCTACCACAACTTCGTACTCATCAATTGCTAGCCCCTTGAGTGCCCGTTGCATCGCTACCGTCGTTGCACAGAGGATATTGGTTTGGTCGATTTCGAGGGCTGACGCCGCTCCAACACCAAATGAGAGCGCCGATGATGTGATGCTCTTATACAAAGCTTCACGGGTATTACCGGACAGTTTCTTAGAGTCGTCTGCACCTTCGATATGAATTCCTTCGGGTAGCACGAGAGCAGCAGCCACAACTGGCCCAGCAAGTGGGCCCCTCCCTGCCTCATCTACTCCGGCAACCAAACGACCGCAGCCCCAGAACCGTCTCTCGTACTCAAGCAGATTCTGGGGCCGCGACAGCATGGGTTCGTCCGACTTCAACGCCGGGTCGTGGTCAGCGAGTGCTTCGCTTCTCTACTATACGCGCGGCTTTTCCTCGACGACCTCTTAAGTAATAGAGCTTCGCCCGTCGAACACGACCGCGACGGACTACCTCGATACCACTCACCGTCGGAGCATGTAGAGGGAAGACGCGCTCGACACCTACACCACTGGAAATCTTTCTCACGGTGAAGGTCTCATCCACACCACCACCTTTACGAGCAATACAAACCCCCTCGAACGCCTGCACTCGCTCCTTCGACCCCTCACGGACTAGGTATAGCACGCGCACGGTGTCGCCCGGAGCGAATTCCGGAGAGTCATCCCGGAGTTGCTCTTTTTCGAGTTCTTTGATGATGTCGGTCATTGTCGATTCCAGCGACTGGGTCGCAGGGGTTCCAAAACAGACGTCCAAGATAATGAGGTCAGTCATGGACGTGAACCCCGAACGCGACCAAGTTGCTCGACTCTATATAAGGTTTATGCCTGCCCTAG
>DEAT01000081.1 GCA_002348265.1 Gemmatimonadales bacterium UBA2975 | reverse complement strand
GCAGGGGCACTAAGAGACGATATTCGCTACCGCCAAGCCGCCAGAACCATCGTCGACCATGAAGTCGAGTCCCTGCAAGAATTTGGGACGGGATTCGGTCGCATGCTTTCGGTGGTCGACCGACTCGAAGCTAATCCGGTAGAGGTAGCCCTCTTCGTCCCAGCCGACTCGGACCCCATACCCCTCCTAACTGCCGTACACGAGGAGTTCCTACCTGGTGGCGTGATAGCAGGAATAATATCCGATGAAGGCGAACTCGATAAAAAGCAAACAGGAGGTAGCCCCCAGGAAGAAACGCCACTATTCCGCGGACGTGGTCCATTGAATGGTCAGCCTACTGCATACGTCTGTGAGCACTACGTCTGCGACATAGCGCAAAATGATCCCGCTACGCTGCGCGATCGTCTGGCTCGCACTCGAATCTAAAATGTCTTCTGCATTTTGGTTTCCTGACATCAAAAGAAGGTGGCTTGACTGCCGGTGATGGGAACAGCCCACGGTGCGCACTTCCCATACCTCTTCGTGCAGCGATCAGATTCGGTATCTTAGAGGTCTATTCGCGTGATTTTCTAACTCAGTTATAGATGGCGACACAGGAAGAAAAGACTCTTGCGGCCACTGAGCTAGCAGGCCTCACATCTGAGCAGCTTCTTAATTTCTATCGGACGATGGTCACTAGCCGTCGGATTGATGATCGAGAAATCAGCCTAAAGCGTCAAAACAAGATCTTCTTCCAGATCTCAAGTGCGGGGCACGAAGCCGTTGGAGTCGCTATAGCCGAGAACTGTGACGGCGCAAAAGACTGGTTCTATCCCTACTACCGCGATCGAGCACTGATGCTCGGGCTAGGCCAGACACCGCTGGATCACCTTCTTCAAGCTGTCGGCGCCGAAGGGGACCCTGCGTCAGGTGGCCGACAAATGCCTGCACATTTTGGGGATGTGCGATTCAACGTGCCGACTTCATCCTCTCCGACCGGAACACAGTTTCTGCAAGCGGTAGGCGCTGCTGAGGTAGTCACCAAGTTCCCGGTAGTAGAAGGCCTGCGAGAGCGCATTGAACAATTCTCTGAAGACGAGGTCGTAATTGTTTGCTCGGGTGACGGGGCAACTTCCGAGGGCGAGTTCTGGGAGTCGCTGAACACGGCATGCAACCTCAAGCTTCCTATCGTATACGTCATTCAAGACAACGGTTATGCCATCAGCGTACCGGTCGAAGTTCAAACCGCTGGCGGTAGTATTTCTCGGCTCGTGTCAGGGTTTCCTAACCTGAACATTATCGAATGCGATGGGACGGACGTAGTAGACACATACAAAGCGGCGGCAACTGCTATCCGTCACGCTCGAGAGCGAAATGGTCCGGCCATGCTACATGCTCATACTACACGTCCCTATTCACACTCGATGTCTGACGATGAGCGGGCTTACAGGACCCCGGAAGAACGAGAGCACCAGGAGTTACAGGACCCTCTTCGACGCACCCGCGATCTGCTGATCACGATCGGTGCTGCAACAGAAAAACAACTCGAAGAGATGGAGGCAGAGATCGAGGCTGCCGTGGCCGAGGCCGCAGATATCGCCCTCGCGTCACCACAGCCGGATCCATCGGAGGCGATGACGCACCTCTTCTCGGAAGACACAGATCCAACATCGGACGATTTCGATACGGAAGGAACTCCACTGTACGAGTCCGACAAACTCCTCACCGTGGTCGACTTATTGAATTCGTGCATGAAAGAGGAGATGAAACGAGACCCACGCATCGTCGTCTTCGGTGAAGATGTCGCCGACGCTTCGCGTGAGGACATTCTCGATGAGGTGAAGGGGAAAGGTGGTGTTTTCAAAGTCACACACGGTCTTCAGGCTAAGTTCGGTTCGCATAGGGTGTACAACTCGCCCCTAGCTGAAGCGAACATTGTGGGTCGTGCTATAGGAATGGCTGTTCGAGGAATGCGGCCAGTCGTGGAAGTGCAATTCTTCGACTATATCTGGCCCGCGATGATGCAGATTCGGGACGAGCTCGCGACCATGCGTTACAGGTCTAACGGTCTATTCTCGGCTCCCGTTGTGATCCGCGTAACCTACGGCGGATACCTTAAGGGTGGAGGCATTTATCACTCCCAAACAGGTGAGTCAATCTTCGCACACTGTCCGGGCTTACACGTTTGCTTACCCGCGACTGCAGAAGACGCGGCTGGCCTTCTGCGCACCGCAATCCGATGCGAAGACCCTGTGCTATTTCTAGAACACAAGCATCTCTACAGACAGGTCTATAACAAGGGACGCGACCCGGGCCCCGAGTTCATGATTCCTTTTGGAAAGGCCAAGGTCGTCCGAGAAGGAACGGACGTCACGGTCGTAACATGCGGAGCGCTAGTAAAGCGGAGTCTGGATGCGGCCAAAATCGCTTCAGATCAGCACGGGATTGAGGCAGAAATCATCGACCTCCGTACGGTACGACCTATCGACATGGAGAGGATTGCCGCCTCAGTCAAAAAGACCAATAAAGTCGTCATCGCTCACGAAGATTCCATGTCCTGGGGAATCGGTTCGGAAATTTCAGCGCGGATCGCAGACGAGCTATTTGAGTACCTAGATGGACCAATAAAGCGTGTGGCATCGATGGATACGTGGGTGGCATACGCACCCCAGGTAGAGAGCGTTATCCTGCCGCAGACTCCTAACGTCGTCGATGCTATCGTCGAGTTGGCAGCGTACTGACCAAGAACGAGCCACAGATAGTTCAGACAGGGAGCCGCCTCTGTAGAATTTCTCGGTGAAGACTCGCTTGGTGAAGGCCAAGCAGGCTTCGGCTATAACAGAATTAGAAAGGCGAACGCACCGGCTCCTCTACGATCAGAACCGAACCCCCAGAGTCAGAGGCGTCATTGATATGGCGACGTCATCCTGATCAATACGGACATACCGAACCTCCGCAAATAAGCCTAGGCCTAGCTGGCCGGTCACTACGCCGAAGCCCCCGTGGTATCCAGTGTCAGATCGCTGAATTCTTTCCGCGACGGCAACGCCGCCATTAAATCGATACGAGCCCAACCCAGCCAGCAAGTACGGCTCCAAGCCTACCCCTGGCAAATTAAAAACCACTGATAGAACACCCGAGAGAAACTCTGTATCCCGATAATCGTTATTGCGCGAATCGAGCCTGTGCAGTTGTCCGTGACCTCTGAGACTCACCGGCAGTGTCGGGATAGCGATCTGGACCCCCGCATTAAGGTGCCAGCCCGGATCTGCAGAATCTCGTAGGTCCCCCTGAGGGCTTGTGAACCCTCCCCCAAACATTACTCGCGGCTGAGCCCAGGCCACGGAAGGCGCTGAAATGAGGAACGTTATAACAAGCAGAAGACGTCTCATGATGATCCGTGAACTAAGGGGTGTAGAGATAATTTTGTAATGAATACAAGCGGAGAACGATTCGGGTCCAGTCATGAGCCCCTGTCACTAACGGAGACTCTCAGTCACACCACCCGCATCGACGAGTCAACCTCGTCAGACCATGCCTTAAGCCCACCTCGGAGGCTAAGAACATTTCTTCGTCCTCCCTCGATTAGCATACGGGCTCCTGTTCTCGACCGCTGCCCCGATCGGCAGTACACGATGATAGTTCGATCGGAGGGGACTTCACTCATCCGGTCTGTGAGTTCCGCGAGCGAAATGAGGCGGGCGCCTTGGTCTCCCAAGTTGCTTACGGCCCATTCCCACGGTTCTCGAACATCAAGAAGGAATGGAGGCACTTCCTCTCCAAGAAGGCGCGAGACCTCTCTCGGGACTATCTCTTCGACCGTCTCCACATCGATTTCTGATGCCCCAGCAACTTCTGCTCCGGACTCTGACTTCACTCCGCAGAACACCTCGTAATCGATCAGGCTCAACTGAGTCGGCTCGTCACCACAAACCGGACACGTGGGATTTCTTCTCAAGGCAACTTCACGCCAGGACATTTCGAGAGCATCGAAAATCATGAGTCGCCCCACCAGACTCTTTCCAACTCCGAGGATTAGCTTAATTGCCTCCATCGCCTGCATGGTGCCTATAATCCCTGGGAGCGCTCCAAGAACACCGCCCTCGGCACAGTTGGGCACCAAGCCTGGCGGTGGGGGCTCCCGAAAAAGGCAGCGGTAGCAAGGGCCGCTTTTGCTGGCGAAAACCGAGACCTGTCCCTCCCAACGGAAAACAGAACCATACACGTTCGGGATACCGAGAAGGACACACGCATCATTTACAAGGTAACGAGTCGGAAAATTGTCCGTGCCATCAATGACTACATCATATCCGCCGAGAATCTCGAGTGCGTTTGACGACGAGAGGCGTTTGTAATGAGGTTCAATCTTGACGTTTGGGTTTACATCAAAAAGCCTTTCAATAGCTGAATCCAGCTTGCTCCTTCCCACATCACTAGTCCCGTGAAGCAGTTGCCGCTGGAGGTTGCTCTCGTCAACCACATCGTCGTCTACCATGCCAATCGTACCAACGCCCGCTGCGGCCAAATACATAGCGAGTGGTGAGCCAAGACCACCTGCTCCTACGCAAAGCACTCGACCGATTTTGAGTCTCTGCTGCCCCTCAAGTCCTATGTCAGGAAGCGCTATGTGACGGGCATACCGATATAACTCGTCCCGGTCGAGTTGCTGACGTTTCATGATATGTCGACTGTTGAGGCGACACGCTGACCGCCACCCGCAACTTCCTGAAAGGCACGTGCATCATCACGAAGGCGCTGAACAAGCTCTGGGCTCCTCCCGTCTAGCTGCGCAGCATCTGAGAGCTGAAGAGCCATTACGTAGTACTGGTAGGGCATCATAGTGGTCGAACGGTCTGCCCAAATCGCGCGATCCCGGAGGCCTCGGTACTCATATATTTCATCATAGAGCTTAAGAGATTTTTCTAAGTCGAGCCAAACGCTCCCATACTCGGGAGACCCCCTAATCATTCCTTCGTGTGGGTCGGTCTCCAGGTTCCGCATCTCTAGCTTAGTCGTCAAGCCGTGACGGACACCCCAACGCTCCAAGCCGAGCCGAGACATCATTCCTCCAGCCGAGGAAAAGTAAATTGGTCGTTCCAGAGCTGAGTCGTTAATGATGCGAAGAGCGATCTGTTCACTGCGATCGAGGACCATCCCCGATGGATAAGTGACCGCCAGCTTGGGAAACGAAACTGTAACATCATCGGGAAGCTGGACCGAGGACACCTGTTCTAAAACATCCGGATCGATCGTCGTCAAAGAAGTGGTGGGTGCGGCCCTATCCTCGTATAGATTTGGGGCAAGAGCAGCGTCGTATGGGCGCTGACGGCCGGGTAGCGTCAGTTCCTGTAGCTGACGGGGGTACCAAGTCGTGAAGAGATACTGACCGACTATGACAGTGACGTCTTGGCGAACCTCCTCGACTTCCTGCAAATACCAAAGTGGAAAAGTGTCATTGTCACCATTCGTGAAGAGTACTCCATACGGCTCAACGCTCATTAAGAGATCGTAAGCCCAATCCCGGGCCGCATAGTCTCCCGAGCGAGTCGCCCAAGGCCAGTTGAGCATTAGAGGAAGCAGAGCAAGTAGTAGGATCGGCGCTGTCTTCAGGTGGTGCAGGGCCGGTCCTCCGTTGATCCTTCTAGAGGCCGCGTTCCAAAGCCATGCTAAGCCAATACCCGCTAAGCATCCCCAGTAAGAAAACGTTGCGATGTAAAAATAATCACGCTCTCGAACCTCTCTCTGGACCTGATCAAGGTCAGCGTGCAGGGAATATCCGTGCCGGAAATTCAAATAAACAACGAGTCCAACCGTCAGAGTGCCTGCCAGAACCGCTAGGTATGCGAAAAGTGTTCGGTCAGACACCCACGCTGCGTAAAGTCCAACAAACCCCAGAGCTAGAAACAGAACGGTGGGGAGGAATCGTCTTGGTGCAGGAAGTTCTGACGCATCTAACCCTCGGGCCCATTGCCACTCAAAGTACTGCATAAACGTGGCCATCTGAGCCGTGAAGGGAGCTTTACGCTGCCACACTGGTGGAGTTTGATATTGTTCCCTAGACAGAGCCGAGCTCAGCGCCGGACATCCAACCCTGCCCTGGGAGAAGACCGCTGCGGCGGCCTGCCCGACCGAAACACAGGTAGGATCACCCTCGTTGATAACCGGGTCGAGTTCAGCGCGAATCGGAAGAACGAAGTTGAAGGAAATTCCTAATGCAATCACTAACGTAGCCCGGCTTATAAACCCAACCGTAAGTAACCGATATGGACGCGAGAGCAACAACAAGACGCCTAAGGCTGGAGCGGGAAGCACCGACATCATGTGACTCGCTGACCCGATCGCGAGCAGGAATAGGGCCCAAAGGATATAGCGTTCGGTTCCAGGCTCTTCTCCTCTATCGTGCCATAGAACCGCCAGCCAACTGACGATCGCTATGATCATCACCGAGAGGGTGTAAACCTTTTCGTTGACATTCGACTGGTTCCATACCGTGAAGGCAGTGGCTCCGATCAGAGATGATGCAAGCGCAGCCACCTGGGCTAGTCGTCGGTCTAGAAAAATGCCCCATAACACACGATGAGCTATCAGATAGAAAAAGCCCGTGGCAGCTGCACTCGTTGCTGCAGCAAACAGGTTGATTCTAACAGCGACCGAAAGCCCTGTGGGTGCCAAAAGAAGGCTCCATACCTTCGCCAGAACGATGAAGAACGGGTTCCCCGGCGGGTGCGGAATCCCAAGCGTATGGGCTGTAGCGATATACTCGCTAGCGTCCCAGAAAGCAGTAGTTGGAGCAAGCGTTAAGGCATACAGCAAGAATGCACCCAGAGCCGCAGCAACTCCCCACAGGTAGGGTGGGCGCTCCATTTTGTGCAAATCTTCGCCGACTTCCGGGGCTTGAAAAAAAAGACTCATCACAATGCGCTACCCAGCGGACTCCGCGTGAGACAGCCCATATTCACGCTTGCTTTCCGGTTGATGATTCATCAATCGACCGGGATTCAGTCGAAGTTCTCAATCAGTCGTCGGTTTTCACCGCGATGAAGGAGATTTCAATCAAGGCACCGTTTACCAAACCTGAGATCTCCATCGCAACACGAGACGGCGGGTCGACCCCTTCAAAATACTGGGCATACGCTTCGTTCATCTCACCATACCCATTGATATCAGTCAGATAGACGGTCGCTCGCACAAGATCACCAAAGTCCATCCCGAGCTCTCCGAGCAGCTCTTTGAATGACCCCATGATGTTGTGGGTCTCAGCTGCCATCCGGCCCTCTGTCATAGCACGAGTCTCGCTGTTCGCCCCGAGCTTACCAGAAAGATAGTAGGTATTACCGACCTGAACTGCCGCGCTAAACGGAATGCGCTCAGATGGCTGGTGTGCAATCCTTTCTTGAGCGAGAACAGGATGAGCCATGAACACGGTTAGAGCAGAAGTCAGGACGAAGCGCTTCACTAGGTTCTCCTAGATAGGGCCGTAGCCGTCGATAGGGTTATGGGCCGGATCATGCCCGACCATCGCAACCTATGCAAGGCTGAATCGTAGTCATGCGAACATCCGGTGTGGGAGGATAGCTTACAAACATGCTCAGTTCTATCCAACGCACTTTGTCGTTCACCAGAGCGTGGCTAAGACCCCCACGAGATGTGATCGAAGAAGAAGTCACTGTCGACCGCGACGGGACACCCGTTCGGGCGACACTCGTTCGTCCCTCTATTACAGCAAGAAACTTGCCCGCATGGGTAGTTATGCATGGCATCACTCGTCCTGGACGGTCCCACACGCAGCTGGTTCGATTTACGAGAGCCCTGGCTCGAGCTGGCATTGCTGCCATAGTGCCGGACGTCCCCGAATGGCGTGATCTCCAACTCCGTCCTGACTTATCTGTACCAAGTATCGCAGCGTCGGTGCAATGGCTCCGAAACAGTGAACTCATCCGAGACGAACCAGTAGGTGTGGTAGGGTTCTCTTTTGGCGCCCCGCACGCAGTTGGCGCCCGAGCAAGTCCGAGGTTGAGAGACGAAATCGGGGCGGCTTGCGGCTTTGGAGGGTATTGCTCCTTGCGTCACACTTTCCGGTTCATGATGACAGGTCGGTACAACGCAGCTGGTAAGGAGGCATACCTGAAGCCCGACCCATACGGAAGATGGATTGTTGCCGCCAATTACCTTACCGCTGTGCCGGGCTATAAAGACGCTACGGACGTAGCCGAAGCACTCAGGACCCTTGCATGTCACGCCGGCGACATCGGCGCTGCGTCATGGGATGCCCTTTACGATCCTATAATACACAATCTGCGCAGCACCATCGCTATGGAACGTCGGAGTCTCTTCGACCTTTTTGCTCCAGGATCGAAGACCCACGCACCAGGGCCCGAAGCTTTTCACATCGGAGAACAACTCGAAGAGGCTGCCCGCCTCACCGATCCCACACTTGATCCGACATCAGTGCTGGGTGCAGTCAGGGGCACAGTACATCTTCTGCATGGCCGAGTTGACCACCTCATCCCCTATTCTGAGAGTCAAAGAATAGCTACAGCGCTTCGAGTTGCGTCGCCTCGTCTCACGATAACACGTCTCTTCAACCACTCTTCTCAGGAAACCATCCAGACATGGAGGAGCGTGGTTGAGATTCCCAGATTTGGTAGGGCGCTAGGGTCTGTATTGTCGGAGCTCTAACC
This sequence comes from Gemmatimonadales bacterium UBA2975, assembly GCA_002348265.1. Lineage (GTDB taxonomy): Bacteria > Gemmatimonadota > Gemmatimonadetes > Longimicrobiales > Gaopeijiaceae > UBA2589. The sequence goes on along the minus strand of DEAT01000081.1, from coordinate 28,693 downwards.
GTCTACTGATTCGTTCAAAGACCTGCCAAATAATCGCGACGGATCAGGTCCCTGTGCCAAAGCTCGTGCCCGGCAATGATCCACGGAAAACTGCGAACTGTGAACTTGTAACCAGAGGCTCGGCCGGTGCGACTTCCTACCCCGTCCGGCATACAGGCGAACATCACCACATTGGAGCGTCGGACTAAAAGCCACTCGTCAATCAAATCAACCATCGACCGATCTCCAGCATTTGATCCTCTATTCCATGAATCCTGATCCATTCCCGGCAGATCTACATCGTCTTCTCTCGCAATGGCCAAAGCTCGATAGGCGAACATTCGTTCCGTATCGATCAAGTGGCCGACTACCTCTCTTAGTGTCCACTTGTCTTCTGCGTATCGGTACGTCTCCCGGTCCGCCGGCAACGAACGCAGGATTTCAACCGTTTCAGCAAGTTGGTCACTTAGTGTGCTCGTAATTTCTCCATCCGGCACACGAGCGATGTACTGAGCATAGTACTCGGCATGCTCGCTAGGATCTGGACGCGGAAAAGCAGTCAATAGTCTTGGCCAATCGTCCGGTCGAGTTCACCAATCGTTCTAGTTGAGGGTGGGCGCTCACGCTGAAGCCGGCGCGCAACAGCCTCCGCTTCACGCCAAGCTCGAAGCAAATTCTCACCTGCCACCTTACGCATGTCCTCCTCCGACCACCCGCGGCGAGAAAGCTCGGCCAAGAGTGCCGGGAAGGTCGAGACATCTTCTAGACCGACTGGAGTCGATTCAATCCCGTCGAAATCAGATCCGACCCCTACGAAATCGACCCCAGCGATGCTAACGATATGCTCAATATGATCCGCTACATCTGCGATAGTAGCTTTATCTCTTGAGGTCAGGAACGACGGAACGAAGGTGACCATCACAACTCCTCCATTCTCTGGGAGGCGCCGCAGAACTTGGTCGGGAACATTACGCGGATGGTCATGGAGTGCACGAGCAGAGGCGTGCGAATAAATCACCGGGGCCTCTGCAATATCCAGCACGTCATTCATCGTCTCTGGAGACGTATGCGAGATATCGACAAGCATACCCATACGATTCATCTCACGAACGACCTCGTTGCCGAATTCGCTCAAGCCACCGTGGCGTGGCAGTGCGCAGCATGAGTCTGCCCAATCAAGCGTTCCATTATGCGTCAGCGTCATGTAACGAACGCCCATCGAGTAGAACGCCCTCAAGGTACCTAGAGAGTTCTCAATAGCATGACCGCCTTCCATTCCAAGCATTGAGGCCACTCTGCCTCTACCGAAGGCACTCTCCAAACCCGAGACACTGGTAGCTAGCTCCATTGCCTCAGGGTATTTGTCGATGATCTGCAAGGCGATGTCGATCTGCTCTAGCTGAACCTTAGCCGCCCCTTCTTCAACTGCTTCGAAGGGGATATACACTGACCACCATTGCGCCCCAACCCCGCCAGCGCGAAGACGTTCGAGATCCGTGTGGAAGGAAGTTTCTTTGCGAAGATCATGCTCCGGCGCCTCTACGTCATGCGGACCTGCTTCACTGTTGCGGATCGCCCAAGGAAGATCGTTATGTCCATCTACCAAGGGGGTTGTAGCCAAGACCCTGAGTGCCTTTTCCAAATGCACGTCTTGAGCAATTACACCTGTCGAAAAAGAGGCAAGCAGAACGAAGGCACCGAGCGTAGCACGTTTCATGATCTATAAGGATGGAGGATACAGCGCGCCGACCGCGAGCTGTCCGGATCTAATGTCTACTCCCTAGCATCTCTAACCACCAGGAATACCCCAATGCAAACCTACTTCGAATCCCAAGTTGTTGGCAGCAGAAAAACGCTTCTTACCAACAGTGACGCTTCCATCGTCGTTCAGGTCTAGGTCGCCCTTAACCATATACGTTCGAGTCCCAAAATGCTGATATGAAGCACCGACATATAATTGAAAAAACTTCCAAATCTTGAACCGCACGCCTCCTCCACCTCTAACAACCGCCCCCCAGTCATCGTGGTAATTATTACTAGCTTCTGAATAACACGAATTGGAAGAGTGATGATGATCGTGCCCTCCTCGCCCACATAATTCAAGCCCTAGACTTGTGTAGAACACTGACCTACCAACCGTGGCAAACAGGTACGGCTGTAGCGGACCACTTGTGATTGTCCACTCTGGACCTATCCCAAACTGAAGAGTCCCGTAGCTCGTAACCACATCTCCTTCAATCCAGCAGGGATCAGTGAGGCAGGTCGGTGTGGACTCTCGGTCGTAGACATTAAGCGAAAGGTCTAACCTGACTCCGAAGTTTCTGCTTCTCTTGGGCATCCAAGTAGAACCCATAGTGAAACCGAAGCCTGATCCCGTCAGGTCTCCGAATTCCCCTAATCCGCTCGTAATAAGGAAACTCGATTCGACTCCGAAGATACGTGATTTCGAATCCTCCTGGTCTTGGGCTCCAACAGGCACCGCCCCAAGAGCAAAAATACATGCGACAAAGAAAAGGGGATTCCTTCTCACTTCGTTTTTGATCCATTCTCTTGAGTTACGTGAGGATCCCATAAACCCTGGACCTATTGTCTCTTTATGCAAGTAGTAAAACGTTAGACCCTATACATCGCGACAGGGTGGGAGCATCCCCAATGATGAATGTGACAAATTCGGTCCGCCACCGCAGGGCGTTTGCAACAGGCTTGACCGTATCTGTTGTTGCTCACGTGACCGTCCTCGTGATGGTCAGCCTTCCAGAAGTAACTCCGGAAGAACCTGGAACACCCAAAGCCGAACGATACATAGAAGACTTCGAAGCGATTGAAGTCATAAAACTGGTGGAGGAGACCCCACCTATGCGCGTAGTAACAGCCCCACAGCCAGCGGCCTCGACGATGGCCGCTACACTCGACGATCCAACCGTTGGAGCAGGGGCTGCGAGCCTGGAAAATCTGCTAGCGGAAATCGAACCCGCGACTCTGGCCATCAATCGTCTTGCCGAAAGCAGCCCCGTAGTCACGCACAAAGATCTCGACCTGATCAGCGAAAATGAGGAACTCATGGCGGCACTCTATGGAGATCTCCTAGCAGGATCGATCGATACAGCAACTCTAGGAGGTGGCGGACTCGGAGGCATACTCAGCAGTATCGGTTCAGCTCTGAGTGGGGGAGGACATTGCCCCGTCCCTGCGACAGGTCAAAATCGCTGATCAATTAGACGTCAGCCGAGATGTCCTAAGCATAGAACTGTCTAACAGAATTTTTCCTGCTAGAGAGCTGAGTGCCCAGTCTCAGTTCCACCCGCCTTTGTTTACTCGCACATCCGTAACGAGGACTTCCACAACCATTGGCGCCGAATCATCAACCATCATCGCTTCGAACTGCTCCATCTGTTCGGCCATGAGTTCAATGATCATAGCCCGCTGGTGAGCGGGAAGCGCTTCCAGCTCAAGTTGCATCTCTTCGAATTGCGCTTTGACCTCAGGGTCGATTGCGGCGGCCAACCCCTCGATCGTAGTCACAGTTCGGAATGGAATCAGTAGCCCCTCAACCTCTCGATAATCTCCCATTTCCATTATTGCAGTGAGCGGGAGCGTAGACCCACTTCGAGTCATCTCACCCTCAAAGACGAACCTGCGTGGGACGTAGCTTTCAGCATCCAGAAAAACGCTTCCTCTCATAGGCTCAAACTCTGAGTCTTGAGCCACGTTACTCCCGAAGCCAGTGCCGCTCAGATCTGTTATATCCAGAACGTGCACCTCGTAGTCACCAACACGTTCCCGACCCCGATACTCTGACCGCCTCGCTAGGTCTTCACCTAACGCATAGACATCTTCTACTCCTGTCGCTGGCGAGTTCTTTTGACCGCCTAACCCCGCGAAACTAGCTCTGAATACGGACCGTCCTTCCACAGTATGCTTCTCGAAATATGTCTCTGTTTCAAACCCCATCACGGCTTGGACAAGCGTATAATTTTCCACCCCCTCAATCCGAGCGTCATGAGCCTCAAGCATCGAGTGGACAAGATCCGAAGCAGATTGGGCTACGACATCACCGTTACCGATTGTTGTCAGTGCGACAAACATCGGTCCAATGCAACAGATCTTCACCTAACTCAGCTACCCGAAATACTGAACTTTTGAATACGGCGACCCGTCGAAGCCTCTCCCACATATATGTTGCCCTGAGAATCGACTCCCATGCCATGTGGCCTTAAGAACTGTCCGACTTGTCGCCCACCTCTACCAAAGTTGCCCGCGACCTCAAGATCGCTTCGGCGAAGAATCCACACCTTGTGATTCGTTCCATCAGCGAGGTAGAGCCACTCCTGTTCAGTATCCGGCGAGAGCTGGATCACAAAGGCCGATCCAGAAGCCAGCGTGCCTTCTTCGATGAGCTTTTCAGTTACAAACGTGCCATCTTGCTGGAAAACTTGGATCCGGTTCCCACGACGGTCCGCAACGTAGATAAGACCATCACTTGAGCCTACAAGTCCGTGCACTGTGGAGTACTGGGTCGGAGGATTTGCAGCATGACCCGCACCCCCGAAGTCATACTGGTACTGATCCTCAGGAACCTCACCGTAAGCACCCCAGTGACGGACGTATTCGCCTGTATCTCCATCAAAAACGATAACCCTTCGATTACGATAACCATCCGCGATGAAGACCTCGTTAGTGCCAGGATCTACCCAGATACCTGCAGGGCCCCCAAGCAACTCCGTATCGGCGTTGCCACCTGTCACGTCATACTCACCGATCTGCATCTGCAGCTCACCCGAACGAGTGAACTTCATGACTCGGTGATGGCGATAAGTGCCAACCCATACGTTGTCGTTGTGATCTACGAACAGTCCGTGGGCATTACGCGGAAACTCCGACACATCCTGTGTCTCTGGATCACCCCAACCCTGAACTACATTCCCTTCGGGATCAAACTCGACCACAACAGGAGCCGGGCGGCAACATAGTCCGATAGGGGGCTGCTGAACGGCAGAAATCTCTTCCGGCGTCAATGTCTCCGGTAAATGCGTGACCCAAACATGATCCTGAGCATCGACGAACACGGCCGTGATCGAACCCATGATCCAATCGTTCGGAAGCTGTTTTGGCCATGATGGGTCTACCAAAAAGTCCGGCACTTCTCTAATGGCGGTATCAGCTGCAGTTTCGGCTTCGTCACTACCAGAGTTGCAGGCACCAAGGACAAGAAGAGTCCCGAGCAGCACGTTGGCTCGAATCATGTTCGGTTCCGTCAGAGGGTTCAAGTCATTCAGCGACAAATAGGTACGACCACTCCCGCAAGCAGACGCACACCAAAGTAGGCGCAGCAGCACCGCCGGGACATGGGCGCTGTCGAGGACGGCTAAGCCAATCTAGCTTCCGACCCTCGCCAAAAGCTCCGTACTCGCTATGCCCTCCAAGCCTGATCAGCACACGGCCGCAAAAATCTTCATACTGATAGCGATAGGCGGCGTGATTGCCGCTCTAACCGGATCGGCGCGCGTTCATACCAGTAGCATACTAGCTCAATCATTCTGGGGCGCCGCCGATCCTGGAGCACGAAGACCCTTTATCGAATTCAGAGTCGCTTTGGTCCCAGGTTAGGCAGTAACAACTTTCTCAGCTGCCCTTGCTGACTGCTCCTACATCAAACAGGCGATCGACCTCCTCTCCGTCGAAGCCGAGTTCTTCAAGAATTTCAATTGAGTGTTCACCTGGTGTTGGTGGCACACGCGTGGCCCTTGGCCGCACACCATCGATCTGGAGAGGAAGAGACACGTCCCTGTAGCCTTCTAATTCAGGATGGCCCACGGTCTGGAACATACCTGCTTCGGCGACCTGAGGATCATCGACTATATCCGCAATCGATTGTATCGCTGATGCCGGGATGGCATTTCGAAGAGTTCTCTCTAGTAATTCGCCTGTCGAAATCTGAGATGTAGCTCCCTCAATGATCGCATCCAAGTCATTCCGATGCGCAACCCTGTCTGAGTTCGAAGCGAAACGGGGATCCTCTGCCGTATCCACTAGTCCAAGCGCGTCGCACAAACGACTAAAAATTGCATCATTTCCTGCTGCTATCATCACGTATCCGTCTAAGGTTTGGAAAGCCCGATACGGTGCGATGGCGCCGAGACTGGATCCTCGTGGACCGGGAACCTCACCCGTCGCCATGTATCCCATCATATGGTAAGAGACCCATGCCAACGATGTGTCCATCAGGGACGTCTCAAGAGCCACTCCCTTCCCCGTCCGATCCCGCTCACGCAAAGCGCTAATGATCGACAGTGCCGCCCACATGCCCGTGCCAAAATCCACAACCGATCCGCCTACTCGAGTGGGTGGTCCTCCCGGTTGTCCGGTCACTGAAATAATTCCAGCATATGCCTGCATGAGCGGGTCATACCCAGGCTGATCGCTCATCGGGCCCTTCTGCCCGTAGGCGCTCAACGACATATGAACAATGTCCTCATTCCAAACGCGGACCGACGCTTCATCAATGCCGAGTCCTGAAGCGGCAGCCGGTCGCGAACTCTGTATGAAGACATCAGCCGACGTAACGATCCTCTTCAGAACATCCATTCCCTCCTGCTGCTTCAGGTCAAGAATGATGCTCCGCTTTCCCCGATTTGCGGATAAGAACAAAGTCGAGTCTTCCCCCCAGAACGGAGGACCCCACAGACGACCCAAGTCACCTCCTGGAGGCTCTACTTTGATTACCGTAGCACCTAGGTCAGCCAGAATCTGAGCACAAAATGGACCTGCGAGGTTCTGTGTAACATCGCAAACCCGTATGTCCTCAAGAGGAGCGGACATCTCGTTACTCGTTACCCGTCGTTCTGGTAGGGATGGTACCCGCGCCCTGCCAGTAGAAGCCTTGAGGTTCCTGCTCTCTGGGCCACACCTGCTTCAAGGTGTCACCTTCATACAGGCGTCCGTTCTTCATCACCCAGCGCACCGTGTTCGTGTTTGATAAGTCATCGATCGGGTTACCGTCGAGCACTACTAGATCCGCCAGCTTGCCCGGTTCGAGCGACCCGAGGTCCTGATCCAGCCCAAGGGCATCCGCTCCGATGATCGTGGCAATCTGTAGAGCCTCGTGATTCGTCATGTGATCAGACGCACCAGTAAGCCAGAGCTCCCAATGGTAACCGAGCCCTTGAAGTTGCCCATGACTCCCAACGCCCGCACGGCCACCGGCCTCTACCACATTATCAAGAAAATCAGAAATCTCCTGATGGATGTACTGAGATTGATCGAACCAACCTGCGCTACCCGCCCGGCGCGCAGCCTTCTGATAAATTTCTTCCCACGGTGTGAAGGTGGCCAATTTCTCATCACGCAGTACATCAGTCGTCGTATAGAACAAGTTCTCTGCCCAAGGACCGCCGTACGTGACCACGATCGTAGGAGTCGTAGCCATGTTCGACTGAGCGACAAGTTCGACAACGTCCTTGAAGAGAGGGACACCGGGGAGATTGTGCTCGGTTCCGGAGTACCCGTCCTGCGCCATCGTAAGATTGAGACGCAGATCAAGACTACCCTCCGTAGTAGGCATAAGCTCTAGTTCTCGGGCCGCCTGGATAATCCACTGGCGCACCTCGCGATTCCCGGCCCCGTACATCTTGATCGTTTTTGTGTCAAAGTAGTCAGAGTAACGGCGTAACACGTTCCGGGCTTCTTCAAGGCTACTTATACCTTCGCCTGAGAAGACCCCCTGACCCGTGCTATAGATGCGCGGTCCCACCATCCGCCCGGCTCGTACGAAGTCCTCGTATGAAAGAACGTCACTAGAGCCCGTTTGTGGATCACGCGCTGTGGTCACTCCATATGCAAGATTCGCCGCGTACGACCAGGGCTGTGCACGATGGATGTTGAAAGATCCCCTTAGGTGAGCATGTGTGTCTACAAATCCCGGTATGATCGTCCGCCCAGACATGTCCATCCGAGTTGCGGCGTCTGGTATCGACACACTCCCCGAGGCCCCTACCGAAGCAATACGGTTATTGCGGATGACGATGTCCCCGCTCTCAAACACCTCATCACCATTCATTGTAATGATGCGAGCTCCGACTAGAACTACTTCACCCTCGGGACTGTCTCTGTCGAACTCGACAGTGATCCTGTACTCCGCTGGACGGTAACCGTCCTCGGGCTCCTCGTCCTCCTCTTCGTCTTCGGCTCGCCGCTCCCCTACACTGTCCTGAAACGCCTGTGCCGCATCGAGATCATATACGAAGTGAGCGTTCCCGAGCGCCCAATTAACCTCTCTTCCACTAGCTCCCCATGTGGGGAACTGGGCTCCAATATCCGTTAACTGTTTCGCCGGGAAAGACGCTGTTGACGGGTTTGCGACCGAGATCGTAGGCGCGTCAGCGCCAACTCCATATGGCACCGTCACGACATAGAGTTGATTACCAACCAGAGCTATCGCTTGATCGCCTTCAGGTGCCATCTTGATTACAGACGCTGCGGGGCCTTCTCCCCCGCCGGGATTCTCACCACGTACCTGAACGTGGCTTCGCTTATCAGTACCATCCCACCGCATCGAGATCAGGCCCGTTCCATTTTGAGTCGCATAGATTCGGTCCGAACCCGAAACGAAATGGGGCTCACCAAGGCCCGCGATCGGTGTAATCAATGACGCCACACCACCATCAGAGGGGATCCAAACGAGGTCTACCGAACCTCGCGGGACACGTTGACTCAGCGCCTCCTCATATGCGGCGCGCGGACCTCGCAGAGCCACCACACGTGAACCATCCGGAGAAAATACAGGCTGCGTGTAAAAGGCCGCGTCCACTGTTATCGGTTCAAGATTGTCTCCATCTAAGTCGACTGCGTAAAGCTGTCCACCTTCGGCATCCGCATATGTCGCGAAGACAATCCGCTCCCCATCCGGAGACCACGATGGCTGTGCAGCCATCGCATCGACGTCCTCAACCTTCTCTGGTTCGCCATCAGGCATTTCCTTTACGTAAATGTCACCCATGATGGTGAAAGCGAGCCGGCTACCGTCCGGAGAAGGCGCAAGGTCACGGACCTGCTTAGCCACAAAGGTAGGAGTGTCCTCGATCGGATAGTCAAAATCGACCTCAGGGCCCATCGGAAGCTCGACATCCACGCGGAACGGTATCTCGACCGGCTCACCTCCCTGCACAGGTACACGCCACATCCTCCCGCCCCAGAATGCAACTACCTCTCTGGAATCCGGAGTAAAGCTCATTCCCGGATAAGCGTCCCGAGCCGCTCGCGACTCCTGCTCATCACGCTGAACCGGGAATGCCAACCAACGTTCGTCTCCAGTCTCAAGATCTCGAATCCGAAGACCAGTCTCTGCTACGTGCCGACTTCCGTATACCAGCCAGCGCCCATCCGGAGAAAGGGTCGGTCGAAACGCCCCGCCATATCGACCTGAACGAACACTGTTCTCTCCAGTCTCGCGATCATAGACCCAAAGTTGATAATCACGACCCGGAGAATTGTACTGCCAAGTTCCGGTCCGACGACTATACCAGATGTGCCTCTCGTCCGAACCAAAAGCCGCACCGGTGGTCCGAGCGTTGGCAGGTTCTTCGATTAACTGAATGCCCCCTCCACCGTTTCGGTGGTACATCCACAGCTTTCCCTGACCAGGACTCTGGCGGGTAGCGACGATATAATCACCATCCGGGGTCCACTCGGGTGACTGGAAAGCACTCGTCTCCCCGCGCGTGATACGTGTTGTGTCAGCTTTGTCTAGTGATATCGTCCAAACACCATCACCACCGCTGCGATCGCTGACGAACACGATGGTTTCCCCATCCGGACTAAAGCGCGGCTGGCCGTCAAATGCCATGCCCTGGGTCAACGGATCCGCCTCTCCCCCGGAAATTGGCATTGTATAGAGGTCGCCTAGGAAATCAAAAACAATTGTCTGTCCATCCGGACTAACATCCAGTGAGATCCACGACCCTTCGGTGAAGGTCCCCGAAAGAGTGCGTTCAGGGGTAAGGGGAAGGCCCTCCTTAAGTAATTCCGTGGCTTCATCCACTTCATCCTGATCTTGCGCATGAACCAACTCAACCGAGCCTATCAGGAAAACTCCCACGGAAACTGCCAACGGCATCATAATTCTCTTTGACATACTTCACTCCTGAACCAGGTCGGATCGGGGCCCAAAAACGGACGACATCTCATTGTCGCGAGAGCAAGATCGCCCTCGGAGATATGGCAGGCCAGTCGCGCTTCGGTATTATGCATAGAGAAAAGCGGAACCCCACTATGGCCGATAATCATTAGTGGAGGTCAGCTTGGCCCGTTCCACCTGATCTTGAGACGACCTAGATGCGCCTAACGACCCGGCTACAAGTTTTTATTTTGGTCGCACTCTGTGCAGCTCCAATCGCTTGTGACGCACAACAGCAACGGTCTTTCAGAGACCGCGAACCGACAATACCTCCGCCGAGCATCACCGAGTACAAGCCGGAGTCCACACTTGTTGTCCCAGAAAACGAAGTACCAAGGGCTCGATTTCCTCTCGTTGACATCCACGGACACCCCCCCACGCTAGATAATCTTGAGACAATAGAGAGTGTCGTGGCCGAGATGGACCGATTAAACATCGGTGTCATGGTCCAAGCACGGCCGAGCTCCGGCCAGCGACTCCGAAGCCAGATCGAAGCAGTTCGTGAAGCTGGCTACGAGGACCGTTTCGTCTTCTTCGCGTCACTCGATCTTGAGAATGTCGATCTAGGATCTGGCTTAAAGATTGCCAGGCAGCTGGAAGAAGACATCGAAGCCGGCGCAGTCGGAATAGGTGAGATCAGTAAGGCGTTCGGGCTCTACCATACTAAAATGGACGGCTCGCGGCTCGCTATGGATGACCCTGAGCTGGACATAGTCTGGGAGACTGCAGCTAGGCTGAACATCCCCGTGTTCGTGCATACAGCGGACCCACCTGAGTTTTTCGAGACTTTAGATTTCACAAATGAGAGATGGCTCGAACTCGCAATTTTCGAAAACCGTCGCTTCATGGACCGTGATCGTTTCCCATCTTTCGACGAGTTGATGGAGGAACGGAACCGGATGTTGATGAAACATCCGAACACAACTTGGATCCTCGCGCATATGGGATGGCACGCTGCCGACCTGGCACGTCTCGGGAAAATCTTCGACGCCCATCCGAACGTTCTCGGCGAGATAGGTGCGGTTCTTTACGATCTTGGACGCCAGCCTAGGTTCGCTGCGTCTTTCTTCACCAAGTACAAGGACAGGATCCTGTTCGGCAAAGACTCCTTCCAGCCAGACGAGTATCCGTACTTCTTTCGAGTCTTAGAAACCGCTGACGAGTACTTCGATTATTACCGTGACTACCACGCATTCTGGAAGCTTTACGGAATGGACCTAACCGACGAAGTACTCCGAGCCCTCTATTATGAGAACGCACAGCGCATCATCCCCGGGCTCCCTACCGCCACTCTGCCCGGAGTAATGCCGTAGCTCTTCATTCTCGTTCTGAGCTCGCCACACCCTTATGCCACCAGCACTTCCGAGAGCTGCATCGTGTGAGGGGGAGACCTCAGAAGTGGGTTGAGACTTATCGAGCGCTCCCCCTTGAGAAAAGGTCAGATTCCCGTATTCGCAATTAGATCCACTGCCTAGAAAAACCCAAAGAAAACAGGAGGGCAGGACGGCTAACGATACCCCATCGGACCATCCAGAATCGGATCTCGTTCTCCCGTCATCTCCCAGCGAACGAGTACTGTTGGAATAATGCCGGATTCGAAGAAATCATCGAAGAACGAACCGATCGTGAACTCGTCGTGGAGCTGAAGAGCTCGCTCAGCAAGCAATTCCTCAATCTGAATTTTTCCTGACAGATAGCTGGTCCCGTAACCAGGCTGTCGCAGATACAGGTGCTGTTCCCCGCGAACTAATGCACCGTCAGGCAGCCAACCTCGAGGCGTCCATCGCATCGCATGCTCAACCGCCTCCTCCATCTCGAAATCATTTCCGTGCAAGTACAAGCCGCTCAGCGCACGCGCGGCTCGCTGAGCCAACATGATCCACACTAGCTCGCGTGACCGTGGACGACCGTCAAACAGACCGGCATGCATCATCATCTCCTCGACACCAGTTGCCAACCCTTCCGAGCGCGCGTCCCAGATATTGTATAAGAGAGGGGTTATGCGGAGCTGACTCACTCCCAAAGCTGGCGGTCGAGCAAGCTCGATCCAATGATGCATATGAGTTCGCATTACGAGCGGATCCCGATAGTTCACCTCGTTGAAGAAGTTACGGATTTCTCCAGGTTCAGCTGGCGTGAATTGGCCATTTACAGCTCGCAATGCCGGATCCATCCAGTCGAAGACAGCATGAATCTCCTCCTCGTCCAAGAAGCGGAGGTATTCGTCGACCTCAGCGTTCATGCGGCGATCAAACTCGGTTGATGTTTGGATACGTTTGAGCTCGGGAAGATCCCGATTTCTATGCTCCTCGAGACGCAGTGACGAGTGCGCGCGAGCAAGTTCCCTGCGCATCATCGTCACCTGCTCTTCCCAAGAAAACGGCACGAGATGCACGTTCCGCATGTACCACGTGTAATTTTCTTTGCCAATACCGGAGGTACCAGTTTTTGCGTCTGCCTCCGCCTCAAGCCAGTCATGGAACGTATCAGACGCAGCGATTGCGGCGGCTATAACCTCATCAAGTGCACCGTTTTGACCTTTGACTTCATCAGCAAATGCTCGAAGATCTGCACTCTGACCCCGAAACGAACGCAACCCCGCCATCCAAAGGTCACGAGCATTACTAGCAGCTAGGTTGCCGCGTGCCTGCTCAAGCAGCATGGGCACCGCTGCGATCCGGTCGGTGATAAAGGTTAGATCTGTATCCGAAAAAGGCCTCTCAAACGTCCACAAGTCGAGAGACCCGTGGTGCTCCGACCCCTCATGCGCCGGCACATCGCTTTGAGCGGCATAAATAGTGATGTAGAAAGCCGGATCTCGATTCCATGGTTGCCGCACCGCATGGTCGAAAGACAACCCATTCATCTCAGCCCGCATTATATGCCAGTCGATCTGCTCAGATATTGTCCACTGTCCAATATCGAATGCAGACAAACGAGCTATCCATATCGGAAGTTCCGCGGCTTGGCGAGCCATTGAGGCTGGGCTGTAATCCGGAACCTGGCCGTCAAAATCTGGGGTTTCGAACTCCCTCCATTCCGAAAAAAAATCAACAAGGGCCGCATGAGAACCGTCTCCCGGAACTTGTGCTACCGGAAGCTCAGGCGCCTCGCTACCTATGTTGCTACAAGCACTCACTAGCACGAAGAGAAGAAGCAAAGAAAGATGCCGTCGAAGCTCAAAAGCCAACATCGAAGACTCCTGGGTTGATCCTGATACTACGATGAGAAAAGGTCCGCACACGAAGCATGGTAGCGTGCGAACTTCTACGGGAAAACGGCACAGCCAGAGAATCAGGCCCTTTTTACGACTGTGCAGACAGTCCTCTATACGTAATGCAGGAAGACCCTAAGCCCTTGTTGTACCGCACTACTCGCTAGAAGAAGGCGGCACGATTCCATTCAGGCGCATATAGGTCACTAGGTTACCATAGTGCTCGTAGTTGTGAGCGGCGTTGAACGCGAGAACCCCGTACGCCGTGGTCGGACCCAAGAAACTCAGGGTGCGGGCGCCTGCTTCATCGGTCATTCCAGCGTAAACGGCGTCGCAGTACGCAAAACCCATCCCAAGAGCGTCTAGAAGCTGAGCTTTGGTCGTCCGACTTTCCTCAAAGTTCTCAGTTGCTGGGCTCCGCTCCCCAGCTGCCGCCGCGCAAAAGGAGTACTGAGCATTAGCAATGTGCGCGAAAAGTTCACCCACTGATCGCACATCATCGGTCGGCCTGAAGGAGTACAAATCCTCTTCAAGCATTTCAGCACTCGCCATCACGAATGTTTTGGTGCGCTCATAAAGTCCAGCCAGCGACTCACTAACCGACTGTGAGGAGGCGGGCAGTGGAGCACAGAGCCCTACGAGGAGGGCAGCGAAGAATAGGCGTCTAATCATTGTCAATCTCGGAAAAAGCAGGAAAAGTGGGCCTTCGTGTTAATGCTCATGCCTTCTCGGCCCTTGAATACATACGCTGGATCTGTGGAGAGCATCCCTTAATTAGCTAACGGTACACGATCTCGACACGGCCCGACTCAATCTGTGCAAAGGTAGCTCCACCAGGACCTACCTCACCCTCAACTCGAAGGTTCGCTCTGAAACTGAATGTAGCAGTGACCCGCTCTGGACCAACTGCGCTCAACGTCAAGATTCCTGTGGGTAAAAGCCTCGTAGTGTCAAAACCACTGAACGTCGACGACCCCGGATCCGGATGATAAAACCCATAGAACGTGTTAGTGGATCCGGGAACATTTTGGACTATAAAGTCTCTCGGGTTGAGACGGTTTGGACTTCCATCGATCTGGAGAAGCATTCTGCTCTGGCCCACCCCTGTACTGGAAATCCCTTCGACCTGAAGCTGGCCTCCATACATATCGAGAATGACATCGACGATCTCGAACATCATCTCAACTCCATCTAAGGTGGCGCGCAGTTCACCAGCCCAGGCACCAAATCCGTAATCAGCACAGCTCACCATAGAGCCCACAGCTGTATAGATCTCAGTCTCGCCGAGTTGCAGGCGACCATCCTGTATCACGAAGCGGTAGTTCTCAAATCCTGAGGCTGGGGCATTTGCAACTGCGGTGATCTCGAGTAGGAGGCTTTCACCATCGGTACGCCAAGAACCGGACGACGAAACGCAATTCCTGTCTTCGAGATCGGTGACCACACGTGAGAATGAACCATCTGATGCAAGGCGAAGTGTCGATTCGGATACCCCGGTCTCTGAAACACGCCAGATGCCCTCGGGACTCTCAGAAATGGGAACGACGGGGGTGCTCTTGCCGCATGCCGCCACGGAGAGACATCCGGCGACCAGAAGGATCCACCTACCCAGAATGTTCAGAATCATATGAGGCATCGTCAGACTACTGGCCACGCAGCCCTAAACCCTCTTTGTGAGTCGACTTCGACCTTCGTCTCAGATCCATACGTCATTCGGTGCGCTACCTTCGTTTGCGATATCGCCGGTATTTACGACTCCACGAGGTTCTACGAGCATGATCTTGGCTTGATTCACCGCACGAGGACGGTGCTCTACACCCTTAGGCACAACAAACATCTCGCCTTCACAAAGCCGCACCGTCTGGTTGGGAAGATCGATCTCCAGTTCACCCTCGATCACGATGAAGGCCTCGTCAGTGTAAGCGTGCTGGTGCCACAAGAATTCCCCTTCGACGCGGACGAGCTTGAACTGAATGTCGTTCATCTCTGCAATCACTTTCGGCTCCCACTTGTCGACAAAGAGATCAAACTTTTTTTTCAAATTGACGACATCATGAATCATTCCGTTCTTCCCGCGCTGCTGGTCGAATCTTCTAGGACTGAAAAGTCAATTGTGTGTGTAACCTTCTCACCGGGTGGCAGGACACATTCACCGCTACCCTTCTGTAGTAAGCGTTCATCCCGCTCTACTGCGCCATTTCCTGCGTCAACAGCCACCTGAACCCTATAGCGGTCACAGATAGGCGTGTTTGGCGGAAGCCTGAGACCAACCAGGTATCTCCCTCCACGTACTGGCGTTGTTACAACAACAACACCAGCAGAGTCCACCAGCCCTACACCTCCTTCCGCAGGAAAGCCTCGAGCCATCACGTAACCCCAGACCATGAGATTGTGAGGGTCCTCATCCACCTCAGTCGACGAGGGCGATCCGCATCCGACGAAGAAAGTGGACCCCATTATGATCAGTCCCAAAATTCTTCGCGGTCCCCCCGATCTCAGCCATAGCGAGCGAGTGACTAACTCGTTCGTTAGAGATTGGTTCATATGCGTACTGTTCCGGTCGACCGCATGGTGCATTCAAAAAAAGCCTGCAGTTGGGTCATGCCAACACCCATGCATTGATGACGTTCCTCATCGCTTTGGCCTCTTGGCCATTGTTCTTCTGATTCTGTAATTGTTACATCGCGATCGCAGTGGCTCGAATCCCTTCCCCTAGAACGAATTGAGACCCTACGGCTCCGACGACCGCTGTCTGTCGAGTCAGGTTCAGCCCTGTTCGAAGCCTGAAGAGAGGTTCGATGCCGGTGCAGTGTCCCGCCATCAAATGCTTCACCCCTATTTCCCGTAATCGATCCGTCGTCCAACCGAGGGTCTGATCTGTCGCGTTAAACAGATGCAAGCCTCCCATCAGAGCGTGTATAGGGTGATCCGAAATCGCAGACTGCACATGGGTGAGCATATTCACAACACCCGAATGTCCACATCCTAGCAATACTATGTGGCCCTCCTCTGTGACGATCGTAAGGCCCTGGCTTTCTGGCACCCAATCTGCGACCCACGTCCCTGATTCCTTGATCCTTACCTGAACTGGATAGTTCTCCTCCGAATGCGGACGGGGTACAGGACCTGTGATCCATACGCCTTGGAGGATCTCTGAGGGGCCATCGTGAATGATGACCTCTAGTCCGGCGTTTTCCAGCGATTGCCGTTCCTGGATCATCTGGTTGGCCTCCTCTGTCCCCGAACGCGAGGGTACTCGCCTTGGCCGGAAGAATCCTCTCGCTACATGGATGCGCTCAATAGAACTGTGATTCCCGAGCGCCTCCAGAATCGGCAGGACACCTGTCGTATGGTCGAAGTGATGGTGACTGAGTACTAAGTCAGTAATACACGAGAGATCAGCACCAAGTACCTCAGCATTGTGAATAACCGTTTCTGGATGACGCCCAGCATCGAACAGCACACAAGCTCCGTCAGCCTGAACTAACGCGGAAAGACCCCATTCGCCGACCGAATTCCCATTAGCGAGATTTGACGAAAGGATTGTAACTGTCACGTTCTGTGCCACACCTGTACGCTTGTTGTGGTCTTCTTCTGCATGGCCCGGAATACTGATCGCGGTAAGCACAGTAGCAATCGAAGCGATGGTCAAGGGAATTATCATGATCGTAGCTCCTTTGGGTGCAAGCACAGGATTACCTCACAAGATACCAATCTTCCTGTCGAGGTCTGAAGAAGCGCCACCCGTTCTGTGTTAGGTGGGCAGGGTCTTCTGCCATCACATAGACCTCTTGGTCTCCCCATTCTGGGATGGCAGTCTTGGTATTGAGTTCTATAGAGATGTAAGCACCCTCTATCAGGGGACGAGCCGTCACATCTGTTCGTCCAGCGCTTCGGAAATCGATGCTCGGACCCAAGCCATGCCCGTGGTTGCCGAGTGGGTGAGAGTATATCTGGGCATTGATCTCTTGCTCCTGCATTTCTCTCATCGTCAAGCGATACACCTCTCCTGCAGTCCGTCCAGGTCGTGACGCTCGGAGCATAAGGGCATCCTGAAGGGCATTCGTATTCTCCATCGCATCCTTTAGCCCCTGTGGTACATCTTCCTCGTCAGTGTGGAGTATATAGGCCATTTTCTGCCAGTCCGAATCGAGACCCATGTAGGAAATTCCGAAGTCGATATGAACGAGGTCTCCCCGCTGCAAGACTATGTCTTCCGGAGCAACAGCGAGGAACCCACGACTTCCGACCTCAGCCATTCCCTGACGTTGAACCCTAAGATCCGGCTGAAACCAGGTGCGAACGCCTGTCATCCACAACTCATCGTACATGAACCGGCGAACATCGCCCACAGTCGTACTACCTGGCTTGATCACTTCGTTGGAGAGCGCACGCTTCGTGATTGATTCTGTGAGGGCCACGAGATCGGTATAAACCTCAAACTCACCTGGAATACGCGTGGCCAGATATTCATTGATGAGAGGCTCCGCACTCACAAACCTGCTGGCCGCCTCCGAACCCATCGCCTCGGCTAGGAAACGATACGAGTCGTGCGTCAGGCTCCGGGTCATCCCACGACTGCCTCCGAACCCAAGACCAATACGCTGTGGGCTATACGTCTCATAAAGCTCTCGAAGAACCTCAGCGGACGGCCTAGGATCAATCGGCGATTCGAAGTAACGAGCGACCGTTTCTTCCCAGTAACCCGTCGCCGCAATCTTCCTTAGGCCGTCCATCCCCGCATCAACGAAAACGAAGACGTCCCTCCGACCGGTGTAGGGCCTCGCCGGAGCGATGTATTCTGTGAGTGGGTCATCATGAAATTCCTCATTCACGACGATCCACATATCGATCGAGTGACGCCGCATCATCGGGAGAAGCATTTCGTGGCGAGTATCGAGCCAACCATCCCTCACAGCCATCTGCTCAGACCAGTCGAGAAGCTGAACCTTAGAGGCGCTAGAATTACTCTCCGGCAGCCCACCAGAAAGATTCCAGGCGACAAAGAACAGACCGAGAGCAATCAGAGGTGTTAGTGGTTTGAGAGCTAACATCACTGAGAGATGCGACCAGAACACGGAAAGACTGGCTCTACCCTCATAATCCGATCTTTCACCACGTTTCGACCAACATAAAAAGGAGTGGACAAGGCTTGAGTATTCGAATCAACAGCTTCAGGCTCCCACTTCACCGAACACCAATTCAGTACGGAAGCAGGTAAAGTACTGCCGCTAGAAATGGTGTCAGTAGAAGCATCATCGTTATGCCGTAGCCGAACATGTCACGCGCTCGCAGCCCAGTTATTGCCAACAGCGGAATGGCCCAAAAAGGGTTTAGCAGATTCGTGTGGGCATCTCCGACCGCGTAGGCAGCAATCGTCTGACCGAAAGGCACTCCTAACTCTTGGGCAGCGAGTAGCATCGGCCCACCCACTATAGCCCACTCACCTCCAGCGGACGGCACGAAGATGTTTAGTGCGCCACCTGTCATCCACGCTACCACAGGGAACGTGTCCTGTGTCGCTATCGAGAGAAGTGCCTCAGTCATGGTATCAACCAAACCGGTTCCAGTCATGATACCGATAATGCCCGCATAGAATGGGAATTGCAGGATTACACCGGCACTACCCTTAACAGCATCATTGAACTCGCGCTGATATCGTGCCGGGCTGCTGTAGAGCAACATTCCAATCACCAGAAAACCGAAATTGAAGACGTTCAGATTCAGAGCTCCTAGGCCCTGAGTGACAAAGGCTACGCCAAACAAGACAAGGCCGGTCGCCGCTAGGATCCCACCCAATATTTTCGAATTGTCTATCCGATCAGCTGGAGATTCTAAATCATGAGCGACTCGTGTGAGTTCGGTCGATCCCGTCCCAACTTGATCCACAGATCCACCCTCGACCCGGTGCTCTTCGAGGTCCACAAACTGCTCTATTCCTCGAGCGTTCTGATCCGGCGGCGCAAGTAACCAAAGCATTAGAGACCCATATAGGATCGACATGCCGGTCAATATCATTGGATACGAATGGAATACCCATTCAGTAGCAGGCACCACCCGATCGATGATGCCCTGTGCCATAAAAATATTCCCGTCCGTAGCCTGCAGCAGGCCGGCTGAGCTTGAGAGGCCCCACCCCCATGTCAGGCTCATTCCTAGGTATCCCGCAACCGCGAGCAGCGGATAGTGGACAGCCATACCCGACTTGTTAGCGGCCTTACCCATTTCTCTCGCCAGAATCGCCCCAAAGATCAGACCCAAGCCCCAGGAGATCCACCCAACCAGCATCGATCCTATACCGACCAGAACTACGGCCTGACGACCGTTGCTAGGAAGCTGCACCAATTTTTGGATGCCACCCCGCACACTCGGGTGGTATGCGACGACTGTTCCCGTCACTAGAATAATCACCATCTGCATTGCAAAGGTGAGGAGGTTCCAGAAGCCGCCGTACCAAGCCGTCGCTACATCAGCAATGGAGGACCCCTCCGAAACAAACGCCGCGACCGCAGCCACGTAGGTGAGCAGGATCGCAAACACGAACGGGGACGGCATCCACCGTTCAACGCGATCCGCCATCGCTTCACCGAATTTTTGAACGGGGGTCAACTGCGGATCATAGTTATCCATGCCGGCTCCGAATCATGTTGGAGAAGGTTGAGAGGTAGAAGCAAAAGCGGTGGCACGACACGTTACCAGTTCACCCTTCATGTCCGATCAACGAATCCCCGGAACCCTCCGCCGACTTGTTTCCGGCTGGGTGTCAGACGGGTCACGGTCACGCTTTTCGACGTCGGGGTCGCCGTCTTGGTCACCTACTATACGAACCGCCCAGGGGTCATCAACACCCGCCAGATCGCAAAAGTCTCCCGTGTCGAGGAAGTGCGTGTGAAGACATTCGGACGTTGAACCTAAACTCGTTAGCAGATCCACTGTCTCCGGGTATCCGACCCTAGTAAAGAATCCAGAACGTCCGCCTCGTGCCATGTCTGCCGTTGACTGTCCCAGTCGGGTGATCACGGTCACGTCCCCTCCCTGCGACACTAGGTACCGGATCAAATCATTGTCGCCCCGAGATGCCGCGTAATGCATCGCTGTATAGCCCCAAGAATCAAGCGTGTTGACGTTGACATTGAGGTCCTCGACAAGATATCGCACCGTGGGGATAAAGCTTTCAGGAACATTCCGAATACTGAACGATCCGAGACCAGTGAAACCTCCACCGGCTGCTGCGTGGATCGGATATGCGTTGAACGCATCCTCGGGAATCCATGGTAGTCCTGAATCTTCTTGTTGGCGCCCATCTTGCTGTCGCCGCTCACGCATACCCACCGCAGGCCATGAGGTGGGTATGTTAGGATCGGCTCCATGCTCGACCAAGAGCTTCATCATTGCAAGATCTTGCGCGAACGCAGCACGCCAGAAAGGAGTCGCACCCTTTAGATCCGTCCCAATCTTGGTCAACCCATACTCGAAGTACCACAAGTGTGTGTTAAGGCGAAGATTTGGATCAGCACCCGCATCCAGTAGCGCAAGTACCAATTCCGTGTACTCGGTCTTCTGGTTGTCTTGTGCGCGCGGCTGGGGATAATTCGACTTTGGTGCCCAGTGCGTATTGAGCGTCGCGAACAACGCTGTCTGCCCATCGGTCGTCGCTTGAAGGTTCGGGTCAGCTCCCTCAGCGACAAGCATCATAGCCACGTCGAACTGCCCATTGAGTGCCGCCATTAACAGCGGACTCGTTCTATCTCCGGCACTGACCTGATCGATATCCGCACCCCCTTCTAGCAACGCCATAGCAGCTTCGACGTGCCCCTCACGCGCGGCAAATAGCAACGCGGTCATGCCACCAGTCTTGCCAACGAGAGTCTCTCTATAAGGTGGACGTGGCACATCCGGCCCTCCCGGGTAGTCAGGACGGTAGTTGACCAGTTCCTCGGATTCGTAGTCCCTGTATGGCTCTCCAGAATCCAAGTAGGCACGCTGTTGCCGGATCGCCTCCTGAATCTGCTCAGCGCTCGGCTCCCACTCTCCTCCCCCTGCTTCTTCTTGGCGGAGATTCTGGATAGTGCGCCGCAGATGTCTCGCCGCATCACGATCTGCTATCAGGTGCTGAAGCACATCAACAACATCCGTCTCTACCGATGGATCAGCGCCACCCTCGACAAGCAGTCGAATGGTAGCTGCTCTGTTGTTCGCGGCAGCAAACATCAAGGCGGTCTGCCCGGCAGAAAGTTCGACGGCATTCGGATCAGCGCCTGCCCGAAGGAGCGCATCGACCGCATCAGAACCTCCGGATGCACCCGCTGCGAGATGTAGAGCTGTCACACCACTAGTAGTGGTTACCCTGTTCGGGTTGGCTCCCGCTTCAAGCAGAGCGCTAACGATCTCTTCATTTCCTCGACGAGCCGCCAGATGCAGCGGAGTATATGCTCCAATTCGTGTACCTGCTTCAATGGGCACACCCGCACCCATAAGCTCAATAGCCACAGCAGTATGGCCTCGCTCAGACGCAAGATGCAGTGCGTTCATCCCGTCTCCACGCGTAGCGGTCAGGTCCGCACCAGCACTCACAAACATCCGTACCGCTTCAAGATCTCCGTCCTGAGACACCAGCAGCAGTTCCTGTGCATGCGCATTCGCTGGCATGACCGCAAGCGCAAGTAACCCGACTACCACCAAACGTCCTGGCCCCTTCACCGTCACGCCCCCTGAGGAAACGTCAAGGGAAGCGATCCTGTACTATCACCGAAAGCGCTCATGTCGTGGCCGATTCCTTGCATCAGCGTTACAAAAGCGTTCGCCATCGGCGTTCCTTTAGGCGCACGAACATGAATGTTACCCTCCAGCGCTCCGTTCGCCTTGCCCATGAATATTAGAGGACAGCGACGATGATTGTGAAGATTTGGATCTCCCATGGGAGAACCCCACACAATCGCCGTCTTATCAAGAAGCGATCGGTCACCATCCATCGTCGTCCGCATCCGTTCAAGAAAATACGCCATCATACCGAGTCGGTGCGTATTGATCTTGTTGAAGTCCATGATGTCGGCGGGAACATTCCCATGGTGTGACGCACCATGAATAGATTTAGTGGTGCCTGACAGTGGGAAGGTCCGGTTTGATTGGTCAAAGCCTGTCTTGAATGTGATGACCCGCGTCATGTCGGTCTGGAGAGCGAGCACCTGAAGGTCAAACATGAGCTCCATGTGCTCTTCCCAGGAATCCGGAATACCCGAGGGTGCCTCCGGCATCTGTCTCTCTTCACCACTGAGATTTCTGGCTTCTACAAGTTGGATTCGGCGTTCGATCTCACGAACATGAGTGAGATACTCGTCCATCGCTGCACGGTCCGTCGCTCCCAAAGACCTGCGAAGTCGCGAAACCTCACCAGTGATCCAGTCCAGCATGCTCGCATTAGTTCGACGTCGAGCCCGCCTGTCCGCTTGAGAATCTCCAGCCCCAAAGAGGCGCTCAAACACGGCCCGAGGTTCACGAATAGCTGGCAAAGGTTGATTCGGAGACGACCAAGCGAGCGATGTCGTATAAGCGCAGTGGTAATTGTACGCACAGCCTCCTCCCCGATCGATCACCTCAGTGCACAGCTCTAAAGAGGGTAGCGCGGTATCTCGACCAAAACGCTGAGCGTGAAGTTGATCTAAGGAGGTCCCTAGAAAAATATCCGAGCCCTGGGTCTGCTTAGGATGGGCTTGGGTAAGGAAAACAGCAGTTGATCGATCGTGGTCCCCGCCGATCTCCTCGGCCCGGTACGGTTCCGCCATCCGACAGTCGGTTTGGCTTACGATCGTTAGATATTCACGGTACGCCTCCAGACCCTTCAACGAGCTGTCCGCATGGAACTCGAAATCCCTTCCAACACCAGCTGGCGAGAAGAGATTTCGCGCCTCACCCCAGTCACTGCCCCCCGCAGAACCCATCGACTCCTCGACAGCGACGAAACGCGTGAACTGCGGATCGTCTGTTGGGTTCTGCCACACCTTACCAGCGGGGACCATGGCATCCAGAAGAGGCAATGCGACGGACGTACCCATCCCCTTAACAAAGGTCCGTCGATCAAGATGTTTCCCGGTCAAGAATTCCATATCACGCTCCGTTTCATCGACAATACCTAACTAGAGGCTAGGCTGTCCATACGATTCATCTTCTCCCAAAGAACCAGCAGGTGTGTCCGCAGATGATTCGGCCCGCATCATCCGGAAAGGGTCACTCTTCACTACACCCAAAATGAACGACGACATGCGGTAGTCATCGCCCTCTGCATCTCGCACTATCTGACGCACCGTTGGTTGGTCGAAGTACTCCACGCGCCTGCCAATGGCGTAGGCCAGTAGGTTCTGAGTGAAATTCCGCACGAGAGGAATTGGTCGATCGAGCAGGACTCGATTGAGATCGTCAGGGGTGGTCAACTCAGTACCGTCGTAATACGTGCCTCTCGTATCGAGCGGCACCCCATCTTCCCGAATTCGCCAGCGCCCCGTCACATCAAAGTTGTCGAGTGCAAGGCCTATAGGGTCCATCATGCGGTGACACGCATTGCACGTGGGATTTGCCCTATGAAGCTCCATGCGTTCCCGAGTCGTGAGACGACGTCCGTCTGACGCTCCCGCAGTTTCCTCGAACGCGGGGACGTTAGGAGGAGGAGGAGGAGGAGGAGAGCCCATGAGAACTTCCATGACCCACTTACCTCGCAGAACAGGGGACGTACGCGCTGACATGGAAGTTGCGAGTAAAACAGAACCGTGTCCGAGAATCCCTCTGCGTGTCTCGTTCGGATATGTGACGCGACGAAACTCTGATCCCGTGACGCCAGGGATCCCATAATGCTCAGCTAAACGTTGGTTCATGAACGAGTAGTCGGCGCTGTAGAACTCCAGGAGACTTCGATCTTCAGAAATGAGATTGGAAAAAAAGAGTTGTGTCTCTCGGATCAGATCCTCTCTGAGCTGACCTGAAAAATCAGGATAGAGATAGAGTTCAGGCTGGTTTTTTTCAGCCTCCTGCAAGCGAAGCCACTGCGACGCAAAACGTGTAGAAAGAGCCTCAGCTCTATAGTCAGCCAGCATTCTTCGGACCTGAGCCTCGAGCACAGATTCGTCATCCAGACCGCCAGATGCCGCGATATCAATCAACTCTTGATCAGGACCTGTACCCCACAGGAAGAACGCTAGACGGGCCGCCAAATCAGTGTCCTTGATCCGGTATGACACACCAGGATGCACGTCGCGAGGCTGTTCTTCTAAACGGAATAGAAACGATGGAGAGGCCAAGATCGCCTGCAGAGCAGTCCGCACACCCACCTCGAAACCGCCCTCCGCAAGTCCAGCCTCATAGAACGACATCGGGCCCGCAATATCCTCATCCTCAAGAGGTCGTCGGTACGCCTCAGTCGCGATTCTGCGCACTATCGACTCCGCACACACTCGCTCCTGACCCGTCGTCACTGGTTCGACTGCACCATATGCACCACTCACCTGCGCGGCATCAGGATGGCAGGTAAAAATCCGAGCCCGACTTGGCGTCTGTGATATGCCGACCGGATCTATCGGACCCGTTACCATGAAGTCTGCAACATGCGGCAGAGCCGTGATCCCATAGTTCGCCCACTGTATGGCGTCCTCCCCTCCAACGAATGACCAGTCAAACGGACTCAAGCGGTCCTCGTATGGTCCCTCAATCCTGCGAACAAACGCCGCGGCAACTTGCCTCTGCCCGGATTTTACGAATATCGGTTCTGTCTTGACTGGAACGTTTACCTGTCTCCCGTGCTCGAGCTGAAGCCCAGCGACACCCTCACCGTCAATCGATACATCAAGATCCTGTGAATTCGTGCCGCCTCCGAACAACATTTCAAACGAGAAGACATAGTCCCCGTCCACAGGAAAATTATGGGTGATCACCATACCGCCCCGGGTTCCGAATGGAGCACCTTCGAGCCGATCCCAAGAATGCTGAGAAACGTGGATCGGGTTAGTGTATTTCTCAGAAAACACCTGAGCTTCCGCGTTACCCACGGCAATTCTGCTGACCTCCGTGGCAGCCCTCAGATAAGCTTCGAGCAAGGTCGTCGACAGTCCCTGGGCTGCGGAGAGGTTGTCAAAGTTGCCCAAATAAGTGTCCGCCGGAAGCCATCTTCCCGCGTCAATCTCAATACCGAGGAGCTCGTATATGACCCGCTCGTACTCGGAACGATTGAGACGCTGGAAACGCCGTATACCAGGATTTGGATCCGTAACGGCCGCAGCATCCACCACCGATTCAAGAGTTTCGACGAGCGCGTTTAAGGTATCCGCTGTCGGTCGCCGAGCGCCCGGTGGAGGCATCATCCCCGCCCTAAGCTTGACGATCATCTTCTCTGAAACGGCAGCGTGCTCGTTAGCGTATTCCGGATCGAAACCCTCGAGGCTGAGATTACCCGTCATCCGGCGTTCGTTGTGGCACCGAACGCAGTAAAGCTCTACAACATCTGCCAAAGCTGACGAAGCGACCGGCTTGCGGTCCGAAGCTAAGGTGGCAGGAGGCATACCCACTTGGGTTTCCGTAATCACAGCTTCGGGGTCACCGATCCGTATGGGCGCGTTCGTACCAAGGCTCTGTCCACCAAAAATGAGCCCCAGCCCCAACAAGCCCGAACTGAATACGATGGTCTTCACGAGATCCTCCTCCCGAGGCCTCACTTCTCCAATGAATTAGCAGCTAGAGGATGGGGCTACCGGGACCAGCGCCAATCTAGGGCTCGCGTCCTCCTCGGGCCATCAGAATCGCATCAAATACGTCAGCTTGGTCACAAGGCCACGGTCGGTTAGTGACCAGCCCCTTATGTCCTCGCTTCGATTCTCTGTAAAGACAATGTAGAGGTCGCTCCCGGGACGATGGATGAAATTGAACCGCACATTAGTGGAAAAGTCCCCATCTAGGCTGTTGTGTTGAACCAACGCGTTAACGAAAAGTCTCGTCGATAGAGAGAACGAGGCCCTCAACGATGAAATGTCGGCAGTGAATTCTCCGCCGGGCACTTCCGCAACGTTGCGATTCAGCCCTGGCGTGAGTGAAAAGCTCGGAGAAAGAGCAATCGTAGCACTGGCACCTGCACTCACCAAAGAGCCGCCATAGAACTGAGAGACCATTCCATTCACTTCCGCGCTAAGCGGTCTTGCACGGCTACTCCCACCGAACCACCCCACATGATTGTTGCCGTAGCGTCCTTTCGGCACCTCGACTTCGGGCGCTAACTCAAATGCATCATCGACCACCGTCTCACCCAAGTTGCCAAGCACACTGAGGTTGTCTCCCGAGCGCCATGTTGGCGTCGTGAGGAACCCGATTTGCCAATCTTGCATGCGATTGCCGGTCATGGTCGACGCATATTTCCCGCCTACGAACAACCCAAACTCCCGCAATCCTAGAGCACTTGGGCGCCACGTATAGCCGTTATACAGCTCAGTGCTCCGATAGTCTTTCCTGGTAATGAAGCCCGCTGAGGCTTCAGACTCTGCACCAACCGCATAATGATTGAGAAATGATCCCCATCGATCACCACCGTACCGATATCCGACGTGATAGGCGATGCCATCCCCACCTGCTCCTTCGGTGAAGCTACGCGTAACCGAAGCATCCCAAACCCATGCTTGTCCGACTACGAATTGGCCATCTATCCCAGCTACCGTATTCGTAGCTTCATTGCCCCGACGATCTACGACCATCGCGCCAATGTAGTTGCTCTCTCCGACGTCGCGCTTGATTCGAGCAACTGAAAAAAGCTCACGATCAACAGATTGGAACTCTGAAGACTCAGGGACTGCATCGGTCATCACGCTCATAAGGCCTAGAGTCTGCGAACCCACCCGGCCCGTCAGACGAGCGCCTCCGACAATGGGAACCGACCCGCTCTCTGCAATCCCAATCTGACGGCTGAAGAACATCTGGTATGCGGGGGGTTCCATAGGGTTTCCTGAGTTTCCGAAGGCAAAAATCCCAGAGTTCTCAAGGAAGAAGTCTCGCTTCTCAGGAAAGAAAAGGTTGAAGCGAGTAAGGTTGACCTGTGCATCGTCAACTTCGACTTGAGCGAAATCCGTATTAAACGTCAGATCCAGGAGTAATCCCGGCGCAATTTCACTCTTCAAATCCACTCCGACAGCCCGGTCTACCGAACTGTTCAATACGTCAGAAGAATTCTGCTCCTGCACTCGACCGAGCAGCCCATAGGGTTTGGCCTCCACATTGAGACCTTGGCGAGGCAGATCGCTCAGACCGCTTAGATGCCCCGCTCGGCTAACCCGCTGAAGTCCTCCCCCCTCACGCTCCCATGAGCGCCAGTACACCTGCTCATTCTTACTGCGAATCCCTCGGAAGAAATTGATCCCCCAAGGTTCTTCACCCGACGCGTCCGGATAGCGTAAGGTGCGCCAAGGAATAGCGAACTCAGCGCTCCATCCATCCGGCGTGCGGGTGCCTGCGACCTCCCAAACTCCGCGCCAGTCGATGTTAACTGAGCTGCCTTCATCGGTGATAAGTGCTTCGAACTCAGCACCATTAGGGTTAGTGGCAAAGACTACCCCATTACGATGATCATGGAATGGGTCCAGAAGAATGGCGAAAACATCGTCCCCAGCCTGCAGGAGCTCCCCTTGTCCGAATGGATCTTCCTCTAAGATTTGGTCGCGTTGCATAATTCGAGACACGACCTGATCCGGTCTAGAGTGGAAAGCGCGCACCGACACGTAGAGCGCTTCGTCGTCGTATACGACGCGCACTTCTGTCATCTCGGTGGCAGGATCCGACTCAATAGGGTTCTGCTGTAGAAAATCAGTTATAGCAGGTACCCGCCCCCAGAACAGTTCATCGACGTGTCCATCAATCTGAGGGCGCTCGCTAACATCCTCAGAGAGTCGGACGGCGTTTAGGACATCGGGCGAGGGCACTTCCTGCGCTTCTGACATGACCGGAGCAAGTAGAGCCGCGGCTATCACCCAAGTCCACGCAGGAGCCCTACACACGAGCCCTGGAACGCACCCACACTTCGACATCCTTTTCCCCCTGCGCCTTACGCTTTTCCCTAGAGCACTTCGGTCATATCAACGGAAAGAAGGAGGAAGACATCACCCAAATAGGCAAGCCCTTGCCGCTTTGCACGGTGAGGCTTACCGGCACTTCATCAACTCGGCTCCAAAGCCTCACCTATTCGTAAGATCGCGTCGCGGAAATGCAACTCGGTCGGCCTGTGCGAAGATGTCGCTCTTTCAAGTTGTTCGCGGAGCACCTGAAGCTCGCCGCGAGCGAACGACACTATATCGGTTTGCACTGCATCCTCA
>DEAT01000076.1 GCA_002348265.1 Gemmatimonadales bacterium UBA2975 | reverse complement strand
CCTGCCGACCAGAGAGGCCCTTCGGACGCTACTAGCACAATGTCAGAGTTCTCGGGATGGATCAGGATCTTCCCGATGTGCTCTGATTCGCCGAGACCCATGTTCTCCCATGAGGTGCCACCATTGAGGCTCCGGTACACGCCGGTTCCCCACGCGACGTGTCGCCCACTTACGTTCTCGCCCGTTCCGACCCAGACGATCTCTGGATTGGACGGAGCCAGTGCGATTTCCCCGATCGAATACGTTGGCTGATCATCGAAGATCGGCGTGAACGTCGTCCCCGCGTTTGTCGTTTTCCAGACACCGCCCGATCCAACTCCGATATACCAGGTGGAATGATCATTGGGGTGGACCTCGACGTCTGCGATGCGTCCCCCAGCGACGGCAGGCCCAACCTCTCGCAGCTGGAGTGCGTCAGCCGCGTGTTGCGGAGTGATTTGAGCTGCTAGGGCGTCTGGAAATCCCAGAACTATGGCCAAGGTCAGGATTGCGCCGAGGCTGAAAAGAATGCGCGACATGGTATGATCGGTTCGGGGAGTTGTACGACTACATCAGGTATCGTGTGGCCCCGAAAATGCGGGGGCAAGTAAAGAGGTTTGATGTCAGGCTATGACGAGCGAGATAACACTGGCCGGAAGGCTCGGAATCGAAGTCGAGATTCACCGAGCTTGCTGACCCTTGGAACTCCGTCGCAACTTGGGAGGATGAAGCGCGAGACACCGTTTCGCGTGCTTACTGGCTCCAACTCCTTGAGGAGCGCATCGATGCGTTTTCTGACCGTCCGATACCTCAGACTCTCCTGTGTCCTGTGCTTAGGGATCTCAGCGGTTCCCATCGACGCGCAGTGGACGAATCGATACCCGCGCGTTGATGGGACAGGTCACCACGTCTACCTCGAGGGCTATGAACTCCCAACGATGAACGTTGGGCCGACATCTCCGGCAGTATCACCAGACGGGGGCCAGGTTGCATTCAGCGCCCGAGGATGGATCTGGGTACTTGATGTTCAGACTGGTCGCGCGACTCGCATCACCGACGGTGCGGAGATGGATTTCCGCCCCGCGTGGTCTCACGATGGCAGTCAGCTAGCGTTCGTGCGCGACGATTCACGAGACACTTGGATTGTCGTTCGCAACCTCGAGACCGCCGAGGAACGGGTGATCAACACGCCGGCTATAGATCTGGATCCGGTATTTGGCCCCGATGGTGGGATCATCTATGCGTCGTCTTCGGCCGGCCGCTTCGATCTTTGGATTGACGATGGTACGGCGCTAACCGAGGGCCGTCCGTTCGAGCTTAAGCCTAGCTTGAGCAGAGACGGGAACGTTCTAGTGCACCTACAGAAGGGTGGTGGACTCGATCGAGTATTGGCCGTGAATAGCCGGAGCGGCCTGACTACAGAACTCCTGGTCGATGGAATCGTATCTCAGACACGTCCATCGGTGAGCCCGGATGGTTCCTACTTGGCATATAACTGGCCTACACAGGAGGGTTACGAACTTCGAGTCCTCGGTATTGAAGATCCCAATACTTCAGTATTTGTAACGAGCGGCTTGAGAGGCCTCCCGTTATCACCGGCTTGGAGCCCAGATGGGACGTGGCTTTGGTTCACAGAGGCCGGCGATGACGAGGTCATGCGGTTATACCGCGTACCTGCAGTCGGCGGATCGCCGCAAGAAGTGTCGATTTTGACGTGGGACTGGGGATCGGCAACAGGGACTCTGCGCGTCATCACGAGAGATGGTAGGATCGAAGGAGGAGAGGCTCCGGCTCCTGCGCGTCTCAGCGTTTTAGATGGGTCTGGTCACCCCGCTATACCATCGTCTGGATATGCTCAGTTCGAGGGCCAGAACGGTCGAGTCTTCTTCTACTCTCCGGGTGTTATAGAACTGGCTGTGCCTGCAGGGTCCGTTCTCGTTGGGGCGGTTCGCGGCTTGGACACACCGGAGGTTTCAGAGACCGTCGAAGTGCGTGCGGGTGAGGTTACCGAAGTCGAGATCTTACTTGAGTCCGTGTGGGATCCAAAGAGTGCAGGGTTCCTATCTGGCGACCATCATTTCCACCTCAACTACGGTGGGCCGTTCGGCCTAGATCCAGAGGATCTGACATCGATGATGAGAGGCGAGAATCTTGATGTGGCAACGCCCCTTCTAGCGAATCTACACACCCGGTTCGAGGATCAGAAGCTGTGGGGATGGGAGAAAGCCGATGGTCTGCCATTGATCCGTTTTGGCCAGGAAGTGAGGTCACACTTCCTGGGCCACGTGGCCCTTTTGGATACTCGAACACTTTTCTGGCCCTGGATTTGGGGACCTGGTTATCAGGTGTATGGATCAGACGACCGACCTAATTCAGATCCACTTGGCCATGCACGAAGCCAGGGCGGGATAGGTGGTTATGTGCATCCGGTAAGGGACGCCGATCCTTTTTCGCCTGAGAACGTGGCCAGCCCACCGGCGCTCCTAGTTGTAGACGGGATCCTTGGGAACATGGATTGGCTCGAGTTGGCGGTGCTTTGGTCAGACGAGATAGGGGCGTCAGAAATGTGGTATCGATTCTTGAATGTGGGGTCGCCCGTTTTGCTGTCAGCTGGAACGGACGCGATGGCTGATTTCTACCGCACGATGCCGTTGGGTGTTAGCCGTCT
>DEAT01000048.1 GCA_002348265.1 Gemmatimonadales bacterium UBA2975 | reverse complement strand
TCCTCGGAAGTGATAGCGGGTCATTTTGCTGCTGGAGCACCCGATGAGGCTCAATTTCTCACCAAGTGGGTGCCCAAACCTGGCCCCCACTCACTGGAGGATGTTAGAACCGCAGTTGAGACTGCTCGCTCTCGTTTGCAGGCGGACACAATCGACGTGCTTCAGTTCCACGCGTGGAGTTACAGCGACCCGGCTTGGCTCGACTGCATGTTCTATCTTCAGGATTTACGTGACGAAGGGCTAATCCGTCATCTAGCGCTGACCAATGCGGATACTGCCCACCTGAGGATGCTCCTCGACTCTGGGATAAACATCGTCTCGAACCAAGTCTCATATTCGCTGCTCGATCGCAGAGCTGCCGGGGCGATGGCAGAGTTGTGCGAGGAGAGGGGTGTCAAGATTCTGGCGTTTGGAACGGTGGCTGGCGGCTTCTTTAGTGACCGTTGGTTGGGGGTCGCCGAACCCCGGATGGACCAACTGGAGACTTGGTCTCAGATGAAGTACAAGCGCTTCATAGAGGCCGCCGGTGGATGGGCCCGCTACCAGGAACTTCTTCAGGCACTCGACAGGGCTTCTGAAAGACTTGGGGTATCAATCGCTAACGTAGCGTGTCGATGCATGCTTGAAGCCCCTTCTGTGGGTGGCATCATTGTTGGTGCACGGCTGGGCCAAAGCGAGCACATCGAGGATACAGTAGGCCTATTCGGGTTCGAAATCGACGAAGAGAGTCGAGAAGAAATTAATTCCGCGGTAGAGGAGTTTGATCCGATTCCGGGAGATTGCGGAGATGAATACCGGAAACCTCCTTTCTTGACTGCCGCAGGTGACCTCAGTGATCACTTCGACCAGGCGCCTGCGCCATATCCGGTGCTAGAGGGGCCCGGTGATCGCACGCGAGCGCTTAGCGGTACGGTGTGGGAGGATCTTGCTGGCTTCTCTCGGGCGGTCCGAAAAGGTGATCGCATTTTCATCTCTGGCACGACGGCGACTCATCGTGACCGCCTCATCGGCGGCACTGATGCTGGATCGCAGGCCCACTTTTGTCTCGACAAAATCGAAGGTGCGATCCAGTCACTCGGTGGCACTCTCGATGACGTTGTAAGGACGAGGGTTTACGTCGCGAACGCCGATGATGCGGCGACTGTCACACGGGTCCATGGAGTCCGCCTCGGGCACATTCAGCCTGCGAACACCCTAGTTCTCGCGGGGCTGGTCGGAGACGGCTACCTAGTCGAGATCGAAGCCGAGGCCGTAGTTGATTAGCACTCGTGAACTCGACATAGAGTTCGTGAGATCCAGTTCCGATCTAGAGCCGGTGAAGGCTCTTTTTACAGCGTACATGGCGATGCCACACCATGAAATGGAGTGCTGCGAGTACGACTCTGCTTCAGAGATAGAGTCACTTCCAGAACCGTATGTCGAACCCAGAGGAGCTATCCTGATGGCTTCGCTGAATACTCAACCAGTTGGTTGTGTGGCTCTGGCACCTTTTAACGAGCACCGGACATGTGAGATGAGGAGACTGTACGTCCTCCCGGAAGCTCGTGGGCAGGGGATAGGTCAAACTCTTGTCGAGCAGATCATGGAGGTAGCGCGCGGGCTAGGATACAGGGTCATGCGACTGAACACAGCACCTGAGCTGCCAGTCGCTATCGGCTTGTACGAGGAACTCGGCTTCTTTCGAGTTCAGACGGATCGAGGGCACGGAGCTTGCTCACTTTCGTTTTTCATCAATCTGCTTGAGCCGCTTGGAACTTAAGGCCCGGCAGCCTTCAGATACCTGCGAGCCAGCTGTGCAACTCGCTCTTCACCTTCAGCCTCAGCTCGATCAAGGATAGCCTCCATTTCAGTGACGAGTGATACATCACCCCACCCGAAACCTGTGGCAATTTCTGCTGAGCGGGAATCACCTTCGTCGGCGCCGTGAATCAGGGCCCAGGCAGCGGCTTCGGCGTAATAAGGAGAGTCCGAATCAGGGAGCCTGAACTCTGGTTCTTTCTGGTGATCATCTTCTTTGACGAACGCTCGTGACATGTTAACTGGCCGCTTTCGGGAGTCGGATTTCCGGATTTTCAGGATGCGCTCGATAGAGCACGATAGTGCGACCTATCGTCTGTACGGAATGCGAACCGCTAACTCGTGATGAGAGTTCTCCTGCGGCATCTTTGACATCCAGTGGCGCTGACTCTTGAAGCTTCACCTTGAGGAGTTCTCGTCTATTGAACGCTTCCCTTACAGAAGTCAGCACGGATGGCGCTATACCCTCTGCTCCTATTAGCACGACCGGCTTCAGATGGTGAGCGAGTTTTCGGAGGTGCGCTCGCTGCCGTGAGGTGAGTTGGTCCATGATAGTAGACTGTTATTTAAGAAGAGAGTCCGACAGGTGCCCGCCAGATCTCACTTGGTTATTTTTTGATCCGCTCCAAAGCGGTAGTTGCTGACACGTTACCTGCAGCGGCTGCACGTTGGTACCAGTAGCGGGCGATCGAGCGACTCTGCGGAACTCCGCGACCTGCTTCGTAAGCTTCTCCGAGTCGCAGAGCCGGGATCACATCTCCCGCTCGAGCTGCACGTAACCACCAGGCCGCAGCTCGTCGAGGATCCTGGCCTACTCCACGACCATCACGGTACATGTTGCCGATGTTGTGAGAGGCTAGGATGTGGCCTGAGTCGGCCGCGCGTTTATACCAGCGCATAGCCTCACCATAATCTTGAGTCACACCGAGCGATTCGTCGTAAGCCGTACCCATCAAAAAAGAAGCCTCGACGTCTCCGGAGGCTGCCAGGTTACGGACCTCATCAATGACACTTGATGCAATCTGTTTCGCGAGTGCGGGTTTGTGAGGAAATGTCATTCTGCCGGTCGAATGAACACGCGCAATCCACATGGTAGCTATAACGTCACTGGAGTCCGTTGCTTCGAGCTTTAGGAGTCGGCTCGCCTCTTGCTCGTTAACTTGACCAGAGACACCAGTGTAGAACTCGATTGCTTCAAGAAGTCCGATACCTGCTACTGTCTGTTGAGCGGTGCCTGGGGTAACCCATGGTCCGGCCGTTAATCCTATTAGAAGAACGATGAACCCCGGGATTCTTCCCGTTTTTTTGCCTCTCAACTTGTTGCTATCGTGTGTGGTCCCAAATCAGACAGTGACGGGGCTCCTACTGCACGCATCGTTATTTCCATTTCGCGCGTCAAGATATCTAGAGCTTTCTCCACACCTTCTTGGCCGAATGCGCCTAGACCCCACAAGTAGGGTCGACCGACCGCTACAGCGGTGGCACCCCGCGCTATCCCTTTTACGATGTCGCTACCACGCCTGAACCCGCTGTCTACCACTATCGGGATACTGCCCGCAATTGCTTCTGAGATTTCTGGAAGTGCATCGATTGTCGCTTGTCCAGATCCCTCGGCCCGCCCACCGTGGTTAGAGACCCATATGCCATCGACTCCATAGCGAAGACAGAGCTCGGCGTCCTCGGCGGTCATAATGCCTTTAATGATAAATTTCTGATTTGTTGCATCGCGCAGTCTCGGGATTGTTTCCCAAGTCGTGGACCGGCCGAGTCCGGGATCTGGGGTGCCACGGGGTAGTCCTCGTAACATTGGCTTCGGACCGCCTGCTCGGCCACCTGGCGTGTGACAGTTCGTGCACGTGCGGTTGTCGTCGCGACTATAGCGTTCGAGTGTGACCCGGTTGCTTCCACCCTGAAGGTCCACTGTATAAACGATCGTAGGACAGCCGGCGTCTTGGCTACGCTGCATGAGAGCCGTGGCGCCCTCCCA
This sequence comes from Gemmatimonadales bacterium UBA2975, assembly GCA_002348265.1. Classification (GTDB taxonomy): domain Bacteria; phylum Gemmatimonadota; class Gemmatimonadetes; order Longimicrobiales; family Gaopeijiaceae; genus UBA2589. The sequence goes on along the minus strand of DEAT01000048.1, from coordinate 105,352 downwards.
TGATCCGGGCCCAACTGGCGAGAGATAAAGCTGATACCAGACCGGTTCTCCCCGAGCCTCATTGACCTCTTCGACCGCTGTTGAAGAAACAGTCGATAGGGTTTGCAGATGTTGGCGGGACGAGGCTGCTCGCGCGACAGCTAGTTCACCTTCAGCGTGAAAAGCTCTCTGGCTTCCGCATGGCGCGATCATAATTGGTGTATCCCATTTTCGTCCGAAAATGTTAACGCTCGTGTCGAGATTAGAGACGTCTACTAGACGTCGTGCACGAAGTCTCAGCTGTTCGAGCGCGGAGCGGTTGTTCGCGTATGTCTCCTCTCCATCTACTCCGGTCATGATGTAGCCATAGTGCGCTGGCGGAACAGTAACCTCCGCCGCGCGCTGGAGGTCCCAGATATCTAACGCGTCCTCTGCCGACTGCACGATGTCATCGAAGACTCTTCGCGGTGCTTCCTGAGCGATAAGGGGTTCCAGTGTCGCGATACCGCCCGCTGATGCGAGTAAAGGGCTCGCCGCTAGCCAACGAAGGAAATCTCGTCTGCGTACGTCGTGGGCATTGGGTCGGAGCATCGAGAGGTCTCTCTAGGGGGGGCTCGTTGTTACCGTGGTGTCATGTCCATGGTGTAGTAGGCAAGGGGCCTAGTCAAATGCGCGAACGAACTAGATCGATAATTGAGTCTGAAGACTGGGCGATCCCGGTCTCGTTCATAAGTCGTGCGATCCCTCCAGTGGCGTTGGCTACTGCAAAGCTGATGCCGTGCAAATTTTGCTCCACAGGGACGCCTGGAATTGGGCGTGGATATGGGGAGGCAACCACTGCAGTCCCCCTTGGGAGTTCGATGAGGCCGAGCTGATCGCGTGGCTGATCTATGTCAGCTATGACACCAACCACCCCAGGTAAGGCTCCTGGGTACCAGATCGCGCCATCGTGTTGATGAGCCGAGATGACAACTGTTCCAGCCTTGAAGGCGCGCTCAATCACTGGGCCTAGTTCAGGAGCTCGGAGCCGGTTCCGTGTCCCGAGGCTCATGTTTACTAGTTGGATCTTTCGGTCGATTGCCCAGTCGATGGCGTGCACGAGCTCTGGCACAGAAGTCTTGAGCTTGCGCTTGAAAACCTTAACAGCCCAGAGCTCTGAGTCGGGGGCTTTCTCGTGGATCGCTGCAGCGACAGCTGTTCCATGTCCGATACGATCAACGAAGCCTGGGGATTCGTGCCCCTCTGGTTCTAAGGTGACCCCACCTGCTACCCTAGGAAGGTGTGGATGCGGAACGTGGACACCGCTGTCCACCACAGCTATGGAAACACTTCTAGTGTGTGAGTCGGCCTGCTCGACGCCTCTCACCCTTAGCGCACGTCGATGAAAAGTTCGCGAAAGGTTGCGCCTTCAGCTTCGAGCAACTCGGGTGAGCCATCTTCGGCGATTCGGCCGTCCTCGATCACGATTACCCGCTCAGCTTTACGCGCTAGTTCTAGGCGATGTGTGATTAGGATGGTCGTTCGACCCTTCATGACGCGTTCATAGCCTTCGAGTACTGTGGCCTCAGATGAGGGGTCCAATGCTCCTGTTGCTTCGTCCATCACTATCACGGCAGGATCGGCTAGGAACGCTCGGGCAATCGCTAGGCGCTGACGCTCTCCTGCTGAGAGTTGACGGCCACGTTCTCCGACCAGCGTATGCAAGCCATCCGGCAGGAGCTCTAATAGCGGGGTTAGTCCGGCCGCGTCGACTGCTGCTCTCACTTTGTCATCAGTGGCCTTCGGATCTGCATATCGGACGTTGTCAATGAAGCTCGCATGGAATATGAAGGGGTCCTGTGGCACCACGGAGACGTGCCTGCGTACATCTTTCAGCAACAGGGTCGACATTGGAACGCCATCTAGTAGAACCTGACCTTCTTGTGGATCGAAGTGTCGTTCGAGGAGATCTGCCAAAGTAGATTTCCCACACCCACTTTCTCCGACGATTGCCACTATCTGTCCTGCTGGGATCTTGATGTCGACTTGTGAGAGGCCGCCCACTCCTCTTCCAAAATCAAAAGAGATCCCTTGAAGTTGGATCTCGCCGCGGCACGTTTCCATGAGTTTCGGTTCGGAGACTTGCGATACATCTGGCCTTTCGTCGAGAACCTCATGAACGCGAACCAGAGATGCTCTGGCTGTAGCTATATTGGTGTAGATGCCCATCAGTCCTTGGACTGGGGCCATAAGCCGCGCTTGGTATGCCATGAACGCCACTAGGGTTCCTAGCGACATGGTACCATCAATTACGCGGTATCCACCCAAAAGGAAAATGAGTGCAGTCCCGGCCGTAAGGAGGAGTCCCGGAAGGCCTCCGGCTACATATGTGTAGAGCCTCATTGAAAGGAGGGCCTCGACGAACGCGTCGTTTCGATTTCTGAATCTTTCTATCTCTCGCCCCTGAGCATTTGCGCCTACGACCGTGCGCATTCCTTGCAGGGTCTCAATGAGGAAAGAGCCTATCTGCGAACTTTTCTCTCGCAGCTTTGTGATTCTCGTCTCAAGTTCGCTACGGTATCTGACCAAGGTATAGAGTGATGGGGGCATCACTACGAGGCTCGCCACGAAGAGCTGCCAGTCGAGGTAGATCAGCATGCCGACAGTACCGATCAATGCGATGACTTGGCCGAACCATGATAGTGCGGCTTCAGAAACGACTCTCTGGATTTCTCCGATATCGCCATTGATTCGGGTGACGATGTCACCTAAAGGCGTACGCGCATAGTATCTGGGGGAGAGGCGTTGGAGGTGTCGGTAAAGGTCGAGTCGCATGTCGAACAGGATGTCAGCGGAAACTCCGGTATACCGCATGCCGCTGAAGACATTCAATCCGAAGGATACGAGTGGTATTACGATTACCAGCCCCACGATTTGGAAGAGTAGCGTTAAATCGCGCCCGAGTATCGCATCGTCCACAAGTACCTTTGACAGATAGGGAAGGACGAGGGATAGCCCTGTTGAGAGGATCGAAACCAAAACGACTGGAACGAGAGCTCCCCAGTATGGGCGAACATAATCGAGTGCCCGGCGCAGGTGATTGTCGATGAGCCTCATATCACCACGCGAGGACCGTGGAGAAGCTCAAGGTCTGCACTCACTATGAAATGACGGGAGCTAATCGCCACCAGGGATGATCGCGATATTCCCGAGCGTCATATCCTCGTCGAACTCCACCGTCCGCATGAGTGAGAACGTTTCTGCATCGTAGACGTCAATCGTGTTCCCAGCGACGTGGATGTACAGCTTAGTCCCATCTGCGCTGACTTCTAATCCCATCCGCGGACGCCCAGGGAAAGGAACTCGCCTTGTCACGACCTCGTTAACAAGATCAAATTCCCAAAATTCGTAAGCCTCTATGGTTGTGTAGAGTGCGTAAGCTTTTTCACCATCAGGAGCCATTGCGAATGCACTTACCGGTTCCGATGGGCCTACGGTGTAGAAGTCTACCTCCTTCTCACTGAGTCTGACGCTCGCGATCCCCATCAATGTCCTATTGTGCACGGGGTCACTCATACGCATAAGATTTGTTGCTAGTCCTGGCTCATCGTATGTCTGAGAGGCCGTACTAAAACTCGGTCTGCCGAGTCCTGGCTCTAGAGGGTTCGAAATCTCCCATCGATCAATTTCTTCGTATGTCTCCGAGTCAACGGCTATAATGTCGTTAGTGAAGAAGTAGAGTGTTGCCCCATCAGGAGAGTATCGGAAGTTGACTCGGTCGCGCTCTTCTCCATCCGGCCATGGAACAGTGTCTGTTACGATCTTTTTACTGAGGTCGTACTCAAGGATGAATGGGCCTTCGACTGAATAGCGGTCCGCCATTTTCGTATGCCGCCGCCCAAACACGATTGCTTTCGGTTCAGAGGGATGAGGAGCAAATGCACCGATCCTGAATGTTGTGTCACCCTTGGACAGGCTGTATTCGTCCACCACTTCTCTGGCTGCAATATCGACTACTTGTATGTACTCGGCGGACCCATCACCCACGTAGAGGTGGGTCTTCGACTCGTTTAGCTGAACACCGTTGGGGATGATTCGGTTCATTTCGATGCGATCGATGACCGTTTCTGAGCCCTCGTCCCACACTAGCATCTCGTCCGTGTAGGTTGAGATGTACCAAGTGGCATTCTGAGCCTTCGTTTCCAGGGGAAGGATCCCGAGGACTGATGCCGTAAGAACGGCGCAGAGTGGTTTTCTCATCAAGTCGGTTTCGGCCTAAGGAAAGATCAGGTCGAGTTTTCTCCAGTCTTTTTGAGCTGCCGCACACTTCCCAGTCCAGTCAGGTGCATGATTGAGCTGGTCGGGCACATGCGCTGGCCAGAAGCAGGAGATGTGGCAGTCGAATATGTCTCGTTCGACCGGTTGGCAAAGCCCAGCTGTACCACCTCGGTTGTCGACTTCCCATCCGGGTGAAAACTGAAGGGAGCAGCCAAGTGGGAAGTGCGGCCCATTCTCCTCATGTGGAGGTGTGCGCAGACCGACGACATCCAGATCGTCCTGTGCCGTGGCTTTCTCGTGCTTCAGGTAAGCCTCTATCCTGTTTGCCTTTTGGTTGACCGATTTGAGTCGTTTCATGCGTCGAATCGCTCCAAGAACCTGGGGTTTCTTTCTGCTAGAGCTCCGTAGATTTCCAAGCAGGTATGAGTCCAGCTACGGACCCAAGTACAATAATGAAGGTTGGCGTGCGAAGAGTCACCGTACTGAACGTGGGCCTCGTGGTAGCATCCACCTGAACAGATCGGACGGGCCCAGCACTTATGACAATCTGTCTTCTCAGCGATATGGTGGTCGACGAGGAATTGCTCTTGTTTCTCTCGGTCAACACCGTCTGCAACGGTTCCGATCGTGTGTTCTGGGGAGCCCGCAAAGCGGTGACAGAGCGAGACATCACCATCGGTTGCGACACCCAACAGGCCCAGTCCAGCGCCGCATCCGTATGCCTTACTTACACCTTTGTGAATTTCTTCGATCGTATCGGTCACATTTGTGAAACCATGATGTTCATCACGAAGTGCGTGTTGGAGCCATTCGTCTGCCAGCTCCTCGAATTGCTCAAGCATAGAGTCTTTGGACTCTGGCGTAATTGCGTAGTCGCGATGGTCTTGAGTTGTTACGGGTGCCAGGCCGACTTCCTTGAACCCGAGTTCGTCGGTCAGGTGCCTATAGATCTCTATAACGTTTAGGTGTTTCTGTGTGAGCGTCACACGAGCACCGATAGGGCGTGAACGATGCGTTGCGATCAATTCCTTGATCTTCGGCAGAACAACGTCGTACGTGCCGCGCCCGTTGTGGAATACGCGCAGGCCATCCTGAACGGGTTTCGGCCCGTCTATTGAGACGGTTACTCCCACGTCGTTGTCCGCCAGCCATTGAATGATCTCGGGCTTCAAGAGCGTCGCATTGGTTGTTAGGCTGAACGAGATCGTCTTACGTTCTTCGGCGGCCCGGCGACGGGCATAGGCAACAGTCTTCTGCAGAACAGGGAAGTTCAATAGGGTTTCACCCCCGAAGAATGTCAGGTGCGCCCTCGGCTGATCGCCCGATTGCTTCAGAAGGAACTCTACGCTCTCCTCAGCTGTGTCCTCACTCATGAACTTGGGCTGCTTGCCATATTGGGTGTCGATGATCTTGTCTTCGCCGTATTCGTAGCAGTAGGTACAAGCGAGGTTACACTTGTTCGTAACGTTCAGGACCATCGTATTGAGTGGGAAATCGGCAGGCGGAAGGTCGTTTGGGGTCTCCTCCTTCGGCGCATCCGGGCCACCTATGGCCCTTATTTCCTTCAGTTCAGCCATAGTTTCAAGGGCACGATCAGTATCAAAACGCCCATGAAGCTTTTCTATTAAATCGTCTTCGCTCAGAGGACCAGATTCTAGAGCATCGAGTATCGCGGATCCGCATTCATCCATTCGAAAGATGCCAGCCGACGGCACCATGTATAGGAATCTGGCCCCGAACGCTTCAAATGCGTGGAAGTCTCGTAGCTCTAACACTGCGTCGGCGTTCATCGTATCTAAAAAACCGGTCGCTGTAGGCGGAGTCATCAGCTTCCTCCAATCGGCCGGGGTCTGGTTTCGATCTCTGCCCATGGCTCCCAGCGCATGTACAGCGGCGGCATCACGACTAGGTGCGCGCGGGCAGATATTGCGGCATCACCAGATCCATACGTAGCCACCACCCACACATCACCGATGTTGTTTCTGTTGCCCGAACGATCTGCGTTTGGACCGTCAGCAGCAGGCACGAATCTACCGTCTTGCTGAATTTCCCCGACGAAGTCGATGTCGTCGTCACCATATGTGGCGGCGTATTCTTCCAGGTGCCAAGATACGTCTATTCGGCCCAGGTCTAGGTCGTCCCCTGTATTCGGTTCGCCGTCTGGACCGTCATCAAAACCCCAGGCATCGAAGATCTGATAACCCTTCGGGAAGTGCGCGCCACCGGCACGGGCGGACCCAGTTCCCGGTGTAACCTCGATCCGATCAACCCCATTGTGGACCACGACCGCATCTTCTGCGATCGACCCATTAGTGTGGAGGTCTCGCCCCCCTAAACCCGTATTTTCTGCCACATGCAACGTTACTCGAAGAGCGCCGTCGTCAATCTCATTCATGGATTCGACTGAGATTCCGCTGCCAAAATCGAGGGCTTCTGATTCGGAAAGACCGACCCCGTATACTGTCACATCGGTCGATGAGCCCTGTAAGATGGCTCGTGGATGAACGCCAGTTACGATCGTGCTACCAACCGCGCGCTTCATTGAGATGTTTGGTCCGATCTCGTCGTAATCACCGCTGAACCACCGCCCCCAAATTTGTTGCTGGTCACGCTCGACGAACATAACCTCGCGCAGTTCGTCGTCACTTCCGGGGTTCGACCTTCCGCGCCACTGGTAACCGGTGTAGACCGTCGTTTGACCCGTGCGTTGAATCTGCTCGCCAGACTCCGCGTATACATACGATGAGGTCGTTTTGAAGACGTTCGCGTCCCTCGGATCAACTGAAATCATCATGGTCCCGTAGAGTGGCCCTTTGCCAGGTTCGTGACCCGATATGATCCAGGTGCCTTCGAGTCTAGCCGGTCGCTTGTTGGCGGACCATGCCGACCACTCTGGTGTTTCAAGGGGAAATACCTCCCCGAGGTAGCTGATAGCTCGCTCCATAGGATGACGGGGATCATCTTGCTCGGACGCAGGTCCCGTGTAACGAAATGCCTGCCAGTCGGATAAGGGGTACAGAGCTCTGTGTGTCGTGATCAAAAGACCCCACTCTTCCTCTGTTCGGCGCTGTGTCATCACTCGGCCCATCGAATGACACTGAATGCAAGTGTACTCAACGTCAGAATCGCCATCCCAATCGTGATCGTCACTGCGCCGCTCAATCTCGAACATACCGGGCCGGAGTTCTTCCGGCGCGAGGCCCTGCTCATTGGAGAGATAACGCACTATTTCTAGGGCGTCAGCTTGATTCAGCCGTGCTCCATGAAGTGCCATCATACGGCGGATGGATGTTTGCCAACCTTCTGGCGTTTTGCGCATCCATGAGATGCGTGACATGCGCCCCTCGTCGTCGACTGTATGACAACGCGAGCATCGGTCAATGAGCGTCTGATTCGTGATCAAAAAACCTTGGTCTACGAGTATACGGTCCTCAGAGTCCGGAGATTGCGACGCCGGACTCCAGGCAAGCAAAACACCGGCGAGAGTGAGGCCAGTGAGCAAAAAAGTGAACCGGGCGGAAAACGCCATCGGCTTAAGACGGGTTCGGGGGACGGGTATATGAATCGCTCATAGACTGCGGACATACTGCGATTTTCGCCAGGGTTTCGATGAGAATTCCTCGAGGACCCAGAATTCTGCGACTGTCCGAACGGTCCTGAGTGCCGCTGTGAATTCAGCCTGCTTCCATATCGTATTCCAGAAATCCGGCTGCAAAGGCCGTTGACAGAGCAGTCAGGTAGTCGGGCAACGTGACTGCTGACACGGAGGCGTTGTATGCGGCCCAGCCTTCGGGCACTTGGTCATGGGATATAGCAGCTTCGATAAGCTGTAAGAGGTCGACACCTCGGATGTACCGCATCCCAGAGGGCCAATGAGCACTGGCTAGGCGCTTTTCCATGACGATGCGATGCCCTGCTACTCCCGGCCCTTCAAATATTCGCAGAGTCGCCCCGCGGACCGCACCGAGACGGTCCTTAGCGCGGATCTTGTCAAAGGCGGCACGGACGTCGGTTTCGGGTAAGTTTGATTCGAGCAGGTCGAGTTGATGACGAATGTCAGCTTGGGGTAAGCCTGAATCACTAGCGACACCTGCTGCTTTCTTTGCGGCTCGTGCTCGTTCAATCCAGTATGACGTTCCGTGGGACTGGGCCGCAGATTGGAAGAAGGGCGCTGAGCTTTCCCGATATCGGCTGTAGACCAGCTTCTCGCGCGAGTCAAAAAAGTTCACTGAGGCCTCCGTCATGTCGGGATCAATAAGAGCGGTGTTAGCAACGATTCCCGCTAGCCAGCCTGACGAAAGTGCTTTTTTGACCCCGAACGAAGAGAGCGGATCGATAAATGAACCGGCATCGCCTGCAAGGATAAGACCTGGGCGAGCGTATCGTGTCGCCTGATAAAGAGAAGCCGGGCACGCCCATGCCTCGTCCACGGGTTGTGCTCCGTTTCTTGATCTCCCTAGGTGCGCTGTTCGGTGAAGCTCACGGTCGAGAATGTCGGATAGGTCGCACCCCGCTATCTCGGTTTCCCGTTGGTCGATCATAACGGTGTAGCAGCGAAGGTCGTCTCCGAGTGGCACGGACCACGCCCAGCCGGTGTCGTAGGATTCGATGTAAGTGAAGTGGCGATCCGCCTCTGGCCAACCACCTTCGAGCCTCCAGCGCCGGATTATAGCAAGAGTTGTAGTACTGCGGTCTACCTTACGGCCCTCGTTTCGAGCGATGACTCCGTGTCGACCGGAGGCATCGATAACCCAGGAGGATTCGATGACCCTGGAACCTTCTTCCCCTTCACATCGGACACTCCAGCCCGTTTTTGTCTGCTTCGCGCTCCGCGCTGAGTATCCATGTTGCACAATTACTCCTGCCTGAGCTGCGACCTCCAAGAGTATGTGCTCTAGGGTTGCTAGATCGGTATGGTATCCTTTGGAGTCGTTCGAAAACATTTCTGAACGAGGAGGCTCATTCGCCCAGATTACTGAGTTGCCTAAGTTCGGATAGAGGCCTGCTGCGTCTAAGGAGTCCAGTGCCCCAAGTTCCTCTAGGACCCGCCGTGCAGATGGAGGTATCGAAACAGCGAGTGAGCCGGACATTGGTGTTTCCGGACTAACCAACATCACCCTATGACTTCGACGAGCCAGCAGTATGGCAGCTGCGCAGCCTGCGGGACCGGCGCCGATGACCAGTACGTCGACCTGATTCAGTTCTATGTCGCGCAGCCGCAGCCGGTTCCGCAGCCCTGGAAGTCTGCTTGACCTGACGTTCCTGTAACAGAAACCGTATTACTCATGATACGCCGGATTGGTGCATCTGCCGGAGTATCTCCAGGATCGATTGCGGTACGATCTGCTAGCTGACCCCATGTGGTGAGTTGTTCGTCCATTCCGTGGCGGACTTCGACGATCTCGCCGTTTTCCGCACACTCATATTCGTAGTATGGCATACAATTATTTTAAGCACATAATGTTAGTTCATTCCAGTCTTGTTGATTTGTGGGTGATCGCCTCCACCCGGTGCGGTGGAGTTGGGAATAGTATCATCCTGTGTTCTCGAACCTAATCTTGAGTAAGGTATTGACTGGTGGAAAGAGGGCCTCCTAATCGACTGGTGGTATTGTCGTCGGAAGATTTTCGAACTATCGAGGTGGCTCGGGCAGAACTTCAAGAAGCGCGGGTATCGCCAAACCCGCGCCGATTGGGATGTCTAGGGGCGATCGCGGGAGTAGTCGTTTTCGTCGGATGGCCTCACCTCCTTCGAGAAATCCCAAGGCTTTCGTTCTTTACCCCGTTTGCGATGTTGTTTGCTTTTGTGGGAGCTATTGGTGGCCCATTCGTTACCGTGTTTGGCGGGCTATCTTCAAGGCATGGATCAAATGCTGCTGTTGAAGTTGCACTTCGTGTGCTGCAGGCTCAGGATTCGGACCGTGAGGAGCAGCTTCGTGCTGCTGTAGTCCTTGTGACGAATGCCTCTGCTGTCCCGGCGCCCTCGCCCGTGTGGAGCACTGATCTGGTAGCAGAAGTCAAAAGGTATATGGATACGAGAAGAGAAGATTCTGTCCCGGAGGGCGGCGGGATAGTGGAGCAGGACGAATAGAGTATGGTATCGCCACTAACACCCTCCGGGGTGGGATTACTTTGGAGTCACCCCACCCCAGAGTTAAGCGTTTCTCTAGAAGATCGGCCCTCTTAGGTAAGTGTCTGATCTGGCCCAAGCTTCTCGGAACTCGGCGTGGACCTCGTCCGCCTCTTCGGTCTTTCCTTGCGAGCGCAGCGCTCGCTCAAGCCCGAAGAGCGACCATCCATTATTCGGATGCTTGGAAAGCTCGTGCCGGAAGGCGTCCTCCGCCTCTTCATATCGGCCCACTTCGTGTAACGCGTCACCGAGCCACGTGTATATCGAGAATGGGAGAGGCTCAGGTTCATCATACCGCAACCCATCCTCCAACTCTCCCCCCGCACGTAGTATGCTAATCGCCTCCTCAACCTCGCCGTTCGCGCGGAGAATTTCACCCTTGAGAATCGCACCTACGACCCCTAGCAACTGCGTAGCGGAGTGGCCACGGAAGTTGTCGTCCGGATCCTCTTCCAAGGCAGTTTCTATGAGGTGCATGTACCAGCGCGCAGTACCTTCATCGCCCATCCGCAGGTGCGCGTAGCCTTTTCCAAAGTCATAAAGGCCGCGGAAGACAGTCCCTTCTGGAGCCTCTTGTAGTTGGATGATATCCTGGAAGCGCCCGAACCGAACCATCGTCAGTGCTTCGTAAAAAGTGGCTCCGTCCATGAGGTTGGCATAATCGCGACCTGCTTGAATAGCCACAGCACCCTGGCCGTCATTTGAAGCGGCGAAAAGTAGCATGTGCAGGTTATGCGACGGATAGATCGCGAAGCCGTCACCGTAAGCCGCTTTTAGATCGGAATGCCATGCTTCGGTATTGCCCCTAACTGCGTCACCCCATCGGCCGATCCGGTTATACGTATGAGACGGCATATGCTGGATATGGCTGGCGCCTGGAATCGATTGGCCGAGGTGGTCCGCACATGCCTCTGCTAGACCTGGCTCCTGTGTTGGCTCGGTTGCATGGATATATAGGTGGCATGTGCCAGGGTGGGTGATGTCTTGTTCGAGGACAGATTCAAGAACGCGGTGGATCTCCTGCACATCGGGATTCCCGATGTCCCATCTTCCACGTCGCGGCTGCAATAGCATCAGCGATTCACCGGCCAGGAAACCGATGTCCAGATCATTCGGATACTTCTCAAAGAGATTGTTGACCACCTCGGCCCATGTTTCATCCAGTGAACGGCGCTTGTCAGGGTCATGCTCCTCCTCATAGCGAACCGCTAACGCTTCGATCATCTCTCGTTCTATTTCGGACGCATTGCTATCGGAAAGCTCGAGAGATTTGTGAATCGCCGCATAGGCGCGCGGAGCATCTGGTGCTGTCATGGGACCGTTCAGGTAGGGGCCCCATGCCCATGCTTCGCCGAAGTAGCACATGGCACAATTAGGATCGAGTTTCCATGCCTCACGGAATGATCGCGCGGCGAGGTTCGTATCAAAGGCGTACATCAACTGGATGCCCTGATCGAAAAAGCGCTGAGCTTCTTGGGATGTGGTCGTGATTTCTCTATGAAATTCACCTAGGCCGCGCCCATCGTGGTGCATAGGCATGGGCTCATCGAATCCGTCTGGGAAATCAAGATCTTGCGCCACTAAGGGCGCAGCTACGAGTGTCGCCATGAAGACTGAAGCGACAATATGTCCGCGCATCGGTAGTTACTCCAAGCAAGTAAGAATGGTTGGTGAATCTGTTCCAGTCGTCGGCCGGCGTCTACCGTGGAGAAGAATCTTCGGTGATTCAACGGATGAGATGAACAGCGAAGATCGGTCATCGAAGCTACTGGCCTCAGACGCTTGAACGCGACAGGTTGTCGTCGCCGCTTGAAGACTGGAACGAGGAGCCGACTCCATGCCGAGTGCTGAAAGTCCCAAACTCTCGCGTCGCAGGTGGATCACGACGACTTCTGGAGTGATCGCAGCAGGTCTAGTGAAGACCCAGGCGGATGCGATTCAGTTGATCGCTCAGGAAGCTCCAACAGATCCAACTAAGGTCCCAGGTCGACTGGTTTCCGAAATAGGAAGCAGAGCGCCGGGTGAGCAACCCAAAAGACTCATCAGGGCGCCTGCACTTTCGTCGTCATCGCGCACTCCTCTTGCGGATCTGATGGGAACAATCACGCCAGCGGATTTGCACTTCGAGCGGCACCACGCTGGTATCCCAGAGATTCGGTTTGAAGATCACGAATTACTCGTTCACGGTATGGTTGAGAGACCGATGGTCTTTCGCATGTCAGAACTCATGCGTTATCCGCAAGTCTCACGAATCCGCTTTCTTGAGTGTTCTGGGAATGGAGGGGGGGTCTACAATCGCGAGAGGATGCCGACTGAGGTGACGGTTCAGGCTCTTGATGGCCTGTTGAGCACGAGTGAATGGACTGGGGTCGCGGTATCGACGATCCTGCGCGAGGTCGGAGTCAGGCCTGGAGCAAACTGGGTTTTAGCGGAGGGAGGGGACTCCGCGGTCATGTCTCGGAGTGTCCCTCTCGAAAAGGTGATGAAAGACTCAATTCTCGCCTATGGTCAGAATGGGGAGCGTATCCGGCCGGAACAGGGTTACCCACTCCGCCTCTTTAATCCAGGATATGAGGGCAACACATCGGTCAAATGGCTTCGCCGAATCGAGGTCACCGACCAGCCCACCCACACCAGAGACGAGACGTCGAAGTACACTGACCCGTTGGGAGATGGAACAGTCCGACAGTTCAGTCTGGTAATGGACGCGAAGTCTGTGATCACTTTTCCCTCCTACCCCTATGTGCTGCCGGACAAGGGATGGTGGGAGATTCGTGGGTTGGCCTGGTCCGGAAGAGGGAGGATCACTCGAGTTGAGGTGAGCACCGATGGTGGCAGGAATTGGTCCGATGCAGCTTTAGAGGGACCGATTCTAGACAAGTCTACGGTTCGCTTCCGTCACCTTTTCGAATGGAATGGACGTGACACTGTCATCCTGAGTCGTGCAACTGACGAGACGGGTTATGTGCAGCCGACGGTCGAGCAGCTTTGGGAAGCGCGCGGCATAAGAACGTCTTATCACCAAAATCATCAGCGTGCTTGGAAAATTGCACGGACTGGCGAGGTAACGTTCGGCCTAGGAGACCTCGTATGAGTCAGCTATCTAATTGGGGCGCAGACGTCGAAAAACTCTTTGTAGCATCACTAGTGGTTGTCATATTGATGGCAGCTTGCACTGATATGAGTGAGACATCTTATAGCGGTCAGGTTACTTCTGCCGAGATTGCGATGCCCGGAACGGAGTTAGGGCTCCCTGTGAACGCGCCTGACCGTTTTGATTTCGGAGTCGAAGCCTCTGAGCAGCGGGTCGCAATGTGGGACATCGACGTTCGCCCGGACGGATTGGGGCTCCCGGAAGGGAATGGGTCTGTCCAGGAGGGTCGGAATATCTACAACGTTCACTGCATTGCCTGCCACGGTCCTACTGGAACTGAAGGGCCTAACGATCGATTGGTCGATAGTGAACAGTGGGAGGATGTTCCTACCACAAGAACTGTGGGGAACTATTGGCCCTATGCTACTACGCTCTACGACTACATTCGCAAGGCGATGCCTCAGCTGACTCCCGGCATACTAACGGCTGATGAGGTCTATGCCGTCATCGCCTACGTTCTTTGGATGAACGAGATCGTTTCTGAGGATGCAGTGATGGACTCAGAAACTCTACCAGCGGTGGTTATGCCGGCACGTGACAAGTTTGTTATGGATGATCGAGTCGGAGGAGCCGGGATAGTTCGATAATGAATAGCGATGGGCTGGTGCGTCGGCATTGCTCCACATTCGCTCTATTTCAGTCTCGGGGTTGTTCGTACCGACTAAGGTCATCGGCCATTTGCGATGCCATGTAGTTGAGCAGCACTGTGGCAGCGGGCGTCTGGTTGACATTCCCAATCATGATTGAGTACTCGGGGTTGTTTCCGTCCGCCCCACCTATAGCGGTAAGCATCACCGGGTCTCCAGCACGAAACCGCACAACGTGAGCCGCCCCTAGTGGTATCGCCGCTTCGAGAGGGGTACCCGATTCTGCAGGGCCGCTCCATAGGATGTCAGGGGCATTTATGTCGTCGAAGTGAAGGACATAGCTCGTCTCTGTTCCGAGTGGCTCGTTGAGAGCGGCCCGTATTCCGAACGCAGTTGTTACCGCGAGTGTGGGATGATCAATGGCAATGCCAAGAGAATCGTTTACGGTGTCATATCGGGCGAGTTCTCCCTCTGACATTTCGTCTCTTTCTCTGAAGAGCGGTGAAAAAGAGAGCGATATCGCTAAGTTCCCCACCCTCGCGTACCCAATTGTGCGTCCCCCTTCCAGTTGGCCATCCTCTGTTGGCCGAAGAGGTGAGGGTACAGTCCAAGGCCGTGTTTCCTGGATTTCCCATACCGACTCTCCGGTATCCACGAAGCGAAAATCTTTAGCTTCACCTGCTGGCAGCGCTGCTTGTTCGCAGATTGGACTAGAAGTATCCTCGCACGCACCTAGAACTGCACCTCGCACAAATATCGCTCCATCGCAGGGTCCGACGGCTTGGATTAACGCGGTATTCGCGGTGAGCACGCTATCTGCATACTGCTGGATGGTCGTTAGTTCTTGGGTGATCACGGCTTTAATCGTTTCTCGGCCTGCCTGTCGTTCTGCGAGCACACCACTGTCCTCTGACATTACGTAGCGTTGCGCTAGCGCAGCGTCAGTGGTGAACCAATTCTGAACCAGGGCTTCGGTTTCGTCTGAGGACTCGAATGGCTCGACTATCATCCGGTCTTCCAGTGCGACAGCCTCAGCGATCTCTCGTAGTCTTGTCCCCCGAGTAACTACCGGGGCAAGGACTCTGTCCAGCACTGCGATCTGTCCGAGCGTGCTGACGCAAGCTCTGGAGCGCTCTGTCTCAACCTCGACAAGTCTGCTCGGTACGGCTCCGACCTGAGCAGCCAAGGACACGGGAAAAAGGGTGGTGAACGCGACTAGGGTTAGTCTATTCACGTAGTCACTCCAATCGTGGTGTCTAAAGTATTCAAGGGGCACATACTAGGAATGTGTGCGCTCACGGTACAGATCATCGTTGACTCGTCATTGGTCCACGCGCCGTTCCTTCCCAGTCTGGGTCAGCCGCGCCGATTAAGGTTCTTGTTTCGGGATCGAATTGGATTCCATGAATCCTACCGAATGCTCCTGTCCGTGGTTGTTCGTTGATGTCTAAGCCGAGTGCTCTCATCTCGGCGATCTCTACGTCGGTCCATCCAATGCCCGGAGAAGTTTCAGCATTAAATACGCCACCGGATCCTCCCGCAACGCGCGGCGCGGCGAGTGCTTGGGGAAGGTCCAAGCCGAAGTCGATAACACGAGTAATTGCGTGGACTACTGCTGGCGGGATCATGCCCCCGCCAGCGCCTCCAAGTACGAGAATGACCTCACCATCCTTCATTACGATAAAGGGGCAGATATTCGAGCGAGCACGCATGCCGGGTTGGGTCATCGTGCCTAGGTAGCCTCCTAGTGTCGAGGCATACAGGAAGCCGAGTCCTGGGGTGACTACTTTCGAGCCCATGTTCGGACCGAGCGTTTGTGTCAGCGATACGAACATACCGTTTGCATCTGCTGTCGAGAGGTGTGTGGTGTGTCCACCATATAGGTCTCCGCGTTCCTCGAGTTGGGGTAGCGGGGTCTGTGGCATCTCTGGTCGTTGACCAGGTGCCTTAACATTTATAGCTAACTCTTTTGCATATTCTTTAGAGGTCGCTCTTACGGCGGCGGTATCTGTCCCAAGGATGCCTAGCTCACTTTGCGCCATGCGCAGAGCCTGAGCGGTGATGGAAAACCACTCGGCCTCTGTCATCGAATCCGGGTCGAAATTTTCCATTATGTGCAGAGCTTGGATGGCTAGAACTCCGGCTGCGGGTACATCTGTGCCGACGAGTTCGTAACCTCGGTAACTCCCACGGACTATACGGCTGTCTTCCGCTACATATTGTTCGAGGTCGTCGAGGTCGATGACTGCACCGTTTGCCTGAAGGTCTCGTGCCATCGCTTGGGCGATTTCTCCTCTATAAAACACATCCCGTCCACCAGTCATGATTTTTCGGAGGGTTTCAGCGTAGGCAGGCTGGGTTAGTGTCTCGCCCGCCCGATAAGGAGATCCGTCACCCTTGTAGTAGGCGTCCGCCGTCCCCGGAAACTGAAGGGCCTGTTCAGCACCTGCGGCCTGTCGCGCAGCATCTCCGGCGAGCAGACGAAAGCCATTTTCAGCGTATTCGATCGCAGGTGCCATGACCTGAGCGAGAGGAAGCGAGCCATGCTCCTCGTGAAGCTTAAGAAGCCCTGCTGTAGCACCCGGAATCCCGATAACTGCGTACCCGAATGACGCTCGTGTTGCGGTTTCATGATCATAATCCCAAGGGGCTTGGGTCGTTCCGTCTATGCCGTGGAATTTTCCTGACGGGGTGTAGACCAGAATCTGATTCCGCCCCGCAATCGAGTTCATTGTCGGTTCGACCACTGCGATCGCAAACCCGGCTGCTACTGCTGCGTCGGCTGCATTTCCACCCATCTCAAGGATTCGGACTCCTGCGTCGGTGGCCAGCGGTTGCGCGGCGCTAACCATTCCCTGATCGGATCGTCCGCTCTGAGCTATGGATTGGGCAGGTATTGAGAGTGGCGCAAGGAAAAAGGTGCTCGCAGATATTAATAATCCGAGCATGTAGGCCGAGTGCTTATACAGTTTCATAAACTATGTGTTGATCGGGCATCCTGTTGACACATGATGGTACGGTCCTTCGCTCCGATGAGCACGTCCTGAGAGGTAAACAGAGAATCCGATGTCGCGTGTTTGTAGCCGGATCGGTATTAAACCTTCTCGCAGGAAGCCTCTGTGCCAGATAGAATCTTCTCATTAAGGAGCCGTTCTTACTCCGATTTATGATCAAAAATCTGTTTCCGCTCGGCCTGGATTGTGAGTGCTTTCTTTGCGACAAGGTGAAAGAATGGAGGTCCACATCTGATGTTTGAAGAACGCCTTCGTGCTGTTCTAGGACTCGCCCTTCTTGTGGTTATAGCGTGGATCTTTTCGACTGATCGTAGAAGGGTCTCATGGCGTCTCGTCGGATGTGGATTAACTCTTCAGATTGGTTTCGCGCTTCTGGTCCTTCGGACCCCAGTCGGGGTGGCCGCCTTCGACGCATTGAATCATGTAGTTCATGCTGTATTGGGTTATGGAACCGAAGGTGGCCGTTTCGTCTTTGGTAATCTGGTTGGGAGCGAAGTACCGGTGGGCACATTGGGAGCGGATGGTGCGTTCAGCTCGACGGATGGTGTAGTTGCTGAGACGGGAGCTTTCTTCGCTTTCCGCATCTTGCCCAACATTATTTTTGTGTCGTCGCTCGTGACCGTTCTCTACCACCTTGGGATCATGCAGAAAGTGGTGAGGGTCGTAGCTTGGACGATGCAGCGCACCATGCGGACGTCCGGTGCGGAGACACTCTGCACGGCCACGAATATTTTCGTGGGGATGATGGAGTCGCCCTTGGTGGTGAAGCCCTACGTAGAGCGAATGACCGAGTCAGAGATGATGGCCATAATGACCGCTGGACTAGCAACTATTTCTGGGACTGTTCTGGCTGCTTATGCCGGTATGCTCATGCCATACCATCCTGATGCTGCGGGACATCTTATAGCTGCGTCGGTGATGTCTGCACCTGCGGCACTCGTAATGTCGAAGCTGCTTGTCCCAGAGACAGGAGAACCGGTCACGACAGGTATGGTGGCCGAAGAGGTAGAGCGACCTGATGTCAACGTGATCGATGCGGCTGCTCGTGGTGCTGCAGAGGGACTCCGCTTGGCGCTGGTAGTTGGTGCCATGCTGATAGCGTTTATTGCTCTCGTCGCGATGATCAACGGCTTACTGGGGTGGCTAGGTGCTCTTTTCGGTGCGTCTGGGGTGACTCTCGAAGGCCTTTTCGGATCAGCTCTGGCTCCTGTAGCATGGATGCTTGGGGTGCCGTGGGCGGATGCAGACCTCGTTGGACGGATGATTGGTATCGACTTTGTCTTGAACGAATTCGTTGCGTTTGCCGAACTTTCCAACGAGTTGGCCTACGGTACATCAGTTGACCCACGATCCTTGGGGATAGGCATATACGCTCTCACGACTTTTGCTAATTTTGGATCGGTCGCCATGACTATAGCCGGAATCGGTGCGATCGCTCCGTCGCGCAGGCAAGACCTAGCAAGGATGGGTCCTAAGGCAATGGGTGCAGGTCTCATGGCTTCGCTAATGACCGCCGCGGTGGCGGGAATTCTCATGTAAGGCGAGTTTTTCTGTCCATAAGTGTAGATAGAAGAGTGTCGTACGGGGTGAACATGTCAGAATCGAGAAAACGTCTCATTGTTGTGGGCGACCGCGTCCTGATTCAGCCGGAAGAGGGTGAGGATCGGACCAAGGTAGGCCTCTATCTTCCGAGCACGGCAGTCGACAACCAGGCCGTACAGGGCGGCAAGGTCGTCGCTACAGGTCCCGGAAATGCTGTTTCTGCTCCCACAGAACTCGACGACGAGCCCTGGAAGATTGGTGGCACCCCTGGTGAGCCGAAGTACGTTCCTTTGCAGGCTCAAATTGGGGATTATGCGCTTTTCTTTAGGAAGGCTGCGGTTGAGATCGCGTTTGAAGGCGAGAACTATCTTGTGGTGCCCCAGGCGGCTATCCTGACTCTAGTTCGCGAAGACGAGGACCCTGACGTACTCAACTTCTGATCCCCCGGCGCAGGAGGCGTAAGGCCCCGCGAGAGCGGGAAGTCGACCTCGCACGCTACCGCAGTTTTGTAGATGATTGGGCGGGCTTTACGGAGGCTGCTCGTCGTCCAGAACCGCTGGTATTCCGAGTGTGTTCAGGGCGGGTTACAGAGCATGCGCTCATCGAACGCCTAAGGGCTCGCGGGTTCGAGACGGAGCCTGTCGAAGGAGTTTCGGGGTTCCACAGAGTTAAAGAAGGGCCGGGTCCACTTTCCGCGACTCGTGAGCACTGGCTTGGTTTGGTGTATGTTCAGCAGGCATCGACGGGTGTTGCGGCTCCCGCGATAGCCCCGGAGCCCGGCGAACACGTGCTGGATCTGTGCTCTGCGCCAGGTGGAAAAACACTGCACATGGCGGAACTGATGGAAGATTCAGGATGCCTTGTAGCGTCTGAGGTGAGTGAGCCACGCATTCGTGGGCTCTTAGGAAATGTGTACCGTCTCGGCAATTCAAACATCATGGTAACCGCTGGAGATGGCCGAGACTTTCCGGTCGGAGCCACATTCGACCGGGTCTTGGTAGACGTACCGTGTTCGGGCGAGGGCACCCTTCGTCGTGGCGGCGGGCGGGCGCCTAATCAGTCAATGTCCTTTTTGGGTTATGTGACAAAAGCCCAGCGGGCGCTTCTTGAGAGAGCGGTTAAGGTGACCCGACCAGGAGGCGTCATTCTTTATGTGACCTGCACTTTTGCCCCTGAAGAGAACGAAGCAGTAGTTACCGACGCACTTCGGCGTTTGCCCGTCGAGCTTGAACCCCTCGCACTTCCGATTGATCACGCTCCGGGTTTGACTCACTTCGAAGGTGTTCAATTTGATCCTAGGCTCGAGGGCGCTGCTCGTATATACCCGCATCATCTCGACTCAGGGGGACTCTTCATGGCGCTACTTCGGAAGTTGGACGATGGTGAGAGTCGATCTTTTAAGGAGAGCGTGCCCGCTGTTTTTCCAGGTGACGACCTGTCAGTCGATGAGGCGAAAGAGCGTCTTGGGCCTGCCTTGGAGGAGTTGAGGGATCGATATGGCCTAGGGCACGGGCTCGATCGGCTACGATGGATCTTACGAGGAGGTCGCGCCTGGTTTCATACACTGGATGCCTGGCCTATCCCAGCGTGGGAGAATGGATCATGGCGAGCAGTTTCCGTGGGGATTCGAGGGATCGATTTTGACTCTCGCGGTCGTCCGCGACCCTCGAATGATTTGCTTCGACTGTTGGGTGACCGGATGACAGGCCGGACAGTTGCTGTGAATGACGACGAAATGCGGACTCTTATTGCTATGGAGCCAGTGGCGGTGGATGACGAAGAGAGGGGGCCTGTCGGGATTCGCCACCACGGAGATTTGATCGGACGAGGAGCGCTTACTGTCAATGGTCTAAAGAGCGAGATCCCGAAAACTAGAGCAGCCGATTACCTCCGCTCACTCTCCTGATAACTCTCAGAACTAGGTTTATTCGCATCCTTCGACATTAACCATGAGAGAAAGGTTCTGTCAGCCGGGGCCAGTGCCATTGTCGCCACTTTGTCTGAGGACAGCCATGCGAGTTCAGTGTGTTCTCTTGGGACAGGGTCTCCAGTGACTTCGGTTTGATAGAACTCAATTATGAAGGGAGAGTCCTGATCCTGCACTTTGTACAGGAGTGAGCCAAAATTAGTTACGTCTAGCTCTAATTCCTCAGTCAGCTCGCGCCTTGCCGTGGTTTCAGGCTTCTCACCCGGCTTGACCTTTCCGCCCGGGAATTCCCACATTCCGCCGTGACGCTTGTTTGTGGGCCGACGGCCTAGAAGGAAAGCACCATCGCGGCGTATTACGGCTGCTATTACCCGGATCGACATTACTGCAGGCCGACCGCGATCGCGACAGCTATAGCGACGCATCCTAAGGCGACCAGAGCTAGATAGAGTGGTCCGGTAAACTTGATCCACTGCTCGTAACGGACGCCGGCCGAAGCAAGAATGGCCATCAGTGCTCCGTTCGTAGGTGTCACAAGGTCACAGAGTCCTGCACCGTATTGGTAAGCAAGCACGATAACTTGCCTTGAGAGCCCTAGAAGATCGGCCAACGGCACAAGGATCGGCATTGTCAAAACGGCTTGGCTACTAACGCTTGGCACGGGGATGTGCAGGAGCGTTTGTCCCACGACCATACCTAGTGCCGACGCGAGTTGGGGCAAGCTTTCTAGAGGGGTGAACATTCCGGTCACTATTGTGTCGATGATGCGCCCATCCGTCAGGACCGTCGAGATGGCTCTGGCAAAGCCGATCAGCAGAGCGGCGTAAGCGAGATCTCGGAAGCCTTTTACGTAAGCTTCAGCGGTTCCGCTCACTCCCATTTTTGCGATCACGCCGACGAGACAACCCATGAGGAAGAATGCGCCAGACATCTGATCGAAGCCCCATCCCCAGTACTGAAGACCGATGACCATCAGGCCAAAGGTTGCTGCCACCATAGCGACGATCACGGTGTCTGTGATGGTCATGCCCTCGCCAAACCCATCATCGGGACTTGAAGCTACCTTGGCTGTCCTTGTTGCCGCCGCATAGCGCATAGTGGCCCATATCCACAGGGCGAGGGCACCAATCAAGAAGACGATACGGAAGAGCGCACCTGATATCGGTTCGACCTGTGCAGCTTGCTGGGCAATAATGACCTGAAATGGGTTGATCGGGCTGAACGCGGATCCGACGAATGCGGCTCCGGCGCTCATAGAAACCGCCACGATCGGTGTGAATCCGAGCCGCGCGGTAAGGATCAACAGGACGGGAATGAGTGGGATGATCTCTTCCTGCATGTTTTGGACCACCCCGCCCATGGCAAAGAATATTGAGACTACGGGTATAACAAGGAGGTCTCGACCTCTCAGTGCTTTAACCAGCGAAGGGATCGCTCGCCTGAGCGCGCCCGACTCGTCAACGACCGTAAAGGCACCACCGATCAAGAAGACCAAGAAAATCACGCTACTCGCATCAGCCATACCGCGCGGGAGTGCAACAAGGGCTTCGAACAGATTGACGGGGCTCGATTCGACCGAATGGTAGGTACCGGGCACAACAAGTGTGCGCCCTGTGACCGGGTCGCTTTGACGGTCGAATTCACCTGCCGGTAGCAAGTAGCTAGCTCCGGCGGCGAGGAGTACACATCCAGTCAGAATGGCGAGAGGGTGCGGAAGCCGCAGCTTTACGGAGTCGTTCATAGTGACGGTTTTGAGGGGGGCATTGGGGTGTTTAAAACGCTTAAGGATGTGCTCATGGCGGCAGAGGATGGCGAGGCGGGCTCGGGGACGCCAGCTTTTCAAGTTATGGAATTCTAAAACCTGAAGTGTTCGTTATGGAATCACGCCCCTCGTTGACCCGTCGCGACTTCGTAAGAAGATCTTCTTCATGTGCCGCACAGGTTGCTCTAATGAAGGCTGTCGCTCCTCTGTGGGGTCAAATGGTCTGGGCGACCCAAGATCGCTTTCCTGTCGTAGCTTCCGAGCCTTGGGGGCGCCTAGAGAGGATAGCTCCGGGAGTTTGGGGCCTCGTATCGACTCCACTCGAGGACCGCACCACGCTTTGTAATGGCGGAATTATCTCAGGTAGGAACGGGGTAGTGATTGTAGAGGCGTTTGCTTCTAACGACGGCGCTCGATGGATGACAGAGCAAGCCCGCCGACTCACAGGTCGACGTCCTACACACACGGTGATCACGCACTACCATGGCGACCACACAGATGGACTCAGAGGGATGGTCGAGACACCCGGAGTCGAAGTCCTCGGGACCGATGTGACGATCGACCTGTCGATGCAGAATGGTGATGAGCAGAGCGAAGTTTTGGAGACAGTAACCCGCATAGGAACCCGTCGACCTACCGAGATCGATCTAGGAGACCGTTCAGTGATTCTTGTCCCGCGCAGGGGACACACCCAATCGGATTTGACTGTCGAGATACCTGAGGAATCTGTGGTCTTTTGCGGAGATCTGGTTTGGAACCAAATGGTCCCAAATTATGTGGATGCGGCCCCATCCCGACTCAGTGCAGAGGCGCGACTCTTGCGTGCAATGGATGCTTCGACGTACGTGCCTGGCCATGGACCGCTCGCTGATGCAATGGCATTAGACAGGTACATCGATCTCCTAGGTGATATTGAAGCTGCTGCGCGAAAGGCTATGGATCGTGGTATATCTTCTGAGCAGGCAGGTGAGGAGTATCGTATACCTGATGGATTGGGGGATTGGTATGCTTTCCAACCGACGTACTTCGCTACGGCGATTGGGGCATGGATGTCGGAACTCGAGGAATGAGCTAGAAGCTTGCTCCAATTCTGAGGGCGATCAGCGGACCTGTTTTCCCGAGTGAGGCTGTGACCGCAATCGTGACTGGAAAGATCACGGCGATGGGCCTGTCTATGCGGTTCCAATTTGTCTGGCTAGACTTCCGCACCACCCTAGAACCATTGAGTAAAATATGTCCGAGAACTTACTTCTCGACGAGATGACGTGGCCTGAAGTTGAGGCGGCGATCAACCTTGGAACTACAACCGTTGTAATCGCCGTGGGCGCTGTGGAGCAACATGGTCCGCACCTGCCACTCCTCGTGGATGCAGTTCGTGGGGATCGTCTAGCCGTAGAGGTGGCTCGTCGGCTAGGTAACTCTTTGGCAGCGCCGACGATTCGCGTGGGATGCTCAGAGCACCACATGGGATTTGCGGGGACACTTACGTTGCGACGTAGCACACTCGAGGCGATATGCACGGATTATGCTGTAAGCCTTGCGAGACAT
The DNA here is from genome assembly GCA_002348265.1 of Gemmatimonadales bacterium UBA2975. Classification (GTDB taxonomy): domain Bacteria; phylum Gemmatimonadota; class Gemmatimonadetes; order Longimicrobiales; family Gaopeijiaceae; genus UBA2589. The sequence goes on along the minus strand of DEAT01000048.1, from coordinate 81,453 downwards.
GGCTTCACGAGGCTTTGCTTCGTTCCATCACACGGTGGAAACTTTGGGCCCCTGGAAGAGATGCTTCCGGATCTGCGTGCCGCGGTCGGACCAGATTGCAAGGTAGATGCCTACACTGACCTCATCGGTTTCGTTGCTCTCTGGGAAGCGGCATTGTTAGAGGTCGCTCCTGAGCTAGTGGGTCGGGTTGGTGGACACGCTGACATAGCCGAGACTTCAGAAATTCTCTGTATCCGGCCGGACCTAGTTCGGGAAGAGCGTGCGGAAAAAGGTCACATTGAGGCTTTCGACGACGAACTCAAAACCAGAATTTTTGAGGATGGATTCAGGTCGGTTACGTCGAACGGGATACTCGGAGACGCACGCGGAGCGACCGAAGAGATTGGACTCGCGTGTATCTCACACGCAGCTGACGGGATTGCACGATCGTTGAGGGTCTGAGGGGATAGAGCTAGGCGCGAGAGACTCAGAGTCCTGCCGGGTCCGCAACTCCGATCACGTGGATTGCTAGTAATCCTAGAAGGCCCACAACCAATAAGTAGTAGACGGTTGGCAGGATCGTTTTTCGCAGTGTCTCACCCTCTTTACCGAGTAACCCGACCGTGGCCGATGCTGCTACCACGTTATGTATCGCAACCATGTTACCCGCGGCCGCCCCTACTGCCTGAAGAGCCACAATCATCACCGTCGACATGGCCAGTTTTTCGGCGACTCCGAACTGAAATGCCGAGAACATAAGGTTGCTCACCGTATTGGAACCGGCGATGAAGGCGCCGAGTGCGCCCGTCATCGGCGCGAAGAATGGCCATACGGCACCCACGTTGCTCGCAACCCATTCCGCCATAGCTAGAGGCATGGAGAGTAATCCGGCCCCATTGACGTCAGAGTTGATGTACACACGAACCATCGGCACAGTGAAGACGAGCACAACGCCAGCACCTATGAGAACTTTGGTCGAGGAGCGAAACGCTTCCCCCAGTGCTGGACCATTCATTCGATGGAGGAGCGCAGTGATTAACACGACCACCAGTAACACGAATCCTGGGAGATAAAGAGGTGTGGTGGTAGCAGTGATTTCTGACCCCAAAATATTTTGCCAAGAAACCGACACTAGGCGAAGCCATTCTCCCACCGGAAGCTGCGGGAGACGCGTGAGGACTAAGAGCCCGCCTAGCAGTGCATAGGGCGCCCATGCGGAAGCTGAGGAGATGCCGCGCCCTTCGGGAACATTCGCCAACTCGTCTTCGAGTCCGCTGACCCATTCCTGGTTCCACTTTGACCTTTCCGGGAAGTCCCAGTGGTCCTTAGGCAAGAACCATCCGCGGCGCGCAACTGAGACGACTATCAAGAGTCCGACTGGCGCCCCAAGTAACGACGGGAATTCGGGACCCAGGAATGTTCCAAAAAAGACGTACGGCACTACGAAAGCCAGGCCTCCGAGGAGGGCAAAAGGTAAGATGGAGAGTCCTTCGCTCCATGAGCGATTTGCTCCGAAGAATCGTGTGAGCATTATGACCATCCATACCGGCATTAGGAATCCGGCCGTGGCGTGCAGCAGGACGACCTTTGCTGTGACCGCACGCAGGTAGTCGACCATTGTCATGTTGGCTCCGGCGAGCGCAGCTGCGAAAGCTTCGCCACCTAAGCCCCCTTGGATTCCGACTAGGACCGGTGTTCCCACTGCACCGAACGTGACCGCCGTACTCTGAATCATCATGCCAAGCATCACTGCTGCTGCTGCTGGAAATCCTAGTGCCACTAGGAGTGGTGCTGCTACAGCTGCAGGAGTACCGAAGCCGGCGGCGCCTTCGATGAACGAACCGAATAGCCAAGCGACGATGACAACCTGAACTCGCCGGTCATCACTTATTCCGTTGAATGATTTCCGGATTGCAGCGACCCCCCCGGACCGCTCCAGCGTATGGAGGAGAAGGATCGCTCCGAAGATTATGAATAGAAGATCAAACGTCAGGAACAAACCCTGTATCGAGGCAGCTGCTACCCTAGAAACACTCATCTCCCATGCGAAGATCGCGACTGACGCTGCCGCGACGTAAGCCGCGGGCATTGCGTGTTTAGCGGGGACCCGAAGCCCTACCAAGAGGACGCCGCCGAGGGCTATGGGAAACAGGGCCAGAAGGGCCTGCGCACCGGCGCCCATTAGGACAACACGCTCGGAAAAGCGTCAAGCCCGCTATTCGTGCTGAGCCTCTTGATGAACTGGAGCCTCAATTTCGTTAAGTAGTCTGGTCCTATCACCATCGTCTTCCGTCCTTTTGAGTTCGGATGAGCAAGGAACGGTGCATAAGGCTCTGCCACAAGCCTTCGGGAGATTCTTGATTAGATCTTGCGATCTCGCGAAGAGCTCTACGGGTAGAGCCTTTCGGTGCTCCAGTCGTGACCTATACGAGTAAAGACGAGCCTATCGTGTAGTCGGTCGGCTTTGCCTTGCCAGAATTCAATTACTTCTGGACGAATCCGGTATCCACCCCAGAACGGGGGTAGCGGGATATCCTGGTCCTCGAAGCTACTTGTGGTCTCGCTGACTCGTCTCTGCAGTTCTTTTCGATCAAGAAGTGGTTGGCTTTGTTTGGACGCCCAAGCACCGATACGGCTACCTCTTCCTCTCGTGCTGAAGTATGCATAACTCTCTGCTTCAGTGATTCTCTCCACCGATCCTGTGATCCGAACTTGTCGTTCGAGTGACGCCCAATGGAAGCACAGTGCTGCCCTCCGATTAGCTTCAATTTCATTGGCCTTTCTACTGCCGTAATTGGTAAAGAAGACAAACCCTTTCTCGTTGACTGCCTTCAATAAGACCATTCGTACCGAGGGGGCGCCTTCTGAAGTCGCTGTTGCGAGGGCTACTGACTCCGGCATGACAATCCCTGAGTCCTCCGCGGCATCGAACCACGCCTTGAAGAACTCGATGGGGTCCAGCTGTTCGGCTCCCTGAGGAATGCCTCCTTCGTCCCCCTGCTCGAGGGTCGAGGCCGACTCTTTAGAGGGCTCTGTCGACATTAGGAAGTGCGCTTGGGCTAAGGCTTCACGATTTATGGATCCTAGAGCTGCCGCTCAAGTGGGGGTACATGTTGACGCATTTAGGTCTTCGAGTCCAGATTGATAGCCCCCCCCATATGGGGGGGGCTATACTTTTCCTGGAGTCTCAGTGTCCCGCAAACCTAATGACGACCTTGTCCGGCGCCTCAAGAGCATTGAGGGGCATGTGCGCGGTGTTCAACGTATGGTCGATGAGGGTGAATACTGTATACACGTAGTTAACCAAATCTCTGCGATCCAGAGTGCGCTGAAGAAGGTCAGCGCAATTATGCTAGACGGACATCTGCGCTCGTGCGTTACGGAAGCGGTCCGAAGCGCTGATGCGGAAACACGGGAGGAGGTTCTCGGGGAGCTAATGCAGGTGTTTGAGTCCTCGACCCAGGTCTAAAGAGGCTTGGGTTCATCGCGGGAAACATTTAACAAGGAGAAGAGATCTGTGATGACCAAGACGGTGCATGTGCCGGGGATTAGCTGTGGGCATTGTGTTATGACAATTGAAAAGGAACTAGACGACCTTGATGGCGTCGAAGACGTAAAGGCAGAGCATGCCAGCAAGCAGGTTACAGTGTCTTGGGATCCTGAGGTTATGGATTGGACAGTCATTGAGGACACTATGAAGGAGATCAACTTTCCTCCGGCCGTCTGAGCACGAACTGCCGACTGACACACTCTCGGGCTGTGATATCATGAAGACCTCCTTTCGGGAACGCGTGATCTCTGTAACAGGGATGACATGTGCGAACTGCGTAGCGACGGTAGAGCGGACGTTGCTGAAGCTACCGGGTGTAGAGGAGGCGACGGTCAACTACGCGTCTGAGCGCGCTACCGTGCGTTTCGATCCAGCAGAGGTTTCGCTCGACCAGATGATAGAGCGGATTGAGCGAGCGGGTTACGGAGTCGTGCGAGGACAAGAGGGAGTTGAACTGACTGAGGCAGAGGCGATTACGCGCGATGAGGAGATCGCGTTTCAATCCCGTAAATTCTGGACGGGCGTTGCCTTTGCAGGGCCTCTCTTTGTTCTAAGCATGTTCCGGGATTTCGGTCTTCTTGGCTCTTGGGCGAATGATTCCTGGGTGAATTGGCTCATGTTCGCCCTAGCAACGCCAGTTCAGTTTTGGGTCGGTTGGGACTACTACGTCGGTGCGTGGAAGTCACTGGGAAACCGCGCCGCAAATATGGACGTCTTGGTAGCACTTGGGTCAAGTGCGGCCTTCGGTTGGTCCGCAATGGTTACCGTTGCGTTGACCAACGGCACGGTAGTTTTCGGCACGCATGTTTACTTCGAGACTGCTGCTCTAATCATCACGTTGATCAAACTGGGCAAGCTTCTTGAGGTCAGAGCCAAAGGGGAGACCGGAGCGGCGATACGAGAGCTCCTAGAACTTCGCCCTAACTCCGCCAATCGGATAACGGAGAGCGGTGAAGAGTCAGTGCCCGCGGATGAGATTTGTGTCGGAGATGTCCTGCTGGTTCGTCCTGGAGAGCGGGTAGCTGCAGACGGCAGTGTGATCGAAGGCGCGACGTCGGTCGATGAGAGTATGCTGACCGGAGAAAGCCTTCCCGTTGAGAAGCTTGACGGCGCGCCTGTGACCGGAGGAACTGTAAACCTGACCGGCGCTTTTAAGATGCGTGTTGAGCGGGTGGGCTCGGACAGTGCACTCGCTCAGATCGTGAGGATGGTAGGGGATGCTCAAGGCTCACGAGCGCCCATCCAACGGACTGCTGACCGAGTAGCTGCTGTTTTTGTCCCGACTGTCATAGTGATCGGCATAGTTACATGGGCGGTTTGGTGGTTCGGAACTGAGGCAGATTTTACTGAGTCATTGATGCGTTTCGTAGCGGTGCTGGTGATTGCGTGTCCGTGCGCGCTGGGTCTAGCGACACCAACCGCGGTTATGGCGGGAACCGGGCGAGCTGCTGGCCGAGGCATCCTTTTCCGGAGTTCGGAGGCTCTGGAGCGCGCGCGCGACCTTTCCGTCGTGTTGCTGGATAAGACAGGAACGATCACCAGAGGACAGCCGACCGTTCAGAGCGTGGTTTCTGACGAGGAGGTCTCACTTTTAGGTGGGGCGGATGAATACGTCCGGCTAGCCGCATCTGTCGAGGCGCTCAGTGAGCATCCGATTGCCCGAGCGGTGGTCGAGGAGGCTGAGTCGAGGTTGCTTGATATTAGTGCCGTGGAGGAGTTTAAAGTGATCCCGGGGCAGGGAGTCTCCGGGAGGGTAGAGCACCGGAGTGTTGCCGTGGGGACCTCGGCTCTAATGACGCATCTCGGTGTGGAGGGAGTGATAGAGTGGACGAGCCGAGCTGAAGAGGTAGAAGCTGGGGCGCAGACCCCTCTGTGGGTGGCAGTCGACGGTCGAATGGCAGGACTCATTGGTGTTGCTGACGCTGTAAAGGAGACCTCGGTCGCTGCTGTCGCTGCACTTAGATCACGAGGGCTTAGGGTCATCATGCTGACGGGAGATCGTGAGGCGGTAGCGAATGTTATCGCTCAGGAAGTTGGCATTAATGAGGTGTATGCCGAAGTGCTTCCCAGTGAAAAAGCACAGGTGATTAGTCAGCTTAAAGAGCGAGCGCGCGGCGCCGTGGCAATGGTCGGCGATGGAATTAATGATGCTCCGGCATTGGCTGTCGCGGATGTTGGTATGGCCTTAGGGACTGGAACGGATGTGGCGATGGAAACGGCCGACGTGGTGCTCATGCGAGGGGATTTGAGGACCGTATCAGAGGCACTGGCCTTGAGCGAACGCACGCTACGGACGATTGAACAGAACCTTTTTTGGGCGTTCTTCTATAACGCCTCTCTAATCCCAGTAGCGGCTGGTGTGTTGTACTCGGTTGCCTTCCTGCCCACCGTGCTTCGCTCTCTACACCCGATTTTAGCAGCACTCGCCATGGCATTCTCCTCCATCAGCGTTGTTGCGAATAGCCTACGCCTTCGTCGTGTAAGAATTCCCGGGCTCCCCTCGGAGAATTGACCTGTTTTGCTATAGGCACGACCTACCGACTAGAGTCGACGCAGAGGCCGATTTTTGGTTAGGCGCGGCAGGTACAATAGCGTGTGCTACCTACTTTAGCCGATCCTGACATTGCTGAGACGCGTTTCAAGAGTGCGTTTTTTGTGCACCTAGGCTGAATAGAGCGCAAGCCGCGACTAATACTACGGCCGTAACATAGAGTGCTCCGTCCACGCCGATTTGGTCCGCGATGAAGCCGGCCCCGAGTGCTCCGACCGCGTATCCGGAGTCTCGCCAGAGCCGATAGACACCTAGGGCTGAGGCGCGCCAATGAATGGCTGAGTTGTCCGAGACAAAAGCTAGCAGGACAGGGTATACCATACCGGTTCCGGTGCCCACTATCAGCGCTGCTATCATGTAGGCAGGAAGAGAGTCGCTAACGGTGAAGAGACTCACGCCGAGTCCTTGCGTTACGAGTCCGGACCAGATCAGGATATGGCGGCCGACCCGGTCCGAAAGCGGGCCAAACACGAGTTGGCTTCCGGCCCAGACCAGTGGGTATGTCCCGACGATCAGACCGACTTCTGCAACGCTTAGACCTCGTGCGGCTAGTAGTAGCGGAAGAAGTCCCCAAAGAGCGCCATCCTTAAGGTTTGTCACAAGCCCGGCGAGGCTTGCCGAGGCTAGGCGACGGTCTTTCCAAGTTCCTAGAGCGAGTGCTTCACCCATCGAGATAGGCCGTGTTTTTGCTGCCTGATTTGCGGGAGGCTGCGTATCCTTAGCTACGAGAGCCAGTGAAAGTCCTATCAAAGCTATGGCGATGCCGAGAGCGAAGGGAATTGGCCTCAGGCCGAACGATGTGGCCAAGACCCCCGTCAAAGCTGCTGTTGCGGCCATGCCGGTATATCCCGCGAACTCATTCCAGCCGATTACGAGTCCGAACGTCCTAGGAGTCGCTAGGTCGACCTTCATGACCACTGTCATGGACCATGTCAGTGCCTGATTTACACCGAGCAGAATGTTGGCAAACAGGACCCAAGACCAGTTTGGAGCCCAGATCAAAATGAGGGGGACCGGGATTCCAGTCAGCCATCCAGCTACTAAGAGACGTTTGCGTCCTACCCGTTCCGAAAGCGTACCAGCGAAGAAGTTCACTGCCGCTTTCGTGATACCGAACGTAGCAATGAATGCAAGAACTGCAGTCTTTGAGGCGATCCCGAACTCAACCTCGGCAAGGAGGGGGAGGACAGTCCGTTCGATCCCTACCATCCCACCGACGAAGAGGTTTATGAAGACGAGGTGGGTAATCCGTCTCCAGTCAAGCGATTCAGTCATGATGTACTAGGTTGGATCGCACATATTTTTCGTAAAAGGACACCCCGCCTCGGGTACTCCGAAGGCGGGGTGTCCTTCCACGAATACTGTCAGCTAGATCCAGCCTTTCCGGCGAAAATCTTTAATCGCTGATGCCCATTGGTCCATCTCCTCGGGTAGCCCGAACGATAGACGATTATGGTCGAGCATAGGCGGGAAGTTTCGGCCGACTAGAAGGCCTGCGTCTGCCATGCGGTTACGGTATGTCGGTAGATCCCCGTTTATCTTGTGCATGATGAAGTTCGTGTTGGTCGGAAGATATTCGAGGTCAAGTTCGTTCAGCGTAGTGTGCACGATGGACTTTGCTTCTTCGTTCACAGTGATCGCGCGTTCTACGATTCCGTCGTCCTGGAGCGACGCGATTGCAGCTGCGCCCGCTAGTACGTTCGGACTGTTCTGAATCGAGTGCTCTTGGAGACGAGTCGCGGTCGTCTCGTGCGTTACTGCGTATCCGAGGCGCAGGCCGGCCATCCCGAAGATCTTTGAGAAGGTGCGGATTACGACCACGTTGGGCTTCTGCTCAATCCACTTGAGGCTGTCCCAGTACCGATCATCTGTGACGTATTCCAAGTAGGCCTCGTCCATCAGGAAGACTGTCGTTTCTGGCGCTTCCGCTATCCAAGCATCGATGTCTGCCGACGCAGTGATTGTCCCGGTGGGGTTGTTTGGGTTGCAGAAGTAGACGACAGACGGACGTTTCATCGACAGATCCCGCATCTGCTGAACGTCGTGCTGGAGGTCCGCTGTGAGAGGGACGGTGTGCACTTCAAAAGGCATGGTGTCCTGATAATCCATGACGTCTTCAAACGTCGGCGCCGCAGCGATGAGCGGTGTATTCGGACCCTGGAAGGCCTGAGTGCAGATTTGGAGGATTTCCGTTGACCCGAAGCCCAGCGTGATCTGTTCAGGCTTCACACCCACGTAACTAGAAAGCGCGGCGATGACTTCCCTGCGTCTGCCGCCATAACGGTTTGATTCGACGATTGCTTCGATAATTGCGTCGCGTGCGGCTGGAGATACTCCAAGTGGGTTTTCGTTGGAGCTCAGGCGGATATCACCGTTAGCGAGCTTCTTGCCAGGCGAAAAACCGGGCGCATGATTAAGAAACGCTCCGAGCGTTCCCCCGGAAGCGGTGATTCCGGCTAGTCCTGCTGCCATTCCAGAAGTGACGAAGCCTCGACGATCCATACATCCTCCTTCTTGGGATACGATATACTTGAAACTGTAATAGGGGTGTGCGACACGAAAGGGCCGAAGCACAAACCTGCTGGCAGGGCCTCGGTGAGTATTGATGTTAAGTGGATTCTGCGGTGACTCCATTCACTAAAGTCAGTGTCTCGCCTTCACTGCGGGCGATGACCGCCGAACAGGTGATATCCCCCGTGACATTCACGGAAGTCCGGATCATGTCCAGAATTCGATCGACACCGAGGATAAGCGCGATGCCGGCTTGTACATGCTCACCCATGCCTACTGAGTTCAGGACGATGATCAGGGTAATGATACCTGCTGAGGGAACACCCGCTGCTCCCACGGACGCGAGCGTTGCAGTAAGCACAATGATTAACTGATCCGCGAGTACCAAATCGACACCATAGATTTGGGCGATGAACAGGACGGCGACGGCTTGGTAGAGGGCTGTTCCGTCCATGTTGATGGTAGCGCCAAGGGGTAGCACGAAGGAAGCAACTTCGTTCGATACTCCGACCTTGTCCTCGGCCGTCTCAATAGTTAGCGGGAGTGTTGCGTTTGATGAGGACGTAGAGAACGCTAGCAATGGCGCAGCCGCAATACGAGGGTAGAACTTTAACGGGTTCAATCCGGCCATAAAGCGAAGTATGAGGCCATATGTGCCGAACGCGTGAAGCATCAGGCCGCCAAACACGACTAGTGTGTATGTCAGGAGGCTTTGAAGCAGGTCGAAGCCAAAATTCGCCACGACTGAGCCTATTAGAACGAAGACCGCGTAAGGAGCGAGTTCCATGATCCAGTTGATGAGGATCATGGATGCATCATTGATACCGTGAAAAAAGGTTAACACGCTGTCTCTTCGTTCGGGTGAGACAACTGTGAGCGCAGCCCCGAAGCAGATAACGAAGAAGATAAGAGGCAGGAGGTCCATGTTGGCTGCTGCTTGAACTGGATTGCGGGGAATTACTCGCAGAAGCGTTTCTTTCCAGCTGGGAGCGTTTTCTGCTATGTCCATGCGAGACGCCGCGTCACCCCCGTAACGTTGCGTAAGTTCGACCCGCGTTTCCTCAGTCACTCCAGCACCAGGCTTTAGCACGTTAGCGAGCGCAAGACCAATAGTGACTGCCACGGCTGTGGTCAGCATATAGTAGGCGAGCGTTTTCCCACCTATACGACCGAGCTTAGTCAGGTCACCCAGAGATGCGGTGCCGACCAAGAGACTCGCTACTACCAGCGGGATCACGATCATGGTGATCAGGTTGATAAAGGCGGTCCCCAGAATTTCAATCTCACTGAAGATCGATTGGAGAATTGTGATCTCTCCGAGGTTCGCGACCGCGCCGACGACTGCTCCCGCAATTAGCCCAATCAGGATTTTCGTGTACAGCTGCATGCGTATCTCTTCCTTAGTGTATCCCCAGAAACGTTTCTGATTCTAGGAGGTCAGTGGATCAGGCGCACCTCGGCCCGTTCGATTATGTCGCCCTCGTTGACTAGGCCGACGACTTCCAATCCCTCGGTGATTGTCCCTATGATTGTGTATTGGTGATCCAGTCGTGGGTTGTCTAGCAGGTTAACGAAGATCTGCCCGTCACCCGTATCATGGCCCCTCGTAGAGATCCCTACCGTGCCCTGCCAGTGGTGCATACCGACTTCGTCCCGGCTGAAGGGGCCACTCCCATAATACTCGTTCGCATTGGGACTCCCACCCTGAATGACGAAGTTGGGAGACCAACGGTGAAAGGTAAGACCGTCGAAGTACCCTTCACGGACTTGTGTAAAGAACCGCCATGTATTCGCAGTCGACACGTATGGGTGCAGCGCAATGTGGATTTCGCCACCTCGTCGCATGTGCAGCACCACGATACTTGCTGCCATCTCTCTGAGCTGCTCGATGGTCGGCAGTTCGAGCCCTTGTCTAGGGATCGGATTAGGGAGATAGGCTCTTCCATTCCATGACTCGAGGACTTTAGCTGCATCTTCGGCCACGAGTTCGTCATAGTCGGAAAGGTATGGCATTAGTCGTTTGGATAGTCCGGGATCGCCCAATTCTTCTAGTCGGTCAAGCAGCGCGCGCCTGGCATCTCGAAATGTTTCACGACCTTCTTCGGACATCCGGTCTAAGGCGTCCGCTAGAGCGTGGGCCGCCTCCGGATCAGTCGAGCCTTCGAGCACTGCAGTAGCCGCCATAATCAATTGCGGATCTTCGACTACTAGTTGGTCAATTGCAGCTGCATCCGCGGCGTGGTCGTCTAACCTCGCAAGGCTACGCAATGATTCAGTTCGGACATTGGGCATCGGATCCTGAAGCAGAGCGTCAACAACAGTTCGTTCTCCAATTATACCGGCCGCAAGTGCTGCATAGGCTCTGACGAAAGGTTCCGGACTCATTGCATGCACGTCGAGCACGTTGGCGGCGGCATCAGGGGATATGTGTGCTAACGCGACTAGTGCGTGAGATGCCGGCTGCCAGTCGATTGAGTCGAGCTCGCTTGGCGAAGCTGCGGCCAATAATATGCTACGTTGAGCGATAGAGTCTGGGCATGGTTCTGCGAGTCCGTCGATCGAAAGAACTCGAAGGCTCAGTGGCGTGGTAGTCCCACTGGCTGGCACACGGGCGCCTTGTTTAAGGTACGAGCACGCCTGGGGCGTGCGAGGTTGGTTTAGCAGAAACTGAAGCCCTTCTACCTGAGCAGGAACCGACCGGCTGAACATCACTTGCCGGAGTCCTTCACCTTGTATAGCACCTCGCGGGAGCGCACTGATCCAGCGCGCACCAGCTGCCTTAACTGCGTGACTCTCATCCCGCAGCGCAATTCGTATCTGCTCTAGATCAAGCTGACCGGCTCTTCCGAGCACGTTTATCGCTAGAGATCTCACCCTCGCCTGATGTGTCCGCGTGATCGTGCCATCTAGGTACATGCGGAGTTCGTCGAGCCGCCGCATTACGCGACCTTGGACGATGGAACCGTTAGTTGACCGTGCGAGTGCCTCTATCCCTAGGGCTACACCTTCCATGACTTCGCCAGGGGCGTCACCACCATCCGTGTAGCTCATCTGAAGTAGTCTTTCTGCTGCCAGTGCTTGTAGACCGATATCGAGTTGTAGTCTCCCGATTGATTTAGCTATTGCCGCTTTTGTTGCGACTGCGACTTCGACGTCAGCACGATTCAATAGAGGGTTCAGGGCTTTGCTGCCGTCCGCCCCAAAATGGGCCTGTGCTAGAGCATTCGCGGCTTCAATCCGCACCTCAGGTGCCGGATCGGAGAGTAGTTCTTCGATCGCGCTAGCCAGTGTTGGATTTTCTAGTCGCCCCAGAGCACGCACTGATATCGCCCGGATGAAGCGGTTCTCAGACCGTGTGTAGGCGGTCAGACGGTCTAGCATGATACCCTCTTCGGGCCGTGCATTTTCTATGGCTACGATGTCTAGGAATGCTGAGTGCATCCTCGTTGAGCGATTGACATCGCCGGGGGCACAGGATGTGCTTGTCGTGGCCACGAAGACGCCGATAAGACAGTACTGCGCCAGTTTATTCATGCGCAGAACTCCACCCAAGCGGTCGATGTTTTGGTTGTTACTAGAAAGTGATTCGTCATGGTACAGAGGGGCCCTGATTGATGTGAGGGGGCGCATTTTTTAGAACGTCGCTCACCCAGTCATCCGCTGGGCCCATTAGCCGGTCGTGGAGGTCTCGGAATACATCCGTGGCGTCGTCTCCCCCCCAAGGTTTGGGCAAAAGAGCTCGCGGAAGGAAGGGGTCCTTCAGGGGAAAGCGTCTGAATTCGTGTATCAGTTCGAAGCGAAGTACGAAGGCGCGGACATCACTCTCGTCGCTCGCAGCCCGAGTATGAGCCGTTGCTGCATCGCTCGCGGCCCTCCATCGCAGGGCGAAGTCGGTATAGCTGTGATGTAGGGCTTCGAGATCCCAGCAGCGGCTTACTAGTTCGGCGTCACTCAGATCGTTAACTGGTCTTGCTTGGAAGCACATCAGATGGTCGTGGAGCTTAAGGCTAGCTGATATCGCGTGAACGTCTTGTTCCACGTCTCGTGGAGAAATCCATAGACCATTGCCCATCGAACCGAATCCGAGCCAGGCCAATCGATCACGGAGTCGATCACGACGGCTTCGGTCGCCTTCTGGAATGGAGTAGGCTAGGACGAACCACTTACCATTCCAGTCTTGATCCCACGACGCGTGATAGATGCGCTTCTGTCCTTCTTGGAGAAGGTCACGTCCCTTATCAGTAAGCGTGTAAAACGAGCTTTTACCCCTTCTCTCGGAGGAAAGCCACTCTTTTTTCGCCATTCGGGAGAGCACTGTCCGAACGCCCCCTTCGGTCAGTCCGAAGGGTTCGAGAAGCGCGATTAGGCTTCCTACCCATACCGAGTCAGACCGCTCTAGGAGGTACTCGCCAAACAGCGTAAATACGAGATCCTGGGGTCGTTGGTCGCTTTTCAGATTGTTTCGAGCATATGGAAGACCTCGGTTCCGTTCTTGAACCAGTGCTCACGGAACGGTTGCGGTGAGACTTCGTGGCGCAGGAGGTCGGCGGTTATCGGGTGAGGGAACAATGTCATCTCCCCCTCTTCGTTTTCATGCATTGTATAATCACCACTGATCTGCAGAGTTGTGCGTAGCCGCTCTTCTCCGTTCATCATGAATCCTTGGAGGAGGTGCGTTGTGGTCTCCCAAGCGCCCGGGGTGATGCTTAAGTCGAGTATTGGTTTCCCCGCACCGAAGATCCGTATCCGAACCTTGTCGTCGGTCTCGATGAACTGGGCATCAATCGACTCTTGATGGTAGGGAAAATGAAATCGGTCAGCCTTAATACGTCGAGCTTCCGAGGAGGACGTAGCTGCTAGGAACGGGTAGAATCCGGCCTTCGCGTGCTTGCCCCACTGCGCTACCATCGGAGGGACAACTACTGAGAACATGATCTCTGTGTAAGGCCCCACCACTGAGTCATCGAAGAGGAAAGCCGTGACCGACAGCACACTTCGTTGGTGAGTCACCTCAATAGGCTCAAGATGCTCAGGAAGAAGGGCTCTCGCATCGGAAGTTGCCATGTCGAAAAAGGCGCTCACTCCGGTGTGAAAGCGATAGCTGCTGACTACGGACATATTTCGTAGCGTCTGAGTACTTTTGAGATCTTTTCTGCCCCTTCTTCTAAGTCTTCTTTGGTGTGGGCTGCGGAGATCGACATGCGGAAGCGCGACTTGTGCTTGCCAACTGCAGGGTATCTGACTGGGTTGATGTAGACGCCTTCTCTGAAGATTTCTTCACCCATCTGGTAGATGCGAGCATCGTCGCGAACCATGATTGGAATCACCTGTGAAGTCGAGTCTCCCATAGGCACCTCAGCGTCTCCGAGGAGTTTCTGCATGTATGCTACGTTGTCGAAGAGTTGCTTTCGAAGTTCGGGCTCATTTCGTGCGAGCTCGAGTGCTTTACGCAGACCTGCTACCACGACAGGCGAAAGGGCACAGGAGAAGAACCGTGATCGTGAAAAACCACGGAGGTAGTTGATCAACTGGGTCGAACCAGCGATGTAGCCACCTTGACCCCCGAGGCTTTTCGAGAATGTCCCGAGGTGGATGTCGATTTCTTTGTCGAACCCCTGATCTTCGGCTACACCTTTCCCTTGTTCACCGAATAGAAAAGCCGAGTGGGCTTCGTCGATCATCAATCTGGCACCATGGTTCTGGCAGACTTCCACCAACTCCGCAAGCGGAGGCGTATCGCCGTCCATGGAGTAGACCCCCTCAACAATCACGAGCTTTTTCCCATCAAAACCCGTGAGCTTACGATCTAAGTCGTCAGCACGGTTGTGCCTGAAAAAACGAGATTTGGCTTTCGAGAGAATCATGCCGTCAACGATACTGGCATGAGCGAATTGATCGGCAACGATCAGGTCACCCGAACGCATCAATCCGGCGATTGTTCCGACATTGGCACTATAGCCAGTGGGGAAGATCATTGCGGCTTCAGTACCTTTGAAGTCGGCGATCTCTTCGGCGAATTGCTGATGCAGGACTGTAGTGCCGGATAGAATTGGAGAGCCAGAAGAGCCCCCTCCATATAGGTCTGCTGCTTCTTTGATGGCTTGCTTCACCTCGTCTCGGTAGGAAAGCCCGAGGTAGTTGTACGACGCGAAGTTCACCAAGCCTCTACGTATCTCACCGGTCTTGGTGTCCTCAACATCCACCCGCGTTCCCGGGGCAGAATGGAGTGGAAGCTCGTAGAGATAATACCCAGTCGGCTTGACCTCACGCCACCAATCGTCGAAGGGTTCAAGCAAGGCAAAGGCGTCTGACCCTGCACCAAAATAGAAATTGGTGTAATCGTACTCCATGGCGCCGGGCTTGGTGGGCTCTATGATATCCCCCCGTTCGCCCATGTCCACGCGGCGTTCTGTGGAGTGTGTGTCCGCATCCTTAGTGCTCTTGGGCATGTTTTAGTTACCGATCTGATGGAAAGGCTTCTGAAGAGCTTCTTAAGAAGTAAGTCCTAATTTTCCTAAGAAGACTTTGGACAGCAAGGAGAATATAAACGTGGAAGACTGGTACGATATGGCTCAATCATGGGTTCCCCCAGAGTCATGGACACGTGTATGTGCGATTGATGCGCATACCGAGGGCGAACCCCTCCGTGTTGTTCTTTCAGGTTTTTCAGACCTAGAGGGTGCGACGGTCCTTGAAAGGCGGAGGTGGGCTTGTGAGCATAGAGATGAACTCCGGCGTGCGCTTATGTGGGAACCCAGAGGACATGCCGACATGTACGGATGTATTGTGATGCCGCCGGTATCTCCGCTGGCGGACCTTTCGGTGCTCTTTATGCATAATTCTGGCTTCAGCACCATGTGTGGACATGGGATCATCGGTGTGACGACTGTTTTAGTCGAGTGCGGTCTAGTGCCTATTCTGGGGTCGGTGGTTGAGCTTGGGATAGACACGCCCGCAGGATTTGTTTGTGCGCGAGCGGATGTTGATTCTACCGGTAGCGTTAGTCGCGTGAGATTCGAAAATGTTACTTCTTACATTGAGCGCCTCGATGCGACGGTGGATGTCGCAGGAGTAGGCACAGTTCAATATGATCTCGCCTTCGGTGGAGCGTACTATGCTTATGTCGACGCATCCGTGTATGACCTCACGCTAGTGCCCGAGGAAGGGAATCGCCTGATTGAGCTTGGTCGGCGGATAAAGAACGCGGTGCAGGAAGCGGACCCGCCTTGTCACACGGAGGATGATGATCTGAGCTTCGTGTACGGTACAATCTTCGTAGGAGATGCCCATAATCCCGAAAACCATTCCCGGAACGTTTGCGTCTTCGCTGACGGCGAAGTTGATCGATGTCCTACAGGAACAGGAGTGAGCGGGCGCCTGGCGATTCATAAGGCGCGCGGGGAACTTGATGTAGGGGAAGAAATTCGAATTGAGAGTATCCTTGGCACTTGTTTCGACGGGACCATTCTTGAAGAGGTTGAGGTTGATGATGAAGGAAGGTCGGCAATCATCCCGGAGGTAGCTGGTAGGGCGTGGGTCACGGGGCGGCATGAATTCTTGATTTCTCCGGAAGACCCTCTGAGAGGAGGCTTTCTGATTCGCTAGAGCATCTAGCTTTTGTTGGGAAGGCACGGGCTTCGAGTCGGCTTGGTCTGCCAACCTTTTTCGCTACTCAGCTATATTGCCAAGTCTGTTCCTTACTGCTGGAATTACTCATATGAGCAAGACTCAGTCGGCCGCCAGTCACGCCAAGATCGTGCCCGCGTTTCATTATGTGACGATCCCGCTGATTTTTATCCCGACTATCTGCTTCCTGTACATAGCTGTGGTCGACTTTTCCGTAGACGCGGCCCTGCTGGGTGCTTTCGGAGTCGGGGTGAGTTTCGCCGCCCTATTCTCCAGATTGTTCGCCCTCGGAGTTCAGGATCGTGTGATTCGCTTGGAAGAGCGGATGCGACTTTCGCGCTGCTTGCCACCGGAGATGCACGGCCATATTGACTCCATCCCTACTAGTCACTTGATCGGTCTGCGGTTCGCTCCTGACGATGAGTTAGAGGGGCTAGTGAGGCGGATTCAGGCTGGTGAATTGAGCGACCGGAAATCCATCAAGATGGCTGTGCAGAACTGGCGGGCCGATCGTCAGCGTATCTAAAGGATTGAGTCTTCCCGTTCAAACTGTTCTTCTCCATGGGTTCACCGGATCATCTCGGTCATGGGGTGATCCGGTGATGGATGCCATGAGAGAACAGGGCATCCTCCCGATTGCGTTAGATCTTCCTGGTCACGGGCCCAGAGCTGAGGCTCCAAGTCGAGGGTTTACTCTGGATGACGCCATAGCAGCTGTCGACGAAAAGACTACAAACCTCGATCACTATGATCTAATTGGTTATTCGATGGGTGGGAGGATCGCTCTGCATGTCGCGCTGGCACGCCCAGACCGTGTGCGCAAACTTGTGCTGGAGTCCGCATCGCCGGGTCTGTCGAGCAATAAAGACCGAATGGAGCGCATAGAAGAGGACGGTCAACTCGCAACCTCAATTGAAAGAGAAGGGATTGCGGACTTCGTTAAAAGATGGGAGAAACTCCCGATATTTGCTTCGCAGAAGGGGCTTCCACCCGAAGTCAGAGATCGTGTGCGGAGTCAGCGTATGGAAAACAAGCCAGCAGCATTGGCCTGCGCACTGCGAGGTCTTGGGACGGGCATGCTGTCATCTCTATGGGGTCGATTAGAATGCTTAGAATGCCCAACGCTTCTGATAGTTGGTGCATCAGATATAAAGTTCGTTCACATCGCCAGAAAAATGGAAAGCTTTATTCCACATTCTTGCCTAGTAGAGATTGAAGGTGTGGGCCATGCGGTACACCTAGAATCACCGGAAATGTGGCTTCAATCGGTCGTGCCGTTCTTGCTAGGATGATGAATGTTTTCGGGAGTCACGATTAGCGGAGCTGCCAGCCAAAAATCGCAGCCTTAGCTCAGTTTGGCTTGCGGATCGGTTTGGACTTAGGCGACGTGTTAATCCCACTGACTGGTGGAGAACAGGATAGAGAGGATGACACCCTTCGGATGGGACAGGTTGATGCTAAGCGACTAGCGTTGAGACGTAGTACGCCACAGTGGGAAGTTTAGACCAATCGAAGCGGAGTTCGGTTGGTACTGCGTTTCGTTGAGGAACGTCCACCGGAGCACGACTTCGATCTGCATGGGTCCCAGGTTTGTTTTACCGCCTCCAAATGCGTTAAAGCCGAAGAGCGTTTGTCGGGGATCACCAACATCCATAGCAATGACAGAATCCCTCCATCCGACGCCAGCGCCAGCGAACACGCCGCCTCTAGCACCACCCGGTACCCATGCGGCGTCGAGGTTGTACTGGTACTCCTTGGTCCCGGTCAGAAATATTGCTTCAGCGCTAGGGTACAGCTCGATGGTTCCTTTTCGAACAAGCGGAATTCTCACGTGTCCACCGACGGTAGTTGCGTTGGCTTGCGAGTCCCAACCGACTTTCCCCCCGATTGAGATAGGGGCCCAGCGGGGAACAACTTCAGCCTGTCTGCCCCGCCGAAACTGTCCTTCAAGTGACGGCGGCAGTAGTAACAGGAAAACTAGTAATCGGATCAGGCGGGTGGCTAGATAGGACACGAGGAACGCCGTCTGCAGGTATTAGGTGTACACGTTGATGAGACGATAAGAGAAGGTTTATGCACACACTTAACTCGACTCTTAACCATACTACCGATTCGCAAAGGCCAGGGTTCGTTCCTAATGGTGGCGGCTGGTTTGGTTGGAAAGACGGATACCTTTAGCGTGGGTCTACGGTTGCGAAGCTGGCTGCTTCACCTGCATGGGTGAATGAAAGCACCTGATATGGTCTAGGGTTTGGCCCCTCCATACCCGGGGATCCGATGGGCATGCCGGGGACGGCAATCCCCGCGACTTGTGGACGCTCGGTTAACAGTTGCTTCACCTGCTCGGCTGGAACGTGACCTTCTACAACGTAGCCTTCGATGATCGCTGTATGGCATGAAGACATCTGTGGCGGGACTCCTCCATCGCGCTTGATCTTCATTAGATCTGTGGTGTTGCGCGCATCGACCACGAAGCCGGCGCGTTCCATATGCTCGACCCAACCGTTACAGCACCCGCACGTTGGTGACTTGTAAACCAAAACGCTCGGAAGATCAGGGTCGGGTGTCCTGGCCTCGGGCATCGCACCATCTGGTGCGGCTTCGGCGCTGGAGCAGGAAGTGGTGACGATCGCGACTAGCGCGAGCAGGAATGAGCGGCGCATTTCCATTGGTCCTCATGCGTGGACTGTTCAGGGAAATAGTATACAGTGCATCAATGTATTCGACACATAGGTAGAGGCGCACTCCGGATTTGACCCCTTCGTGTTGCGCGCCTGGAAAGCAGAAGAAGTAATCCTCTACAGGAGGAGTCGATCTTCTTCCTGAGACAATGAACTTCTCTCCCCACACTTGCTGACCGGGGTGACGTGTGCAAGTTCGGGGTCATGCGAAAAATCGGGCTGGGGAGCCAGATCCTCATCGGCATGGTGATTGGTTCCATGGTGGGCGGTATCTTTGGAGATGCCGCTGCCATCGTGGAGCCTGTGGGTGATTTATTCATCCGCCTTCTCGTTCTTGCCGCGGTGCCGCTGGTGTTCTTCAATCTGCTCGCTGGGCTGACCGTACTCAGTGACGTAAAGACCTTTGGTCGACTCGCTGGCAAGACGATGACTTACTACGTCATGACCGACGTGGCTGCACTCCTTCTTGGGCTCGGAGCCATGGCATTGCTCCGACCTGGTATCGGAATGCAGTTCACAGGTTCTGTGGATGGACCCGTCGGCACGGTCCCGTCCATCGCTGAGGTACTTCTGGGAATGATCCCTCGGAACGCGTTTGAGGCGTTCGTGGAAGGCAACGTGGTTCAGATTGTTGTGATCGCTGTACTGATAGGCGTGGCAACCCTACTTCTGGCGGAGGATTCTCGAATGCGTCTAGCAGGACTATACCAAGACGTATCCGCGCTCTTTCGTAGATTGGTAGATGTCATCTTGTTGACCGCTCCGGTGGGAATTGGAGCGCTTGTGGCGGTGACCGTTGGTACCCATGGCGCAGCACTTCTCGGTCCGATGGCGCGCTTCTTGGCGGGCGTTTACTTGGCGCAGCTTGTGGTCTTTTTGGCCTACATGGGACTTCTGCGGTTAAGCGGTGCCCGATCGCCATTGAAATTCTTGCGTGAGACGGGGCCGCTCTGGGCGACAACGGCTGCGACGACCTCGAGCTTGGCGTCGCTGAGCGTATCACTGGAAACCGCGGATCGGATGGGACTGCCGTCGTCCGTCTACTCCTTCACGCTTCCACTCGGTGCTCAGCTTAACAAGGACGGGACCTCGGTCATGCTTGGTGCAGTTTTGCTATTCACTGCCCAGGTGGCGGGAGTGTCTTTCACTCCCGCGGCCCTCGTATCCGTTGTCCTGATTGGGTTACTGCTTTCGGAGGGTTCGGGCGGTATTCCAGGGGGTGGTTTCGTCATCGCCTTGATCTACGTGCAGGCATTCAACCTTCCCATCGAAATAGCTGCTATCGTTGGTGGGATCTACCGTCTTGTAGACATGGGGAACACCACTGTTAACGTCATGGGTGATCTTGTGGGAACGTGTCTTGTCGTCCGTTCCGAATCCAAAAGAGGGAATCTGATTTGAACAACCAGATCCGAAGTTTGTTTCCCGGCGCGTCGGAGCAGACTTATCTAAATATCGCCGCCAAAGGACTAATTCCTTCGAGCGTTCGTGATGTCGTTAATGCCTACCTCGATCAGCAGATCGCTGGGACAAGTGATAAAGATGTTCTCCGCGAACAGGTTGATGAGACAAGGGCTTTGATCGCATCAATTATTGGGGTCGAAGCGGATGAGGTAGCGATAACAAAAAACGTTTCCGAAGGACTCAATCTCTTTGCTGCCAGTTTAGAGTGGCGTGCCGGTGACAACGTCGTCGTATGCCCAGATCTGGAGCATCCTAATAACATCTATCTATGGTTCAATCTCGCCCGTCGGTATGGGGTGGAGGTCCGATCAATTGAGTCGGTCGACGGGTCGATACCGGTCGATCGCATGGTCGCTGCTATAGACGAGCGCACGCGGATCGTAACGTTTCCGACGATTTCGTTCGCTCCAGGTTTCATTACTGACGGGGAACCGATCGTGAGGGCTGCTCAAGATGTTGGAGCCTGGACACTGGCAGATGGAGCTCAGTCGATAGGGTCTCTTGAGACAGATGCGCGGGCGATGGGGGTTGATGCCCTCGCGGTGGCTACACAAAAAGGCTTGCTGTCCCTATATGGGTTTGGATTTCTTTACGTTCGAAGAGAGGTGGCTGAACAGCTTGTCCCCATCCATGTCGCTAGGTATGGGATCGCCCTCGACGCGCATGAAACGGCGTACTCTGACGCTCCGTTGGTTTACGCTCCTGGGGCCCGGAGGTTCGACCTCGGCAACTACAACTACTTGGGTATGACCGCGACTCGAGCGGCCCTGCAATTCATCAAGGATGTGGGTGTGTCGAAGATTGAAGCGCATGTCCGTGGTTTGGCTGCAGATTTGGCTGATGGCCTCATGGACTTGGGTATGCCGGTGGTGGGTGGTCGCCCAGGACCTCATTTGGCTCACATCGTTTCATCTGGTCATTTGGGCAGTGGCCGTCACTACACCGCCGAGGATCCTGAGGTGAACGAGCTACATCGACATCTCGTGGACGCAGGAGTTGTCTTTGCGCTTCGAGCCGGGGTGCTGAGATTCTCCTTCGGATTGTATAACAACCATTCTGACGTCGAACGAGTACTATCAGCAGTGCGATACTGGAAGGAACAAGGTGTGAACGTCTCATGAAAACTGCACGTGTATACTCGACTATAGTATGCTTGACGTTTTTAGTAACTGTAGCTCATCCGCTCGAAGCTCAACGCGCTCGATGGGCTGACGCTATCGAGGAGTTTTCGTTTTCAATCTCTCAAGATGTAGCTGACGATGCGGTTGGGGGCATAGCAGCCGGTATCATGGTCGACGGTGACTTGGTGTGGGCGGATGCGTGGGGGCTTGCGAACCGTGATACGCGAGAGCCAATGGGTTCTGCGTCTGTCTCGCGTACAGGTTCGATATCCAAATCAGTAACGGCATTACTGATGATGCTCTTAGTCGATCGTGGTGTGATCAGGTTGGACGATCCGGTCTCACGATACTTGCCAGAAATCAACAACCTTCAAGACCGCCGGCCTGCGAGCGAGGATATCACTTTCCGCCATCTAGCTTCTCACACGGCGGGACTGATTCGTGAGCCGGACTGGTCCGAATCAGTGGTAGGTCCGATTAGCGACTGGGAGAGCCGGATCCTCGAGTCGATTCCGAAGACCGCATACGATTCAATCCCAGGTGCCCGCTATCAATACTCTAACATCGGTTTTGGCATACTTGGTCTAGCTCTCTCAAAAGCAGCTGATCGTCCCTTTATTGAGCTCGTCGAAGATGAGATTTTCACTCCACTTGGTATGACTGGCTCTTCATTTGTAGTGCAAGGTGCTGAGCTAGAGCCGCGTCTTGCACAGGGCTATGTCGTAAGGGACGAGCAGATCAGCTCTGAAGCGCCGATGAGGGAGCACGCTGGGAGAGGTTACAAGGTCCCAAACGGAGGAGTGTATTCTACTGTAGGTGACCTAGGGCGTTTTCTTGGAGCAATAGCTGGAGTGCCAGGGCTCAAGATTCTTACGGAATCAAGCCGTGAGCAGATGTTGGCTATGCAGACACCGGAGAATCCAAAAAGGGGCTATGGTCTTGGCTTATCACTCCTTAGCGACGATGAAGGAAACTGGTTCGCTGGCCATGGAGGTTCTGTAGCGGGCTACAATGCCTACATGACCGTCGATCCGGAGGCCAAAATCGGGGTGGTTCTCCTTCGTAACTACACGCAGGGTAGGACGAATCTAGGCGGCGCGGCACAGTCTCTTCTCTCGGAACTCCGAGCTAGTCGCCGCTAGTTCGGCTTCGGCTGCTGGACAACGGGCCTCAGTGCTCTTCGTCGAGTGTGGCAGTCAGGTATGCAATCGCATGCAGGGGCACCGCAATAAATGCCACCACGATCGACTGGATTACCGGGTCAACAAAAGCGTATGGGATGAAAGCGATCGTCCAAAATACTGTTCCTAGTAATGCAAGGTTTGCCTGAATGCGATGTGGGATATCGGTCCAGGCAAAAAGCAAGTTGATCGAACCGGCGAGAAAAAGCAGAAGGCCGAAGGAGACACTGTACATCCTAAATTGACGCCACATGCTCGGCATTAGAGGGTCTGGAGATTGAGCTTGCTTCATGGCGTTTACTGCGAACTCGCGCAACCCTCCAATACCGTTCTCAAGTACGAAGGTCCAGACATGCATGGCCGTATGTGCACAGCCAGCGGCGATCAGCCATAAACCGGCTACTGAGAGCCAAAAGCGAGGGTTATGAATCATCGGGTGTCTAAAGGGCTATTCGCCATTCGGGTCACAAAAGTTGTGGTGGTGCAAGACCTATGAGTTGTAATTCCTCACGACGTGGACGGGTAGCGCAAGCGGTTCCGTCAATCAAGTTGTTATCATATACGCTATGGAAGTTCAGATCTTTGGCGTGAAAAAAAACGCCGACGTTCGAAAAGCGGAGCGCTTCTTCAAAGAACGCCGCGTTCGAGTCCATTTCATGGATTTCAAGCAGCGGAGCCCATCTAAGGGAGAACTCCGGCGTTTCTTTCAGAGGTTTGGGGAAAAAGGTCTGATCGATCGCACTGCGAAGAGATTTCACGCTTTGGGTCTTCAGACGGCTTATTATACCGACGACCGCTGGCTCGAAATTTCTTGTGAAGAGCCTATGATTTTGCGGCAGCCTCTAGTGCGAATCGGGAACCGACTCTCGGTCGGTTCTGCTGAAGCTGAGTGGAAAGAGTGGCTCGCAGGTTAGGTCTATTTCTTGGTGCCCTGGGTCTATTGCGAGACGGGACGAGATTTTGGAAGCATCTTGACGGACCATAGGCCCGAGTTTGTGTCTGCGAAAAAAACGTGCCCCTTGAATGGCTGCACTCCCCATACCATGGTTGCGTTAGGCGTATACCCAGTCGGTGTTGCTGACTTGAAGACCGAGATCTCACGACCTTGGGTATACAAATTCCCCATCAGTTCGCCGCTCACATCGACCATGCGGACACCGCCCTCGTAGTATGCTTGATAAAGGACGTCGTCCTCAACCCACATGTTGTGCGTTCCGAATTCTGGCACCTCATAGCGTGCTACCATTTCAGGGTTCTCGGGATCAGTAAAGTCGATGATTTGGATATAGCCTCTTGTGACGAGTGGGATTCCGCCTACGCCTGTAGCTGGGTTGTATTGTTCCGCGTATGAACCCATCGAGCGTGGATATCCTGCCCACGCTAGCCCACTACGGTTCATGATTTCGTCACCGAGGAAGAGGTACGTTTTACCAGTTACTTCTGAGTAGTATGGAAATGCGGCGTGTGTCGCCCCCGATGGTGTGGGGTAACTACTCACGTATACTGGATTTTGAGGAGATCCTCCCCAGCGACCATTTCCTACGTCCACGACTACGACTCCGGTACCCCATTCGGAGGAGAAGGCTAGTCCGTTAGCAATCCACACGTCGTGGATTCGACTATCGGGATGATTGTATTCCGAGACGTATTCAGGTTTGTAGATGTCCGTCATATCGATAATGACGTACTTGTCGCCGTTGGAAAGCGCGTAGAGATAATCGTCGTCTGCGAACATGTTGTGCACGCCGCCGGTTATCCCATTCTCGTAAACTGTCGCGACCCTGGGCTCACTGGGAATGGCCATGTCTACGATTACCAGGCCGTTGCGCCTGTTGGTGGCTCCCTCACGAGATAGCACTGCATATCTTCCGTCTGGAGAAGCTTTTACATCGTTTACTGTGCGCGCGTCCACTTGAATGGAGTCGTATTTTACCGGTGCGGTGGGATCCGTGACATCGTAAAAGAAGGCGTATCCACCCGAGACTTTAGAGCCCGTGATGACGTAGTCTCGTCCATCGAGGCCCTCGAACGCCCAAAGATCAGTGGTGCGATACCAGTTTTCGGCTCCTTGACCCACCAACTCTAGTTCCTGAACTACCTCACGGGATTTCGCTTGGAAAGAGTGTCGAGCACTCACTGCGCCGGCTGTCGCGGTGATTGTATGGATACCAGGGATATCAGCGACGTAGGAACCCTGATGATTGATTTGACCTGTAGCGGCGACCCCCAACATGCCATCAGTGGCTGTGTATGAGTGAGACCAGTTAACTGGTATATCGGTACGGACCTCACCCGTCATATCCGTAATGACTGCTTGGAAATGAATGACGTCTCCCGTCCGAGCTTCAGTCGGACCGCCTCTTAGGGTTAATGAGATTTGGGGCACAGCTTCGACCTCATAGGAGAGTGATGCCGACACGCCTTCGAACGATGCTTCGATCGTGACGTGTCCTGATGAGATGCCGGTTACGTTGCCGAAGCCGTCGACTGTAGCGATCAGCGGGTCTGAGGACTTCCACGAAACTTGAGGGTCTGGCCTCTGCGAGCCGTCGGAGTGCTGCGCGACGATGTCATGCTGGATTGTTGTACTTACAAAGAGCGTCTGGTGCCGACTTGCGAGTTTGAGGTCCTCAATTGGAGGCCATTCTACGATAACAGGGACGCTGATAGACATCGGCGCCGACTCCGAGCCAGCTCCGACCACGAGCGTTGCTGTGATTTCGAACTCCCCTTGTGAGAGCCCCTCGACGAAGCCGTCACTAAGTCGGAGTGAATTCCTTGGAGCTACAACACGTATTGCTGCGTCGACCTGGGAGCCGGAACTGTCCACTGCGTTAACCGAGAATGGCATCTGGGAACCCAGGGCGACCACCACTCTATCGGCGCTCGGGACAAGGCGGGCTACACGGTTCTCATCCTGGGCGTTAATAGAGCCAGGAAGGATACCAGTAGCCATTAGGAGGCAATAGGCGATGGAAAGTAGGTGGATTCGCTTCATGGGAGGTCGGTGAGTAACAGGTAGTGTGTCTTCAGGGGACGTGGTTCTAGATTGCGAGGGTGATGGGTGCTTCAGCCATTAGTTCGCGGGCAATTCGAGAGCATCAAGTTCCGCGACCAAGGCAATTTGGGTTCCGTCCGGGCTTACGGCGAGTCGGGACAGGTTCAAATGAAGATCCGAGAAGTCTGCTATCTGCTTCCAACTTGCTTCTGGTTCGTACCTGCGGGCGAAGATAAGTGGGCCGTCTGTCATAAGAAGGAAATGGTCTGGAGTCCACGCGTGAAAATCACCCTGCGATACTGCTTCACTGATTCGCTCCGGGGGGCCACCCTGACCGGGAAGGCGCATAATCGTTGCCGAGCCGTCCTCATGACGCTGAACGTAGGAAATGTCTTCGGTGCCGGGGATATTGTGAATCGAACGCCCTATGTCCTCGGTCAGGATACGGGCCTGACCTGTTTCGAGATCTCCGACCTGCAGGGTAGCCGGGTTACCTAGCACGAACATCGCAACTGTCGATTCGTTGATCCATTTGTGGTATCCCACGGGTGCTATCTGGGGAAGGATGAGTGAGGCGTTTGAACCGTCTAGATCGAATCTCCAAAGCCTTTGCATCGAATCAGCCTCGACTCTGATGACTGAGATGCCCGACCCGTCCGGTAGGGCGGTCGCTGAGTACTCGCTCTCTGGCGCGCTTTGCGTGATCCTGGTCACACTTTCTGTGGCAAAGTCATAGCGCCAGATGTCTGACTGTCCGTTTTGTGGGTCGTTCGCCGTGTACCAGATTCCTGACGCGTCGGGGGTGAAGTAGGGCTGATTGTCGTAGTCGGGCCTCTGGGTGAGGTTAGTCAGGGCACCTACTACCGGGATCCCTTCAGAGTCGTAAGACAGATCAGCGATCAGGATGTCTGCATCTCGCGGCGAGATGAAGGTCTGAATTATCTCTTCGGCATCTCGTCCTTCTTCCGATCTTTCAAAGTTGCAGGAAGCCGTGAGTGAGATCAGCGATAGGCTGATAGCCGGTATCATACGTCGGCCAAGTCCCAGCGCGATATCGGGTGCTGACGAGACACAAGCCGTAACCCTCTTCACATTGAAATTGGACAGGTAGTCCGAATGATCCTGTAGGGATATTTTGCTCATCGTCTTCTCCTGCTTTCAAGTGAGAGTAGCCGGGTCAAGGCCAAAATACACACTCGTTCAGTGAGCGCAGGTACCTAGCGCAAGCTCTGGGGCTCAATGAACGTGTCCTAAATCCTATATTTCCAGCCGGTATCAATCGATACGGTCGGCTGACCGAGTTCTGGGGAAAATACTTGGCCTCACATGATTCCTTGCGTTGCCTAGCGACTGTGTCGGTGCCAGCGCCTGATCTGAGCCCTCAATCGTTTCTGCATCAAGCAAAGGGTGAACCGAGGGGCTTCTGGGCGAGAGACGAGAGCTGGTTTGCGCACAGGGGGGTCACCTTGTCACTCAGAGCAGAACACTTCAGGGATGGCGACCGTTTCGCCAAGACCGCGAGTTCTGCGCGTGAACTAATGCAGCGTACGCTCCTTACAGGTCTAGCAGATCGTGATTCTAGCCTACGATTTTATGGAGGCTTTTCATTTCGTTCAGATCATGAAGCCTCAGGTGTTTGGGCGGATTTTCCGGATAGTCTATTCCATCTCCCTGCGATAGAACTAGAGCGTGGCGACTCGGGGGACACTTGGCTTCGGGTGCGGGCTTTGGTCAAGAATGAGGAGAGGGACCAAGTCTTTCAGAGGCTTCGTGCAAAAGCGGAGTTGCTTAGAGCTGAAATGACATCGAGAGCCTTTTTTCCTGGGGGCCCAGAAAGAAAGTTCGGCTTCACCTTAGCAACTGAGCGGGCGAAGTGGGAGACGGCAATTGATAGTTCGCTGCATGCAATACGAGCCGGATCTATCTCGAAAGCTGTGATGGCTCGTACCATGGACGTTGACTTTAGAGAAGGTGTGATTGATCCCGTGGACGTGGTAGCAAAACTGTGGGAGATGAATCAGGGCAGTCACGTTTTTCTCTTCGAGCCCGTGCCAGGCTCGGCGATAGTGGGTGCGGCTCCGGAGACTGTTGCAACTCTCAGAGATGGGGTTTTCCATGCCACTGCTGTCGCAGGATCGATAAGGCGAGGTGAATCGCAGAGCGAGCAGGCCAAGCTAGCGAATCAACTCTTAGCTTCGGATAAGGACCGAGCCGAGCAACAAATCGCTCTAGACGATATGGTGGCCCGGCTAGAAACTGTAGGGCACAACATTCGCACGGATCCGCAACCGCACGTGCTGACGTTAGCCCGGATTCAGCATTTGGAAACTGAGATCCGGGCGTCTGTTCCATCTACTGTGGGCATACTGGATCTTGTTAGACTGCTCCACCCAACCGCTGCGGTGTGCGGGCTGCCGCGAGATGCTGCGATGGCCTTCCTAGAGCGAGAGGAGCCTTTCGAGCGTGGATGGTATGCCGGGCCAGTGGGTTGGTTCGACGTCGAGGGCAACGGAGTGTTTTGTCCAGCGCTTCGGATGGGGGTATCAAAAGACTCGGGATGGCGTCTCTTCGCTGGAGCGGGCATCGTTGAAGGGTCAGTTCCTGCGCTGGAGTGGGAGGAAACCAGCATCAAGTTCGAACCGATGCTCGATGCACTTCGCGCAGCTGGTGCAGAACTGCATCTAGACAATCATTTTTAGCAATCCAACGCGTTGAGGCGTAACCCGTGACCGAATCGACTGCCAATACATTGTGGGCTCGTAGTCTTGTGGACGAGTTAGCACGTGCTGGTTTGCGCGAGGTTGTTATAGCGCCTGGATCGCGCTCGACTCCACTCGTGATGGCGTGCGCGGCTGACGAGAGACTCAGGGTACGGGTACATCTAGACGAGCGTGCTTGCGGTTTCTTCGCCCTAGGAGTCGGGAAGGCAACGGGACGTCCGGCAGCGATAATCACGACTTCTGGGACCGCCGTCGCCAACCTATTTCCAGCAGTGGTAGAGGCCAGTCAGTCAGGAGTTCCTTTGATAGTGCTATCAGCGGATCGACCTAATCGATTGCGAGGGGCGGATGCCAACCAGGCGATTGATCAGTATCAAATCTTTGGACGCTACCCCCGTGCGTTCTTCCAACTGTCAGAACCGATAATCGACTCCAGATCGCTTCGGCATTTAAGGAGTATCGCCGGACGTGTTTGGGACAAGTCTTGCGGATCTTCTAAGGGACCGGTGCATGTAAACGTCCCGTTCGACAAGCCACTCGAGCCCCAAGACTCAGCACATGACCTGGTCGTTGAAGATCCGCTGGCATTCGAGGGTCGAGCAGACGGATCACCGATGGTGCGCATCGAGTCGACTCGTCCAGCCATCACTGAAGAGCAACTGGGGCAGCTCTTAAAATGCCTTGCCGGGAGAATCGGTGTGATCGTAGCTGGGCCATCAGAAGAGGCTTCTCTTCTTGGCCCCGCCGTAAGGCACTTCGCTTCCGTGACAGGGTTTCCTCTGCTTGCAGATCCCTTGAGTGGTGCTCGCTTCGGAGTCGGTGATGATCGGGTGATCGTTGGCTACGATCTCTTCTTGAGCGATGCCCGCGTGCGCGAGCACTTGACCCCGGAGGTCGTGGTTCGCGTAGGTGCATCACCCACTTCTGCCTCTCTCCAAAGGTGGCTTTTCCAACACGCTGATGCAGAGCAATTGGTTATTGACGATGGTCCGAGATGGAAGGACCATGGAGTAACTGCGACAACGTATTTCCGGGCGGATGCGGTCGACGCTCTTACCCGAATGAGCTCGAAATGGCCCACGCACAGAAAGGAGCTATCAGAAGAGCCCTTCAGGTCCTGGGCTAGAGCGGATCGAGCGGCTCGAGAAGCTCTTTCGCCTATCTCCGAGGGTGAACTCGGTGAGGGTGCGGTGGCCGGGGCAACGCTGCGTGCTCTTCCGCACGGCGCAGCCTTAGTTGTTTCGAGTTCGATGCCGGTCCGGGACCTCGACGCGTTCGCTGCTCTGCGCATGGAGCATGAGGAAGGGAAGAATATCCATGTCTTTGCAAATCGCGGTGCGAGCGGGATCGATGGCGTGGTGTCCACGGCTTTTGGAATCTCATCTCAGCATAGTGGACCGACTCTGCTACTGATAGGAGATGTTGCGTTCTTCCACGACCAGAATGGTTTTTTGTGGAGCCGGGAGGACGACGCACCATTAGTGATCGTTCTGGTGGATAACGATGGAGGAGCGATTTTCGGGATGCTTCCGATCTCTGATTTCGAACCTGACTTCACCAGGTACTTTACGACCCCGCACGGTTTAGACCCCTCGCATACAGCTGCTGCGCACGGAGTCGAAACCATAGAGACTTCGGTCGAAGAACTTGAAGTAGAGGTCAATAATGCCATCGCCACGGGTGAAACCCGATTGATCCGGGTACGCACCGATGGTGCTGAAGGACATCGTATGCGTACCCTATCGAGGGATACAGTTATCGAGAAGGTGCTGGAGGTACTGAGTTAAGTGGTCGACTGTTCGTGGGTCCGCCGTCTTGTGTTGCTGACTAGTGTTCTGGTCATTGTTGCATGCGCGGGTCCTAATACCGCTCTATACAAACCGACGCTTGATGATCTGACTGCTCAGGCTCCGGATTCATTCCTCGTAGATATTCAGACAAGCGAGGGGGCTATTACGGTGAAGATGAGACGGCATTGGTCACCACTCGCTGTGGATCGGGTTTGGCACCTAGTAGAAAATAATTTCTATGCGGGTGCCCGTTTTTACCGGATGATCGATGGGTTTGTCGCGCAATGGGGATACTCGGGAGAGCCCGTGCGTGATTCAGTGTGGCGTGACCATCCCTTGGATGACGAGCCAGTCATCGGAAGTAATCTCCAAGGCACGGTAAGCTTCGCTCGAGGTGGCCCGAGTACTCGATCATTTCAGCTATACATCAATTTAGCCGATAACGAGCGGCTTGATGTGCTTGCATCCGGAGGTGTCGTAGGGTATCCGCCGGTCGGCGAGATTGTAGAGGGCGTCGAGGTCCCGATGGGCTTCTATGGTGCGTATGCGGATCGCACGCCGAGTCAGGATTCGATTCGAGTGCAGGGGAATGACTATCTTAGACGCGAGTATCCACAGCTGGACTCGATCATTACGACGCGAATCATAGGGAGCTGGCGCTGACTTCGTGAGTATGATGGCAACGTCTTTGAAGGGGCGCGTACAGGCATGGAGCATAGCAGTCCGCCCCAAGACTCTTACAGCCGCGGTTGCTCCAGTTGCCGTGGGGGCCGGCCTCGCCATTCATGATGGTGTTTTTGTGGCTCTTCCTGCCGTAGCCGCACTGGTGGGAGCGTTGCTGATTCAGATTGGGACCAATCTAGGGAATGACTACTACGACTTCGTGCGCGGTGGAGATGACGAAAATCGTGTAGGTCCGACCCGGGTGACTCAGGCCGGGATCATCGCGCCCGAAGAAGTCAGGAGGGCAATGTTCATCGCACTGTCCTTTGCCATGCTAGTCGGCGTGTACCTCGTGGTGGTTGCGGGATGGCCGATTTTTTTGATCGGCATGGCCTCGGTAATCTGCGCGGTGGCCTATACCGGTGGCCCTTTGCCTTTGGCGTACCATGGGCTTGGGGACATATTCGTTTTCTTGTTCTTTGGTCTTATTGCTGTTGCCGGCACCTACTATGTGCAGGCACTGTCTTGGTCCCCTGATGCGTTGCTTGCGGGAGCGGGCTTAGGTGCCCTCAGCACCGCGATTCTAGTGATGAACAATCTGCGCGATCTTCGGACCGACAAACGCGCGGGCAAGCGGACCTTGGCTGTGCGCATTGGTGTGGCGGGTACGCGTGCAGAACTCGTTTGTTTGATTGTCTGCGGGACCCTCGTCCCAGTAATCGGCTGGAACGTCTATGGATGGCCGACGGCATCGTTGTTTTCTCTCGTTGCGCTTCCACTGGCCATGTCACCACTTCGTGCGGCCTTTCGCTACAGAGACCCTTCTGAGTTGATTCCTGCTCTGGGTCAGACTGCGCGGGTAGTGATCGTCTATGGGGCGGCTCTAGCCTTGGGCCTAGCTCTGGGCTGATTCGATATGACCCTTCTGAGTCGTTCGCCGCTGTCTCCGGAAGCTCTGCTGATCTCCTCGGGTTCCGAATGGTTTTCACTCGCGGAGATCACTGATCGAGTAGAGACTCGAGCCCGAGTGTTGCGCGAGGTTAGGGAGTCGTCATCTGCTAACGGATTGGTCCATACGTTCGAGGTTGAACCTGATGTGGAAGGTGTAGTCGAATTGTTGGCTACGTGGCGGGCGGGCTTCATCGCGGCACCGCTGAATCCCAGATTGAGTGAGGCCGCGAGAGACGAGGCGCGTAAATCTCTTGCTATAGGCAATCCTCCTGAGGGGACCTGTTCGATACTGTGGACGTCAGGTACTTCGGGTCGTCCTCGTGGTGTCGCCCTGTCTTGGGAGAATTTCGAGGCAAATGCTCAGGGGTCGGCAGCGAGATTGTCGCTGTGTCGAGAGGACGTATGGATGGCGTCCCTCTCTCTGGCGCATATCGGTGGACTAGCACTGATAACTCGTTCGATTTTGCTTGGAAACCGACTTCTTGCCCCAGGGAAGTTCAATGTTTCTGACACGGTCACTCTTCTGGAAGATGAAGAAGGGCCGACCCACATGTCACTTGTCCCGACGCAGTTGCACCGCCTCCTAGACGAGTGGGGTACGAGGAGCACACCCCAACGTTTGAAGTGTGTTTTGGTCGGTGGAGCCCACGCACCACTTGGCCTGGTCAATAGGGCCGTAGACTCGGGATGGCCGATTGCATTGACCTATGGCGCCACCGAGATGAGTTCTCAGATAGCCACCGCTGGACCTGAGGAGGTTCGGGCCGGCAGGAGAGATGTGGGATGTCCGCTGCAGGGGGTCGAGGTGCGGGTTTCCCATGATGGTGAACTTATGACGAGGGGTGCTACGAGAGCTCTTGGTTACGTTGGAAACGAAGTTGAGAAATTAGCGGACGGGGAGGGTTGGTACAGAACAGGTGATATGGGAGTAATCGAAGAGGGTGGACGACTTTCTATTACTGGGCGTCGCATAGATCGGATTGTGACTGGTGGCGTCACAATCGATGCGATTGAGGTTGAAGAGCGCCTTCGGTTGCATCCGGCTGTAACCGATATATGCGTTGTCGGGGTCCCTGATGAAGTGTGGGGAGAGCGCGTCGCAGCTTGGATTGAACCGGTGGTTAGTAACCTTGACCTAGACGAATTTGAATCTTGGGTTGCTAACGAGATGTCAGCGGCGAGTCGTCCGCGAATGTGGAAGGTTGGTGACGTACTCCCTCGGAATGCCAACGGCAAAGTCGACAGGGCACGGGTGCGGTCGGCTTTCTGAAAAAGTCGTATATGGCGAGCCACTCCTTAAGGCTTGGTGACCGATTTGTCAGAAAGGGTTCTCGGAGAAAACGCTTCGGTTTCGCATCATCGGAAGGCGAAGCTCACACCAAGCCTGAAGCTCATCAGGTCCGCGTCCGACGTATTAGGGTAGAGGGCTATTGAGCCGTCTCGTTCGTCGACCACATCACCTTCTGTGAGGTATGTCGCTACTTGGTTATCTGCCTTATGAACACCTACGTCGATAAGTGTTCGTTGACCGACCCGGAAGCGAAATCCGCCTCCGAAACGCCATCCGAGTACGGTATCAGAATAGTTGGTAGTATGCATGTAAGATCCATAACCATCGTTGTCGTCTAGCTGAGACGATGTGACGAAGTAGGATACGCTTGCTCCCGCGTGCACGTACGGTTCGAAGTCACCGCTAGCGAGGACGATCTCTGGTCCTACGCTTCCATAAAGGATGGAATTTGTCGTAGTGACATTCGATCCCGATGCCACTCGGCATGTGAATCTGCAGTACCCGTAGAAGAGCTCCTCCCAGCCGTATACGACGGCGCCAAGGTCGACTCTCATGCGTAGGTGGCCATCGGCGGCCATCGGTGCACCGACTGATAATTCAAGACCGAATCCTTGGTCAACCAGCGTTGCCATTTCACCTACCGGGGTGGCTGCGACGAAATTGATACCCCAGAATCCGCCTGGTCCGGAATTATCAATCTCGATTGCAGCCGGGACGCGATTTTCGGGCTGCATTAAATTTGGCCTACTTTTTTTCTGAGCTTCGAGTCCGGTTGCAAAGACTGTCAAGGCAGTGACAGCTATGGCTGCGTATCTCGTGTGCCGCATGACGCCCTCCATACCTTCCGTTCTCCAATTGTCACGTATGTAAGGGGCAAGGGGTGTGCCAAACGCACGTGTTTCCACAAATGCTTTGAGCACAGTAACTTATGGGATTACTGTTCGGCGGTGAGGAGCATGACGTGTCCTCTATCGAGGACGCCAGGGTGACCTAATGCGCTGGCGTAGTTCTGGACCTTGGCTCATGTTCGCCGCCCATGAGCCAAGAACGTCAGTCACACCTGATCCCACGAAGCGCGGAAGGCAGGATAGCCACAATGGTTTTCCTAGTGGTTTTTCTGCTCGCGATGCCACCGTTCACGCATGCGGTTTGGGATCGCCCGGATACTTGGATCATGGGCGTTCCCTTGTTTTTTGTGATCCTCTTCGTGGTCTACTCAGCACTGATCGGTGTGCTCGTTTGGTCTTTGCGAAAGGGGGTCTGACGTGGAGCCTTGGGTTGTCGCCACCAGCCTGATCTTCATCTACCTGTTAGTGACGATCATCCTGGGCGTCATTGCGAACAAGCGGATGACCGTCGACATGGAGGACTTTCTCCTATACGGTCGGAAGGCTGGTTTTATTGTCCTGTACCTCACGGTTGTCGCCACCTTTCACTCTGCCTTCGCGTTTCTCGGCTCGGGTGGCTTTTTCTATAGTCATGGCATTGGGTTTTGGGCTGCTGGAACATGGACATTGCTGGTCGGCGCGATAACGTATGTTCTCGGACCTAGGATTTGGGCGCTGGGCAAAGCGCACCGGTACATCACACCCGCGGATATGCTCGCCGATTTCTACGAGTCCGAGGCAGTGCGTATAGCGGTCGCGATTGTCTCTGTCGTTTTCACCATCCTCTACATCCAAGTCCAAGCGCAGGGGCTCGGGTACATCATCAACGTGGCTTCGGGTGATCGGATCACTTTCGAAATCGGAACCCTTATCCTCCTGGTGGTAGCTGCCGCCTACTTAATGGCGGGAGGGCTCCGAGCTGTCTACTGGACCGATGTGATCCAAGGCATCTGGATGTATGTCGCTGTATGGGTTGGCGCGATGTATTTGGCCTACGATCTCTTCGGTGGACCGATGCAGTTATGGGCTGAGGTTCGGGCCCAGCGACCGGATCTCTTGAGCTT
The DNA here is from genome assembly GCA_002348265.1 of Gemmatimonadales bacterium UBA2975. GTDB lineage: Bacteria > Gemmatimonadota > Gemmatimonadetes > Longimicrobiales > Gaopeijiaceae > UBA2589. The sequence continues at coordinate 46,425 of DEAT01000048.1, read as the reverse complement.
GCCCGGCCCCCAAGGCTTCTTCACTCCGGGCATGTGGATCGGTATGACGATCACTCTTTCGTTCGGGATCATTTTCCAGCCGCATATGATGATGCGCTATTACACAGCTGTAGACGCGAAGACACTGAAGCTGCTTGGGGCCACGACTCCAATCTATCTTATGACACTATACGTGCCGGCGGCGTTGGTCGGACTTGGTGGCGCGGTCGCGATGCCTGGTCTGGAAGTACCGGATCGTATATTCCCAGAGCTACTTTTTGCTCATGCCCCGCCCATTCTCACCGGCGTGATCCTTGCGGGGGCGACCGCGGCAGCGATGTCGACCCTCGACTCGATTCTGCACGCGAACATGAGTGTGCTCACTCGGGACATATACCAGCGTTATGTGGCACCTGATCGCGGGCAGAGGCACTACCTCTGGGTTGGTCGGGCGATCGTAGCCGCACTCCTCGTTGTCGGTTACCTGCTCTCAGTGCGGACGTTTGATTTTTTGGTAGTTCTCGTGACGCTGAGTGGTTCCGGGGCCTTACAGTTGATGCCAGCAATTGTAGGTGTCTGCTTCCCAATGCGTCGAACATTGACCAGAACAGGAGTTCTCGCCGGACTGCTTGTCGGGCTCGCTGTCCTATACGTCACTCTCGTTGTAACACCTCATCCCTTTGGGCTTCATGGGGGTGTGTGGGCATTACTCCTCAACACCGCTGTCGCAGTGGTCGTGTCGGCAGTTACTGAAGAGCCGACGGAAGAAACACTCAATCGCATCCACGGAGAACTGGAGCGACAGATCTATCCGGAGATTTCTAGATGACATATAGCACGAATGACTTGGGGACTGCACAACTGAGCCGACCGAGTCGCACGACCCATCTGGTCCTGTTTGCCTTGTTGATGATTTCTTTGCTTGGGACTTCCACAATCGAAGCCCAGCAGGCTGCATCGCTACCCAAGGTGGGGCCCGAACGGGGCTCTCTGGTGATCGTAGGAGGAGCAATGCGTTCCGCTGAGATCTACGAGCGCTTTATTGATCTCGCTGGGGGTCCCGATGCGCATATAGTACTCGTCCCTACAGCCGGAGGTGCGGAGGAGTACGACGAGTTCTATCAAGGTATGAACGCTTGGCGTGATCATGGGGCGCGCAACTTAACGCTGCTTCATACCACCGATCCCGCAGAAGCTGACACCGACGCGTTTGTAGAACCGCTCAAGAGAGCGGCTGGTGTGTTCTTCTTCGGAGGACGTCAGTGGAGGTTGGTCGATGCCTATGGAGGAACGAAGGCCGAGCAAGCGTTTCAGGAAGTTCTCGACCGAGGTGGGGTGATCGGAGGCTCGTCGGCAGGGGCATCGATCCAGGGGTCGTTCCTGGTCAGGGGAGACACCCGAACGAACACGATTATGATGGGAGACCATCAGCGGGGCTTCGGTTACCTGCGCGATGTCGGGATTGATCAGCACGTGCTCATGCGGAACCGTCAGTTCGACCTGATCGAGGTGATCGAGACTCACCCCGAACTGCTAGGAATAGGAATCGACGAGGATACTGCTCTTGTTGTCCAAGGCGACCAAGCCCAAGTGATCGGAAAATCCTTTGTGTTGGTGTATGACAATCAAGTGACGACTGGAGAGAATGGTAAGTTTTATTTCCTAGCGCCTGGTGATCGGTTGAACTTGGCGACCCGCGAAAGCACGAGGCCAAGTATGATTCAGAGCCCGATCCAAGGTGTCCAGAAGAAACGGTGGGGGAGTGGTTCATGATTGAGTCCTTCTCGAATGGTCAGGAAGGCGTCCAGCACTCTGTCACTGATCAAGGCACGGCGGCGCGGCATGCGGAGTACTGGCGTCGCAATATCCGTCTTTTGGGTGCCCTGCTCATGGTGTGGTTCGTAGTCTCATACCTGTGCGGGATCGTATTCGCGGAAGCGCTGAATGCCTTCACGCTTCCGTTCTCGAACTTCCCACTCGGCTTCTGGTTTGCTCAACAGGGTGCGATCTACGTGTTCGTGATCCTCATCTTTGTCTACGTGAAGCTCATGAATGATCTCGATCAAGAGTTCGATGTCGACGAGGGAGAGGGGGCATGAGCGTCCAGACTTGGACCTTCCTCTTGGTCGCGGCATCGTTCGCACTCTATATCGGGATTGCCGTGTGGTCGCGAGCGTCGTCGACCAAGGATTTCTACGTTGCGGGAGGGGGTGTATCCCCTCTAGCCAATGGGATGGCGACGGCGGCTGACTGGATGAGTGCGGCCTCGTTCATTTCGATGGCCGGTCTCATTTCTTTTATGGGATACGACGGATCGGTTTATCTGATGGGGTGGACCGGCGGGTATGTCCTACTTGCTCTGTTGCTCGCTCCTTACCTGCGGAAGTATGGAGCTTTTACTGTCCCCGATTTCGTAGGCGATCGATACTACTCGCAGCTAGCGCGCATTGTCGCTGTGGTATGTGCAATTTTCGTCTCATTCACCTACGTGGCGGGCCAGATGCGTGGTGTCGGGATCGTTTTTGGACGTTTCTTGGAAGTAGACGTGAATGTTGGCGTGGGGATTGGGATGGCGATCGTCTTCTTCTACGCCGTGCTCGGGGGTATGAAAGGCATCACATACACCCAGGTAGCGCAGTACTGCGTTCTAATATTCGCGTTCATGGTGCCGGCGATTTTCCTATCACTGATGATCACTGGGACACCGATTCCACAGTTTGGCCTTGGTGGTGTAGACCAGGCTTCTGGGATGCCGCTGCTTGAGCGATTGAACGGGCTTCACCAAGAATTGGGATTCGGTCCCTATACGAGTGGGACCAAGTCTACGCTTGACGTCTTCTTCATAACTGCGGCCTTGATGGTAGGGACAGCAGGTCTCCCGCACGTGATTATCCGCTTCTATACCGTGCCACGCGTGCGGGACGCGCGGATCTCGGTGGGCTGGGCCCTCCTGTTCATTTCGCTACTCTACACTACTGCGCCTGCCGTAGCTGTTTTCGCTCGAACCAATCTTATCAACTCGGTACAAGATGTGCCCTATTCATCGGTACCAGAATGGTTCACAAAATGGGAAGATACCGGTCTTATTTCCTTCGATGATGCGAACGGGGATGGGCGGATTCAGTATGTGGGCCCGGAGTCTCCACTGACGAATGAGCTCACAGTTGATCGCGATATTATGGTCCTCGCGAATCCGGAGATCGCGAACCTGCCGGCGTGGGTGATTGGGCTAGTTGCGGCGGGAGGACTTGCAGCCGCGCTCTCGACCGCTGCGGGCTTATTGCTAGTGATTTCTTCGGCGGTGAGCCACGATTTGCTCAAACGAAGTTTGATGCCGGAAATCACTGAAAAGCAGGAGCTCATGGCCGCCCGTATCGCTGCGGGTGTTGCCGTCTTTGTGGCTGGGTACTTTGGAATGAATCCGCCTGGCTTTGTTGCTCAGGTGGTGGCATTTGCATTCGGTCTCGCTGCCTCGTCGTTCTTCCCCGCGATTATTCTTGGGATCTTCTCTAAGCGGACGACAAGAGAAGGCGCGATTTTGGGAATGGTCAGCGGGATCACGTTCACGGCGGCGTACATAGTCTACTTCAACTTCGTGAACCCGGGCGCGAACAGCGCCGACAATTGGTGGTTCGGGATTAGTCCCGAGGGTATCGGGACCCTCGGTATGCTACTGAACTTCACCGTTACTATGGTGGTCTCACGTATGACAGATGAACCGCCGGAAGAGGTACAGACTCTGGTCGATTCGATTCGTGTACCTAGGGGAGCTGGGGAGGCCCACGAATTCAGTATGTGATGCAGAGTAGGGAATGCGGTCTTTAGCGCACTGGCTGACCTGCTACGTATACCTGTTCGAGACTCCTAGTGTTCTGAAGGGATTCTAGGGGATTCTCTCTCAGTACCATGAAGTCGGCCCACATTCCAGGGGCGATTACGCCTCGGTCATCAAGATCAAGGCAGGAGGCTGAGACGCTGGTCGCACTCATGAGAACCTGCTCCGGTGTCAGGCCTGCCTCGCCCATCATCCATAATTCCATATGTTCGAAATACCCAGGAAAGCGACCGCCCGGGCCTGCGTCTGTACCCATGGCCACCGGTAAGCCTGCGTCTGCTAAAGCCTTCAGGTTGCGGAGTGCAACGACTAAAGCTGAGCGATAACCCGCCGCGGTCTCGCTAGATGTCATTCTTTCCATGAATCCCGCATCTGACACCCGGGCCACCTCACCAGCGTGGGCATACTCGGTGAAGAATGGATCGTCGAAGAAATCGGGACGCGTACCGTATACGAATGCACTCACTTCACGGGTCAAGGTGGGTACATAGCATACGCCCGTGTCCCGCAACTTCTCGATAAATTCTTCGTCGACGTCAACATCCCTTACGGAATGCGCAATCAGCGATGTCCCCATGTCCAAAAGCTTCTTGGCGTCATCGAGATAAAAGAGGTGGGTAGCTAGAGGGATCCCATTCTCATCTGATATGTCTAACACGGCTTGCACGGATTCCCATGGCATTTTGACACTTGTCCCAAGGTTGTCGTCTACTCGCAGCTTCAGCCAGTCCACGCCGGCTTCAACGTTTGCTTGCGCATCTGCCCTTGCTTTAGTCGGGAATGGGGAAGGAGGGATTACGGGACCGGCTGCCAGGAGCCGGGCGTGTGTATCTGTGGGTGTCGCCGCGTCACGGGCGGTTAGCACTGCTTCCGTATCTCCGAGGCTGTTGACCGTAGTGACTCCATAACGCGCGAATAGCTTCAGGTCTCCCCTGACACGTTCGACCGGATCTTCGACTGAGGCATCCGCCCATAATCCGCTCACGTGCCCGTGAGCGTTCACTAGTCCTGGGAGTACGTAGCGCCCCGACAAGTCGACTGTTGTAGCGATGTCAATGCCTTCTGGTGTTGAGCCGTCAGAGGACATTGCGACGATTCGGCCATCGCGAACGAACAGGGTCACACCGGGCTGCGCGGGACGTCCTGAACCGTCCCAAACGGTTGCTCCCGAGAAAGCGGTTGTCGGCGGTAGTGAATTCGATGTGGAACAGGAGGTGCAAACCACTAAGGTGGTTAATATCGGCAGAACTCGTATCGTATGCATGTCTTGAGATTACGGTGTTCGTTCTGACCTCGCAAAGACCAGCGGTTTGCGCACGGTTGGGTATCTGGCAGAAGGAAACTTCACCTAGAACATAACGCTGGCAGGGCATGATTTCGCAGCTTACCTTGCAGCATGGTTTCGGAATTGGAACCTCTTGTGGATCCCATCGCTGAAACCGTTCCATCGAAACGTGGCTGAATCGAGGTACTTATCGGAGGCCTTTTGCCCTGAAGACACTGACTTTTTCTACGATTGTCATGAGTTCGCTGCTCATTGTTTCGGGTGCTCGTCAGTCTGAGTTGATCGACGAGGCAGTAGCATGGTCCTCCCTCGATTTCGGATACGCCTCTGTCGTGACTTCGGCCGATCGGTTCTCTGAGGATCAGTCTGTGATCGACGAATATTGCGTCCGCTGTCACAGCGATCGCAGGCTTCGCGGCAACCTCTCGCTTGAGACGTTTGATGTTTCGCATCCCGAAGAATCGCCCGAGATCGCGGAAAAGGTGATTGTAAAGCTCAGAGCGGGTATGATGCCTCCCCCGGGCTCGGCTCGTCCTGGAGAGTCCGTTCTGTTAGAAGTCGCTGAGGGGATAGAAACACTTATGGATCAGGCAGCTATTGAGCGCGGTGATCCTGGTGGGCGCACGTTTCAGCGTCTGAATCGTGTTGAGTACAGCCGCTCTGTCGAATCTCTACTGGGGCTCACAATAGATCCGGCAAACTATCTTCCGTTGGATACCAAGAGTGAGAACTTTGATAACATCGCTGATGTGCAGATGTTGTCCCCTACACTACTGGATGCATACCTGACCGCAGCTGCCGACATTGCCCGAATGGCAGTCGGTGACATAGATGCGGGCAATCAAGAACACACCTATACCGTGTCCGGATACACCTCACAGGTTGATCGGGTAGATGGGGCACCCTTTGGGACGCGCGGTGGGACCTCGGTTGTGCACAATTTCCCTGCTGATGGTGACTATGTCTTTTCAATAGCCTTCCAGCATACTACCACGGGAGTAGGGTTTGCGGGCCAATTGGCGCGCGGTGAGAAGATTGAGATCTCAATTGACGGGGATCGCGTCGCACTTATGGATGTTGATCCTTGGTTATCATACGATGACCCGTGGGGCATTACTATGCGCACGGATCCGATTGCGGTTCGAGCTGGGCCACGAAGGGTAACGGCAGCCTTTTTGACTACAGCTGAAGGCCCCGTAGAAGATCTCGTGTCCCCCCATGACTGGTCGATTTCTGATCGCCATACAGGAATGTCCGGGTATGGGCTTACGTTGTTACCCCACCTGCGGGACCTCGTCATCAGGGGACCAGAGAGGGTGACGGGTATATCGGAGCATCCCGTTCGCGAACGGGTTTTTACCTGTCGACCTACGATCTCAAGGGAGGAGCGTCCCTGTGCCCAGAGCATAATTGAGCGTATAGCGTCTGATGCGTATCGGCGTCCCCTGCAGCCCAGAGACGTCAATGGACTAATGAGGTTTTACGACCAAGGTGCACAAGAAGGGGGGTTCGAGATTGGTGTCCGCACTGCGCTACAAGCAATTCTAGCCAGTCCTCACTTCGTCTTCCGCTTCGAGCGGGGCGCTGAGGCCATTAGCAACGGGAAGTATGCTATCGGCGATCATGCGCTTGCATCCCGTCTTTCTTTCTTTTTATGGGCCCGCCCACCTGATGATGAGCTTCGAGCGTTGGCTGAGGAGGGCCGTTTATCGGACGAAACTGTGCTCAAGGGTCAAGTTCGCCGCATGCTAGCTGACTCAAGAATCGATGCCCTTGGATCTAGATTTGCTGCTCAATGGTTGCGCCTTCAGGACCTTGATAAGGTCAATCCCGACTCGTACTGGTTCCCTGATTACGATCAGCAGTTGGCGAATGCGATGCGCACGGAAACGCAGCTTTTCTTCACAAATCTCGTTCGGGAGGATGGCTCAGTACTCGATCTCTATACGGCTAATTACTCTTTCTTAAATGAACGGCTTGCGAATCACTACGGTGTCGAAGGTGTGCTTGGTGATAACTTCCGTCGGGTTGAGTATCCAGATGCTAGGCGGCAAGGGTTGCTTGGTCATGGAAGCATTTTGACACTTACGTCTCACCCCGATCGGACATCTCCAGTACTGCGAGGAAAGTGGGTGATGGAAGTGTTGATGGGCGCTCCTCCTCCTCCTCCTCCTCCGGGCGTGCCAGATCTTGAGGAGACGGAAGACGCTTCGAATGGTCTATTGCTCAGCACTCGGGAGCGGATGGAAGCTCATAGGGCCAATCCTTCATGTAACTCTTGCCACCGTTTCATAGATCCTATTGGGTTGGCGCTTGATAATTACGATGTGATCGGAAGATGGCGGATTCGAGAGCAGGGAGCAGCTATAGACACTAGAGGCGAGCTTTACGACGGCACACAGATTGATACACCGGCTGGGTTGGTCGAGGCTTTACTACGCCGCCCGGAGCCGCTGCTTCGGACTTTCACATCGAACTTGATGGCTTATGGTCTTGGTCGAAGAGTAGAGTACACCGATCAACCCACAGTTCGCGCTATAGTGCGCGAAGCGGCAGATAACGGCTATCGTATGTCGAGCTTCGTACTTGGTGTGGTGATGAGTGATGCTTTCCGAATGCAATCTATCGGGGAGTTCAGCACTGAAACCTCCAGTCAACATGGAGGTTAAGAATTATCAATACAGGAGGACCCGCATGAATTTCATTACTGGAACGCAGATGGAGCGACGTACCTTCCTCAAGGGAATGGGTGCTTCGGTTGCCCTCCCATTTCTGGATGCTATGGTGCCAGCGGGTCGCATGGCATCGGGTGCAGTCGGTGATCCCACTCGCTTGGTAGCGATTGAGCTAGTTCATGGCGCTGCGGGTTGTAGTGAGTGGGGATCTGGTCAGAATTTGTGGGCTCCGGCTGATGTCGGACGAGATTTTGATCTAGCACCAAGCTCACTCCAGCCTCTAGATGAATGGCGCGATTGGCTCACCATAGTCAGCAATACCGACGTGCGCATGGCCGAAGCTTTTGAGGCTAATGAGATTGGCGGGGATCATTTCCGTTCTAGTGCGGTGTTTCTGACACAGTCGCACCCGAAGCAGACGCGTGGCTCAGACGTCTACGCAGGAACGTCTATGGACCAGATTTATGCTAATCGATTCGGACAGGATACTCCGATCCCCAGCATGCAACTTTGCATCGAACCGGTAGATCAATCTGGTGGGTGCGCATACGGCTACTCGTGTGTCTACACCGACACTATTAGCTGGGCGTCACCGAGCGAGCCGCTTCCGATGATTCGTGATCCGCGGGTGGTCTTCAACATGCTTTTTGGAGCGGGCAGTACTTCAGAGGATCGGGCGGCAAGACTCCGGACTAACAGCAGCATTCTCGACTGGATCACGGGGGAGATTGCACACCTGAAGAGAGCACTCGGGCCAAACGACACGCATCGTCTTGAGCGTTACTTGGACAATGTTCGAGAGATTGAACGCCGGATCCAGGCGGTAGAAGCTCAAAATTCTACAGGTGAGGAGCGTGATTTGCCCGGTGCTCCGGCAGGCGTTCCCGACTCGTTTGATGAACACATGCGTCTTATGTTCGATCTTCAGGCGTTGGCGTTCGCGTCGGATATGACCCGGGTGTTCTCTTTTAAGACTAGTCGGGATGCCTCTGGCCGCGTCTATCCCGAAAGTGGCACAGACTCTCCTTTCCATCCGGCCTCACACCACGGTGGCAATGAGGAAGCAATTCTCGACTTTGCGGTGATCAACAAGTACCACGTAGGTATGCTGCCATATTTTCTCGAAAGGCTCCAGTCTTTGGATGAGGGAGGAACAGATCTCCTTGAGAAGACGATGATTGTTTTCGGGTCACCAATGGCTGATGGAAATCTACATAACCATCGGCGCTGCCCTCTTATTATTTTGGGTGGGGGTAATGGACAACTTGAGGGCAACCTTCATCTCAAGGCTCCAGATGGAACCCCGATGGCTAACGTCATGCTTGCTCTTATGCACAAGCTTGGGATTGACGACATTGGCAGCTTCGGTGATAGCACGAGCGATTTCTCTCTGACGTTCCCGCAATAGACAGCGTCTGCGGACTGAAGAAGGCATTGGGAGAATGATGATTGGATTGAGATCGGCGGTGACATTCGGAGCAATCGGAATGTTGTTGGCGGTGACAGCCGATTCTGAACAATTACTCGAGACGGTTTCGGCGGGTGACATCGCCCCATTCTCCGTGGACTCAGAGGTGTCGCAGACCTTGAATGAGAATGATGTCATTCAGGAGTACTGTGTCCGTTGTCATTCAGATCGTCGACTTCGAGGCAACCTTTCACTCGAATCATTCGATGCCGATCAACCCCACCTTCAGGGCGACGTTGCTGAGAAGATGGTGGTGAAGCTGAGGGCCGGTATGATGCCGCCGCCCGGTGTAGCGCGTCCAGCCGGAGACACGCTCAATCTTCTAGTTGAAGCCCTCGAACAGAGGCTGGACCGGATAGCACAGTCGAAGCCCAATCCAGGTGGTCGGACCTTCCAGCGCCTCAATCAAGCCGAATACTCAGCATCAATCCGTGATCTTCTTGGGTTAGAGATCAACGGAGCTGATTATCTGCCACCTGACACAAAGAGCGCTAATTTCGACAATATCGCTGACGTACAGATGCTGTCACCGACGCTTCTTGACGCTTATTTGAACGCAGCGGCTGAAGTCAGTAGGCTTGCATTGGGCGATCCAGATGCGACGACCACAGAAGCGCAATATCGTGTTCCGCGTTGGGCGTCGCAGATAGAGCGAGTTGAAGGAGCTCCCTACGGTACCCGTGGTGGCGTTTCGGTGGTTCACAACTTTGTGGCTGACGGTGATTATGTCTTCCGGTTTTCGTTCCACCATGAGACGACGGGAACGGCTGTCGGTAATGGTGCATCAGCTCTGAACACGACTCCCGAGAGCCCGGAGCAGGTTGAGATCTCGGTCGACGGTGAGCGCGTGGCCCTGATGGACATAGACCGGTGGATGCATGTATCCAATCCCGAAAGCGTTGACATGCGCACGCCGCCGATCGCTGTGACGGCTGGGCCGCACCGGGTAACTGCGGCTTTCGTGATGAAGGCGGACGGACCTGTGCAGGATCTGATATCGCCGCACGATTGGTCGCTCGCCAGTACTGCGATTGCGGGCACATACGGGGTAATGTCTCTCCCACATATCCGTGACCTTGTGATTGTGGGACCTGAGAACGTGACTGGAGTCTCAGACACGCCGGTACGACGTGCGGTCTTCACCTGTCGTCCGACAAGCACACAGGACGAGCATGGATGTGCCTCTTCGATTATCGAACGGCTCGGTGCTCAGGCCTTTCGCCGACCGTTGACGGATGATGACCGCGAGGCGCTCATGGGTTTCTATGATTACGGCGCTCAGGATGGAGGCTTTGAGTACGGGGTTCGTACCGCGTTAGAGGCTATGCTGGCGAGTCCTCACTTCGTCTTTCGTTTTGAGGAGGCTCCAGGAGACGTTGGTCCTGGTGAACTCTATGAGATTGAGGATGAAGATCTTGCGGTGCGGCTGTCTTACTTCCTATGGGGTCTCCCCCCCGACAGCGAGCTACGTGATCTCGCTGAGCGTGGCCAACTCTCTGACGATGATGTGCTGGAGGAGCAGGTCGAGCGCATGCTTTCGGACCCCCGTGCAGAGGCACTCGGGTCTCGTTTCGCATCTCAGTGGTTGCGGCTACAGGACCTTGATAAGGTTCACCCGGACGTCCGTCTTGAGCCTGATTTTCATCAACAGCTCGCGGACGACATGCTTCAGGAGACCGAGCAATTCTTCACGAGTCTGATCCGTGAGGATAGGCCGGTCCTAGAACTGTACACGGCCGACTATACCTTTCTCAACGAGCGTCTAGCGCGTCACTACGGCATTGCAGGTATCACGGGTAACGACTTCCGTCGAGTTGACTATCCGGATGAGATGAGGCGCGGAGTTCTAGGGCACGCTAGTGTGCTCACATTAACATCTCAGGCGGGGCGCACGTCTCCTGTTCTTCGTGGGAAGTGGGTTATGGAAGTCATGATGGGGACGCCGCCGCCGCCGCCGCCGCCGGGGATTCCGACACTGGAAGAGACAGAGGCGGCGGAGGAAGGGCGTGTGCTCACCACACGAGAGCGATTGGAGATTCATGCAAAGAACCCCACCTGTAATGCTTGTCACCGCTTCATGGACCCGATTGGCCTAGCACTCGACAGCTATGGCGTAACTGGAAAGTGGAGGTTTAGGGAGAACGGTAATGCCCTAGATACACGGGGGGACTTTTACGACGGCACGCCTATCAACAATCCGTATGAACTCCAGCGGGCTCTTCTTAAGCGACCCATCCCACTGGTACGTACTTTTACGTCAAACCTTATGGCGTATGCACTCGGACGACGTGTAGAGTATTTTGATCAACCAACAGTGCGGCGGATTGTGCGCGACGCTGAAGAGGAAGATTATAGGATGTCGGCCTTTTTTATGGGTGTTGTGAAGAGTGATGCTTTCAGAATGCAGAGTGTCTCGGCTTCTGTGCAGGACTACTAGACTCTGAGTTGAACTAATGCGCCTGAGGCGCCGGAGAACGACCCGATGGAGTTTCTGACGGGAAAACACATGGAGCGAAGGACGTTCCTGCAGGGAATGGGTGCGACTGTTGCGCTTCCACTTCTTGATTCGATGATTCCAGCTGGCCGACTTCGTGGTTCGGCGCTGGAAGACGATCCAACCCGTCTTGTGGCAATTGAACTCGTGCACGGGTGTGCCGGGAGCAATGATTGGGGGGCGAGCCAAAATCTCTGGGCGCCGGCGGATGTGGGACAAAGCTTTGATCTCACTCCGAGTTCGCTACTTCCTTTAGAAGAGTGGCGTGATTATCTAACGATCGTGAGCAACACAGACGTGCGGATGGCTGAAGCGTTCGAAGCCAACGAGATCGGGGGTGACCATTTTCGATCTAGCGCGGTGTTCCTCACTCAATCCCATCCCAAGCAGACGGAAAGTTCCGATGTTTATGTCGGGACCTCGCTCGACCAGGTGCATGCGAATCGGTTTGGGCAGGGTACCCCGATACCCTCGATGCAGCTATGCATCGAGAACGTGGATCAGGCTGGCGGATGTGCCTACGGCTACTCTTGTGTTTACACAGATTCGATCTCGTGGAAGTCACCTACTGAACCTCTCCCAATGATCCGAGATCCGAGGGTGGCATTTGATCTTTTGTTCGGTGCTGGAGGTTCACCAGAAGAGCGTGCTCGTCGACGTCGCACGAGCAGCAGCATTCTAGACTGGATAACCGACGACATCGCCCGGATGAGGAGAACACTGGGCCCGAATGACTATGCTCGTTTAGATCGATACTTAGACAACGTTCGAGAGATCGAACGTCGAATCCAAGGAGTTGAGGCAAAGAACAGTTCGGGACAGGAGCGTGCGCTACCAGGAGCTCCAGCGGGTGTCCCCGACTCCTTTACCGAGCACATGCAACTCATGTTCGACTTGCAGGCGCTTGCGTTCGCATCCGACATGACACGGGTCTTCTCCTTCAAGACCGGAAGAGATGCTTCGTCTAGGGTATATCCTGAGAGCGGAACCGAGACACCGTTTCACCCAGCATCCCATCATGGTGGGCGTGAAGATGCGATCCTCGACTTCGCGGTGATCAATAAGTATCACGTCAGCATGTTGCCTTATTTCCTTCAAAAGCTTCGTGACATTGACGAAGGTGGGACGAACTTGCTCGACAAGACGATGATCATCTTTGGGTCTCCCATGGCAGATGGAAATGTCCACAATCACCGGCGGGCACCCTTAGTCGTTTTGGGGAAGGCTAACGGAAAGCTCCAGGGTAATGTCCACCTTAAGGCCCCTGATGGAACGCCGATGGCAAACGCGATGCTGTCGATGATGCACACGCTTGGGCATGACGAAATGGAGAGTTTTGGCGATAGCACTGGAGAGTTCTCCCTCAACTGGGGCTCTGCAGCTTCGCTGGACCGATGAAGCTACGCACGCACGCTCTGTGGGGATTGTTAGCGGCGCTATCCCTCTCTGGTCTTGCTGTGCTTGAGGCACCAGTCGCAGATGCTGCTATGCGTGGAGACGTTCTAGAGGTGCAAGCTCTCCTGCGCTCGGGTGAGGATGTGAACGCTGCCCAAGGTGATGGCATGACGGCTTTGCATTGGGCGGCGGAGCTTGGAAGTTCCGACCTTGCGGAGACGTTGATTGCGGCTGGAGCTTATCTCGATGCGGTCACCCGCTTAGGGGATTTCACGGCGTTGCACATAGCCGCTAGAGGTGGAGAGGGTTCGGTAGTGCGTGTGCTCGCGGGCGCAGGAGCGAACATCAACGCTAGGACGTCGACCGGGGGGGTTACTCCGCTTCATTATGCGTCGGCTTCAGGTGACGCCGGTGCTGTTCGTGTGCTGCTCCAAAATGGTGCGGATTTAGATGTTCAGGAGAGTGTGTGGCACCAGACGCCGCTAATGTTCGCTGCGGCTGCGGGGCGCACAGATGTCGTGAGGACTCTGATGTCTGCAGGAGCCGACCCATCCCTTACAGCACGGGTCATGGACATGGATGCTCGTGAGAGGCGGGACCGAGCAGACCAGCGACGTCGGGAGGAGCTTCAGAGACGTATTCTGACTGCGCGAGATGGTCGGGCTCCAGTACGCCGAGGGGGCTACGGTGAACCGACGGGTGCACGGCAGGCGGAGCGGGAAGATAGTGCACAAAATGCGCGGCAGGCGGTGGCAGGACCGTCTCGTGAGGACATTAACAATCAGCAGCGAGACAGGGTGCCTTCGTCACGGTTCTCACATGCGCAACTAGTGGGAGGGTACGGTGGCCTGGCTGCCCTGCACCTCGCCGTTCGTGAGGGTCACATCTCGACCGCAGAGGCCCTTATTGATGCTGGTGCCGACATTAATCAGGAGACTGAAGGTGACGGCACCGAGCCGCTGCTAATGGCGACTATCAACGGGCACTTCGATTTAGCTATGCGTCTGATCGAACGAGGAGCGGATGCGAATGTAGCCAACGAAGCAAACGCGACGCCGCTTTATACCGTCATCAACACGCAGTGGATTCCCAAGTCTAGGCATCCCCAGCCAGCCGACTACAAGCAGCAACAGGTCACGTACATGGATCTCGTACGTGCTCTCCTGGGAGCTGGTGTCGAGGTCAATGTGCGACTAAAAAAGCAGCTATGGTTCACGACCTTCGGTGACGACTACCTGCGCACAGACCGAATGGGAGCAACACCATTTTGGCGCGCTGCCTACGCTTTAGATCTCCCGTTGATGCGACTCCTCGTAGAGCACGGAGCTGACCCAAATATACCGACGAAAAAGACGGTGCGGCCGAGGTTCGGGGCAGGTTCTATCGAGAATATTGAGACTGGTGCGAGCGACCCGTCTGGTCTTCCTCCAGTGCCCGCGGGTGGCCCAGGCGTTTATGCCATTCATGCATCGTCGGGTGTCGGGTATGGAGAGGGGTTCGCTGCAAACATACACAGGGTGGTTCCAGACGGTTGGTTACCCGCGGTTCAGTATCTTGTCGAGGAGCTTGGTGCAGACGTCAATCAGAGAGACCACAATGGGTACACGGCCATGCATCATGCCGCAGCGCGAGGTGACGACGATCTGGTGAGATACCTAGTGTCGAAAGGCGGCGACGTAATGGTCGTTAGTAGAAGGGGGCAGACGACGGTGGACATGGCCAATGGACCTGTCCAAAGAATTATTCCGTTCCCGTCTACGATTTCGCTTTTGGAGGGCCTTGGTGCGATCAACAATCACAATTGCGTGGCCTGTCAGTAAAGATCAGCCCCTGGTTCCTCCCTCCAGTTCGGCCATCACTTCTTCAAACATCGCTCGAAGTTCGCCGTCTAGACTGATAAGAAGTGTTATCTGGTCGAACTCTTCACGAGTCATTCCCGCTTCTTCGAGAATGGCTGTGATAGCCTCTTCGACTTCTTCTCGTGCGCGTAGGCGGCCCTCGGGGTCATGAACGCGCGCTACCGCTCCATGGAACTCATCCCGTGCGTCATTGACGGCGACGTGCACCAAGGCGAACTCGGTCATTTGATCGCGATTCATCGCTATCTCGAGATCCTGAGCGGAGATTGGGGTGGGGGTGGCCACTCCAGAGAGTGCTGCTACGGCAGCTAGTATCAGCGTCTTCAGTAATGTGCGGCGGGGCATCTTCATGCTAGTCTCTCTCTCTTCCAGTACGATTCACGCCAACGGGTCTCTTAGATGATGCAGGATTCAAGGTTGCCGAGCCTAGGTCATTTAATGTACCGTCCACAATCAAACGGAGACGAACTCTCGACCGGGGATACCATCATACCGATCTACGAATACTCCTGCCAAGACTGCGGTCACTATTTTGAAGCTCTTGTTCGGGGCGAGCAGACTCCTGCTTGCCCGGAGTGTCAGAGCAGTTCCCTACAGCGTCAATTCTCCCTTCCTTCGGCCCGTACCTCCACTACGCGCGGAATGGCGATGCGGGCGGCTAGGGCTCGTGACCAGCGTCAAGGTGCTGAGCGGATGCACGCGCAGCGTGAATACGAACTGAACCACGACGACCACTGAAATCTATTTTCGAGTAGATAGTGCGCTTTCTGTAGTGCTGGCAGTTGGATCATTTGATGCGTATACTACAGGCTGTTCATTCGGCTTGATCCTTCAACGATTCTGCGGGAAAGCGGGTCTTTTTGTAGGTTGATGAGGCGACGAATTGGTGATCAGGTTGGTACATGGAAACCAAAGCCCTCGGATGGGGTCTGATTTAGAGTGAAGACCATCAGCGTTACGCTTGCGGGTGCCGGAGCAATGTTGCTCTTTTTTGGGTCACAAGACGTGTCCCTCAAGCCGGTGGCGCATGCCGTCGTCTCGACTTCTGATGAGTCGGTTATCGTTTGGACTCCTGAGGCCGATCAGGAGATCATTGACCAGTACTGCGTGCGTTGTCACAGTGACCGGCGACTTCGCGGGAACCTCTCTCTCGAGGGATTCAACGCCGCTGAGCCGCATCTTCAGGGTGATGTAGCGGAGAAAATAGTCCTGAAACTTCGGGCTGGTATGATGCCACCGCCGGGGGTGTCTAGGCCTGCAGGAGACTCGTTGCAGGCGCTGGCGTCCTCGCTCGAAGAGAGGCTCGACGAAGAGGCTGAGCGTAACCCTAATCCTGGGGGTCGAACGTTCCAACGGCTCAATCAGAGTGAGTACGCTCGCTCTGTAAGGGACTTGCTCGGTTTGGAAATCGACCCGTCAGGGTTTCTTCCGCTAGATACGAAGAGTGCGAATTTCGACAATATTGCCGACGCACAGATGATTTCGGCGACCCTGCTTGATTCTTACTTAAATGCGGCCGCCACGATCGCGCGACTCGCGATTGGTGATCCTGAAGCAGCTCCAAGTTCATCGACCTATACCAATCCTGGCTACGCTTCTCAGTGGGAGAGGGTAGACGGTGCTCCATACGGAACCCGTGGCGGTATATCTGTAGTCCACAACTTCGTCTCTGACGGACAGTATGAATTTAGGCTGGCCTTTGAGCACACGACGACGGGTGGGTATTTCGGTGGCGTAACCCGTGGCGAGCAGATCGAAATCTCAATCGATGGAAAGCGCGTTCAACTGCTTGAGATGGATCGATGGATGAGCGTTGCGGACCCCAACGGGGTCAACATGAGAACCGAGCCGGTCTTCGTTCGTGCTGGACCTCATCGGGTAACAGCCGCGTTCTTGAAGCAGACTGAGGGCCCCGTCCAAGACGTACTTTCTCCTCATGACTGGTCTCTATCGGATCGACAGATTGGAGTGAGTGGATATGGGATCACCTCGCTAGCGCACCTAAAGGACCTTGTGATTGCTGGTCCGACTAGTGCCACTGGTGTGTCAGAAACTCCGTCTAGACAGAGGATCTTTACATGCCGTCCCACCAAGTTAGAGGAAGCGGCGGATTGCGCTGCTGAGATCATAGAGGAGCTTGGCCCTCGTGCATTTCGGCGAGCATTAACCCAAGATGACCGGTCAGCTTTGTTGGGCTTCTACGCGCTTGGGGAAGAGGAGGGTGGCTTTGAGGTTGGAGTCCGCACAGCCATCGAAGCGATGTTAGCTAGCCCCGACTTCGTGTTCCGTATGGAAGAGGCTCCCTCAGGAGTCAATATCGGAGAAAACTACCGCATCTCAGACCCGGATCTCGCGACCCGGATGTCCTACTTCATATGGGGGCTGCCGCCGGATGCAGAACTCCGCTCACTTGCGACGGAAGGCCACCTTTCGAACCAAGGCGAGCTGGAGCGACAGGTTACGCGGATGCTCGAGGATCCTAGGTCCGAGGCTTTGGCCACCCGCTTTGCGGCGCAGTGGCTCAGGCTAGACGACCTAGATAAGGTACATCCTGATCGACTGCTCTATCCTGATTTTCACCAACGCTTAGCCGAAGAACTTCGTCGCGAGACGGAATTATTTTTCTCAAATCTTGTTCATCAAGACGGCAGTGTTCTTGATCTGTTCACTGCCGATTACTCGTTCATGAATGAGCGGGTTGCTCGGCATTATGGCATCGATGGAGTGATAGGAGAGGACTTCCGTCGCGTCGATTACGTGGATGAGAATAGGAGAGGACTGCTCGGTCATGCCAGCATCCTCACTTTGACTTCCGTGGCTGGCCGAACTTCCCCTGTTTTGCGCGGGAAATACGTCATGGAGGTGATCATGGGGACGCCTCCTCCTCCTCCTCCTCCTGGGATTCCGACATTGGAAGAAACTGAGGGTGCGGCAGACGGACGGATGCTGACGACAAGAGAGCGGATGGAACAGCACAGTCGTAACCCTACGTGTAATGCCTGTCATTCGTTCATGGACCCGATTGGTTTGGCACTTGATAATTATGATGTCACCGGTCGTTGGCGTATCCGTGAGAACGGTATGGCGCTAGACACTCGGGGAGAGCTTTATGACGGCACTCCGGTCACAAGTCCCGGTTCATTAAACCAAGCATTGATGGCACGCCCCACAGTTTTGGTGCGAAACTTCACTCAAAACCTCATGGCGTATGCGCTAGGCCGTCGGGTAGAGCATTATGATCAGCCCACGATTCGGTCGATCGTTCGGAATGCGAGGGACAATGACTGGCGTCTATCGTCGTTCGTGATGGGCGTCGTGAACAGCGATGCATTCCAGCAGCAGAGAGCGGGAGCTCTAGCTGACGGAGCGGATAGGGAATAACAGAATCATGCGGTCGCTCGAAGTGGCGGCTTTAGGAGACAAGACATGCACTTTTTAAGTGGCAAGCACATGGAGCGCCGAACCTTTGTCAGGGGGATGGGTGCATCTATCGCTCTGCCTTTTCTCGATGCTATGGTGCCGGCCGGGCGACTCAGTGCAGCGAAAGCAGCCGAAGTAGACCCGACACGGCTTGTTGCGATCGAAATGGTCCACGGTGCGGCCGGCTGCAACGAATGGGGAGCCAGTCAGAATTTGTGGGCTCCAGCTTCGGCAGGTCGTGGCTTTGACTTGACTCCTAGTGCACTCATGCCGCTGGACCCTTGGCGCGACTATCTGACTATCATCAGCAATACCGATGTTAGGATGGCGGAAGCCTTCCAGGCACCTGAAATCGGCGGGGATCACTTCCGCTCAAGCGCTGTGTTCCTTACCCAGCAGCATCCCAAGCAGACTGAAGGCTCCGATGTGTTTGTAGGCACCTCGCTAGACCAGATGCATGCGAATCGCTTCGGTCAGGATACGCCGATCCCCTCGATGCAACTCTGTATTGAGAACATCAACCAGTCCGGGGGATGCGCCTATGGGTACACGTGCGTGTACACAGATTCGATCTCATGGGCATCACCTACCGAACCTCTCCCTGTCATTCGTGATCCCCGTGTAGCATTCGAGCAGTTGTTTGGAGCTGGTGGCACAGCTGGCGAGCGGGCCCTCCGCCGTCGGACATCGGCTTCCATTCTCGATTGGGTCACGGGTAGGATCAGTCAACTTCAGCGTGAACTCGGTCCGAACGATAGAGAACGGCTTGAGCGTTATTTGCAGAACGTGCGGGAACTTGAGCGTCGTATCCAGATGATCGAGGCACAGAACTCCACGGGCGAAGAGAGAGCGCTTCCGTCTGCTCCGGCAGGAGTCCCAGACTCCTTTGAAGAGCATGTCCAGCTCATGTTTGACCTGCAAGCGCTCGCTTTTGCGTCTGATACAACAAGGGTCTTTTCTTTCAAGATGGGTCGTGATTCTTCAGCCCGTGTCTTCCCAGAAAGTGGAACGGACAAGCCCTTCCATCCGGCCTCACACCATGGTGGACGCGAGGAAGCAATCCTCGATTTCCATCTGATTAACAAATACCACGTCGGGATGCTGCCTTATTTCTTGGAGAAGCTTGCGGCGATTCAGGAGGGTGACTCCCACCTGCTAGACAAGACGATGATCATCTACGGTTCGCCTATGGCGGACGGGAACCTTCACAACCATCGGAGAGCGCCCCTGATCGCTCTAGGTGGAGCTAATGGTGGGCTAGGGGGGAACATACACCTCAAGGCCCCGGATGGGACTCCTATGGCTAATGCGATGCTCAGCTTCATGCATGCCCTCGGGCACACAGATATGGATAGTTTCGGGGATAGCACCGGAGAGCTTTCGCTCTCGATGCCGATGTCGACAGCTCAAGCTCAGGGGCTAGGAGGCTAGAATGGATCGATTGGATTATGCGTCAGAATTCCGGGTGCGAGTGCAGGCGCCGCTGGCACTAGGTTTGACGCTATTGCTCTGGGCAGGTGCACCAAACCAGTCCCCGGTTGCTGACGCCGCCATGAGGGGTGAGGTAGATCATGTGCGGGAGCTTCTTCGTTCGGGGGAGGATGTTAATGCCGCCCAGGGTGATGGGATGACAGCTCTCCACTGGGCAGCTGAGAGTGGCAACGCGGAACTCGCCAGTATGGTGATCTACGCTGGTGCGAATGTCGGTGCTGTGACGCGTTTGGGAGACTATACGCCACTGCATATAGCGAGCCGCTCAGGACGTTATGAGGTCGTATCTGTTTTGTTGGATGCTGATGCTGATGTTGATGCGGTGACCTCGACTGGATCGGTGACGCCGCTCCATTTTGGAGCAGCGTCCGGGAATACAGCTGTTGTAGAGGCCTTGATTGGCGCGGGAGCTAGTGTCGATGCCGTCGAGACAAGGCGCGGGCAGACTGCGCTGATGTTCGCCTCTTCTGCAGGTCGCACCCAAGTCGTGAGAGTTCTATTGGCTTCGGGTGCTGACTTATCGATCACGAGCTATGTTGTGGATATTCCCACAATTGCCGCTGAGGATCGCGCTGCTGGCCGTGTACGGGACGAGGTTCTCGCCGCGTTCAAAGGCGATCAGCCGCAAGGCACATCTTGGCAACCTTCTCCCGCTGAGGTCCAAGCCGCGGTTCGAGCTGCGAACGCGGCTCGTGTCGATGCTTCGGACGCCGGTCCAGTTCAAAGGCGCGACGAACCTAGTGCCGACCCCGACCCGGACCTTGGTGAGCTTGCGCTCAACTCCTTGGGTGAGCCTGCGTTCAGGTCGGATGATGGGTACAGCAACTCGTACACGGATCTAGTCTATCGACAGGGTGGACTAACGGCGCTGCACCATGCGGTACGGGAGGGACGATCTGCTACTGTTTCCGAGCTACTGGATGCGGGTGCGGATATCGATCATCAGACGGCCGGAGATCTGACTAGTCCGATGCTAATGGCGATAGTGAACGGACATTACGATCTCGCCCTCGAATTGCTGGAGCGCGGTGCGGATCCAAACGTGGGGAGTCACGCAAATCTGACTCCTTTGTATGCGGTTATAAACAGCTACTGGGCACCTAAGGCACGTTATCCGCAGCAACAGGCATATCAGCAGCAAGAAGCGACTCATCTAGACGTAATGCGCGCCATGCTGGATGCGGGTGCAAACCCAAACGTCCGTCTCTCGAAACATCTCTGGTTCATGGAGTACACGTTTACCCAATTGGACGTTGACACTCGTGGCGCAACTCCGTTTTGGCGGGCTGCATACGCCCTTGATTTGCCCGCCATGCAGATGCTCATTGAGGCTGGATCCGATCCTAATGTGCCTACCATGAAGGCACCGTCACGCCGATTCGCTTTTGAGCCACCGGGGGCAGAGACTGATCCGTCAGGACTTGCTCCTGTACCGGTCGGAGGTCCAGACGTCTATCCGATTCATGCTGCTACCGGTCACGCGTACGGCACCGGCTTTGCGGGGGTGTCACATCGACATGCGCCGGATGCGTGGTTACCGACTGTGCAGTATTTAGTCGAAGAGCTAGGGGCTGATGTTAACGCTCGAGACGCTAATGGGTTTTCACCTGTGCACTGGGCGGCCTCTCGTGGTGATAACGAGGTCGTTATGTACTTGGTAGAGAAAGGGGCTGACGCGACGGTCGTTAGTCGGCGAGGCCATACCACAGCAGACATGGCGAACGGACCGGTGCAAAGGATCTCTCCGTTCCCAGAGACGATCGCACTTCTGGAAAGCCTTGGGTCTAAGAACAACAACAACTGCGTGAGTTGCGAGTAATCTTCTGAGGCTGTTTGCACATTTCGGGCACCCCATTAGACCGTGATCGCCTCTCTTTGACAGCCGGGATCGAGGACCATGTTACTCGCGGGGGTAGCGATCCTTCTCTTACGCCTCATCAGGATAGGGATGGGGTAGGTGTATAGGCCCGAGGGTTGGACTCGGACCCTAAATACGGGATTCCCTTATGTCTGACCTTTCTGATTTATTTTCGGCGTGCTGCTCGGATCATGTCGAAACGTTAAGGTCCCCCGCGACGACGACGGAATCGGACAGAGTCAGGCTGCCGACCTAACGTATCTAGTCCGAGAGACTCCACTAACTCCCAGGGCCGGATCAAGGGCATTTCTGATCCAGCCATCCGATACACTAGTGAAAGATGGTAGGCAGCCTGAGCTATTCCGACTTCGGCTTCGTTTCGACCGATGCGCCCATCACCGTCGACATCCTCTCCATACATCATTGCTCGGATTGCTTCAGCAAGCTTCTTGATCAGGGGTATAGTGCTGTTTACATCCCGAGCCGACTGTACCTGGCGTGCTAGGATGATCACATCATCAGCGCGAGCTTGAGCGATATATGCTGCATGTATAACAAATGGCACGTGGAAAGCTATAGCGGGCGATAGGGTGTCTGGGACAGCCATCCGCAGCATGTCTGCTTGTGTTTGGACATTCTCTGCAGCGCGTCGAAATCCGTAACCCATGCCGTTGCCGGATCTCACTTCGGTGGGATCGATAGCGTGAATTACATGAGTCATGGCCTCGATCATGCGATTGATATCAAGCGTGTCGACTCCGGCTACTCGAACCCAGGCAGCCGCGATCTCACCCTCAAGCATGGCGATCTTGAGCAGACTTGCTCCACCAGGTGCATCGGGGAAGCTCTCGACCAGGTGTGCTAGGTGAAGTTGCGCTTCTGGTGGGATGGCGGTTTCAGGCAGCACGGAGGATTGCCACGAGGCTTCCAAGCCTGTCGGTATAACAAGAACTGTATCAGGTGGCCCTGTCGTTGTATCGCTAGCCAAAAGTACAGAGTCGGGGCTTTGAGCAACCGCTTCCCCCGGTCCTATTAGCGCAGCTGCAAGGTAGAAGGCACCCCAACGGGTGTTAGGGATCTTCACTAGATCAGCCGCCTATCCCTTCAGCACGTTTGATCAGTCCCATGTGGGTTTCTGCCTGAGTAAGGCCACCCTCGCCGTCCTGCCATCCGATGCGCCCGTCACCGTCTGCGTCTATCCCATTTAGGATTGCGTCTGTCAGCTTCGTTAGTTCTGTGAGCATCTCGGCCGCTACCTCGGCGCTCTCTGCGTTCTGGATGTTTTCCGCCAATTCGACCGCTTTATCAGCGTGGTTGACTGCACTTCTAGCTGCTGTCGCTACGTGGACTGCGTGTGCCTCAATTGCGTCTGACGATCCTTCAGATTTTGCTGCCAACTCTGTGTGCCGAGCTGCGCCATTCGCTGCTTTGATGACACCGTATCCGAGGCCCGGACCTCCCTCGACTTTCGTAGGATCGATGGCGTGGATCACATGTGGCATGTGGCGCTGCATTCCTTCTAAGCTCAGTGGGTCCCGACCTGCTAGAGTAGCGTGTTGGTGGGCTATTTCGGCCTCCGCGTTAGCGGTAGTCAGCAAGCCGGCACCTTCAGGAGTACCACGAAACTCATCGGCAGCGTGTCGAATGTGGGCATGCGCGGGGGTCGATTGCTGCGCTTCAGTTGGCGCCACTAAGAGTAGTGGGATGATAGCGCACGAGGCGAGGAGTGAGGTGGCGTAGTGGGCAAGCCTCATTTGTTAGGTCTCCTTGAGTTAAATCGACTTAGCAATGTACTACACGATCCACGTTCAAGCCCGGCGTGGATTTCTTATGATAAGAAAATCGGGGCCGGCACCTGGCGGCACCGACCCCGATTGTCGTTCCGGAAGCTACTGCCGGATCATCCCGAGATATTCGGGTTCGTGTCGATTTCTGATTCCGGAATTGGGAAGCAGAAACTTCTCGTTGACAAGTGTGCACCTGTCGATGTCGATCCATCACCGATCTGTTCGAGCGGCTGTAGGTGTGTCTCCGGATCGCCAGCGTCATTCCATCGGCGCATGGCGGGGAGTCTACGACCTTCTAGCCACATCTCAATCGCGTGCTCACGCTTGTAGTACGTCCACGCGGCAGCCATGTCGGCTGGCGATTCGGTAGCTACACCAGCTGCGGTCCGTAGCGCGTCGATGATTGCGACGGCACCTGCCATATCATTACCGTTGCGCAGTTTGTCCTCTGCGATCAATAGCTGCATTTCCTCATATGAAGAAAGCTCGATAGGCGAGTCGTCATTGTTGTGCTTTTGCTGTGGATTCCAAGCGATCAGTCCACAGCACGCTGACGCTGCGTCACCATTTTCACCACCAACCTTCCATGGCACACGCGGGTCGTCGTCGTAAATACCGTTACCATCTGCATCGGCGTTGTTGTATTCCGCTATCCAAGTGAAGATCTGGGAGTGAGCCTTGTACGGAATCGCCTTGGTGGCAACGTGAATGCGGTTCGACTGATTGTCGTCACCGATGTCGTAGTACTTCTGTGAGTAGCTAAAACCGGACGGGACCGTAGCTGCATCCGCGACAGCACTAGACCAGTTGCCTAGTTGCGCATATGCAGACGCACGACCCGCTACGGCAGCAGTAGCTACATCACCGGAGCCGAGGCTTGCAGCTTGGTTGAAATAA
This sequence comes from Gemmatimonadales bacterium UBA2975, assembly GCA_002348265.1. GTDB lineage: Bacteria > Gemmatimonadota > Gemmatimonadetes > Longimicrobiales > Gaopeijiaceae > UBA2589. The sequence continues at coordinate 21,982 of DEAT01000048.1, read as the reverse complement.
GCTACCGCATCGTTGAGGTGCACGTCGGCTGAGCCTGCGGCTCCACCGTCGATCACAGAATTACACATATTTTCGCCCATCATGCGGCTGATGTACCCAGCGTACAGATTGAGTTGGGCTAGGATCGACTGATCCTGGTCGGCTGCATCCATACCTTGGATGCGCGCGATGCCCTCTTTAGCTAGGACGCGTGCACGGTGAGCTTGGCTCCAATGTGAGCCCACTTCGTCAAACCGAAGCTGGCCCTCTTGCTGGAACGGCGTGATGCCGAAACTACCCGTTGATCCAGAGGGATGCACTTCTCTGGAGATAGCCGCACCCGTATACGCGATGTAGTTCAGAGCGTCAGAAAGTCCTCGACCTGCTCCGTTCGTGATCGCGGCCTGGGCCGCAGGAACGTCGAGGAACTCTGAGCTTATCGGCCCGGGGTTCGTGACTGTTGTGTCGCAGGCTGCCACAGCGAAAAGCATTCCGAGCGCGAGACCGCGCGTCAGATTCCGCTTGGCGCCTTCTGTTGTCTTGTTGTTCATGTTGATCAACTCCTAGAAGACGACGCGGAGAGCGACTGTCCAAATCGCCGGCGCCGGAATGTGCTCGCTGATGGAGGTTACCAGGAAGCTTCCTGACGACGCTCCGTTGCGACTGATCGGGTTGTTATCGTTGTTACCACCCATCTCTGGATCGAAGTGGGTCCACTCGGAGTTCGTCCAGCGGAAGATGTTCCGGCCGGCGACCGTGAGTGTGGCTCCGGACGAGCCGGGTACCAACGATGTGGGAAGCGGGAACTGTGCTGAAACTTCACGGATCTTGAAGAAGTCCGCCTTCTCAGCCCAGAAGTTGCTGTCCGTTCCCCTGCGGTCACAGCGTGCCCGCTCGAGCGCGGTCAACTGTCCGTAGCCTGGAGCCGCTGAAGTGACCGGGGCCGCTCCTGCGGTCTGGTACGCTTCAAAGCATCCAGCCCAGATAACGTTACGGCTGACCGCAGAGTTGGCGATCGTGGCCGTTACATAGTGACCGGCTTGATATTCTCCACGCGCCGAGAGCCTAACGCCACCAGGCAATGTGAACACGGAGTTGATCCCCATGATCTCGGTGGGTTGGTTCGGACCGTAAATCTGATCATCCTCGATAATTGGATCCGCAATTGCGTCGGGGTTCATGACCATTTCGCCACGGATGACCGGTGCTGCTTCGCCATCGATAATCCACCCGTTTCCGCCAACCGAGAACTCGGTGACTTCACCTGGGAGCCCGACTTCACTGGCGTTCGTTGAGAACGAACCACCGAGATCCCATGAGAACGCATCGGTGTTGATCATCAACATGTTCATTGTGACCTCTAGGCCCTTGTTGAAGATCTCTCCAACATTCTCCAACTGAGAGCCCCAAGCGCCATTCGACGGGATTTGCCGCACTGCGAACAGTGCATCCGTCGTGTGCTGGTTGTAGTAGGTCACGTCGAGGGCGAGACGGTCACTCAGGAAGCTTCCGTCGAAGCCGAGCTCCCATTCGGATGTCCTCTCCGGACCAAGGTCCGGGTTACCAAGAACACGTGGGTAGAAGGCGGGTTGTCCACCCCATCCGATACCGTCGTAGGTCCGGACCGCGTCAAAGGCGCCCGGAGCCCGTCCGGACTGTCCCCATGCTGCACGCAGCTTCAGCTGGCTGTCGGAGCCCCAGAAGTCCTCGTCGGACATAACCCAGGAACCGCTGAGCTTCGGATAGAACTGAAGGCCGAAGTCAGAGCCGAAGGCAGAGTTTCCGTCAATCCGGAAACCGGCCGTGATAAAGTACTTGTCCGCAATGTCGAATACGTTCTGAGCAAAGAAGCCAGCGTTAACTACTCGCTCGCGCTGCTCAAATCCGAGCTTCGTACCCGCAGTCGTGACCGTTGGATCACCGGGGCCAGGGAAGTCCTCACCGTATGCGGTTGTCCGCTGAATGTCCGAGGTCGTGCTCTGACCACCGAACGAAAGGGCTGAGTTGATACCGCCTGGCAGTCCGAAGCTGTACGAGCCCACGTAGTCAAACGTGAGTGTTTCGAACCGGGAACGTCCGTTGTTGAGGATTCCATCCGGTGCACGGACGAATCCAAAGGGACGAAGGTTACGGTTATCCTGCTGTGCTAAGTCGTACCCAACCGTCAGTCGGTTGGTGAAGTTCGCACTGGGGCTGTACGTGGCCGTACCGCCTGTGACGAACTGGTCGATTCCTGTGGCGATCTCCTGACCTAGCAGCTTATCAAGATTTTCCTTCTTCTCGTTACCGAAGTAGTTCCGTGAGCGACGGTAGACGTTCAACGTCAGGCCGTGCGCATTATTTCCGGCAGCTGTATTGGTGAAGTTCTGCTTCGTAAACGACGTGTTCCACTGAAGCTGTAGATTTTCAGCTGGAGTGAAGGTGAAGTTTCCTCGGACGTTCGTCTTCTTTTCGTTGTCGTTCGGAAGTGTGCCGTCATCGTCTTCCATTGCTGCAGAGACGAAGTATTGAAGGTCCTCGGCGCCACCACCGACTGACAGTGAGTAGCGTTGCTGATGCGCGCTACGCAGCCATGGGTCGATGAACATGAACTCCGGAGTACCCCCCGCTTCACTTTCTGGGGCCTCGAAGTCTGGTGTGAGGTCGCTCGAGATTCCGAAGGCACCCATCTGGGCTACACCTTGCTCGATCGAGGCTGTCCACTGAGGTGCGCCCTGGTGACCACGCTTGGTGAAGACCTGGATAACACCGGCAGCAGCTTCCGTCCCGTATAGGGTTGTCGCTGCCGCGCCCTTGATGACCTCGATTCGCTCGATGTCGGCCGGGTTGATGTTGTTTAGAGGACTCGCGACGTCATTTCCAGAGCGTCCTGGATAACCAGTCGCCGGAACGTTCTTGTCGAAAGCCTCTGAGCGCATGCGCACACCATCCACGTAAATCAACGGCTGGTTGCTCTGCGCGATCGACACGTTGCCGCGGAGTCGAATCCGAGCACCTGAGCCAGCATTACCAGAGGCATTCATCACAGTCATACCTGCGACTCGGCCTTGGAGGATGGCATCAACGCTCTGCGGAGGTTCCGCGATGTCAGCCACCTCTAGCTGCGCGATTGTGTTACCAATCTCACGCCGCCTGGCTGCACCAGCCGTCCCAGTGACGACCAGTTCATCGAGCCCTAGGGCTTCGGTTTGGAGCTGCACATCCTGTGCGACGGTGCCTCCCGAAGTCACACTGACCTGCACCTCTTGGGTCCCATATCCGAGCCGCTCTGCGCGCAGAGTGTAGCTGCCCGCTGGAACGTTCAGGATCAGGAATCGACCACTTGCGTTGGTCAATGTCCCAAGCCCTGTGTCTGCTAGGTACACCTGCACGGACTGAATGCCCGCGCCAGTAGCGGCGTCTGTTATCGAGCCCGTGACCGTACCGGTCTGGGCAGCGACGGGTGACACCGCCAGAACAGAAACAACCGCTACTGCGGCGGCTAATCTGCTCATGGCTGTAATGAAGGTTTTCATCCTTCTCCCTGTTGTTGTAAGGGTGTAATTCGCGCGTGGTCGACAACGGCCAGACATCATGCGCTTCGAAATGCTGTTCGGCGAAAAAATCACCAGCTAGTAAGATCCCAAGGACTGGCTCTTTGGGCAAGCGCCAATGTGCGGAAAAGTGCCCATCTAAGTCACTTCGTAGTGACTTAAGCTTATGGCGTTATGGTCACCGAAAGCTCCGAAACGGTGCTCCCTTGGTACTGGTCAACCGCTGTGGCTCGGATGGTATAGGTACCTTCTGCATCGTAGAGGTGGGGACGCCGTCCTCCTGCGGTTTGGGCACCCAAAAAGGCCACAGAGTCGATTTGACCGTCCCCCCACAGGACCTGCATCCCGGCAAGGTTTTGGCCCGTAACGTCGTACTGAAGAACGAGACTGTCAGAGACACTCACAGGCGTATTGCTAGATACCGTAAGGCTCAGTGGGCCACCTAGGGTGATTTGGTTTCGGGTGCAGGCAAGACCGATCGCGATAAGGGCGAAACAAGCGGCTGAGCGAACCACTGTTGAATTGATTGATTTCACGTCGCCATTCCTGGAGGGGTGATACGGGTTTTCGAATTCTTTATCTGTCTGGCCTAATTCTTTTAAACCTAACCTCTTCACCAGAGGCCCCGAATCCACACTATCACGTTGTCGATACTGAGTGATGGGGTAGCGGTCATGTAGTCTACAGGTCCAGGAACTCCGGGGGGTGAGCCCCCGCCTTTGTCGCCACTGAGTTGACCAATTACAATTGCGCTCGCAAGGGCGACGACGGTTCCTACGGCGATTCCTGTTCGACTTCCCGATAGTTGCTTCCACTCTATGTCGAGGAGTTCGCCTGCGGGGATTTCTATGCGCTGGCTCAGTGTCTGCAGACGCATCCCTTCGTATTCGGATGTCACGGGCACGTCCATGAATACGGATGTTTCTGTCGATTCGACAAACGCTCCCTCCATAGATCGTGAGTCACCGGGTACGATTGAGCTGAGCGAGTCGGAAAATGCACCTGAAACTCGAACTCGAATGTCTTGACCTGGGGTCAGCTCAGCGATCGACGTCGACTGGAACGTGTGGCATCCGGACACGATCATGCCTACGAGAATGACTAAGATTGTTCTTCGCATTGGGATTGAGTGTCTCGTTATGGGTCACATCAAAGGCGACCGAGAGCGTTCATGGGTCTATAATCACCGTAGCCATGGATTTGTGCCGAGTCGGTCTATGTTTGCTTATGGCTGGAGATGTTATGACGGGTAAGGCTTCCAGGAAACAACAAAACTGGTATCGAACGAGAGTGGCTCTCGTCCCTCTGGGTGCGTTCGTCCTGGTCGTGCTGGTTTGCTTGAGCAATTCGGTTGGTGGTGAAGATCAGGAGCCCATTCCAGATGTGGTCACGTGGTCATCTGACATTGCACCGATCATTGTCGGTGAATGTCTCGATTGTCATGGGGAGAATCCGTCGGCACCGTTTCAACTGTTGTCTTATGAAGATGCTGCAGAGCGCGCTGATCAGATAGCTAGGATGACCTCCTTGCGAAGGATGCCACCATGGCTTCCCGGCGACGATCATGGGACGTTCGAGGGCGAGCGTATACTTACAGATCGCCAGGTAGAACTCTTCACCAAGTGGTGGGAGACCGGCGCACCGCCCGGAACCCTCAGCCAAGAACAACTCGTGCCGGATGATGAAGCTGGATGGGAGCCTGGAGTTCCTGATCTGACGCTGACGTTGCCTGCCTACAATCTGCCGGCAGAAGGTCGCGATGTGTATCGGAACTTAGTGGTAGGTATCCCCGTGGAGACGACACGATGGGTTGAGCATGTCGAACTGCGCCCAGGCAGTAGGACAGCTGTGCACCACGCACGTGTGATGGTCGATGAGACACCGTCGTCTCGTCAGCTTGACCTGCAAGATTCCGAGCCCGGCTTTGATGGGATGGACCTCTTGAGTGGTGCGGGGAACCCCGATGGTCACTTCATCGGGTGGACCCCTGGCAAGACGAGGCTTCCTCCTCTAGACGGGATGGCTTGGCGGTTGGAGCCAGGGACGGATTTGGTTGTGCAACTGCACATGCAAACCTCTGGGACACCGCAGGAAGTTACGGCTGAGGTTGATTTCTATTTTACAGACCAAGCGCCGACACGACACCCAGCAGTCGTGGTCGTTAGCTCACTCCAGATCGACATCCCAGCAGGTACACCCAACCATGTAGTGTCCAACAGTTTCACTCTACCGGTTGATGTCGACGTGTTAAGTGTGTATCCGCACGCTCACTATCTCGGGAAGGACCTTCGTGCCACGGCTGTGCTTCCAAGTGGAGAGGAAATTTCCCTGATCCATATTCCTGACTGGGATTTTAATTGGCAGGACGATTATCGGTTTCTAAAGCCGGTCTACCTGCCTGCCGGGACAACGATTACAAAAGAGTTTTCTTTCGATAACTCTTCTGGCAACCGCAGAAACCCTAACAATCCGCCCGAGCGTGTCGTTTACGGGTCGAATTCGGATGATGAGATGGCGGATTTGATTCTCCAGGTTTTGCCGCGGAGCGAAGCCGATCGAGACGAGCTCTTGCAGGCTCAGGCGTGGCAGCATGACGCGGAAGACATGGCCTATATGGCTGCGCTAGAGTTCTCACTTGGGGAACAGGCGTATAGTTCTGGTCATCTGGCTTCAGCGATGACGCATTTTCAACAGGCACTTCAGTATAGGGCCGACCATGTACCGTCATTGGTCCACATGTCAGAAATCTATGTCGAGGAGGGAGACGGACAGTCGGCGTTGATTATCGCCCGCCAAGCGGTGGTGATGTCTAATCGCCAAGACGTTCGTGCTCTCGCGTTGCTTGCTTTGGCGCAGGCTCTCACTGGCTCGATGACCGATGCAAAGGCTACTGCGTCTGAAGCTCTTTTGAAGGCGCGTGAGACCGGTGATGTCAGCCTGATTGATATGGTGGAAGCTCGTGTCAGTATGATTTTGCGATAGAGCTTTCTGGGCCGATTCCTCGGTAGTCGTCGCTAGTTTGGGGCGGCAAAATCGATATGAGGTTCAGGCTTCCGCAGTGTCCCGCTCTTGGCGCGCCCTGTACCTGGCGGCTTTTGCACGGTTCCCGCATGTAGCCATTGAGCACCATCCGCGGCGCCCTCCCTTGCTCGTGTCGACGAACCATCGCAGGCACAGATGTGCCGCGCAGCGCCGCAGTCGGGCTTGGCTTACGGACTGGATCAACTCTACTGCGTTTTGGGCGATTGGCCCGAGGGCTGCAGCTGCATGGAGAGGAGCATATTCGTTTTCAATGAGAAGGGTGCCGCTCTCGCGGTGTCCTAGTCGACTGGATGCGAGCGTCCATGAGATTGGTCGCCCTAGGGCATGCGCTGTCGTCGGTTTTAGGTCATGCCCGGCCGAATGCGCAGTGAAGAGCTGGTCGAGGACGACACGAAGGTTCAGCGCTTCGATGTGAAGTGTCCGTTGCGCTGAAATGTCTTCGGGTTTCAAAGAAGTCCATCCGGGAGGCTTTGCCGATTCCATCCACTGGAACAAAAGGGCGGGGGATCGTAATGCGTCGACTAGTCCTGATCGTGTAACCACGCATGTGTTTACGAAGTCGAGAGAGATCCACCCGAATCGCTCTTCCAGGCAAGATTTGACTATAATGTCTGTCATAAGTATATTTTACCAGTTATTCAATATAATAACCAGTAAAATTATTTTATACAGTTATATCGTTTAGGTTCTTTTTACGGCAGGGGGTGAAGGGGAATTTCTAGTCTTCATCTTCTCGCGATTGGGTGTGTACGTCTGGCCATGCCGCAGACATCATGTCTAGCCGACCATGTTCGTCGAAGACGATCCCCTCGTTTTCGAGTAGCAAGCGCTGAATCTTTTCACTCGCGTGGCCACCCTTTCTGGCACTCACTTCTCCTCGGGCGTTCACAACTCGATGCCATGGCACGTCGCTCCCATGCGGCAGGGCTGCCAAAGCGTAACCGACCTGACGCGCTTGTTCGGGAAGGCCGGCCAAGCGCGCAATGACCCCATACGAAGAAACGCGTCCTTCGGGGATTGATCTCACAACGCGATAAAAGTCTTCATAGGAAGTCATAGCTGCATCCTGGCACAGTCCTGTAGTGCCCGCAAACCAGACCTGAGACTTCGAACGTTAGCGCCTAGCACGAGCACGCGGCTTGCACTCTTCACTTGACCTTACGGTTCGGGCGGGTACCGTTCACCTTCATGATGAGCCTTTTGGACGAATACCGTGAGCGCGATCTCCTGCAGGACTCGACTGAGGGTGTCTCCGAACACCTGCTAGAAGAGTCGCGCAGGATCTATATCGGATTTGATCCGACCGCCCGAAGTCTACACCTCGGTAGCCTTGTCCCAATCATGGGGCTCGTACACGCACAGAGAGCAGGGCACACCCCGATTGCTCTAATTGGTGGCGGGACTGGTCTGATAGGTGACCCTTCGGGGAAGAGCAGCGAAAGACAACTCCTGACCAAGGAGCTTGCGGCAGAGAACGCCGAGAGCATTCGTCGTCAGTTGGAGCATTTCTTGGATTTCGAAGTGAAATCTAATCCGGCACTCGTCCGCAATAATCTAGACTGGTTAGGCGACCTAAGGGTGGTCGACTTCCTTAGAGACGTGGGTAAGCACTTCTCGGTCAATCAGATGATGGCCAAGGAATCGGTTAAGCGTCGAATTCAGAACGAAGAGTCCGGTATCTCGTTCACCGAGTTTTCTTATGCCCTTCTTCAGTCATACGACTTCCTCGAGCTCTATCGTAGAGACGGATGTACTGTCCAAATGGGTGGCAGTGACCAGTGGGGCAATATTACCACTGGGATTGATCTCGTCCGTCGTATGGAGAAAGCACGAGCATTCGGCGTAACTTATCCGTTGGTAACGAACTCTTCTGGCACCAAGTTCGGAAAATCGGAAGCCGGTAACGTCTGGCTCGATCCGGAGTTGACGTCGGCATTTCGGTTCTATCAATACTGGATCAACGTAGACGATGCTGACGCCCTCCGGTATTTGAACTTCTTTACACTGTTAGGAAAGAGCGAGATTCGCGAACTAGCGGATGGGCTTGAGAAAGAGCCTCACAGAAGGGCGGCCCAGCGGGCGCTTGCTGAAGATGTGACTCGTCGCCTACATGGAGAAACTGGTTTAGCGGCTGCAGTTCGAGCGACTCAGGCTTTGTTCAGCGGTGATATTGAAGGTCTGACAGGAGAAGAGATCAAAGACGTATTTGCGGACGTTCCCTCCACTCAGCTCCCTCGAATCCAATTCGAGGGGCCGGGGAAGCCAGTGATCGATCTCATGGTAGAATCAGGTCTTGCATCCTCTCGCGGCGATGCTCGACGTTCCGTCGAGGGGGGTGGTGTCTATGTAAATAATCAGCGCGTTGAGACTGTTGACGCATACGTGACCGCTGACAGTGCGATCGAGGGCCGTTTCCTGCTTCTGCGGAAAGGGAAGAAGAGCTACCACCTGGTGGCCCTCCTTAGATGAGGAGCCTTCAAGTCGCCATACAAATAAGAAGACCTCAGCCTCCGGCACCATCTATGATCCGAGAGAATTGCTAAGCACTTGACCCCATCTGCTCGTGCCGACAAAGTCACCGCAAGCGCACAATACAACCGTTAACAGTACGAAATAAGGAAAGGGGATAAGATGGCGCCGACCGTCGGTGTGGTAATGGGATCGAAGTCGGACTGGGGGATCATGCAACATGCAGTCTCCACGCTCGAAGAGTTGGGGATCAAGACCGAGGCACGAGTGATGTCTGCTCATCGGACCCCGGATGTAGCTATAGAGTTTTCGAAGACCGCTGAGGAGCGTGGTCTCGAGGTGATCATTGCCGCCGCTGGTGGTGCCGCGCACTTGGCCGGGGTCATGGCAGCTAAAACAACGATCCCCGTACTCGGGGTGCCAATTCAGGCATGGTCACTTGACGGGCTTGATTCACTGCTCTCTACAGTTCAGATGCCGCGGGGCATACCCGTGGGGACATTAGCGATAGGTAAGGCAGGAGCTGTGAACGCTGCCCTGCTAGCCGGCCAAATCCTCGGCCTGAAATATCCAGAGGTCGCCGATGCCGTGAAGGCAGATCGTGCGAGGCGCAGGGATGCCGTGCTCGCCGACTCCGATCCGCGAGTCTGAGATAACGGGCGGGTTCGAATGATCTGATTTGTTGCAAAGAAGTTGAAGTGTGGTGTAAGCCAGTTTCCCAACAGACGCGTCTTGGGTATGGTATCCGCTCTTGATTCGCCGCCCCAATCTTTGGGGCGGCGGGTTTTCATTAGATCAGAAGGGGTCTCACAGGGCTCGAAGACGTGTCCGGCTAGCAGTCGAGGAACATGATGCTGGAAGAAATTCGCGAAAAAATTGAATCAGAGATTGTGAATCTCACTCACGAGTTGAATGTAGACCTGCCCCAGCGCATCAAGACGGCCATGGAGCATGGAGACCTGCGGGAGAATGCTGAGTTCAAGGCCGCTAAAGAACGCCAAGCGTTTGTAGAGGCGCGACTGAATCACCTTACGTCGAGGATGACAGAACTTTCGAAAATCGACGTGAACCAAATGGCGTATGACCGGGTAGGGTTCGGCTCGAAAGTGAAGATCCGAGACATTGGTATGGGCGAGGACTTCACATTTATGATCACGGCCGGTGACTTCATCGACCTAGATGCGGGTCAGGTTTCTCTCGCTTCGCCGATCGGGCAAGGATTGCTGGGTGCGGCCGAAGGTGAGGAAGTTGAGGTGCAACTGCCCGCGGGTGAACGCCGGTATAAGGTTCTTGAGCTTTCAACCCTTCCTCAGCAACTGGAGGGTAAAGACTGAGCGGGAACCGGAGGATGGCTCCCGGATGGAGGGTACAGGACCGTCGATCGAATTGATTGACGTGAGTAAGAGTTACATAGAAGGGAACCGGGCACACGGTGTCCTAGTGGATGCTTCTACGACCATTTTTCCGGGTGAGCGTGTGGCGATCCTCGGACCATCCGGTTCGGGAAAGTCGACGCTCCTGAATTTGGTTAGCGGTATTGATCAACCAGATAAGGGAAATGTTATCGTGGGCGGCGTCGATATCGGGACGCTCTCGGAGAGAGATCGAACACTCTTCCGTAGAGAGACTATCGGTTTCGTATTCCAGTTTTTCAATTTGCTACCCACGCTCACGGCCTTGGAAAACCTCTTGCTGCCGCTCGAGCTTACCAATGAGCAGGGAGAGTTGACTGAGGCGAAAGCGAGGCGCTTGTTAGAAGCGGTCGAGCTTGGAGACCGAGCAGACACCTTTCCAGACCGTCTTTCGGGCGGTGAGCAGCAGAGGATTGCAATTGCGAGGGCGTTGATCCACGGGCCTGGGCTCCTTCTCGCCGATGAGCCGACGGGGAATCTCGACGAAGATACCGGTAAGCTGGTAGTTAACCTGCTGGAGGAACTCGTCAGTTCGGCGGGTGCTACACTGATCGTTGTCACACATGCTCGTGCCCTTGCCGAACGAATGGATCGAGTCCTTAGAGTGGACCGCGGGCGCCTAGTTGAGGCATGAAGTGAATCTCCTTTCCCGGTCCAGTGTCCGGTACCTGCTAAAGCACCGACTCCAACTGATTTTATCAGTGCTCGGTGTCTCTCTGGGCGTTGCGGTTGTCTTGTCTATTGACCTCGCGATCCAGAGTGCCCAAGCAGGGTTTCGTGTTTCTGCAGAGTCGGTTTCTGGCAGAGCTACACATGTGATTGTCAGTGACGGAGGCTATGTCGACGAGTCTCTAGTGGCATCCTTGCGTATCGACTACGACCTAGCTGCTGTAGCGCCGGTAGTGGAGGGGTTCGCTTCTTCTCCGTCCATCCCGGGTCGAGCGATCAGAATACTAGGAGTCGACCCGTTTTTAGAGGGTCCGTTTCGACCGTACGTCGCTGGTGGAGCATCCGGTCTAGATGTCTCACGGATATTGACTACAAGGATGGGTGTCATCCTCGGAGAACGCTTAGCAGGCACAGCGGGCGTCGCAGAGGGGGATACACTTTCCGTTCTGATTGAGGGAGAATCGTGGGATCTTCCGGTAGTTGCTCTAATCAAACCAACCGACGAATTGACCCGGTCGGGCCTCTCAGATGTGATTTTGATGGACATTTCTGGGGCCCAAGAGGTTCTCCGAGTGTCAGGGAAGCTGAGTCGTATTGACCTTCGTATAGAAGACGGAGTGAACTCTTTAGCAGAGGTCCGCGAGGCGCTCCCCGCTTCGGTGTCGCTTCAGAGGGCTGGGACTCGAACCGATACGATGAGCGGCATGATAGCTGCTTTTGACGTGAACCTAACGGCGCTAAGTCTTCTGGCGCTCGTATATGGGATGTTCCTGATCTATAACTCAGTAACATTTTCGGTCGTGCAGCGGAGGGGGATTCTGGGTCGACTTCGAGCACTGGGAGTTACGCGTCGCGAAATCCTCAGGATGATTTTAGTGGAGGCCTTATGGATTGGGTCGGCTGGTGTGGTCATTGGGCTGACTCTTGGCTTTTTCCTCGCACAGGGTTTGGTAGGGATGGTGACGGCAACGATCAACGATCTCTACTTCTCGGTTGCGGTAGAAAGATTAGAAGTAGAGCCGCTTATTCTTATTAAGTCGGTCTTATTGGGTTTGGGCGCGACCTTACTTGCTGCACTTCCTCCGGCGTTAGAAGCGTCTGGGGCGAATCCGAGGGTGGCTGCGCTTCGCTCTGAGGTTGAAGCAAGAGCTCGCGTGCTCGTCCCGGTTGCGGCTGGAATAGGTGCTGTGCTTTGCGTCATTGGAGCGGCTGTCCTATTGATCCCGACTCAGAGCCTGTCTGTTAGCTTCACTGCTTTGTTTCTCGTAATTACCGGACTGGCTCTGCTAACTCCCGCCGGTACCCTTATGATCACTCGAGCTGTTGGGCCGGTGTTCCGGATGTTAGGGGGCACACTCGGAGTGATGGCGTTTCGGGGGGTAGGAACTAGCCTTAGCCGCACAGCCCCAGCAGTTGCAGCACTGGTCGTTGCGGTCTCTGTTACCGTCGGGCTCGGGGTAATGATTCAGAGCTTCAGGAGTACTCTTAGCCAGTGGTTAGACGGAACACTTCAAGCGGACATCTATGTGTCGCTGCCGGGTCCTTCGGCATCCCGAGCGACCGGAACGTTATGGCCGGATTTGGTAGAAGACTTCGTATCACACCCCGAAGTAGCCGGACATAGCACATATCGGGGGTTCGACCTCATACGAGGGGAGGACGCGTTTCGGCTAGTAGCACTCGAACTCGATCCGAGGGGAGAGCGCTCCTTTGATTTCATCGAGGGACGAGCTGAGGATGTCATGGCCGGATTCAGGATCGGATCTGGTGTGATTGTCTCCGAACCATATGCGTATCGCCGGGGTGTCGGGGTTGGTGATATGGTTGAACTAACCGCAACATCGGGTGTGGTTGAGGTACCTGTGCTCGGTGTCTTCTATGATTACGGGTCGGAGCAGGGCGCGGTCATGATGGGGCGCGCACTTTACGACCGGTACTTTGATGATCCCGGGATCACTTCACTTGGCCTCTTTCTCGCAGACGGCGCGGACTCTGACGCGGTTGTCGAGGATCTGCTCGCTGGTGTGGATGATGGCCGTGCGGTCATTGCCCGGACAAATGACAATCTTCGCTCCGCATCACTTGAGGTTTTCGACAGAACCTTCCGCGTGACAGCAGTCCTTCGTCTTCTGGCGTTCATCGTTGCGTTCGTAGGTGTGCTCAGCGCACTTGCTGCTCTTCAACTGGAGCGGGCGCGCGAACTCGGTCTTCTGCGTGCCATCGGTCTCACGCCCGGTCAACTAGGCCGTTTAGTAGTGACACAGACAACGATGATAGGGCTGGCTGCTGGGGTCCTTGCTGTGCCTATGGGTCTGATTCTTTCCGTAGTCATGATTTACGTGGTGAATAAGAGGTCGTTTGGTTGGACGTTGAACATGGAGATAGGTCCTGAGGTACTGGGTCAAGCCGTGGCTCTCGCTGTTATCGGAGCACTATTAGCGGGACTCTATCCCGCCTGGCGCATGTCGAAGACATCGCCAGCACTGGCGTTGAGAGGGGAGTGATGGATCTAGAAACGTTGCTGCGTGTCCTCCGTCTGGTGGCATTCATCTTAGTTTTAGCCGGATGTGGGAATCCTCCCTCTCACAGTGCGGTAGTCGACGATGAGCCCTTCCTGTCTTTGGTCGAGACCTTAGGGGGAGCGGACACGGTCGGGTATGCTCGTGCAATGGAAACTCGGGACTTCGACTTTCCGGGAGACCATGGTCCGCATGAGGATTTTCGAACGGAGTGGTGGTATGTGACCGGTAATCTCGACGCAGAAGATGGCCGAGAGCTCGGGTTTCAATTCACTATTTTTCGGAGTTCGCTTGCTCCGACACCGCCGGGAGGTCCATCAAGTTGGTCGACAAACCAGGCTTACATGGGACACTTCGCCTTGACCGACATTACGAATGAAGATTTTCGGGCGGTGGAGCTTTTTTCTAGAGGAGGGGGAGGACTGGCAGGAGCTATAACTGAACCTTTTGAAGTGTGGCTCGAGGACTGGCGTCTGGAGGGGCTATCAAATGACGCAGCGTTCCCTATGCGCCTGACTGCAGATGGTGATGGCGTGAACCTTGACCTCATTCTCGAATCTGGAAAACCGTATGTTCTCCAAGGTGATTCAGGGCTGAGTCAAAAAGGGAGCGAACCAGGGAACGCGTCGTACTATTACGCTCATACGCGTATGCCGACCCGAGGACAAGTTCAGATCGACGAAGAACACCTAGAGGTTTCTGGTTTAGCGTGGCTTGATCGCGAGTGGTCGACGTCGGCACTCTCGGATGGACAGGTTGGTTGGGACTGGTTCGCTCTTCAGTTGAGTGACGGGTGGGACTTAATGGTCTACCAACTGCGACGCGAAGATGGTTCTCCTGACCCACTCAGCGACGGAGTGCTGATCAGTCCCGAGGGGCTCAGGGTACCGCTTGAATGGGGACGAGGTGTCTTGGTGGAGCCCACTCAAACTTGGTTGTCTCCGGTGGATGACGCGGAGTACCCATCAGGTTGGCGTATTCGAGTCCCAGAACAGGAATTGGATCTGACGGTAACTCCTGCTTTACCCGATCAGGAATTGCGTGTGGCTTTCAGGTACTGGGAGGGATCAGTCCGTGTCAGCGGTAAAGGGCCAGGTGGAAACGAAGTTAGCGGGCGTGGTTATGTCGAACTCACTGGATATGCGGGTCCCAGTCTTCAGGAGGGAGCGAAATGAAAGAGATCACTTGGGAAGACTTTGAGAAGGTTGAGCTGCGGGTTGGGACGATTCGTTCGGCGGCCGTCTTTCGAGAGGCACGAAAGCCGGCTTATAAGCTTGAGATAGACTTCGGTGAGCCTGTTGGCCTCCGGCGGTCAAGTGCCCAGATCACCGGTCTGTACACTCCAGATGAGCTCATTGGAAAGCAGGTTCTAGCGGTAGTGAATTTCCCGTCCAAGCAGATTGGCCCGTTTCTTTCTGAGTGCTTGGTCACCGGTATCCCTGATGAGGTAGGACGAGTTGTTCTTGTTTCCCCGGATGCTGCGGTGCCTAACGGGGCAAAGCTTTTTTAGTTTGGGCTTAGGCTCCTATTGGTCGACATCCGCTTCATTCGACATCGAGGTTTCCGCTCAGACTAATGCGAGCTCCATTTTTGCCTCGTCATCTACTATCCAGTGTCCGATGTCGTAGTCAGCCTGAGTGAATGAGACTCTTGCTTCGGTCAGAGCTTTTTGTCCTGATACCGCGATCGAGTGTGGGATCACGTTGTCTTGGCGCCCGTGACCCCAAAAGATCGGAGTCGCATTTGTTGCTCTTTCTCATGACGGCAGATTGAGTCCGGAGTGCACGAATCCGTAAACATTCTAGACGGCGTCTACCACACTGAGACGTGTCATCGCAGTGTTGAGTAATTTTATCGCATAACCTCTGCAAGATCAGTTACTGGTTCGAGCGATTTTTCGGGCTGCACAGAACGACTGGACGGATCTATCAATGTCCTCGGAGGTTGTGGCCCACGAGCAGACGCTGACTCGGATGACAGAACGTCCATGCCAGGTAGAAGCCCCACACCAGCAGTCACCCATGTCTTGAATCGCTGCAAGAGTCCTCTGCGTTTCTTTGTCAGTATCACAGGAGACTAGTACCTGGTTGAAGACGATGTCATTGTGGATTGCGAAGCCTCGCTCATGGAGTTGACTGGCGAAGTTTTGTGCATGGGAGCAGAGCTGTTCTATCAGTGTTACGACTCCCTCTCGACCCAGTGTCTTAAGGACGGCCCAAAGCTCGATGGACCTAGCTCGCTTGGACATCGAGGGCGTGTAACGCATCGGTTCCCGTTCGTTACTCCACTGGAAATACTCCGCAGAAGCTCTAAACGCTCTTTCAAGCGCCGCTCGATCCCTGCACAGAACGATACCGCAGTCGTATGGGACGTTCAGCGTCTTATGAGCGTCAACCGCCCACGAGTCTGCGCGATCTATGCCTTTGACATACTCCTCGAGTGACGGAAGTGCGGCGGCCCATAGCCCAAAGGCACCGTCTACGTGCACCCAGCCACTATTTGCGTGCACGCGATCGCAAATCTCGCCTACTGGATCGAACGCACCTGAGTTCACGTTGCCCGCCTGAGCGACTACGAGGGTTCCTTCCTCTATCTTTGGTATTTTACTGGCGATCATGCGCCCTTGGTCGTCGACAGGAATCACCTGAGTGTGGGTATCCCCCATCCCTAAAAGCGCCAGTGATTTCCGGACCGCCGCGTGAGCGCCTTGTCCTACGATGACAGGGATAGGTGGGGCACCATAGAGGCCTGATTCTGAGACGTCCCAACCTTTCCTCCGTAGGATCTCATTTCGTCCTGCTGCCAAACCCGAGACGTTCGCGAGGGTCGTTCCAGTTACAAAACCGGCAGCAGTCTCTTGAGGAAAACGTAGAAGTTGGGCCATCCACCGCTCGCAGACGGCTTCGAGCCGAGCTGCGAGCGGTGACATGACGAAATGGGCTGTGTTTTGATCCCAGACATCAGCGAGTACTCGAGCGGCTGTTCCCACAGGTAGGGCACCACCGTTTACAAACCCGAAATACCGCCCACCCACTTGTGCAACCGTCCCTGGACCTCCAACGCGATGTAGCATGGCTAATGTGTCCGAGGGCTGGGATGGTTCTATCGGCAACGGCTCATCGAATTCATCTAAGGCATCTAGCGCCTCGGAATTTGGGTAGACGTTCCTCTGGTCTAGTGTCCCCAAGTAATGCTCAGCGTATCGAAGTGCATCCCGGAGGAGTTCTATCTGGTCATCAGGGGGTTCGGACATCTCGAACTGGAAAGGAGTTGTGGACTGTCAGGACGGGGGTTAGAGCCCTCTTCTCAAATAGCGTTGTATGGCTGCGACAGCTCGTTCGATATCATCCTCAGTATTGTAGAAGTGAGGTGAGAACCGTATGCCCGGCCTATCGCTCCCACCACGGGCGGCGGCGACAATACCGTCTTGCTCGAGTGCAGCCAGGACCTCCTGACTTCGAAGAGTTCCGGGCTGAAAAGTTACGACGGCACCCCGTCTCTCTAGTTGGTGCGGGGTCCACATGTGCACCCCATCGAGGGCTGACAGCTCTTCTACTAGCATCGTAGCCAGTTGTCGACTTCGCATTTCGATTTCGTGCTGCCCTATGGTCTGCAGGAATTCGATTTGTGCACCGAACGCTTGAAGAGCAGGCGTGTCTCGTTGGCCCATCCCCTCATGTGTTCGGGATAAACCTCGGCTTCCAGAGTACGCGCTGTAAATCGACGGCCAGAAGTTTTTGTGCATATCCCGGCTTACAAAGAGCACCCCTGTTTCTTTTGGTCCGCACGGCCATTTATGCGCGCTTCCAGAGAAGAAGTCTGGCTGCCAATCCGAGAGGTCCACATTCATGAGGCCGAATGACTGCGCTCCATCGACCAACGTGACGATGCCGCGCTCTCTCGCCATAGCGCATAGCTCTCGAGCGGGCAGGACGTCGCCTGACGTGTTGGTATGTTGCATGAATGCGAGGACCCGGGTGTTACTGGTGATCGCCTCTTCGAAGGCTTGCATGTAGTACTCATGTCCCGGATGTGGGTCCACATGAGCGACCTCGGTCACTGTGTAGCCGAATCGCTCGGCTTTCTTTTTCCACGCCGTGTTATTGCTGGGGTGGTTGTCGGAGAAGATCAGCACCTCATCTCCGGGACCGAGTGCGAGACCTGTCGAGACCCAGTTATTTGCCTCGCTGGTGTTTCTTGTGATTAGAATTTCTTCGGGAGTCGTTTTCAAGTGTGAAGCAAGCAGGTTCCGGGTCCGTTCCTTGGAAGCTTGCACTTCGCTTCGGTAGGATGGAAAGGGTTCTGAGTCCAGAAGCGCAGTGTGGGCCTGAACTGTCTCTAGTACCTGACGAGGCGCTGGGCACAGGTTGGCCGCGTTGAGCACGGTGACTTCTTCAGGGATCAAGAACTGTTCGCGTACTGATGCCCAGTCCACAGCGCCGGGCCGGACGCGGTCAGGTGTGAGTTGCGGTGCTGCAACACCTTTGAAGCGCGGGTGGCCGAGCAGAGCGGCTGAGCCGCCGAATGCGAAGAGTCGTGTGAATTCGCGACGGTCCATCGATCCGTTCATGGGTTCCTCATACTGCTTGGGGTCGGTCTCAGGCACCCTATGTCCCTAATCGCCGATGCGCCAGTTGAGGGCAGCCGTCAAGTGAAATTTAACTATCCGCGAACGGATTCTACGACTTCGCGCATCGAGCGAAGACCCTCTAATAAGCGCGGTCCAGGACGGCCCAAGAATGGTTCTCCGATGCAGAAGACCCTACTACGCTTAACGAAATCAAGATCCTGCCACGCCGGGTTATTCAGCACGACATCGGGTCGGTACTTGTCTGGATGAACCCCGCACCAAGAAAGGACTATGGCATCTGGGTTGGCGCTGGCGACCTCTTCGTCTGTCATCGGCCGGCTTTTGTGGTTCTCGTCTCCGAGAATTGCGCGTCCCCCGGCAGCCTTGATTACGTCTGTGGCCCATGAGTCACGACCCGGTGTAATCACTGGTTTTGGCCACCATTGCACTAGGATGCCGGGACGATCGGCAAGGACTCCCGTGTCGTCGTTGGGTCCGTATGTCTGTGAGAACTCAACCCTCATCTTCTCAACTAGAGCTCGGGCACGGCTTTGTATACCACGGACCGACGGAGACAGAAGCTCCGCAATCTGAGTAATGTCTCGGTATACGTCATTGAGGGATGTCGGCTCAGGCGCGATAAATGGAAGCCCCGCAGCCTTAAGTCCCTCCACCACGCGTTCGTGCCCGGGTACGGTTAGCGTCGCTAGAACAAGGTCGGGTTCGAGGGCGGCTACGCGCGCGATGTCGATGTTGAGATCTGGGCCGACGCGAGGGAGGCCGGAGACGACGTGTTCAGGGAAATCTGAATGGTCGTCGACTCCGACGAGAAGTTCTTCACCTCCCAGAGCGCAGACGATCTCCGTATTTGAACAGGCAAGTGAGATAATTCGCATGGCGCCCCTAACCCGGCAGACCGGACTGAAGTTCCTCTCATGGCACGGTGGCTTGGCTGTGAGGTCTGAAATAAAATACGCCATTCACCTTAGCCTAAACGGAGTACACGCCTTGGCCGAGACGCCATCTACCATGCTTGCCCTCGGAACTAGGGCACCTGATTTCTCACTTCTGGAGCCAGCCACTGGGATCATGCGGTCGCTCTCAGATTTCGCTGACAGCGACGCCTTTCTCCTTATGGTCCTCTCTAACCATTGTCCATTCGTGAAGCATATAGCAGGTGGGTTAGCTGAATTCGCTCGAGAATACGAGCAGCGGGGCGTAGGGATAGTTGCGATTAACGCCAATGATGTGATGGCTTACCCTGCGGACAGTCCAGAAAAGATGGCGGATGAGGTCCGAGCTCGGGGATATGTGTTTCCTTATCTGTTTGACGGATCGCAGGAGGTAGTCAAAGCATATCAGGCGGCGTGTACCCCTGACTTCTTTTTATTTGGTGCGGATCGGAAATTGGTGTATAGGGGACAGTTCGACGCCAGTCGCCCATCCCTTCCGATTTCAGTTACGGGACAGGACTTGCGTGATGCGTGCGAAGCAGTGCTCGCAGGCAGGTGTCCTGACGAGGAGCAAGTTCCGAGCGTAGGGTGTAACATCAAGTGGAAGCCCGGCAATGAGCCGAGATGGTTCCGACACTGACTTCTCTGCTCGTATCAGCTCTTACACTCGAAAAAAAGGACGCCATCGGATGACTTCTCCGATGGCGTCCTGCCCGTCGCAGCCCAGCGCGAAGCCGGGATACGGCGCGAACAAAAACTACAGTGCGTGACGGTTCGGCTTAAAAGCCGTTCCGGCGATCGCTTGCCCGTGCCGGGCTGGACAGGGTACAGGAACTAGACAAGGGATCACCTCCATTTTTGGGTTAACAGTAGGGCGAGAATTCAAGCGGGCTCTACCCCGACAGTTCTCAACCAGTTCCTTTTTAAGGCTCTGGCGGAGACCTAGAACGGACGACTGAGCCCACTCATCGGCATACTAATTGAAGCGGATACCAGGAGGCAAGACCTACACACTACCAATTGTGTGAAAGAGTGATGACAACACCGTATATGGCAGTTTCACCTATTTTTTTGGGTGTTTTCTCTTGCTAGGATCCTTCTTTCTATCAGGTCCTGATGCAGTTGGAGCTTTAGTCAGGCCTCTTCAAAGGCTCGCATCATCAGCCGTGCGCTGACGAAGATCGCTATGGAAATCCAGAGCACACCCCACATCGTCGCGGTTCCGATGCCGGTGGATTCTGCGAGCATGTGCGCGTCTGACTGTATTTCAGGGCGGTCGAGTATGTCGTCTTTGATGTCTAGGATTGCATAAAGAGCACTGGTGAGGCCTAGCGCTAGGAGGACTCGCTTGTTCCAGAGCTCACTGATGCGTAGGGATACTGTGATCATCACAGCACCAAACAAAATCCCAAACACAATCCCAAAACCGCTCCGCACGAAGAAGATGGTTAGCAGTATTACCGCTAGGCCGATCGTGCTGTTAACCCAGTCCTTGCGGATACGTGGCTGGTTGGCCGCAAGAAACATGACTGCGCCCCAAAACAAGCTACCCAAGTACCCGGCACTCAGGGCGAGTATCTTATTACCTCCAGTGAAGTAGGTTGCGCCGCCTTGGTAGGGGTCTAGCGTGATCCGACTCACTGTCCCACCGGTTAGCCATACTGCAATCGCATGGCTTAGCTCGTGGAGCAGAACCACAAAGATCTTGAGTGGGTAAATCACCGGCGTGTTCCAAAGAAACCACAGTCCAGTGAAGAAGAGACCGAAGCCAAGAATGAAGCGCAGCTTCGCGGTCACTCTGCTAGGCCTTTGGGGGTGAACCACGGGTCACTGGTTCTCTTGTCATCGAACATCGGCAATCAGGATTTCCGTTACGTATTCGCATTGAGTTCTCAAAGATTCCTGCCGATCCTTTATCTATCTAGCTCCCTGACAAAAACTCAATCGTATACTGCTCGTCTATGAGTGGTCGGTAAGTTGATAACTCTGTCCTCGACAGGTTTGCGTTCTGTGCTGGATTCGACAGTGCAGCCAACGCAGCGTTCGCTACTTCTTCCGGCCCCCAGCCGTATCGGAAGCCAAAGGTTGAGGAGAGCCGGTAGGCGGTGTCCTCCCATTCCCGTTTCAGCTCCGTTCTCTCACTCGAAGGGACGATCAGTCCGCGTCGCTTTGCCTCTGACAGCGCAGCGGCCCGGCGCGATGAGGCCTCTGAGTCAGCGTTCTCATCGATCCATGCGGCGAGCACATTATCAGGGTTTTCAAGCTGAGCCGCGACAACTCTGGCGATGACACTTCTCGCTTCAGCAAATGGAACTACGATGCGGTTTTCTAGCCTCAGGATGTGGTATCCGTATTGGGTTTCTGTTACCGCACTGATCTGACCTTGTTCAAGCGCCACTGCAGCAGCCCAGAACTCTGGAACCCATGAGCTTTCCCGTCCCGGGGTTAGTAAGCCTTGTCGTCCTTCTGCTCCTGGCTCCTCGGACAGTTCAGCTGCTGTCACAGCGAAGTCGGCTCCCTTCCGTAACGAGACTAGTGCTCGCTCGGCTTTCGCCTGAGCCTCAGCCCGGTGATCGGAAGAGCGCCATCGTTCACTAAAGAAGAGGATGTGGCGAACCGTCAACTCCCACTCCGGGTTCGTCAGGTATTGTGCCTCCAGCACGTCGTCACCGACGGCGTATTTCTCGAGCGTCAGTTCAGCTCCCAAGATTTCAAGTAGCCGATCCTCTTCCCATCGGCTGACTAGAGGAGCACCGAGGGCAATGGTCGACGAATCTGCTACGGACAGAGCGAATGCGGTTAGATCAACTAGCGACTGTCGGCGAGAGTCCGTTAG
>DEAT01000009.1 GCA_002348265.1 Gemmatimonadales bacterium UBA2975 | reverse complement strand
AATTCAGATGGATCTCGCCAAAGTCCCCCTGCATCATAAAAGAGCCCTAACCCAAGTTGGTCACTCAACCGAATGGCGTACTCAGCCGTAAGGCTGAAGAACGCATCCCCGAGGCGATCAATCTCGGAAATCTCAGCAGAACGCCGGGGGTAGAGGCCAAGTGGAGTAACTGTGGTTTCGTCATATCCTCGTAACTGCTGACCGAACTGCACCCCACCCATCCAAAACCGATCGAACGGGAAGGCTCCAGCGTCTCCAAAGACAGCACCCGCACGCAAAGTCAGTCCCAATGCAAATCGAATCCCTCCCCCAGGATTTCCGTCACCTCCAACCTGGCCGACCGGAACCCAAAAGCTCCCATCCCCCAAAACTCGAGTAAAATTCCCGTCTCCACCTAAGAAACCACCATTCTGTTCTATCGTTATGTTTTGGCGAGAACCGAGCGTCGGAAAAAGAGGATGATTGAGAGTACTCCTCGTAATTCCAAGCGATAGCTGACTCTGAATGCCCGGCGGGCGACCAAATAACGAAGTGTCATCTACGTCGTCAAAGAGCTCGTATTTCGTGCGCGAAAGTCCATAGCCGAGAAAGACGCGCGTTCGCTGTGAACCTAACCAAGGCAAGCCGAACCGAAAATTTCCACCCAAGCGTCGACGTCGACCGGATGCAAATTGAAAGAAGCGATCTCTACTGTTGAATAGAGAGACCGTGCCCGATGTCCTGCTCTGAAACAGTGCCGGATCAGTAAAGGACACCTCAAAGCTGTTGACATAGCGGCCGAAATCCCAACGCAATGACCCGGCCTTCGCCTGCCCAAACAAGTTGGGCTGCTCATAACCGATGAACCCGGACACCCCGTAATATCCGCCCATTGAAGTGCCGAAGTTGATGGATCCAGTCTGCTTTTCTACGACATTGAACGTCACATCGACGTCCCCATTGTCCAGCGGAACAATATCAGGAAACGGGAGGGGGGCCTCGAAGAATCCAAGTGCTGAAATGTTCTGATAGCTCTGCAGGAGCCGGTCTTGGCTATAAACGTCTCCTGGTAGCACAAAAAGCTGATTCCGAATCACCCATTCGTACGTATATTCGTTGCCCTCAATCGAAACGCGGTTCACAATAGCCGGCGTCCCTTCCACAACCTGCCAACTTGCGTCAACAGTCGGGGACGCGCCGTCTTTGCCTTCGTTAAGACTCACGATGGGGTTTACTCTGATATACAGATACCCCTCGTTACGGTAGCGCTCCTCGACCGCCGTTATCGCTTCGTTGAAGGATTCTGCATTGAAGGTCTCACCCTCTTCATTCGCAGGACTCCCGCTTCCACCGAGGCCTAAGGTTCCCAGCAAACCACCGCGCCGGGTTGAGCGAAAGTAGTCCTCTAGCTCCTCATCTTCGAAAACCGTATTTCCTTCGATCTCAAAGTCACCGAGGAGGTACTGTTCTCCTTCTTGGACACTGACCTCGAGGATAGCCTTTCCAGTCAAAGGGTCCACAATCAAAGAATCCCCCGTCACCTCCATGTCGAGGTATCCCTGAGAGCGATAAAGTCGCGGGAGGTTCTCTTCGAGGTCACCTGCAAACGTTACTTGATCATAAGCCCCAGAACGGAACCACCAAAATCCTTCTTTTTGAGTCGACATAGCGCCAGCCAGTTCTTCATCGGAGAGTCCCGTGTTACCGCTGAAACGGATGTCCGCTATGGTAACTCGTTGACCTTCGCTCACGTTGAGAACCAGCTCGATTTCATTTTCCCGGGCGGCTGGAACCACCGTTTCCGTTATTTCCGCAAAGGGGATCCCCTCCGATGCCAACTCCGAACGAATATACGCCTTGGCTTCTAAGATCCTTTGCCGGCTTAGAGGAAATCCACTGTTGAGTCCCGTAGTGTCTCTTACTTCGCGAGCAGACACATTTTGCAGGCCCTCGATCGTAACTCTTGAAACAAGGGGGGCCTCTACTACTTGGATTGTGATGATGTACGGACTCAAGCCCGCACCGTTAGGCTCGCGGGCCCGTATTACTACATCATCGAACTGTCCCGTAGCGAGCAACTCCTTCGTTCCGCGCTGAACTGCCCTATACGTAATTTGTTGCCCGGCCTGGATCGCAAAGAGTTGAGTGATGAGCTGTGACTGAACTCTAGAGTTCCCAGCCACTTCGATTGAGTCTACCCTTACCGTTGATCCGGCTTCAGGGCCTCCGGCCTGTGCTGCGATCGACACAGGAAGAGTCAGCGCCACTCCGCAGAAAACCACCGCCATGAAGATTGAGGAGGTTTTCCCGGACTCGTTAACTGAGGGCCAGCTTGGCGGAGTCACGTCTTAGTCGCGGGCTCCGCGCGCAACAGAAGGCCTTCATTTTCTGAATTCACGTCAACCTCCAACTCGTCCCCGGGACTAAATTCAGCCTGAAGTATCTTCTCGGACAATAGGTCCTCTAGATACCTCTGAATTGCCCGCTTCAGCGGACGGGCGCCAAACTTCTCGTCATATCCTTGTTCGACCAAGAAAGCTATTGCAGCATCGCTTAGCTTCAGCTTGATCTCTTTTTCACTCAGGCGTTCATGGACATCCTGCATTAAGATGTGGATGATGTCGCTGATGTTCTCTCTGCTGAGCGGATGGAAAACGATGGTGTCGTCTATTCGATTCAGAAATTCAGGATTGAAGGCTCGTTCTATCTCCTGCGCCACCTTGTCTTTCATGATCTGGTAGCCCGATTCCAAATCCGCCGTCTGGAATCCTAATCCACCGCCTTTACTAATCTCCCGTGCCCCCAAATTCGAAGTCATGATCAAGACCGTATTCTTAAAATCGATAACACGCCCGTAATTGTCGGTGAGGTGTCCTTCGTCTAGTACCTGCAGCAGAATGTTGAAGACATCCGGGTGAGCTTTCTCAACCTCGTCGAGCAAAACAACCGAATACGGGCGTCTCCTTACAGCCTTGGTCAATGCGCCTGAGTCCTCGTATCCAACGTAGCCAGGTGGGGCACCGATCAGCCGAGATACAGTGAACTTTTCCATGTATTCACTCATGTCGACCCTGATAAGTGCCTCCCGGTCATCGAAGAGGAATTCAGCTAGCGCTCTGGCCAATTCAGTCTTACCCACTCCTGTAGGACCGGAGAAGATGAAGGAACCAATCGGACGGTTCGGATCTTTCAGTCCGGCGCGACTCCTGCGAATCGCTCGGCTTATCGCCTCTATAGCATCATGCTGACCAACGATCCGCTGGTGCAACTCCGACTCCATGTTGACGAGCCGTTCAGACTCAGTCTGACGAATCCGCTGAACAGGGACTCCGGTCCAGCGACCCACTATGAACGCAATTTCATCGGTGGAGATCTCTGGGCGATGCTGCTTTCGTAGTTCTTCCCAAGCCTCTTGACGTTCTCTTATTTGTTGACTTACCGCACGTTCCTCATCTCTGAGTTGAGCTGCACGCTCAAAGTCTTGATCGCCGATTGCTGATTCCTTTCGGTCTGCGATCTCACGAAGCTGGTCCTTCAACTCGTCAACGTCCGCCGGAGGCACCTCACTAGAAATCCTGGCTCTCGCTCCTGCTTCATCGATAACGTCGATGGCTTTATCTGGCAGGAAGCGGTCAGTGATGTAGCGATCCGAGAGCTTTGCTGCATGCTCAAGAGCGTCGTCTGGTATTACAACCTTGTGATGATCCTCATAGTGCTCCCTGAGCCCCTTGAGGATGTCAACAGTTTCGCTCACCGCCGGAGGGTCGACAATTACTGGCTGAAAACGGCGCTCCAGCGCTCCATCCTTCTCTACATACTTCCTATACTCATTCAGAGTCGAAGCCCCAATGCATTGTAGCTCTCCCCGAGCGAGCGCTGGCTTTAGCATGTTGGATGCATCTATCGCACCTTCTGCAGCCCCCGCACCCACAAGGGTATGGAGTTCATCGATGAACAGGATCACGTTTTTACTCTCTTGGATCTCGTTCATCACAGCTTTCAGTCGCTCCTCGAACTGACCGCGGTATTTTGTTCCAGCTATGACAGCTGCCATATCAAGAGCGAGTAGCCGAAAGTCCCTCAAGCCTTCCGTGACTTCTCCCTCAGCAATCATCTGAGCGAGGCCTTCAACAATCGCCGTCTTTCCAACACCGGGCTCACCTATGAGTACCGGGTTGTTCTTCTTTCGTCGGCACAGAATCTCCACCATTCGCTCGATCTCTTCGAAACGACCCACGGTGGGGTCTAGCCGTCCCAGGCGAGCATGTTCAGTCAAATCACGACAGAAATGATCAAGCGCGGGTGTTTTCGACTTCTTGTCACCTTTGGTTGTGGCAGACGCACCTTCAGGAATCACGTCACCAGCCCCGATACCCGCGGGCTCCGAGGGAGTGACGTCTGCTCCCAGAACCTTAATGGTTTCCGCGCGCGCCTCATCCAGCATTGCTCCTAGTGAATTCAATACCTGTGCAGCTATCCCTTTCTCCTCTCGGAGAAGACCGAGCAGCAGATGCTCAGTACCGACATATGAATGGCTGAAATCACGCGCCTCCGTCATCGCGAACTCGAGCACCTTCTTCGCCCTCGATGTATAAGGCAGCTCACCTAATGCTATCGTGGCCTTACCCTCACGCACAGATTCTTCTACGCGCTCACTGATCTGCTCCAAATCCACGTTTAGGTTCTGAAGAACGACAGCCGCCACACCTTCTCCTTCTCGGATCAACCCAAGTAGAAGGTGTTCCGTTCCCACGTAATCATGCTGAAGGCGGATCGCTTCTTCTCGCGCCATCGCGAGAACTTTCCTGACTCGGTCGGTAAAGTTGTAATTCATAACCTGTCAGCGCCGCTAGTTAGTCCGATTGCCTTGAATGTCACTAGCGCCGCTCGAAACATCTCCATCGTTAGCCAGAACGGAACGCACTAGCGTGGCACGGTGCGCGTCTCGTTCATCATCAGAAAGATTTCGTCCGGCTGCCTGATCAAGATGCGCCGGCTGGGTAAAGATCATCAATTTATTTAGCGTGTATACACTTACGTCTGGGAGAATGTTCAGGCTTACTCCAAGCCTCACCCCAGACAGATAGTTCATCAATTCTTCGAACGTTAGCATCCTACTGTAGCAAAGCGTACCAAATGCTCTCCAAATCTTATCCTCGGTCAGTGCAGGAGCGTCCCGAAGTAAGACCTGTCTCGCGTGCAGTTCCTTCTCTATAACTGTTCGGACGACCCTCTCAAGGTCATCCACCAAATCTTCTTCGGTTCGACCCAGTGTGGTCTGATTCGAGATCTGGAAGAAGTTGCCGACCACCTCCGAACCTTCCCCATATAGCCCACGGAACGTCAGGCCGAGCTCTCCCAGCCCTCGAAGGGCTTTACTAATCTCCTTAGTCAAGACCAAACCCGGGAGATGCATAAAGACAGATGCTCTGAGCCCTGTGCCCACATTCGTCGGGCAACTGGTCAGAAAGCCGAACTCTTGATGGTATGCATATGGGATCTCTCTCCCAAGCTCTTCGTCCAGTTGATCAACAATCTGCCAAGCCTCCAATATTCTCAGGCCGGAGAGCAGGCTCTGCATCCGAAAGTGATCCTCTTCATTCACCATGACGCTCACCGGCTCTTCTGCCGAAAAGTGGATCGCGGCGCTTGTTGCCGGAACAGAGCCTTCTGGACCGAGCAGATCACGGGTTACGAGCCTTCTTTCGTGGAGAATCTCCTGTGTCCGAACGGGCACCTCGGGTATCACCAACAACGTTCCATCCTTGAGCATCTGAGATCGCTCTACACTCCTCCGGAAGCACCTGAGTACCGCCTCACGATCATTGATCCGCGCTCTAGACCCGAAAGCATGCCCTTGAAGATTCCTAGCAATACGAACCCTGGTGGAAAGCACTACATCAGAGTGTTCTCCGCTAGCCTCTAGCCAGTCAAGCCCGTGATCGGGGACAAAGCCAAATCGGGTCACGTTGCTTCTTTGACTAAAGCCAAGGAATCTATCTCGTCTCGAAGATCCGCAGCCCTCTCGAAGTCTTCGACCTGGATCGCCCTCTCGAGTTTTCGGCGCAAACCCTCCAGCCTCTTTTCCATCTCAGAAGCTGATGGATCCGGGGGTAGATATATTTTACCTGCGTGGCTATCGCTTCCGTGGATACGCCGCAATAGCCGAGGAAGCTGATCCCCGAACGCTTCGTAGCACTGTGGGCAACCCAAACGTGTCGTCTTCCGGAATTCTCCGAAGGTTAGGTCGCAAAACCCACATTGAATGGCCTCAAGGTGGGAGGCATCGGAAAGACCGCCCGACATCTTATCGATGAGGTCCAGCAAATGATGACTCGACGGATCTTCGCTGCCTTGAAGGCCCTTCTCCGCTGCACATTTCTGACAGAGGTGATGGGTTGACATCTCGTTATTTACGATCTGCGTCAAGTGCACGACTGCATCTAACGATCCACACTGTTCACATTTCATCTCAGCCATCACTGGTTTCCGGAGCCGTTCGACTACAATGCCGCGAGGGCTGCCTACCCCGTAGCATCTAGATGGAGCCCCCCTTTTTCCATTACAAGTACTCGATCCGCTCGACTCGCTAGGTCAAGGTTGTGAGTCACCACAAGAATCGAAAGGCTTACACTCTCTTGAAGGTCGAATAAGAGATCGTGCAAAGCAGCGCTGGTATCAGCATCTAGATTTCCACTCGGCTCGTCCGCGAGCAAGACCACCGGACCGTTCACTAATGAACGGGCAACCGCTACACGCTGTTGCTCACCTCCAGAAAGTGAACTGGGTTTGTGCCTCAGTCGCTCAGAGAGTCCGACATCTGCCAAGATGAGCTCAGCCTTCGTCCGAGCCTCGTGCTCTTCCAACCCAGCGATGAGCGCGGGCATCATAACATTCTCAACAGCTGTGAATTCACGGAGGAGGTGATGAAA
>DEAT01000056.1 GCA_002348265.1 Gemmatimonadales bacterium UBA2975 | reverse complement strand
ATGCTGAGCCGGTCGAAGAGGAAGAATAGGCGGGGACGTATGTCCCGAATTTCGATGAAGTGTGGGATCGCTCGGACGCACTTTGTGTCCGGGCGTTTCCGTAGGCTCACGATTATAATCGTCATAGTGGTTTCAATAAGCGCGTGCCAGACGGTCGGCACGCCGCCTCCCATAGCAGAAGAGGTGGAACCCATCGGTACCCCACCGTTAGTGGTGACCCCAGGAGTGATCACTAAATCGGCGCAGGAAGAAGCGAGCCGTTTATGGTCGAGCGCACAGGCTTCGTTCGAGGCCCAAGAGTTTTCACAAGCGGTTCTTATGAGCGAAGAAATCGTGACTGATTTCCCGAGTTCATCCCTTTCGGGGGAGGCTCTTTGGTTACTAGCGCGATCGCTCGTAGAGGTCGGAGACTCGGTCAAAGCGGATCAGGTAGCCAGTCGTTACGCAGAATTGATGCCAAGACAAGATCCAAGAGGTGGTGCTGTTCGGCTTTGGCAGTCCTCAATTGTAAGTGATCCGGCCACCAGGATAGATCGCCTCTTGCGAATGGAGGAAGGGAGTAGTGAAGGGGACATTCTCGTAGCCATTGATCGACTCAGATCGTCAGTCGATGCGATTAGTGTCGAGTTGTTGCAGGACGTGATTGATGGCATCCCGCCCTTGGGAGGACCACTGATGCCTCTGGTCGAGGCCCGGTTATCAGTTTCATTACTTGAACTTGATCGAACCGCTGATGCTTTAGTTCTTGCTCGGAGTGCACTGGCGGGAGGGGTCTTAGGGAAGGAACGAGCATGGGCCGAGGGCGTTTTGATCGGCGAGTTTCCCCCTGGGCGAGGGCTTGAAACGGTCTTTACTATCGGAGCAGTTCTCCCGTTAGGGGGGCCGCCAGCACTCGCGGAGTTCTCAAGTCTGGTCGCCCAGGGCATAGAGGTCGCAGCGGGTACAGCACTAGGCGATGAATTTGAGGTGTCGGTCGACTTCAGGGATGATGGAGGAGATCCGTCGATGAGCCTCCAGAGCATGAGGGCACTTGATCAGGCTGGGGTTGTCGGGATAGTTGGGTTCCTGCAGGACGATGACTTCTTAGCCGCTGCGGATGCTCGATCTCGGCCGGTTGTGCTGGTGTCCCCGACGGCTCGTTCCGCGGACAGAGCGGGTGTCGCAGCATACTCGTTAGAGGGGTCTGATCCTGGCGCAGCTGAAGCTGTAGCCAGATATGCGGCGTCTCGTGCCTATCAGCGCATAGCGATGGTCTATCCACAGACGCCAAACGCTGAGGCAGAAGCTGATGCGTTTGAGTTAATTGCTGAGCGACTCGGAATGCCGGTGGTCGGACGATTCGGGTACGAGGCTGGAGCTACGTTCTTTGAACCACAGATTTCAGCGGCTCTCGATGCACTTCGGTCGAAAGAGCTAGACAGATTAGCATTAGCGCCGAACGACACATTACATATGGAGGAGCTAGAGCCGACTGCGTTATTCATGCCCATACCTCCCGAGGATGTGGAGTTCTTGGCACCCCAGGTTATTCACTTCGGCTTGGACACTCTAGCTGTAGAGATCTTAGGTACCTCAGGCTGGACAGATCCACACATTCTGACCTCAGTCGAGGCTCGCCTGACGACGGGTGTGATTGCAACAGCACCAGTGGTGTCTGAGCAAGCACTCGAGGGACAAGCAAGATTCCGGGACGCTTATGAATCCCGTTATAAGCGCTCACTGGTGGGTGCTACGGCATCGGTCGGCTACGACGCGGCATTGCTTTTACTTGAAGCACTTCGTGCGGGGCGCATTGAGCCTGATGAGGTTAGGGAATCTTTCGAGTCACTAGAAGGCATTTCCGGAGCGACGGGGGTCTTCTCGGTTGTCAGGGGGCGAGTTGTCCGAGACACCGAGGTCGTTCGTATTGAGGATCAGATGGCAGTTCCTATCGAGAGAATATCTCTCGGATCCAAGAATGGGCGGCGCTGATTGAAGGTTTCGAAAGGCTTAGCGCTAGGTTCCTCACTTTTTAAAAAAAATTGATACAAGCTGAGGCTGCCCCCTGCGCTTCTATCGGTTGATGGATATGGTATTCAGGATCCAATGGGCGATGTCCGGACGGACCTCGCACACCTCTTTGTAAGGTCCAGAGATGACGATTCACGAGAAGCTTCAAAGGCTTGAAGAAATGGGTCGAGAGGCCCAAGAGGGCGGCGGGGCCGAACGAATTAAGGCTCAGCGCGAACGAGGCAAGCTGTCCGCTCGGGAGCGGTTAGATCTACTGTTGGACGAGGGTTCATTCGTGGAGCTTGATCGTTTCGTTACGCATAGGTCGAGTGACTTCGGACTGGAGGAAAAGAAGATCCTCGGCGATGGGGTGATCACTGGATATGGCACGATCCATGGACGCCTCGTCTTCGCGTTCAGCCAGGACTTCACGGTCTTTGGAGGCTCGCTTTCAGAGACACATGCGGAGAAGATCGTCAAGCTTCAGGATATGGCGATGCGTAATGGCGCCCCGATTATTGGTCTGAACGATTCGGGAGGGGCTCGCATCCAAGAGGGTGTGGTAAGTCTCGGTGGGTACGCTGACATCTTTCTCAGAAACACGATGGCGTCGGGGGTTATCCCCCAGATAAGTGTCATCCTCGGACCCTGCGCCGGAGGCGCGGTATACTCACCTGCAATAACTGACTTTGTGTACATGGTGCGTGGGACCAGCTACATGTTTGTGACCGGTCCCAACGTGGTGAAGACGGTTACCCATGAAGATATCGATATGGAGGGGCTCGGAGGCGCTGATATCCACGCCTCCACGTCTGGTGTGGCTCACTTCGCGCGAGACTCCGAGCCGGAGTGTCTTGAGTCAGTGAGGGAGTTGCTTCAGTACATCCCTCAGAACAACAGAGAGACGCCCCCCTCGGCTTCCGGGATAGATCCACACGACCGGAAAGACGAGAAATTGCTCGAAGTCGTGCCGGACAATCCGAATCAGCCATACGATATGTGTGATGTGATACGGAGGGTGGTGGACGACGGTGAGTTCTACGAGGTGCATGAAAAATTCGCAGGTAACATTTTGGTGGGCTTTGCTCATCTAGGCGGACATGCTGTGGGCGTCGTAGCGAATCAGCCCGCGGTGCTTGCGGGAGTGCTAGATATCGACTCGTCGGACAAGGGAGCAAGGTTCGTTCGATTTTGTGACGCCTTCAATATCCCTCTGATTGTGCTGGAAGACGTCCCAGGATTCCTTCCCGGTGTGGCGCAGGAGCACGGCGGTATTATCAGGAACGGGGCAAAGCTGCTTTACGCGTTTGCTGAGGCAACTGTGCCAAAGGTTACGGTCATCACACGAAAGGCATACGGGGGCGCATACGATGTGATGAACTCCAAGCACATTCGGGGTGATATGAATTTCGCATGGCCTCAGGCCGAGATCGCGGTGATGGGCCCAAAGGGCGCGGTGGAGGTTCTGTTTCGAAAAGAAATCGCAGAGGCCTCGGACCCCGAGGCAGCTACGGAGGCTCGTATCGAGGAGTATCGAGAAAAGTTCGCGCATCCGTATATCGCGGCATCCCGGGGTTATGTAGACGACGTGATTGACCCGCGGGAGACTCGCCCGCGTCTGATCTCGGCGCTCGACATGCTCCAAAACAAGCGTGATGAAAATCCTATCAAGAAGCACGGTAACATTCCGCTCTAACCTTTTGCGCAGTCTGCGTGTGCTTCTCCGGACTTTCCTTTTGGAAACGGGGAATTTCTAGGTTGGGAATAAACGCCAAAGCTTTTTCATCTAGCTAAGCCCTCTCCCTAAGGGGCTGCGCTCCCTCTAAACTTCACAACTGTTATTCCCTTTACTTCAATCGATCTTGATTTCATCCGTACTGATCGCAAATCGTGGCGAAATCGCGGTTCGTATCATTCGTGGTGCACGCGAATGCGGCGTCCGCACGATCGCTGTTTACTCTGAGCCGGATCGGCTGTCACCTCACGTACTCGAGGCGGACGAGGCATACTGTATCGGACCAGCGGCATCAGTAGATAGCTACCTGCGTGGTGAGACACTCATCGAGCTTGCCAAGACCGTCGGTGCTGAGGCGATCCACCCTGGATATGGGTTCCTTGCTGAGCGAGCCGACTTCGCGGCTGCGGTCGAGGGCGCAGGACTTGTCTTTATTGGTCCGACGTCTGATACGATTGCGGCAATGGGCGACAAGACTGAAGCCCGTCGCCGCATGGCTGATTCGGATGTGCCTATAGTTCCTGGTTTGACCGATGCCGTAGCGGATGCAGATGAGGCAGAGAAAAAAGCAACTGAAATCGGGTACCCGGTCCTTCTAAAAGCCTCAGCAGGAGGTGGGGGTAAGGGGATGCGAGTTGTTGAAAAACCTGAGGATCTGACTCGTGCATTCGAGGCTGCGTCGCGAGAAGCTCTAGCGGCATTCGGTGACGGTTCAGTTTACATAGAGAGGTATCTCGCTCGCCCTCGTCATATTGAGATTCAGGTCCTAGGTGATGCGCACGGAAATACAGTCCACCTCGGTGAGCGAGAATGTTCTATCCAGCGCCGTCATCAAAAGCTGGTTGAGGAGGCGCCTTCATCGGTTCTTACAGAAGAGGAACGAACGGCGATGGGCCAAGCCGCGGTTCGTGCCGCTGAGGCAGTCGGATACCGAGGTGCTGGAACAATTGAATTCCTCTATGAGGACGGAGAGTTTTTCTTTCTTGAGATGAATACTCGCATCCAAGTTGAGCACCCTGTGACCGAAATGGTGACGGGTGTAGACCTGGTGGAATGGCAACTTCGCATAGCATCAGGAGAGAAGCTTACTTTCACGCAGAGTGACGTCGAGTTGACCGGTCATTCAATCGAGTGCCGGATAACTTCGGAGGATCACTTGAGTGGGTTCCTACCGTCAACGGGTGTGATCACGCATCTAAAGATTCCGACGGGGCCTGGAGTTCGCTGGGACGGGGGTGTTATTGAGGGAAGTGAGGTCAGTCTTCATTACGATCCACTCCTCGCTAAGCTGGTGGTTCACGGCGCGGACCGTAAAGCCGCGATAAGTCGTATGAGTCGGGCGCTCGAAGAACTTATGGTGGCTGGAGTTGAGACTTGCGCACCGTTACATCGGCGCGTGATGGAAGAGCAGGATTTCAAGGCTGGGGCACTTTCCATACGCTATCTCGATGAACACCCAGAACTTCTGGAGGCCGATGCTCCAGAGGAGATGATGATTGCAGCGACTATCGCGGCCGCCCTGCTGGAGGATGAGCACCGGAGGGGAGGGCCTCCAAGGATCAAAAGACCGAGTAGCGAACCTCTGAATGCCTGGAGGAGGGCTGTACACCCGTGGGGTGCTGATCGGTGCTAAAAGAAGAGGTAGATGTGGAGGTCCGTGGTATTGGTGCGGGCGGATCCGGCATCGCGGACTTGCCGGACGGTCGTGTCGTCTTCGTTCCTCGCACTACTGAGGGCGACCGAGCTCGAATCAGAGTTGAGCGCATCCGGCCACGATGGGCGAGAGGGTCGCTGGTCGAGGTTTTGGACCCTGCACGATCTCGTGTGAACCCCCCATGCAAGAAGTATACGGAGTGTGGAGGATGCCAGTTGCAGCACGTCTCATACGAAGACCAACTGACTTGGAAAGGACGGTTTATCACAGATGCGCTCGCAAGGATTGGAGGGTTGAGAAAAGTGTCGACTCCTGAGGTAGTTCCTTCTCCCAGTAGGCTTCGGTACCGTAACCGAGTGAGCTTCACACTACGGAGATTGAGTGGTGGGCACGTGGTTGCCGGATTCCATGCATTACATCGTCCGGCACACATAGTTGACATTGATTCGGAGTGTTTGCTGCCTCATCAGAAGCTCTCACAGACGTGGAGCAAGCTCAGGGCGGGATGGGGGAAGAGCGCAGAACTTTTACCTTCGGCCGGGAGGATCCGTATGACGCTCGGGCTGAGTGGTGAAAATGGCGCTGAAGTAGATCTTGTAGTTGAGGGTGGAAGATCGGGCTGGGATGGAGAGCGTTTGTTTAAGTCTGTCGGAGCCGTTAGAGCGATATGGCACCGTCCGTCCGAGAATAAATCCGCAGGTGAAGAAAGGGATCGCATGATCCTTGCCGGTGGGGGAGTGTTAGACGCTCCGACCCCAACGTTTGCTCAGGTAAATGACGAGGCTGCTGAGCTGCTGCGGACTCATGTCATCAAGTGCTGCACTTCTGCGCTTCAGTCGAACGAACAGGTAGCACTGCCAACTTTACCCATCATAGACGCGTATTGCGGATCAGGAGCGTATGGGTCGGCATTGGCATCAGAAGGGCTATCGGTTGTAGGAATTGAGTCTGATCCTAGTGCTGTAGAGCAGGCGAGAGCTTCTGTGAGAGCTAAGATGGCTCAGCACAACAAAGAGTTCGGTCGCTTTGAAGTGCAGGAGGGGCTGGTCGAAGACCTGCTCCCCACGCTTCTCCCTGCCGAGGTGCTTGTTTTCAACCCACCCCGCAGCGGACTCCACGAGGACGTTCCCGCGCAGATCCTCGCCAACGCACCGAGACGGATTCTCTACGTTAGTTGTGACCCCGCAACACTTGCTCGAGACGTGAAACGCTTGGGCGATCAGTATGCTCTCGATCGATTGCGGGCCTTCGACCTTTTCCCTCAGACCGCGCATGTCGAAGCGGTTGCAGAATTGACATTCAGGGGTGTGGCTCAGTGATCTATCACGTGAAGATCGGAGACATGACCAGGATCGTTGAAGTTAGGCGAGACGGTGTGACACTGGATGGCACGCCGCTTGATGTCGACTTTGAGGAGATTCTTGGTGTACCCGTTCGTTCGCTTCTTTTGGGTGGCCGTTCTCATCGCGTTTCAGCAAGGCGAGTGGGGAGTGAAGAGTGGGAAGTTCACCTTGGGGGTCGTCGGGTCAGTGTATCGGTTGTTGAAGCACGAACGCAGGCCATCAGAGAGACAACCGTTGCGAAATCCAGGCCAAGCGGACCTAATCCCATTGTCGCGCCAATGCCGGGTATGGTGGTGCGGGTCGACGTTGCCGAAGGTGATATTGTGGAAGCCGGTCAAGGGGTTGTGATCATGGAAGCGATGAAGATGGAGAACGAACTAACGGCGGAGGCCCAAGGGATAGTGAGCAAAATCCACATCGAGCAGGGTCAGGCTGTCGAGAAGGGAAAAGTCCTCGTAGATCTCGTCGCCTTGGATCTGGCGGAGAATGATGTCTGATTCACGGATTCACTCTGATTCAGGGATAGAGGTCGACGAGGTGTATGGCCCTCCTGCTGGAGAGTATCCGTTCACTCGCGGAGTCTACGAGACGATGTACCGAGAGCGAGTGTGGACTATGCGACAGTATGCGGGCTTCGGGACTGCTGAGGAAACGAACGAGCGTTTCTTGTACCTCCTAGACCGAGGTCAAACAGGCCTCTCCGTGGCCTTCGACCTCCCAACCCAGATGGGCTACGACTCCGATGATGCTATGGCATCGGGAGAGGTTGGCCGAGTGGGTGTAGCGATCGATTCGCTAGACGATATGCGCAGGCTGTTTAACGGAATCAGGCTGGATGAAGTTTCGACGTCCATGACGATCAACTCGACTGCAGGAATTCTTCTTGCTCTATATGTGGCTCTTGGAGACGAGCAGGGATTGGATAGGGCGAAACTCTCGGGTACAGTCCAAAATGACGTGCTGAAGGAATACGTCGCGCGCGGGACTTACATATACCCGGTGAAGCAGAGCTTGAGACTGATCTCGGATATCATGGGATTTTGCTCCCGTGAGATCCCGCGGTGGAATACAGTCTCGATCTCTGGATACCACATCAGAGAGGCTGGATCGACGGCGCCGCAAGAGATCGCTTTCACTTTCGCTAACGGACTAGAATATGTTAGTCGGGCATTGGAAGCAGGACTCGATCTGGAAGCTTTCGCGCCGCGGCTGTCGTTCTTTTTCGCGGCCCACAACGACTTACTTGAAGAAGTTGCCAAGTTTAGGGCGGCCAGGCGCCTGTGGGCTAGATTGATGCGAGAGCGGTTCGGTGCGTCGGATCGCTCGTGTATGCTTAGGTTCCATACGCAGACCGGTGGGTCGACGTTGACGGCTCAGCAGCCTTTGAACAACGTCGTTCGGGTCACGTTACAAGCGCTAGCCGCGGCGTTAGGTGGGACTCAGTCCCTCCACACCAATGGATACGACGAAGCCCTTGCACTTCCTACTGAAGAGTCTGCTAAGCTCGCGCTTCGTACTCAGCAAATTATCGCCTCGGAGTCGGGGGTCACCCGAACGGTAGATCCTCTAGGAGGTTCACATTACGTAGAGGAACTAACGGACGAGATAGAGCGACTTGCGATGGAGTATCTAAGCAAGATTGACGAGATGGGGGGCGCTTCCGAAGCGATCGAATACATGCAGGAGGAAATACACCAAGCAGCTTACCGCTTCCAGATGGATATCGAGTCTGGTCATCGTAGTGTAGTGGGTGTGAATTCCCATGTGGAGCAAGAGGTCCCCTCGCGGATAGGGCAGCCGGACTATTCACAGCTGGAGTTGGCTCAGGTGGAGAAACTGCAGGCTGTCCGATCCGGACGGGACAATGTTGCCGCTCGGTCCGCACTCGACGCCATCCGGAAAGTGGCGATGTCCGAAGATAACTTGATGCCGAGATTCATAGATGCAGTGAAGGCTGGAGTGACGCTGGGTGAGATCAGTGATGCGCTCAGAGATGAGTGGGGGACGTGGGATGGGTAGTACCGGCTCCCGCTCGGGTTTAATGTTCTAGGCATTACACCTAAAACATGCGCCCTCCGCGGCGTGTCGCTCTCCACGAAGCCGATGCCCACCTACGACTACCAGTGCAAGAAGGGATGCAGCTTTGAGGTCTTCCAAAAGATGTCGGACGACCCTGTTGCCGTGTGTCCAGAATGTGGCGAGGCAGCTACGCGGATGATCTCCGGTGGTGCGGGATTTCTGTTCAAGGGTGACGGCTTCTATATCACCGATTACCGCTCTGACGACTACAAAAAGAAGGAGTCTGCAGAGAAGCCAGGTACTGACGGAGGGGAGTCGTCGTCTGGTTCCTCCTCGGATCCTTCCGGGTCAGGGCCTTCATCCTCGGAAACCGGTGGATCCTCGTCACCTTCGTCTGACTCTTGACATGGAAAATGACCTAATCAGGAAAGAGATCGAAGTCGTATTGAACGAGTTGGGTGCTCCGGTTGGAGCGATAACCCTTGAGCGTCCTCGAGACCCGTCTCACGGTGATCTTTCGACTAACGTAGCCCTCACGTTAGCAAAGAGACTGGCCCGTTCACCGAGAGAGATTGCAGAAGAGATCGCAAACAAAATGGACCTTGCGGCGGCACAGGTGGAGTCGGTGGAGGTTGCGGGCCCGGGGTTCTTGAATTTTCGACTTGCTTCCAGTTCAGTCGCTTTGGTCATAGATGAGATTCTAAAAGATGATGAATCTTGGGGTAGGTCGGAGGTGGGGAAGGGACAGGCTGTGATGGTGGAATTTGTGTCGGCTAACCCGACGGGCCCACTTCACGTAGGGCACGGGCGCCAAGCAGCTCTCGGTGACGCGATCTCGTGTTTGCTCGAATGGACCGGCTGGGTTGTTCATCGAGAGTATTACTACAACGATGCAGGTCGGCAGATCGATCAGTTGATGGGTAGTGTCAGGGCCCGGTACCGTCAGTTACTCGGCGAGACGGAGCCGGTGCCAGACGACGGATACCAGGGGGAGTACGTTAAAGACGTTGCAAGCGTTCTTCTCGGGGATGTTGGAGATCGCTACCTGAAAGATGATTCGCGCGAGGCGAATGACGAGATCCGCGCGTTCGCGGTCAAGATGCTCAGGGATGAGCAGGACCGAGATTTGAGTGATTTCGGAGTCCACTTCGATCAGTATTTTCTTGAGTCTAGTCTTTACGCTGAGGGGCTTGTCGATGCGGCAATCCAAGCGCTTACCGAAACGGGGCTAGTTTTTGAGCATGAGGGCGCAACTTGGCTGAAGACTAGTCATTTCGGGGACCAGAAAGATCGAGTGATGGTGCGCGGTAACGGTCAGCCGACTTATTTTCTGCCCGATGTTGCCTATCACGTGACTAAATGGGAGCGGGGTTTTGAGCGCGTGGTTAACGTCCAGGGTGCTGATCACCACGGAACGGTGGACCGAGTTCGAGCCGGACTCCAAGCGCTCGGGCTTCCAGAGGGTTACCCCGAATATGTGCTCCATCAGATGGTTCGGGTCATGCAGGATGGGGAGGAGGTAAAGTTCTCAAAGCGCGCAGGATCAGGCATGACTCTTCGTGAACTCTACCAACGCGTTGGGGTGGACGTTGCACGTTACTTTTTTCAAATGCGTAAGCCTGAAGCTCATCTGCTCTTCGACCTAAATATCGCTCTAGATCATTCCGACAAGAATCCGGTATTCAAAGTTCAGTATGCGCATGCGAGGATGTGCTCGATCTTTCGAAAAGCGGGGTTAGACCGTAAGAGCGTTAGGTCCGGAGTTGCCAATCTAGGCCTCCTTGAGAATGAGCTAGAGCTAGACCTTGTGAAGCGACTCGCTGAGTTCACGAATGTCGTTAAGCGTGCCGCTCGGGATTTGTCACCCCATATCTTGTGCGAATACCTAGAGCAGACGGCGGGCGCAGCAAATTCGTGGTACCACGCGGGAAACCCGTCGCGAAACCCAAAACTGACCGTACTTATAGACGATGACGGATTGCGTGATGCGAGACTCGCCCTGGCTCGCTCGGTACAGATTGTTCTTAGTAATGGACTGACGCTTTTGGGAATTAATGCACCGGAAAAAATGATCCGAGCGGATGAGGACAGGAGCTGAAACGAATGTCACTTCTTTGCGTAGGTAGTGTTGCACTAGACTCGGTAGAGACTCCCCGTGGTGCAGTGGATCGGGTACTCGGAGGCTCGGCAGTCTACTTTTCGGCAGCCGCTACTGTGTTGCACCCGGTGCAGTTGGTGGGTGTAGTAGGTGACGACTATCCTCTGGATGAGCTTGGTTTCTTGTCGGATCGTGGAGCGGACCTGAGTGGGATTGAGCAGTTGCCAGGTAAGAGTTTCTTCTGGGCTGGGCGCTATCATTCGGACATTAATGTCCGGGATACTCTAGAGACGCAGCTTGGAGTGTTTGCTGACTTCCAGCCTAAGATTCCAGAGCAATTCAGGGATGCGAGCTTCGTCTTTTTAGGGAATATCGATCCGGCTTTGCAACATGATGTTCTTGATCAGGTTGTATCACCGGAAGTAGTAGCGTGTGACACGATGAATTTCTGGATTGAAGGCGCTAGGGAGCAGCTCTTGGCCCTTCTAGAAAGGGTGCGAATTTTGATCGTCAATGACGAAGAGATCCGACAACTTGCAGGGGAATCGAATCTGAGAAGAGCAGCAAGCTGGGTTCAGGAGAAAGGTCCTGAGGTCGTCGTTGTAAAGAAGGGAGAACATGGTGCGGTGCTTTTCGCCGACGACTGGATGTTCTTTGTTCCGGGTTACCCTCTCAATGAGGTTTTCGACCCCACGGGTGCGGGTGACGCATTCGCTGGTGGCTTTATGGGTCATCTGGCATACTGCGGTAAGGTGACGGCGGAAACCTTGCGTAGAGCGATGGTCTATGGGTCTGCGCTAGGTTCTTTTGCGTGTGAGCAGTTCAGTGTAGATCGCCTCCGAGTTCTGTCTCCGGTCAATGTTGTTGATCGCGTTGAGGAATTCCGTCGCTTAACCTTTTTTGATACTCCACCGACTCCGGAGAAGCATGTCTGACGGACTGAACTACGCCGATTCGGGCGTCGATCTGGACGCCGCTGAACGCACCAAGGAAGGACTGAAGGAGTTGGTGGCATCGACACGCGATCGATTCACTCTCTCTGAGTTGGGAGCTTTCGGTGGCTTATACGAAGTACCCGACGACCTACACGAGCGGGTGCTTGTCTCTAGCGCTGACGGAGTCGGTACGAAGCTCAAGCTGGCATTCATGACTGGTGTACATCACACCGTCGGTCAATGCCTAGTGAATCATTGCGTAAATGACATTTTGGTTCAGGGCGCACGGCCGATGTTTTTCCTCGACTATCTAGCGACTGGTGAGATGGATGAGCAAGTAGTGAAGGATGTCGTGCGTGGCGTAGCAATTGCCTGTAAGGAGAACAGTTGTGCTCTCCTCGGTGGCGAGACCGCTCAAATGCCGGACTTCTACAAGGCAGACGAATATGATTTGGCTGGCTTCATTGTTGGTTCGGTATCTAAGAGTTCTCTGATAGATGGCTCGAACATCGCTGACGGCGATGTTCTCGTAGGCTTGGCTTCATCCGGGTTGCATACGAATGGCTATACACTGGCTCGGAAAATCGTTTTTGAAGTAATGGGATTGAAGAGTTCGGACGAATTTCCGGGCACGGATCGGACGGTGGGTGAGGAGCTTTTGACCGTTCACAGAAGTTATTTGAATATGCTCGAAGGGCCCCTGAGTGCAGGAGTTGTTCATGGGCTCGCCCATGTAACTGGGGGTGGGATTCCAGGGAACCTGCCCCGTGTCCTTCCTAGGGGTCTTGGTGCCGTTGTCGATAGAGATGCATGGCCGGTACCGAAGGTCTTTCAGACCCTGCAGGAGGCTGGTGGAGTGGACCGAAGCGAAATGGATCGAGTGTTCAATATGGGTGTCGGAATGCTCGTAGTGGTCGCACCAGGGGATGCGGCGGCAATAAATGACGCAGCCAGGGATTACGGTTTCGAAAGTTGGACAATAGGAACTGTCGGAGCGGGCTCGGAGGTGAGCTTAAGGTGAGGTGCCACCGGGAGAACCGGTTGGCTTGGGCGGCGTGGGTAGGGGTGTTCGCTACCATGACGATTTCGGTTTCACCAGGATATGCGCAAACGCCGGTTCAGTTAGAGACCGCCTGCGAGAGGGCCGGTGGAGCCACACGCGTCTGTGTCGCAGCTGCTATCGGAGCGGAGGCATTACACTCGCAGGTGGGTCTGCTAGCGGGAATTGGGGCAGAGGTTCCAGGTACAGCGACGACATTAGGCACTCGAGTCGGAGGGGGGCCACGGATAGGCTTTTCGGTGGGGCTTGGCTTTGTGAAAATGTCGTTTCCCGACCTTACGGATCCCTTAGTCACGCGAGAAGCAGGTGCGATGGCCTCGAGCGTTCAGGGTCGGATCGTAGCCGGTATTTTCGAGGGTTTTAGACTAATGCCTACGGTGGGCGGATTTCTTTCTTTAGATGTTATCGGGCAAGGGAGCCTCGTTTTTCTCCCAGAGAATGAGGGAATCAGTCAGGCACTTCACTCATATTCAGCCGCGCTCCGGCTCGGTATCTTGCGCGAGGGGTTCACAGTGCCGGGTATTTCCGTTTCGGTGGCAAAGAGATTCCCTGACGATTTAGAATATTTGGGGACAGGAAGCCCGGGTGTAATTAGCCTAGCTCCGAAGGTGACCGCTTACCGTGCAACGGTCGGTAAAGACATCTACGCGCTAGAGTGGTCAGCTGGAATCGGGTTCGAGGAATATGTTTCAGATGTCACGCTGGACGTCCTGAAGAGCCGAGGAGTGGATGGGTATGCTCGAACCACTGGACCAATTCGGTCTGATCGGTTCATCTATTTCGGTAGCGCTTCGACAACGATCGGGATTCTTCTTAACCTGGCTTTGGAGGTCGGCTGGGCCGAGGGCTTCGAGAGGTCGATGAATTGGGATGGCCCATATGACCCGTCCTCCGGTAAGCTGTTCGGAGGTCTCTCTGTCCGCGTGACGATGTAGTCAATGAGTTTGCTTCCCGACGTAGTCCCGCTTGATCGCGCCGATGAGGTCTTCCTAGAGCGGGCGAGGGTGATCGCACACGGAGGCTGGGGCATGGTGCATCCGAACCCAATGGTGGGTTGCGTCTTGGTTAAGGATGGCCGCGTAGTGAGTGAAGCGTATCATGAGGTTTTCGGTGGTTCACATGCGGAGGTGTTGGCTCTTGAGAGAGCGGGATCTGAGGCTGAAGGGACTACGGCGTATGTTAGTCTCGAGCCCTGCAATCATTTCGGGAAAACTCCTCCTTGCGCGCAGGCTCTTTTGCGGGCCGGGGTTCGTCGCGTCGTATTCGGGGCGACTGACCCAGGGATGAGCTCTGCAGGTGGAGCGGACACCCTCCGGGAA
This sequence comes from Gemmatimonadales bacterium UBA2975, assembly GCA_002348265.1. GTDB lineage: Bacteria > Gemmatimonadota > Gemmatimonadetes > Longimicrobiales > Gaopeijiaceae > UBA2589. The sequence continues at coordinate 27,282 of DEAT01000056.1, read as the reverse complement.
GCGGGGGTCGAGGTTGTTGGGCCGGTATGGAACTCTAGGGCAGCGCGAACTGAGAACCCCTTCTTCCTGCACACTGCTAAAGATAGACGACCCTTTGTAGCTCTAAAATTAGCCATGAGCCTGGACTCGAGGATAGCGTCGGCTCCAGGTGTACGTACGCGAATTACTGGCACGGAAGCAGAGTGTGAGGTCCATCGAATCCGAACAGGATTCGACTCCATCATGGTTGGTGCTGGAACGCTAAGGGCGGACAACCCTCGGTTGACGCCGAGACTGGTGCCTCCGGGTCGTAAGCCGGTCGTCCGAATCGTCCTGCTCCCGGACGGAGAAATAAACTCTAGCGCGGCAATATTAGAGGATATCGCTAAGTCACCCCTGCATGTTTTTTGTATGGAGACCGCGACTGCGAGGGCCTTGGATCGATTGGAATCGTCAGGTGTCCACATACATCGAGTTGCGGCAGATCCTAAAGAGAGTTCATTGCTCGACCTAGCCGCTGTTCTTGGCCGATGCCACGAGCTGGGTCTTCAGTCCATTCTCTGCGAAGGAGGGGCTCGCCTGGCCGGAGGCTTGCTCCACCTTTCTTTGGTGGACCGTATCTACCTATTTATTGCACCTTTCACTCTTGGCGGGGCGGGGCTCCCAGCTTTCGGAGATGACGCTTGTGAGGTGGAATGGCAGCAATACGGCTTGGCGTGCCGACCCTCAGTCTTCGGTGCTGATACACTTATCACTCTCGACCGGTTTGTGGATTGATGTTTACTGGGATCGTTCAGGCGGTGGGTACAGTAGTAGATCTTGTAGACTTGGGTTCGACGCGTCGTTTCAGTGTCCAAGTCCCAGAGTTCGTGGGCCAGTTGTCCCTGGGTGACTCGGTTTCCGTGGATGGGGCGTGCCTGACGGTAGCCGGTTTAGTCGATGCAGGTTTTTTTGTGGACGTTATCGGGCCGACATTGGATCGTACACTCGCCGGAACGTATCAGGAGGGGAGTATCGTAAACCTAGAACGAGCACTTCGAATGTGCGATGGTATAAGTGGTCATATCGTTCAGGGACATGTGGATACGGTCGGTTATCTAGAGTCAAGTATTAAGACTGGAAATTCGTGGATACTCGATTTCAACATACCCAGCTCTGTTCTGTCGGAGACGATAAATCACGGGTCGATCGCGCTGAACGGGGTCAGCTTGACGGTGAGCGAACTTGTTGATGAGCGGGGGGTTCGTATCGGAGTGATCCCTCACACTTATGAGCACACAAACCTTGGGAGGTTGCTGCCGGGCGATCCAGTCAACGTTGAAGGTGATTTGATCGGGAAGTACGTGTCTCGAATCATGGCTCGTCGCGGTAAGCCCGAGCCGACTAGCGGATTGTGAGAGGTATTTGAAATGAAGTTCGACAGCGTAGAAGATGCTATCGAAGATATCCGCCGAGGGCGGATGGTTATCGTGGCTGACGATGAAGACAGGGAGAACGAGGGTGACCTGGTGATGGCAGCTTCGATGATTACACCGCAGGCAGTCAACTTTATGGCGGAACACGGACGTGGGTTAATCTGCGTCACAATGTTGCCGGATCTTGCGGATCGGTTAGATCTGCCGCTGATGACAGATCGCAACACCGATCCTCATCAAACAGCCTTCACCATTTCAGTGGATGCGCATACGAAGTATGGCGTAACCACTGGCATTAGCGCCCAGGATCGGGCGAAGACAATCGAATTACTAGCGAGTGAAGAGACGGTGCCAGAGGATTTCCGCCGGCCGGGCCATGTCTTTCCGCTACGGGCAAAGTCTGGGGGTGTTCTGCGCAGAGTGGGGCAGACCGAGGCTTCTGTTGACTTGTCCCTTTTAGCTGGGTTGCCTCCGGTTGGTGTGATTTGTGAGATCCTTGACGCGGACGGCACTATGGCGCGTCGTCCGAAGCTGGAAGAATTTGCCGCAGAGCACGAACTCAAGTTCATCACTGTGGCACAACTGGTGCGTTACCGCTTGACCCGCACGAGGCTCGTGGAGCGGATCGCCGTCGCAAGTATGCCAAGCGCTTATGGTGACTTCGACATCATCGGCTATAGCACGGAGATGGACGGACGAGAGCATATCGCTCTAGTAAAAGGTAATCTGGATGAGGTGGATAACGTGCTAGTGCGGATGCACTCCGAGTGTCTCACGGGCGACGTGTTTGGATCGAAGCGTTGTGACTGCGGAGAGCAGCTTCAAGCGGCAATGCGACAGATCGATAAAGAAGGTGCTGGGGCTATAGTGTATCTTCGTCAGGAGGGTCGAGGTATCGGATTAGGGAACAAGTTGAAGGCATACCATCTGCAAGATGGAGGGTTGGATACGGTAGAGGCCAACGAAGAGCTTGGTTTTAAACCCGATCTTAGGGATTACGGAATCGGGGCACAGATCCTTCTGGACTTAGGAATTCAATCGATGCGGTTATTAACAAACAATCCTCGCAAGGTGGTGGGCCTTGACGGGTACGATCTCGAAATCACCGGACGTGAGCCCTTGCTTGTAGAGCCGGGTGAGTACAACAGCGATTATTTAGCCACAAAGAAGACCAAGCTAGGACACATCTTGTGAGCATCGGGGGCTCTCCGATAGAAAGCCGTCGAGGTGTACTAGATGCGAGCGGTCTTCGTGTGGCCGTCATCGCAGCAAGATTCAACAAAGAGGTCACTGATGGACTGCTCCAGGGGGCATTACAAGCTCTAGCGGAGCACGGTGTTCGCGAAGAAGACGTTGTGAGTTTTCGCGTTCCTGGAGCGTGGGAGCTTTCTCAGGCGGCGACTCAAGCGGTTGAGGCAGGGAGTTTCGATGCTGTCGTGACCCTAGGCTGCGTGATACGGGGAGAGACACCTCATTTCGACTATGTATGTCAAGAAGCTTCGAGGGGTCTGGGTGTGGTAGCCCGATCAGCTGAGATTCCGGTGGTGTTCGGGGTGCTAACGACGGACACCTTGGAACAGGCTAAAGCTCGAGCTGGGTCCGGAGTGGAGAATAAGGGTTATGAATCGGCGAGAGCTGCAATCGAAATGGTGAGCGTAATACGGGAAATTCGGGCCCAAGAGTGAACTCTCAAGGGACGGAGCCTCTCAAGAAGCTTGAACGGTCGGAGCGGATCGACCGAAGTCGGGCCCGTGCGTGGGCGCTGCAGATTCACTATCGCTGGGAAAGTAATGGCCTCGAGGGGTCTCTTCGTGACGTGTTAATAGATACGACCGCTACACGACGCATCTCGCCGAGACGCCTTCCATACATAAGGAAGCTTTTGCTGCTTTTGGATGAGCATCTCGCAGAGATCGATGGCACATTGCGTTGCTATCTGGATAATTGGAGTTTGAATCGCTTGTCGCGTATAGATCGGGCGGTGCTGAGACTCGGTGCAGTTGAGCTTTTGTACTTAGAGGATATCCCTCCAAAAGTAGCTATCCAAGAAGCGATTCTTCTTGCGGAGGCGTATGGAGGAAATGAGTCACCGCGTTTCGTAAACGGCGTTTTAGACGCGCTCTACAAGGGGAACGCGAGCGGGGCTTGACCCCGCCGCTTATTCGGTCTCGATAGCCTTGCGGATTCTCGTCGTTAACTGGCTTGATCGCGAGAACCCGCAAGCGGGAGGTGCAGAGGAGCACTTGCACCAGATTTTCGGTCGACTAGTTGAGGAGGGACATCAGGTAACCGCCCTAGTGTCCGGTTGGCCAGGATGCATTGGGCGGACTAATCTCGACGGTATCGAGGTGCACCGAACAGGCAGCCGCTACACCTTTCCGGTATCCGCCCCAAAATACTATCGTCGACACCTCGTCGGTTGCGACTTCGACGTGGTCGTCGAAGATCTAAACAAGGTGCCACTGTTTACACCTTTATGGACTAAGTCCCCTGTTCTGCTTGTGGCACATCATCTCTTTGGCAGGACGGCATTTCAGGCTGCTAATGTGCCAATTGCCCTAGTGACCCTTCTGATGGAGTGCTTGATTCCCTTCTTTTATAAGAGTACTCCTACCGCGGCGGTTTCCGAGAGCACGAAGAGAGATCTGGTTGACCGCGGCTTAAGCCCGGATGACATTGATGTGATTCCCAATGGGATTGATGTAACCCTCTATACCCCTCTCTCTGATTCGAAGACGCTACAGCCGACGATCCTGTTTCTGGGGCGGTTGAAGCGATATAAACGGGTAGACCTGATCATCCAAGCGGTTGCAGAACTCAGGATTCGGGGAATCCATGTTCAGTTGCGGGTTGCCGGCACTGGCGAGGAGGCTCCTGAGCTTTCTAAGCTTGTGAAACGTTTGGGCGTGGAAGATCGAGTTGAGCTCATGGGGTTTATAAAAGATTCTAAGAAGCTGGAGTTATTGCAGAGTTCATGGGTCCATGTCCTTCCGTCCTCGAAAGAAGGCTGGGGTATTTCTGTCATGGAAGCTGCGGCTTGCGGGACGCCCTCTGTAGCGAGCGACGCCCCCGGGCTTCGCGAATCTGTTCTTGACGAAGTGACGGGTTTGCTAGTGCAGCATGGTGATGTCGGAGCGCTAGCTGAAGCGATCGAAGCACTGGTCTCTGATGCTAAGCAGAGGCAGAGGATGTCCGATTCTGCTCGGGAGTTCGCTGAGAGCTTTTCCTGGAATGTTTCGGCCCGCAGGTTTGAAATCGTGCTTGGTCGGGTGTCCGGTCTAACTAACAATAGAGTAGGGTCCTAGAAAGCGTTGTTCCGGCGTGATGTGTTCAAGGCTGGTCACTTCAACTGAAAGTTGACGCTAGCGGAACATGTACTTCAGCGGGAGCGCTGTTGTCTATTACTCTCGGAGCTTGTCGCGTTCGAGGTGATTGGGTAGGCTTTTTCGCGTTTTCTGAACTAGTCTAGGATTCGCGGGCAAGCTGAAGCCGCCTGCGCCGGAGTTGATCTTGGGTACAACACTCTTCACTTCTGAATCGGTGACAGAAGGCCATCCAGATAAGATGGCCGACCAGATTTCAGACTCGGTGCTTGACCATATGCTAGCCCAGGATCCGAACTCGCGTGTGGCTTGTGAGACCCTTGTAACGACCGGACTTGCTCTTCTTGCTGGCGAGGTCACGACAAAAGGTTATGTGAACCTTCCGGAGGTGGTTCGCGGTACATTGGGTAGAATCGGGTATAACGACTCCGCTTGTGGTATCGATGCGGCGACATGCTCGGTGCTCACCAGTCTAGACCCTCAGTCTGATCATATCGCGATGGGTGTCGATCATGGTGGTGCAGGTGATCAAGGGATGATGTTTGGCTATGCGTCAGACGAGACACCGGAACTTATGCCACCAACAATCCAATATGCTCATGCGCTCACCCGGCGACTTGCACAAGTGCGGCACAATGGTGAATTGCCGTGGGTGCGCCCGGATGGAAAGTCTCAGGTGACCATAGAGTTCGATTCTGAGAATAGGCCAGTTCGTATTCACACAGTCGTGATAAGTACTCAACATGACGAGAAGGTGTCGCATGAAGAGATAGAAGCAGAGATCTTGGACAAGGTGGTTAGGCCGACTCTTCCGGAGAGCCTTTACGATCCCGAGGACTGTGCGCATCACGTGAATCCCACCGGCCTGTTTGTGATCGGAGGCCCACATGGAGATGCCGGTCTTACGGGAAGAAAGATCATCGTAGATACATACGGTGGTATTGGTAGGCACGGTGGTGGGGCGTTTTCGGGGAAGGACGCTACCAAGGTGGATAGGTCGGCTGCGTACGCGGCGCGGTGGGCAGCGAAGAATGTAGTCGCCTCTGGCCTAGCCAGTCGTTGCGAAATTCAATTGGCTTATGCGATTGGCGTTGTTGAACCAGTATCAGTTCACGTAACTACGTTCGGTACCGGAGAGTTCTCGGATGAAGCTCTTTCAAAGGCGGTTTCTGAAGTCTTCGACTTTCGTCCACGATCGATAATAGAAGTCTTAGGCCTAAGGAATCCGATCTTTACCCCCACCGCGGCTTACGGTCATTTCGGTCGGGAACCCGAGATGAAGATCCCGGATGTTAAGAAAGCTGAAGATGAGGTGCTTTTCTTCCCTTGGGAGGAAACGAACCGCGTGGAAGACCTCAAAACGGCAGTGGGAGTCTAACGGGAAGCACGTCGTAAGAGCTTGGGAGAACCCCTGAGCCATTGGGGAGTATTGAAGTTCAAGGGTGAAGTTTTTTCAAGCTTCACCGAACGAATCGCATCCCCTTTGGAGGAGCCGAACTAGTGCTGGTTGAAGTCAGAGTTCAGAGTCTCGCACTGGATCGAAATACGAACACGCCTGTTGTGATCCTCCAAGAACTAGATGGTGACAGGGTGTTGCCGATATGGATCGGACCGGCGGAGGCCAGCTCCATTGCGATGCGACTGGCAGATATGGATAGCCCAAGACCACTAACGCATGACTTGTTCTGTTCATTGTTGGGTAAGCTTGGGGGCACCGTTACGAAGGTCGTGATCACCGAGGTGCAGGAGAGTACGTATTATGCCGAACTGGTCATAACACGGAATGGAGAAACGATCACTGTGGACGCCCGTCCTTCGGATTCGATCGCAGTTGCTTTGAGGTCAGGTGCGTGCGTCATGGCTGACGACTCACTACTCGAAATCGCAACGATTGAGATTGCCGAGGACGAGTGTGTCTCGGATGCATCACCGATGGTCGAGCACATCGAGCTTGGTTCCCAAGACAAGAAAATAGGGCCCGAGGAACTCAAGGAGCATCTGCGCCGTCTCAACCCCGAGGATTTTGGTCGCTTTACTCTCTGAGCCCGGAGGAGTCGTCCGATGGGTGATAAAGGACGTTGCGAAGGCGTGCAGTGACATCGGAATTGTTACGATGTTTTTGATCGTTCTCTTTATGCCGCCTGAGGTGCTAGCCCAGCAGGTGATTATGCGGGGGACAGCTTTTCTCGGCGATACTGCGATGTCGGATGGCACCGTCGTCCTGCATCACCTGACTCAGGGGACGCAAGGGGAGTTGGATTCTACAAAGCTTGGGAGAGATGGTGCTTTCCGATTCAGTCTGCCAAGGGAGCCTGATCCGATATTAAGCGACATCTTCTTTGCATCGATTCGGCACAATGGCGTCCTGTATTTTGGTCCAATGATCCGGTCCGCAGAAGAGCTGGATTCTGTGTACCGAGTGAGCGTCTACGATACGCTGGTAGCTAGGCCCGAGGGCTTTCCCGTCGCGATTCAGTCTCGCAGTGTCTTTATTGAGCCTGATTCCTCAGGCTGGCGTGTTACTGATCTTTTTGAACTCCGCAACGACGAAGGACAGACTATCGTTGCTAGGCCTGGTGGAGACACGTGGCGCCATCGGATGCCGGTTGGCATACGTTCAGTTGAAGTCGGAGAGGGAGAGGTCTCTGCAGACGCAGTCCGTTATCAAAATGGAGAGGTTATTGCGAAGGCTGCCCTCCCACCCGGAGGAAGGCTTTTTGTAGTCAGGTATGAGGTCGATTCACTCTTTATGTCACTGCCTGTGCGAGCTGGAACGGAGCGCCTAGACGTGCTGATCCGTGAACCGGCTCCGACGGTGGCGATCGACGGCCTAGATTTCATAGAGAGACAAGAATTCGAGCCCGGATCGACGTATCGAAGATTTGCAGGAGCGGATTTGTTAGGCCCGGTGGTCACTATTGTAAAGACTGAAGAAGTCAGGTCTCCCCATGTGGAGTGGGTGGCAGTTTTGCTAGGACTCACGCTTGTGGTCGTGGGAAGTATCGTACTCCGGCCTCGAAGCCCGAATGAATTAGTCGCTTTGCGCGTTGAGAGTAGACAACAGCTAATGCTGGAGGTTGCCAGACTCGATGAGGACTTTGACGGCAGGGGGGGGGGCTCAGAGTCTGAACGAAAGAGCTACGAGAGGCGTAGGGCGGAGCTTCTTCGAACGATTCGGGAGCTGAGCTGACGTATGGCTTCCGTTACTACACCGGCTGTGCTCCTGCGGGCCCACGACTACGGTGATTCCAGTCGGATTCTTCGATTTTACACTAGGGCGCATGGGCTAGTGAGTGTGGTAGCCCGGGGGGTTCGTGGTCGGAGTGGAAAAGGCGTAGCGACGCTGGCAACGTTCGCTTCAGGGGACCTTGTAGTCTACATGAAGAGAAATCGTGAACTACATAATATGAAAGAGTTTACGTGTTTAAAATTGAGGAGTGAATTGGCTACCCAGATGTTGGCGTTTTCCGCAGCATCTGCGGCAGCCGAATTGGTTCTGTCGCATGCGGAGGCAGACGCGCAACCAAGGGTTTTTGACACGTTGGAGGCGGGGCTTGATGCGCTGTGTAATACTGAAAGCCCTTCGCTTCTTCCGGGCACTGCGCTATCGGTGCTCTGGACGATAACTCACTCCTTCGGTTTTGCCCCTCAACTCGATAACTGCGTCCGATGCGAGGAACCTCTATTTGAGGACGAGTTGGGGCGCTTTGACTTTGCAGCTGGTGGTATGCGGTGCATGCAATGCTCTGAAGATAGTGCGGGGCCTCGCGTGGGACCGATCGCAAGGAGTCAGCTGGAGGACATGATATCCGGACAGGTTCCGGTGGGCTTAAGCCACACCAGGCGTCACCTGGGACTGGTGTCTGACTTCATCGCCTATCATGTGCTTAATAAGCCCCTGAAGTCACTGCGTTTCCTCGGGAGTGCCTTGCCGCCAGAAGATGAAGTAGGGCCGGAAGTTGGCTAGTCTAATTTTGGGCACTGCAGGGCATATCGATCACGGAAAGACCGAACTGGTTCGAGCTCTGACAGGGACAGACACTGATCGGCTAAAAGAGGAGAAGGAGAGAGGGATCACCATTGAGTTGGGATTCGCCGAGCTGACAGGAGAAGGTCGGCCGCATTTCGGGGTGGTTGACGTGCCGGGTCATGACGCTTTCGTGCGCGCTATGGTGGCGGGTGCTGCTGGGATGGACGTGGTTCTTCTAGTCGTTGCAGGCGACGAGGGGGTTATGCCTCAGACCCGAGAGCATTTAGCCATCGTGGAGCTCTTGGCTGTTCCGGAACTTGTAGTAGCTATTACGAAATCCGACACGGCTGATGCAGAGTGGCTGGACCTAGTGGAAGCCGACATAGAGGATGTGCTTTCTGCGACACGATACGCTGATGCCACGTGTGTGCGCACTTCTGCCTTGAAGGGGACGGGCCTCAGTGAGCTCATCGACGCTCTGTCAGTTGCTGCGGGTCGCGTCCAGGAGTCCGATCAGGATGATCTTGCTCGGCTTCCCCTCGACCGTGTTTTCACCATACAAGGGACCGGAACAGTCGGAACTGGCACCTTGTGGAGCGGGATTATTGAGACCGGAGCTAATGTGCGGATCCTTCCCGAAAACCTTGATGCTCGAATAAGGAGCATAGAGGTCCATGGACGTTCTAGTGAACGTGCGGAGGCAGGTGATCGGACGGCGATCGCACTTACCGGAGACGGGGGTGATCGTGAAAGAACATCACGTGGAGCAGTGGTCGTAACCCACTCGGGATGGACACCGACCTGGATGCTGACGACCCGCATTCAACTTGTTGCTGACACTGATTGGAAGCTTGAGCACAATCAGCGAGTGCACGTCCATCACGGTACCACAGAGGTCCTCGCTCGATGCGTGCTCCTAGAAAAGACCCCACTTGACGCTGGCGTTTCGGGCTGGTTGCAACTCCGCCTCGAAGAGCCCGTTGTAGCGCGTGCTGGAGACCGTTTGGTTATTCGAGCATACTCTCCAGTAACTACCATAGGAGGCGGGATTATAGCTGAACCGTTTCCGTTGAAACGCAACTACATCAATGCCGAACAGCGGGCGCAACTAGATCAACTTATAGATGGATCTCTTCGGGAGAGGGTTAAGGCATGGGTAGAGTTGGCTGGTTGGACTGGAGGCATAGAGGCGAACCTCCCGATATTCGTGGGTGCTTCACCGTCGGCGTGTCGGGCTGCAGTTGACTCGATCATAGGTTCAGGGGCGATGCGGGCCGGTCCTTACCTAGTGGATGATAGTGTGATTGGAGTAGCTGAGGCACGAGTGCTTGACGCCGTAGATGTCGGACATAGGGAGGACCCACTCCGTGTAGCCATCCCGCTTTCGCGGATCAGGTCAGAACTCCCTGGGTGGGCACCATCAGAGCTAGCGGATGCGATAATAGACAGCTTGTGTAGAACTGGCACTCTAGAGCGGGCAGAAGGTGGTGTGCGCCGTGCCGGTTTTCGACCCGAGCTGACAGTAGACCAGCAGGAAGCCTCTGAGAGGTTGTACAAGCTTCTCGCATCGAAGGGACTGGCCGCTCCATTTGCCCAAGACCTACCGGATGATCTATTAGGACGTAAGGATTTTTGGCCAATCCTTCGCCATTTAGAGTCCGTGGGGAGGTTGACCCTAGTTGCGGACGGGCTCTACGTGTCGACTGTTGAAATCAACGGGGCCATTGAACTTATCCGTAGTTCGCTTGCGGGCTCTGATGGTCTTGGGCCTGCTGACTTTAGAGATGCTCTTCCGGTGTCGCGGAAGCATTTAATCCCTTTGTTGAATTTCTTCGATGGAATCGGCGTCACTATCAGGTCTGCGAAAGGGAGATCCGTCCCTGAGGTATGAGCATTTATTATCAAGATGGTCGACGACCGTGCCCTAGTTGGGTCTGCGTCGGAACCGGGCTTAGGGGTAGTATGTATCTCTACCAGTGGATGAGTTGTTTAGCAGCTTGACCCCATTCAGACTCAGGCCGTAGTATCCATCGGGCATGCTTTCCTATGGCCGTTCATCAGTGGAGCGCGATTGACACTTAGCTACTGCACATTTGCTGTGTGGAGGTTTTGATGAGACGCTTTATTCGCGTTCTCGTTGTCCTCCTTGCCCTAGTATGCACTGCCGAATCCATTACGGCCCAGGACATGGCATCTGGTGAGCGGGAGAGGGCGAAGAACGGATTCCAACTTGGTCAGAACTACCCGAACCCGTTTAACCCGGAGACCACGATTCCCTTCGCCCTTGGTGAAGAGGTGTTCGTCGACGGGAGGCCGGCTGTTGTCTCTATAAGAATCTTCAATGTGCTCGCCCAACTGATAAATCATCCGGTGGCTCTCAGTCACCCGACCGGAGAAGGCATGCCAGTCGATCGCCTCGAATATGCCCAGCCCGGAGAGTTTGAAGCATTCTGGGACGGAAGAGATCAAATGGGTCGCCAGGTGGCGTCCGGGGTCTACCTGATGCAGATCAGTGTTAATGGTCTGAGGCCTCTGACACGCAAGGTCATTGTTATGAAATGACGAGTTAGCAGAAACGAGTTTCAGGATCTACTCAAGCGGGCGACTCCAGTCGGAGCGTCCGCTTTCTCATAGGAAGCCGAGCTTCAGCCCGCTCACTCAGATGACTAGTTTTCATGCATGGCATACGACCTCATTGCACTTCTTAAGTCGGGTGTAACCCCGTTATATCTCGCCCCCCAAGCCGGCGTGAGCGAGTCACCATTCAGGCGGTTATGCCGTCGGTTCGGGGCCGACATCCTAGTAAGTGAATTTGTGAGTGCGGCCGGTATTGTACAAAACAGTAAGCGCTCTCGGGACTATTTGCGCTTCGATGAAGCCGAGCGTCCGATTGGCATCCAGATCTTTGGTGCAGATCCTGTGCTGATGGGAGATGCGGCGGCGTTCGTTGCCGAAGTCTTCAGCCCGGACTTCATCGACATAAACTTCGGTTGCCCGGTTAAGAAGGTAGTAAAGAGAAATGGCGGTTCAGGTTGCCTTAGGGACCTTGATCTCGTCGAGGACATAATTCGCGCCGTGGACGACGCGACTAGTCTTACCACTACGGTAAAAATCAGGAGTGGATTCACTGAGAATACTCGTGACCCGGTCGGGATTGGGTTACGGTGCGAGCAGGCGGGTGCCCAAGCGATATGTCTCCACCCCAGAACTCGCTCTGACATGTACTCCGGCCAGGCTCGTTGGTCCGAGATCGCGGCGCTGGTGAAAGCTCTGGAGATACCTGTCGTTGGGAACGGTGACATTAAGAATGGGGAGGACGCGCGGCGCATGCGCGACGAGACAGGATGTGCTGCGATCATGATCGCTCGTGGCTCACACGGAGATCCTTGGATCTTTAAACAGGCGAGGGCGGCGCTTGATGGATTACCAATTTCTTCGGCTCCAGATGTGGTCGAACGATTCGGTATTTGTTTGGAGCATGCGCGAAACGCGATTGCCTTCGAAGCTAATCCAGATAGAGCGATTATCGATTTCAGAAAGCACCTCGGGTGGTACACGAAGGGTCTTCCTGATGGTCGTAGCCTTCGAACAGAGCTATTCCAAACGACGTCACTTCAGGAGGTGGAGATTCTGCTAGAGACGTATAGGGAGGAACATCTCGACGGACTGCGGCTGTGAACCCTGGAGCCTTTTCAGTGTTAAGTTCAATTCCGATGTTTGAAAGATACTTCACGGTGCGGTTATGAAATCCTTCGGGATCCGCACTCATCGGGGGCGTCACGGTTTCGACGTGTTTGGTGAACGTGGGGCAGCGTGTCGAGGGCTCTAGGACCTCGTTAAACACCTAGAAACTTTTTAGATGCCGATATTGACATGGCTCTGGCTGCCTAAGGTTCTTCCTTAGTAGCCCGTCTCCTGGATTGCCCGCTCGAGGCGGTCCTTGCAGGCGTCGATAATTCGAGCTGGTCCCCCGATCATGCTATCGGGTTAGGGGACGAGAGTTTTAGATAGCTGGTCTCGGAATCGGTTGATCGCTGGCCGTCCGAGGTGAGATTTTCGGCGATCTACGCACGTAGCGGCCCTTCTGGATTCATTCGCGGACGCGGGTTCGACTCCCGCCGCCTCCATTCTTTCGGCGCGACTGGCCGCCGTTCAAGAGCCTAAGCTCCTGGACGGCGGCTCTGTGACAGCCTACTAGATCAGTTGTTGTTCTGCTCGTCTGCTAAGTAGGCTTCTGCTTCTCGCACGCCGTCCAGATCGTCTCTGCCCTGCCACACGTCGAGAAGGGCGCGATAGTACTCGGACGCCGAAGCTATCTGGCCGGTGGCGTTTTGCGCACGTGCCATACCAAGAAGTGAGCGAGGTCTATTAGGCATGCGGAGCAGGGAGGTCTCGAACTGCTCGATAGCGTCTTCGTATCGCCCGAGATCGACCAGAATTTCCCCATACATCTCGAACAGTGGCTTTATCGGGTTAGCCGATCCTCTAGGCGGGGCCATCGGGGTGATAATCTCGACCGCGTCTTCAAAAAAGCCGACGGCCACGTCTGCGTGATTCATCTGGGCGTGAAGTAAGGCGCTTGCCTGATTTGCCATGATCTCTGTGTAGCCACCTTCGCCAGCGTCCACTCTGCGCTTCAACTCCTGTTCGGCCGATCTCAAAGCCTCTTGATCCATTAGGTGATACGCGGAAAGAGCGGTCGCGAGGAGTTCGTGATCGGGAGAGGCTTCGGTCACTTCCTGAATCGACCACTCCTCAGTTTCAACCGTATAGCGGTTTTGAGTCAGGCCCACGGTGTTCACAGCACGTGCCTGACCAGCTTGTCCTCGCGCACCCCCCTCTGAGAAGCCGCCCTCCGTGGACATGGTGTTGATTCGATCTATCCAAAGGCGAGCTTTCTCATAATCTCCGAGCTGGAGATCACCATACTGCCCCCAGTCAAGAGAGTGAATTGCATCCCCCATGCTCTGACCAGGCTTCCAAAGTTCACGCGCCGCGTCATATGCCGATTGGTTATGGCCTGACACTAACTCCCACATCCCATGTTGGATGAAGATGTGAGTAGGCATATGCCTCGCGTGAGAAACCGCTGGTGCGATCTCGGCGAACCGATATGCAGCGTCTAGGGCAAGTGGTGCCATGAGTGGGTTGTCGAATGAATGAATGATATAGTGAACAGCACCTGGATGATCTGGGTTGTCTCTATTGAGGCGCAAAGCGATATCGCCTGCTCGCACGTTTAACCGTTGGCTGAGGTCACGAGTAGCGGCCACAGCACTCAACATCGAAAGGGAGTAGAAGGCTGCTACTTCAGGGTCTTCTGGGTAGGCCTCGTAAAGAGCCTCCATCGCTTCCATATACCCAACGCGTCTCTCAACATGGTCGCCATCGCCCCATAGAATCTCTACAGCATTCAAGAAGCCTTTCTCGCGGGGAGTTGGGGCTTTTGCCAGCCTCGCTTCACGAGTCGGGGCAAGCCGAGCAAGTGTTGCGGATGGATCAGTCGCATCCATCTGCGAAACCAGAGGATGGTTGTATGTGAGGGATTCACCCCAATAAGCCATCGCGAAATCGGGATCTATTTCTTGAGCCGCGTTGAACTGTTCACGCGCCTGCTCCCATCCGAAGCTGTGAAGAATCGCCACTCCACGGAGGAAGTGTTGCTGTGCTTCACCACTAGCTGACGTTGGAAAGTCGATCGAACCAACATTCTGGAACTGAGCAAGCGCCGGTGTCGTGATAACGAATGGCGCGGCCAATATTCCCGACAGCATAATGCGTTTGATGATGTTTTTCATGACTCTATACTCCTTCAGATTCGGGCAATTGCTTCGGCCATGTTTTCGATTGCGGTACCGATCATCTGCCGGGAAGTACCCAGGTTCATACGCATGTGACCGGCACCCCCAGTCCCGTAGCTGTGTCCAGGATTTAGATATACCCCCGCCTGGTTTGCGAACCACCGCTGGACAATGTTCTCAGGGGTGACCTGTGTCACTGCCGTCTCATTTTCTCTAGCTGCTATACCTGCTGCGTCGATGGCCTTGGCAAATCCATTAACATCGAGCCAGGCCAGATATGTTCCTTGGGCTTTAGTGTACCGGATGCCCTCGAGTCGTGAATTGATCTCTTTCTCGGCAAAATTATGATTTGCATCGAGGTAGGGGGACAGCTGATCGAACCATTCGTCTCCCTCCGTAAGAGCTGCGTAGTTCGCCTCCATCCCTAATGTGGTTAGGTCGGCGCGGGTGTTCGCACGCACACGCGCCAATAGGGTCGGATTGGTAGAGAAATACCAAGCCACTTTCATCGCCGCGAGGCTGAAGGTCTTGCTAGCTGCTTTAAAAGTGATGCTGTTGTCGACGATCGCTCGGTTGGGGAGGCTCGCAAAGGGTGTGTATTTTTCACCGGCGCTAACGAAGTCACAGTGAATTTCGTCAGAAAGAACCACTGTGTTGTGCTCGAGACAGATCTCGCCCATACGAGTCATGTCATCAGCGGACCAGCAGTTACCTGTCGGGTTCTGAGGATTGCAGAGAATGAACACGTTTGAGCGACGGACTCGACGTTCAAAGTCGTCCCAGTCGATCTGGTAGCGTCCGTCTACGACCTGCATCTCGTTGTCTTCGGCCACATTGTGCGCAAAGCGCACGTCTGTATAAAAGCCGTTATAGGTCGGGGTGTTCATTACCACGCGAGTCCCCGGAGGGGCTAGTGTCTGCAATGCGGCAATGATTCCCGGATGGACTCCCGTAGTCCACACGATGCTCTCCGGATCGATTTCAAGCCCATATCGCCTCATGTTCCAATCGACGACTGCTTGTGAGTAGCGCTGTGGCCTACGCAGGTAGCCCCAGTTTTCGTGAGCACAGCGTTTTGCTAGCGCCTCGGTTATACACGGCGCTGCTCGGAAATCCATGTCGGCGATGCCCATTCCGACCTGGATCCCATCGTACGTAGCCAGCGGCGTGTCCCATTTGATGCAGTCTGTGCCAACTCGATCGTACGGCGAGTCAAAGTCAAAGTCTTCACGTGCACTGCGAATGAGCACTGAAGGCACCTTGGCCATCGCCGGTTCGAACGTCGCAGCGGTAAAGAGTGCGGACGCTCCCGCACCTCTAAGGAAGCTTCTGCGGTCCAGGTTACTGAGTGCCATGACAGGGGCTCCAGAATAGACAGGTCAGGGACGTGGCAAGGTCAGTAACAAAGAGGTGTCTCGCAAGAACGAAACACAGGATTCCTTACATTCTGATGACCCGACTCGTCACTTGGAGGTTAAGCGTAACCTCGATGTGTTTCTGGCATTCGGACCGATCAAGTCGTCACAGTATCAACGGGGGCTGGGTGCCTCGAGCTGCAAGGAGTAGCTCATAGCCGACGGCTGCTCGAAGTCTTCATCTAGTGCAACCTGCTCTAGCACGATTCTATACTCGTCCCATGCCGAGGGGTTGGACATCCAAACTCTAGCCAATACCTCATTGTTCAGGTCTCCGAAAAGAAGAGCCTTGGTCCGATTCTGAGCGTAAGTTTCAGCGAACACGCGATGTTGGTCTGATACAATCGAGTCAGTTGCTCCTCCAACGATTTCAAACAGTAAGGCCTGCGGTTGGCTTTGGGATCCCGCTAGTCGGATGTCTAGCCAAAGAGGGGGATTAGCTTCGGTTATCCCGAGTGTTTCATCACTGTTATCCACACAGCTGGTCAACGCCAAGATTGCTGCTACGGTTGCGAACGCAAAAGTCATCTTTTTCATCGAGCCACTCCATTCCCTTTATGGATCGGAAAGAACCCGGTCCTGTGCATGAGTGAGAGCAGATCACCCAAGTTGTACATTCCGTCGCTGTTGCCTCGGCGGTCTAGTTGCATTCTCTGGGCTGGTAGCAAGCTCGGAGTTCCGAGCAGGTCCTGCACTGCGAGCATTGGATCAACGCTTGGGTAGATGGGAGTTCCAGAGTTGTCTACGCCTAATATTTCACTCAAGTAAAGCTCACTCTCGGTGCTTCCTGAGCCTCGTGATGTAGCCTTGAGCTCTAGTTCGAGCACCGGTTGAGAACCTTCAGGGAGGCTTGAGTTATTGGTGCTGTAAATCATGAAACTTGAGCCGGTCGATCCTATGTTTTTCACCAGTGAGAAATCGTTTCCCTCTAGGAGTAGGCGCGCATCTGCAACTTGAGATGCTCCATGCTTAACACCTAACTCTAGGCCTACTACTCTGGGCGGCACATGGGCCACTAATACCCTGCTACCCGTTGGTGAAGTGGGGCTTGACTCAGGTGCTGTGATGGATTGGAAGCCCACCTCTAGCGATCTGTCACTAGAGGTGCCATCCGATTCCTCCCGGGAATCAACTAATAGTGCAGATTCAGATGACGACGAACTGCCTATCGTTCGTCCTAAAACGATGTTTATACCTCTGACTATGTCTACCACATTCAATCGCCCATCGCGATACGTGTCGGCGACCGCAAACGCAAGTGAGCCGGGTTCGGTGCGTCCGAGGTAGAAGTCGATCATCTGAACGACGTCTCCTACATCAATCGTTCCGTTGAAGTCCACGTCGGCGTTGGAAAGACTGTCGGCTAACGTTACCCTAGTGCCGCTTTCTAAGCCGGTGTTCAGGGCGTTCCCGTGTGAGTCAGACACCGCGCCGTCTGAAAGAGCGAGAGGGACTTCGATAGATATCTCTGCAAGGTGCCCCAAAGTTGCCCGTTCGCTTGCGGTCACTCGGATGAACTCACTGTCTATAGATCCCATGTCTTCCCTCATAGGGAATCGATACTCGATGATAGGTCCCTCGCCCTGAGCAATAACGCCCGTACCAGTGGTGCTGAGGAGGATACCTGTAATCGCGTCAGAATCTGAATCTGCTTCAAAGGAGTGCACTAGTCCTAAGACTCTGTTGCTAACAGTGCTGGCGTGGAAAGAAAGCGGGTTCTCTCGAACAACGTTGTCCTGAGTGCCCCACGACAATTGATAGCTTAGCCCAGCGATATTCTCCTTGTTTTCGAGATTGAGGCTTGCAAGCGCAGTGTCGCCTGATGCGTCTAGAGTCATCGATACTGAGAGGATTACATCTGCGTCCGCGATCACTCGCACATCGTCAATGTACCAACCGTCCTTGACTACAGATCCGTCTGTTACAAGACGAAATCGGAAGTAAAAGGACTCAGTTCCAGCGTAATCGTCCATGGTAATGGATTCACTGGTCCAATCATCTTGTTTCCCGGTAAACTGTGCCACTGTATTCCACGCTAGAGCGTCTGAGGAAAACTCGACATAGCCATTGTCCCAACCGTTTTCGATATCGTAACGGGTATCGAACTGTAGAACTGGATTGGAGAATCCAGAAAGGTCGATGGGCATGGAATACATGCTCGAATTCATAAGGTTTCCATAATCACTTCCAGGGCTGTCTGTCCAACTCCACTCGCCCCCGAAAGGGACACTGGAATCCTCAGGGCTGCTTGACTCTGAAGTCCTCGACCATGGAATGTCCAGTTGTTTCCATAGGTCTTCGCTCGCTGCACTTTCTGCACCGTCCGCAAATATCTTCACGACCATACCGGTCTCTCCATCCGCCGAATTCGACAGGGCGGATTTGTTACCGACGTTGTCTAGTGTCTTGAGTGCGAAGTAGTAAGTGCTCTCAGGGTCGAGTCCGATGATTGTAGCCGACTCGGTAGACCCAGGAGCACTTGGGTAGGGTTCCCTCGTGGTTTGCATGGCGGCATCAAAGGCGTCGTTGTCGGTTATCGGTGAAGTTGAGTATCGGATGTCGTATTCGCTCGCAGTCCCGGTGGATCCGTCGTCACCCGGAGCGGTCCACGAGACAGTCAACGCCGTTCCTGCAAATGGAGTTATGGCTGAGCCCCCTTGTCCTGGATCTGCCGTCACAGCTAGGTCGACGACAACTGATGGTGGTATCGAATCGGTCTCGAGAGCGCTAAGGGCGTTGAGCCGGCGTCCACTCACCGACTTTCCCGCAAGCGCTGCGATTGGGTCCCCTGTCCACATCAAGCGCTGCTTCACTTCCAAGTGCGTCAGGCTTGGAAAGGCGGTGTAGACGAGAACTGCTACTCCCGTCACGTGGGGCGTTGCCATGGAGGTTCCACTGAAAGATGCGTATCCGCCGGCTGGTATCGTGCTCAGAATAGCACTTCCAGGAGCTCCTAGGTCAGTTGAAGTAAGGCCGTAGTTGGAAAAGCTCGAAAGTTGATCGTTACGGTCGGTCGAGTTTACGGAGACTATGTTTTCTTGCGGGTACGCAGCAGGGTACATCGGGGTGTTGTCAGCATTTAAGGCTGAGTTACCGGAGGCAGCTAGGAAGAGCATCCCAGCATTACCTGATGCTTGGATCGCGTCCTGAAGGGCTTGGGATGCGCCACCTCCGCCCCAACTGTTGGTTGTCATGTGAGCGCCATTGTCGATCGCGTACTCTATCGCATCAATAGCGTCTGACGTGGACCCGCCATTATGGAGAAATTTCAGGCTCATAATCTTCACATTCCACGCTATTCCCGTAATTCCCGCCGCGTTGTTTGAAACGGCGCCGATCGTACCCGCTACGTGGGTGCCGTGGGCATCAATGCTTGCATCGTCGTATACGGAGGCGTCGTTGTTTCTAAAATCCCAACCGTAGATGTCATCAATGTATCCGTTGCCGTCGTTATCAACGCCATCACCTGCGGTCTCTCCAGGATTGACCCACATATTACCCGCAAGGTCTGGATGAGCGTTCTGGATTCCGGTATCGATCACCCCGACAATCAGCGTATCTGTTCCCTTTGTTATGGCCCAAGCTTCTGGTGCGTCGATATCAGCATCCACGACCCCACCGCTTTGACCGGTGTTGTTCAGTCCCCACATCTCTCCAAATCTTGTGTCGTCTGGTATCACTGTACTCAGAGAGTTGACTATGCCTGAGATGTCTTTGGCAGAGGGCTCCGGAATGTTCTCAATTGCATACCATATGTAGTCCGGCTCTGCGTACTTGACGTCTGCCTGTCCCTCAAACCACTGAACGGCTGTGGCGACATCCCATCCGTCTGGCAGTGTTACCAACTCCGCATTGATTAGAGGAAGATGCTTGATCATCTGGCTGCCCACTGCGTCCCGAAGCGCTGCGCCCCTCGAGGCGCGGCTTCCGTCTTGGTATTTGACGATGAGTCGCCCAGGAACGAAGTCAGTCTGCTGTGCCTCAAGAATGTTTGGAAGCGAAAAGACACCCAAGAGCGTCACGGCAAGGGGAATGAATTTGGCTGTCTGTAGCTTGGTCAGTGAGCGTGGGATGCCGTTCATGCGTTTTCCAAGTGGTCTGATGGGATAACAGTTATGCTCATCTCTGTACTTCAATAAATCCATCTCTCGTTACTACGTTAATCGGGTCTCCAGCTTCGTTCGCGACCTGTACGTCAGTGAGCGTAAGCGCCATAACTTGCGATGCCGCCGTAGCGTTGATCGACGCGTATACATGCAGCACGACTCCACTCCCACTTGGTATTGGGTCACCGGCCAGGTCAACCATCACAATATCTAGCTTGCCTTCGCCTGAAGCTTCGTAAAAGGGGGATGACGGTGCTCTTCCCTGTGAACTGATGGAATCAACGCTCATCACCGATGCATCGAAATTGAGAGAGAATTGCAGCCCACCGAAGGGCTCAAAGCTGGTAAAGCCCAAGGGTATCGTATGCCCTTGAGCTCCCGCTTGAGCAATGGAGTTGACGACAAGTATTGAATGGTAAGGATCAGGCGCGGTTACTGTAACGGTATCGGCCTCAGAGGGGTTGCCGGCTAAATCGAACACCTGAGCGACAATCGTCGTTTCACCGCCTGGGAACGCATAAGAGTCCATATTCATTTCAGCAGTGCTCAGAAGAGATCCCTCTGTGATGCTAAAGGCGTGGCCAAAGGTTTCACCCGCCTCAGCTCCTTTGGACTGAGTCCCATCTTGGGAAAGAAGACCGATCAAAGGTTTATCTGCGATAAAATTCAGGCCGCTTTGGACAACTCTGCCAGCCACATCACTAAATTCGACTCTCATCACGAAGCCGGGCGTCAGCACATCACCATCACTTGGGGAAACGAGCGAGAAGGATGGTTCAGTGCCGGCGACCTCGATTTCGACTGTGTCGGCTGTCACATTACCCGCAGAATCTGCTACGCTGATAACTACAGAATTCGCACCAATTGGGAATTCATGGTCGAGGCTGGCGTTATAGGTGGCGCTCTCCGGATGAATTACTGGGGATGCACCGGGTGCTGTGATGATATTGGCCCCCGCATCTACGCCGCCTTTAGAGAGGCCACCTCCGATTGCCCTGTCGTTGGTAACCGAAATTATCTCAATGCCAGGGAAGCTATCTGAATACTCAAAAGCGAAATTTACCCTAAGATCTCCATCTGTATCGAAGACGGAATCATTCGGGTAGAGGACATTGAGTACTGGTCGACTATCATCGTGTCTGATGATCACAGTTACTAAAGAACTAGTCAGTCCAGCAGGGCTAGTCGCAGTTACTGACAGGGTGTTCTGACTATTGGGTTTCAGAGGGACTGAAGCCGTGAACGCTCCCGCGGCATTAGCAGTTGTAGTAGCTACAGAAGCGCCTCCGCTAACTGTGACCGTTGAGCCTCCTGTGGTGGAGCCGGACAGCTGGAAGTTTGCCTGATTACTGTGACCGTTGACGGGATTTAACTGGACTACAGGAGGTATTGGTGATGGTTTTGGGGGTGGGGCAGTGGGGGTCGATGACTCGCTTCCACAGGAGTTTGCGCAAATGAGAAACATGAAAACACTCTTTCTCAACTTAGTTGCGTGGTGGCACGCTGTGGCGACCAGGGATCTATGCCGAGCGGAAGTCTGCTTAGGTCCCAGGCTTTCTTTAACGTGGCTGAGACCCCCTCGGAGATCCTTCTGGTTTTTCCTGGATGTCAATTCCCGAATTACGATTGTTCTGACCTAAGTTGTCATGGCAGTTAGTTCCTCAAGTACTCCAAAGTCTCTCGAGGTTGGTTCAATGAACCCCATGCTATTCATTACTGCTGCAAAGACTTCTCCACTCTTATAAGCGTCACAAGCAGCTTGGTCTTCCCAAAGGTACACTCCGCCGTACACGCCATTTTCCTCGTCTCCAAGCCAATATTTTCCTACGAGGCCAGGCATTGACGCGAAAACCGGTGCAACTCCTTCCGCTTCTGCGATAAAGTCTTCTTGGGAGACGCTTATACCGAAGTTGATCACTTGGATGTGCATTGTTCTTCCTTAGTCGAATTTTCTGCGAGTGGCTACACACGAGGAAGTGGACACATCCATCGGTGAGTTAGAGCTAAGCTCCGATCGTGGTACTCACAATGTCAAGTTTGAAAATAGTTTCAAGGAGAAGGACCCTAATATTTCCTCACTGAGTTGACCCAAATCAGATCAGGGCGCTTGGTCATGTTTCGCCAACGCAGCTCCGTCCGACTCTGGATACAGGTGATCCGGCATGGATAGATCCGGTTGCACGTTCTATCATATTTTTTCTCTCTGAGAGTTTTCAATTAAATCCGGGTTGGACGTGCGACCAAAATTTTTTGTTTTCGCCCTCACGTTTCCTCTAATCACCGCACTGGATTTGGTTACGAAGAGATGGGCGCTGGAAGAACTAGCTAGACCCGGTCACGGACACGAACTCTTGGGTGGCCTTGTGCCGCTAACGCTCGCCTTTAATAAGGGGGCGGCTTTCGGAATTCGAGTGACCGAAGATTCTAGATGGTTTTTTGTCCCCCTCACTATTTTTGCCCTCGTACTCCTCGGTTTCCTGTACAAAGATGCGTCCGATAGAGATATCCTGAGGATTAGTTCTATCTCACTCGTGGTGTCGGGTGCTCTGGGAAATCTCTACGACCGGGTGCGGTGGGATCGAGGTGTGGTGGACTTCCTCGGGCCGATTGACCTCGGGTTCTATGACTTTCCAATCTTTAATGTTGCGGACATGGCGATAACCTGCGGCGCAATATTGTTGGCTCTATCATTCTATATCGAAGATCGAGCGATGCAGATGGCAGAGGACGACGTACGGGAAGTTGTCCGACAGGAAGGCTCAGAGCCTAGCGATTGAAGCGTATCGAAGGAGTTCATACCTATGCTTCTCCAGGAAGTCTAGGCTACGCACGCTAGTGATGATGAGCTGTCAGCGATGTGCTAAGAACACTAGATATTCGATTCGGCGGCCGCTCATTTGTGTTACTCGAAATCGGCCCGTTTCAACCGGGACTTCGTCCCCTACGATAGGAATGCGATTAAGGCGCCCAAGGACGAAGCCACCGATCGTGTCGTAACCTTCTTCTTCGTCTTCTGTCGGTTCAAACTCGATCCTTTGTGACACCTCTCGAAGTGAAGTGCCTCCCCAGATGCGGACTCGCCCGTTGGTTAGGGATTGGAATGCTTGAGGCTCATCACCTTCGTGCTCATCCTGGATCTCTCCAATGATCTCTTCGATTAAATCCTCTAGTGTGACAAGCCCTGCTGTACCCCCGAACTCGTCAATAACGATGGCCATTTTGGTGAGTTGTGAGCGCATTTCGGGGATAAGTTCTTCAACCCGCTTAGTAGAGGGAGAGAACGGAAGTGGACGGATGAGAGGGGCAAGCCGTGTTTCTCCGTCGCGAGCTGCCTTCCAGACGTCACGGCCGATGACGACTCCATGGATAGTGTCCAGGTTTTCTTCGTAGACTGGAAGACGAAGATGCCCTGCGTCCAGCATCGTCTCCTGCACTTGCTCGACCGTGGCTGTGATCGGAATCCCGACTACGTCGGTGCGCGGTGTCATCACCTCACCGATGGAGATTTTATCAAGCTGAATAACGTTGGTCATCACCGAATATTCTTCTTCGTCTAGCGTCCCCTCGCGGCGTCCGATGTCGGCTAAGACTTCTATCTCCGCCCTGCTAACCGTCGGCCTTTCACCTGATGGCGATATTGCTTTGGATAGCCAAGCCAGGGGAATGAGCACCGGCTTCATACCCACTATGAGGACCTGGAGTGTTCTTGCCGTCATAGGTGCCAGCGTTTTCCAGTAGGTGGCACCAATGGTCTTTGGAATGATTTCTGTCGCCAAGAGCACTAGGAGAGTCAATACTCCTGAAAAGACACCAACCCAAGCCTCTCCGAACACACGGGCCGCTTGAGCTCCACCCATCGCAGCACCGATTGTGTGTGCAATTGTGTTGAGCGTTAGAATGGCAGCGATCGGTTCCTCGACGTTCTGCCGTGCCTTTTCTAGCCAGCTTCCAGCCCATTGACCCTGACTCTTGAGCAGTGCCACATGGGCATGCGAGACAGAGAGGAAGACTGCTTCAAGGATTGAGCAGAGGAACGAGATCGACAACGCGATCGCGACGATCGCAGCTAGTGTGATCATGGAAAAATAAAGATAACTAAGTCAGGCGGTAGTTAGCGAGCCGGACTCTCCCTTGATGGGAAGGCCTACTCGCAACCTATTTTAAGCATCCGGCTAAGTTCATTGCCACGATCAGCAGGGACTAGACCCATTCAGACGAGCCCACATCATCATATGAAACTCCGTTCTGGCCTACTGTCGTTATATGTCGCTTTGCTGTCCTCATGTTTGAATTCAACCGATTCGCAGCTGGGGACGCCTGCACCGAGTGACCAACAAAGTGTTCAAGGCACCTACTATGTCTATGTAGGAGCTGAGTCGGCGGATCTGATCCACCGAGTTAAGCTCAATGCAAATGGTGTCTCCATTGATCAGACCACCCCTGTCGGGGAGATGGCTGTTGAAAATGAGGGTCCTCACGGCCTAAATGTTTCTCCCGATGGAGAGTTCCTTTACATGACAACTGCTCACGGCGTCCCAGATGGAAAGCTTTGGAAATTTGATGCGGGGCCAGACACTCTTGTCGCGCGACCGATTCTACTCGGGAATTTTCCGGCTACACTCGATCTGACACCCGATGGACTATACGCGCTAATCGCGAATTTCAACTTGCATGGCGAACATGTGCCATCAACGGTCTCGGTCGTTTACACGCCCGACATGGTCGAAGTTGATCAGATTCCCACGTGCACGATGCCACATGGGCTACGGATGGCTCCGGATGGGCTGTTCGCATACTCATTGTGCATGATGGATGACCAGTTGGTTGAGATCGATACGCGGAGTTTCCAAGTATCGCGTCGCTTTTCGGTTTCGACAGGAGCAGAAGGGGCGCTGACGGACTATATCGCACCTGAGGTAATGACAGGTTCTAGGGGTATGACGGTCGCTGCGGAAGACGTGTCGATGACCGGGATGGTGATGAAAGACCCTACGTGTTCACCTACGTGGGTGCAGCCAACTCCTGACGATCGCGCTCTCTATGTTGCGTGTAATAAGTCGAATGAGATTCTAGTGATTGATCGTGAGGACTGGTCGCTGGTGCGCAAATTTCAAACGGGCCGAGCCCCATACAATCTGGGAATATCCGATAATGGGACGGTTTTAGTGGCTTCGCTCAAGGGTGCTGGTCAGGTGCAATTCTTTGACGCCGAGACTGGAGAGAGCTTGGCTATAGTGGAATCGACCACAACCGTTACCCACGGCGTTGCTCTTACTCCTGATTCGCGCTACGCCTTCATAAGTGTTGAAGGGAAGGGAGCGGAGCCAGGTAAGGTGGACGTGTATGATTTACGGAGTTTTGAATTAGTCGGGTCGGTGGGTGTAGGTCAGCAGGCGGGCGGAATTGTGTTCTGGAGGATGGAGCCTCTGGGCTGAGAAAGATTCATACGGAATGCCTCTAGGATGCGTTACGAAATAGGTCGATTCCTAGGCATAACTTTGGCTGCCCACAGCCCTGAATTCATATCACTGAAGAATACGTGACCCTTGTGTGGCTGACCTCCCCAAACGCTTACCTGATTCGGCAGGAAACCCCCAGGATCTTGAGGCTTATAGATAGCGATTTCGCGCCCCTGGGCCATCAAGTCCCCCATTAGCTCTCCGGAGATATCCAATACACGAAGGCCACCTTTGTAGTACGCTTGGTAGAGCACATCGTTTTCAACCCACATGTTGTGGGTACCAGCTTCTGGCACCTCGTATCGAGCTATGTCGATTGGGTTTTCGGGGTCTGTGAAGTCGATCACGTGTAAGTATCCGCTCATGCGGCCCTGGATACCGCCTTCACCGGTTGCAGGATCATAAGGCGTGTTGTCCGCGCCCTCTCCAGTCCACGCAGACCCGCGACCACCACCAATCTCATCACCTAAAAAGAGATAGAACTTTCCAGTGGATGCCTGAGCGTACGGGAAAGCGGCGTGAGTCGCACCTACAGGATAGGGGACCGCAGTAACGAAGACCGGGTTCTCTATGGAGCCTCCCCATCTGCCGTTCCCGACATCTACTACGACAACTCCGTTCTGCCACTCTGAGGAGTATGCGATCCCATCGTGGACCCATACGTCGTGAATCCGGCTGTCTGGATGGTTGTATTCGCTCACAAACTTTGGTTCATAGGGATTACGCACATCAATGATGACGTACTTGTCACCTCCAGCTAGGGCGAACAGGTAGTCATCTGTGGCGAACATGTTGTGTACCCCACCCGTCACCCCATTCGAATCAAAAGTTGATGCGATAACCGGGTTTGAGGGATCCGCCATATCGAGGATCACAACTCCGTTTCTCCGATCAGAGGCTCCCTCACGTGATAGCGCTGCATATCGACCGTTCGGTGCCACCTTAACGTCATTCACGGTGCGTGCGTCGACTCTGATTGAATCTACCTTCGTGATACTTGTGGGATCGGTAACATCCCAGAAAAACGCCCACCCGTCGGATGCCCACGTCCCTGTGATGGCATAGTCCCTTCCGTTCAATCCCTCGAAAACCCAAAGGTCTGAAGTGTGAGAATTCGTAACCGGCCCACGGCCTTGGAGCTGGATCTCTTGGACTACTTCTCGGCCGTGCACCGTAACCGTTGATCTCGCGACGAGCGGACCGGATATCGCTAGCACAGAGTATCGGCCAGGTACCTCTGCTACGAACGCGCCATTGTCTATCACAGCGGATGCGCCAGGGGCGCGAATCGAATCGTCGGGCACGAACGTATATGCCCATGTGACTGGTAACGCATCAAGCGGTTCACCGTTAGTAAGGCCTGTCGCTTTAAAATGCAGAACATCTCCCGTTCGGGCGGTTTCGGTTCCACCTGAGATTAGCAGTTCATCCGCTGGGAAGGGCTCAATGGCATAGGATCGAGTCTCAGAGACTGTCTCGAAGCCTGCTGTTAGGCTGACGTTGCCAGGTGCGTGCGCCGTGAGGGTGCCCCAACGGTCGACGGTTGCAATGGAAGTATCAGAGCTCGTCCATGATGCGACTGCATCTGGCCGATGAGAGCCGTCTGGATGAAAGGCAGTAGCCGTATGTGTTACAGAGGTGCCAACGAAGATCTGTTCCGATGAAGCAGAGATTCCCAATCTTGCTACGGAGGGGAACACGATCGTGATCGGAATCGTGAGAGACGGGGGAGGGGCTGTTGCGTCGGGAGGAAGTACAGCGGTGGCAACGATCTCGTACGAACCCACCCTTAGGCCGAGTATGTTCCCATCCCT
>DEAT01000065.1 GCA_002348265.1 Gemmatimonadales bacterium UBA2975 | reverse complement strand
TCAGAACGGTGTCAAGCAGGCCGATTCTTCAGCTTAAGTCGATCCGCTCAACAGCATCTTCTATGCGGATCAGTGAGCGCTCTCTTCCTAGGAGGTAGAGTACGTCAAAAATACCCGGACTCGCCATGTTTCCGGTCAGCGCGACACGGAGAGGGTGGATTAGCTTGCCAGCCCCAACCTCCATCTGCGAAGCAAGATCACGAAGGGACACCTCCAGCCCCTCTCTCGTCCAGTCCGCCCCACCGAACGCTGCATAAAGACCCTGCAGCCGTTGGGTCGCGGCACCTGGGTCTCTACTCAAGTGTTTTTCAACAGCCTTCGTATCGAAGTGCAGATCCTGGCACACAAACGGTCTAGCCTGCTCTGCAAGCTGGTCTAGCTTCCGGGCCCGTGGCTTTATAACTCCCAGCAATTCTGAAAGCCAGTTGACGTCATCAAGAAGCTCTGAACAGAAGGACTCTTCCTCTTGCAACAACCCACGCAGGCATTTCGCTAGCTCTTCGTCGGAGTACGCGTCCAGATGTTGGCCATTCAGCCACTCTAGTTTTTCCATATCGAATACGGAAGCCGACTTAAGCAGGCGCTCCATCCCAAATGCGCCCAGCAACTCTTTACGATTCATCAACTCTCGATCGTCGCCCGGGCTCCAACCCAGGAGTGCCAGGAAATTGACCATCGCCTCAGGCACGATTCCTTCGTCGGCATAATCACCGACCGCCATAGCGCCATGGCGCTTAGACAGTTTTCGACCATCGGAACCCAAGATCAACGGCACATGCGCGAACACCGGTTCAGGATACCCAAGCGCGCGATAAAGCAAAACCTGCTTCGGCGCATTTGAGAGATGGTCATCGCCACGTAGAACATGCGTGATGCGCATATCCGCGTCGTCAGAAACGACCGCAAGGTTGTACGTCGGCGTCCCGTCACTGCGAAGAATCACCAGGTCATCAATATCGTCATTGCCAAAGCGCATCTCACCGTGAACGAGATCATCAAAAACCGTCTCGCCATCTGGTACTAGCAACCGAATGGCGAAGGGCTCCCCTGCCTCCGCCCGTTGCTTAGCCGCCTCAGCCCCCAAATCCATCATCTTTTCTCGGACTACGCGACTGGGATGCATTCCGCGCTCTTTTGCCTCTAAGCGCATAGCTGCCATGTCAGTGAAGTCCCGATATGCCTTTCCTTCTTCCAGCAGTCGAGTCGCATCCGCTCGATGACGCTCGATCCCCTCACTTTGGAAAAAGGGTCCTTCATCCCAATCCACACCGAGCCATGTCAAACCATCGAGGATGACCTTGGTATGCTCCTCACTGGATCTCACCCGATCAGTATCCTCGATACGGAGGACTAAAACACCTCCCTCTTTTCGAGCAATAAGCCAGTTGAATATGGCCGTCCGGGCACCGCCAACGTGTAGGTAGCCCGTAGGTGAAGGAGCAAACCGGAGGCGCATGTTCATGAACTTAGTCTTTCCCGAAGCAGGCCTTCCACAATCTTCGGATCGGCCGCACCCCTGGTGGCCTTCATCACCTCTCCAATGAACAGGCCAATGAGCTTTCCCTTACCTTCACGATATGCTTCTACCTCCGCAGGATGCGAAGAAAGAACTTCTTCGATAATCATCCCCAAAGCCTCGGTATCAGAGACAGTTTCGAGCCCCATTTCTCGCACTAACGCGTCCGGCTCTCCTCCGGACTCATTCATGCGCAGCAGCACATCCTTGGCAGCCCGACGACTCACAGTGCCGTCACCCACCAACTCTACGAGACGACCTAGTGCTTCACCGGTAAAGCCTAATTTTGAAAGATCCCCATCCTCTGAAAGGCCCCGCACCTCTGTTACGATCCATGTGGCTATGGCCGTCGCATCCTGGTTCGCCTCCATCGCCGCTTCAAAGAACAAAGCAGTGTGAATAGATCCAGTGAGCAGATCAGCATTCTCCGTTGAAAGGCCGTAGCTTGATTGGTAACGAGTGAAGCGCTCTTCTAGGCGGGAATCTTCTTCTCGCGCAGCCTGTCTAGCGGCACTTATCTGAGGCCTGACTGAAGGGCCCGAAATCTTCTCTTCCACAGCGCGAGCGTGCGCTCGTCCTCTATCACTTTTAACGCTGAAAGTGCTCTTAAGCGCCACGATACGGTTGAAAACAAGTCGCTCACCCAACCCATCCACAGGGTCCCTCCAGAAGTATCCCGAGCGCTCAAACTGATATCGGGTCTCAGGATTATCCAAACCTATAGATGGCTCGAGCTTGGCTTCGCTCGCTACCACAAGTGAATCTGGGTTTACGCGCTCGATCAGTTCCTGATCCTCTTCAGAATCTTGGTCGAGAGGCTTTAGGAGTTCCGAGAACAGTCTGACCTCAGCATCGAGAGCGCTAGCTATCGCAACCCACTGAATCGTTCCTCGAACCTTTCGTCCGTCAGGGTTTCCACCGCCACGCGTCGCGGAATCAACCGTGCATCGCAGTTCCGTGAGCACGCCCTTGTTATCCTTCACAACCTCTTCACACCGGATGACATACGCGCCACGTAGGCGCACTTCGCCACCGAGAACAAGCCTTCTGAAGCCGCTCGGCGGGTCCTCTGCGAAGTCTGACCGCTCTATCCACACTTCTCGACCAAAGGGAACCGCGCGAAACCCTTCCCTTCCTACGTCGTCTGGAAAAGACTGAATCTCAAATGATTCCTTGTGGCCTTGCGGGAGGTTCGTGAGTACGACCCGGATCGGATCAAGCACAGCCATAACACGGGGACATTCAAAGTTGAGTACCTCTCTTATCGCGTAATCAAGCTTGTCCGCCTCCGTCCGTCCTCCCGAGCGTGAGACTCCCACCAGACGAGCAAACATTCGGATCGCCTCTGGGGGAACCCCGCGTCGGCGGTAGGCCGAGATCGTAGCTAACCGGGGGTCATCCCAACCCGAGACTAGGCCAGCCGCCACAAGTGGGGCGATCGATCGCTTCGACAGCACTGCATTTTCTAGATTGAGCCCTGCCCATTCATACTGGTGCGGCCGCGGTTCCCGAAACCCCGTGTTTTCGAGGACCCAATCATACAGCTCACGATTGTTCTCGAACTCGATAGTACAGATAGAATGCGTGACATTCTCAAACGCATCCTCTAAACAGTGCGCATAGTCGTAGAGGGGATAGATACACCACTCGTCACCTCGCCTGTAATGGCGTGCATGCCGGATGCGGTACAGGACGGGATCTCGCATGAGCATGTTCTTATGGCTCATGTCGATCTTACCTCTAAGAACGTGCTCTCCGTCACTAAACTCGCCTTCCCGCATACGCTCAAACAGATCAAGGTTCTCATCTACCGACCGACCCCGATATGGTGAAGGGATCCCAGGCTCAGTAACTGTTCCACGGCCTTCCCGAATCGCCTCTAGCGATTCTGAATCGACATACGCCAGGCCCTTCTTAATAAGACCGACTGCTGAGTCGTACATGCGTTCGAAATAATCGGACGCGTAATAAAGGTTTTCACCCCAGTCGAAACCAAGCCACCTGACATCTTCCTTGATCGAACGAGCAAATTCTTCATCCTCCTTGTCCGGGTTCGTATCGTCGAATCGAAGATGACAACGACCGTTAAACTCTTCGGCTATTCCAAAATTCAGGCATATAGCCGTCGCATGACCTATGTGCAGGTAACCGTTCGGCTCTGGTGGGAATCTCGTCACAACTCGATCCCCATACCGACCAGAAGCGAGATCGGCACGAATCTGCTGTCGAATGAAGTCGGTGCCCTCAGAGGGCAATGCGCTGAGCTTACTCATACGCCAAGAAAGTAAGCAGAATAGCAAAAAAAACAGAGCGGTGGCGGGAGCACCGCCCCGCTCTGTTTTTGAAGCCTACGGAGTGAACTATCTAGAACCCGAAGGTCTTCGGACTACTCCGGAAGAGCGCGCCGGACGTCTCACCCCAAGTCGCGACATCACTGGGGGCTGTGCCGGTCGAGGGCTTACTGAGGGAGCCCGAGGGTTTGACACTCGGGGCGAGGCCGTGCGGGTATTCGTGGGCAGGTTCGGCCGATGAGTTTGCCGCACTGCTGACCTAGTCGTTCCTTGACTTTTGGGGGCACGAATGACTCCACGATTGGTCGCCA
>DEAT01000074.1:28132-73770 GCA_002348265.1 Gemmatimonadales bacterium UBA2975 | reverse complement strand
TCTACACCGTTAGTGACCGCTCTGACTCGGCTTCTGGGCGCTAGTCGCTCTGCCGTGCTCGCAATTTCAGCACTGGCCGCAAGATTGGCGTCACTTGCTTGGACTAGTCTTCCCAGTAGATAGCCCGTGATTGGATTTTCAGCGAGCCTTAGAAAGTGAGAGGTGTGCCATGTTGACACGAGCGGAACTCCGACGCGTGCCCTAGCTGCCAGAAGTGGAGGGATAGACTGAAATGCTTGCGCATGAAGGATATCCGCATCCCGGGCCAATGTCATTGAAGACGGAAGTGACCCAGCCGCGTGCGCAAGCCACCCTAGGGCGTTCTTCCCCGGAAACCAAGTACGATGCACTTCCACGCCATCCATGACTTCAAAACGTGGCGTGCCCGCCATCGATCGCGATGTAATCACATCCACTTTGTGGCCATGCTCAACCAGAGCGCGACATAGGTGATGCACATGGCTCTCCAGTCCGCCGATTTCAGGGGGATAGTAGACGCAGTGCATTAGGATGTTCATAGACCCATAGCCGATCTAAGGTCGGATCGGATCACCGCCGACCCAGTCTTTAGTAGAGCGGGGTGCGCCCGTCAGAAACGAATGAACTATGTCGGCGATTCGCACACCAGCCTGTCCGTCACCGTAGGGGTTCGGGCTAATCTTCAGACGGGGCCCTGAGAGCGTTTTCGTCACGGCATCAGAGATCCGGCCAATCTCAGTACCCACAAGTTGAGCTACACCTGCCTCGATGCCCTCGGGGCGCTCGGTGACGTCGCGCATCACCAATACCGGCACTCCGAAGGCAGGTGCCTCTTCTTGGATCCCACCCGAGTCTGTCAAAATCAATCTCACTCTCTGCATAACGCCGATCGTATCGACATAGTCCAAGGGATCTGTAAGCAACACGCGATCGACGGATCCAAGTGCCTGGTGAGCGGGTCCGTAAACATTGGGGTTTGGATGTACCGGAAAGATCACATGCGCAGTCGGATGCTCTTCAACCAACCTTCGTATAGCGCTAAAGACTCGATCGAGTGGCTCGCCAAACGATTCCCTTCTATGGGCTGTCACGAGGATCCCTTGGTGATCTTCTGATAAGGACTCCAAGAACCCTCGTACGGTAGGGTTCTTAATAGGTAAATCTTGCTCAGCGACATAGGTCAGCGCATCAACAACTGTGTTACCTGTAACATACACCTTCTCCGCGGGGACATGCTCCGATTGCAAGAGCCCCCCAGCACGAGCTGTGGGAGCAAAGTAGAGATCCGTGATTGCGTCGGTCAGTCTACGAAAACCCTCCTCTGGCCATGGAGAGAACTTGTCGTTGGTTCGAAGTCCAGCCTCTACATGCCCCAGCGGGACCTGCTCGAGATAGCCTGCGAGTGCCGCCGCAAACACTGTCGCGGTGTCACCCTGAACGAGCAAAAGGTTCGGGCGGTAATCTCGAATGATGTCTGCCACACCTTTCGACGCACTAGTAACCACGTCATAGATGGTCTGATCCTCTCTCATGATCGCTAGATCGTAATCTGGAGAAAAATCAAACGCTGCTGCGACGCTTTTCACTAGTGTAGTATGCTGACCAGTGAACACCGATCGTGTCTCCAGCGCCGGGCATCTCTCACGTAAGGCTTCCAGAACCGGGGCCATCTTTATGACCTCGGGCCGGGTTCCCACCACCAAAAGAACGCGGCTCTCAGGAAGAGTCATCAATCCCGTCTTCTAGAAGCTTCAAGCTCATGCCGAACTTGTGCCACTTGCTCAGAGACCAAACCGAAGCCGAAGAGGAGGAAACCCAAAGTAGCGAGCAGCATGACGAGGTAGAGCAGAGGGCGATACCCCATAGGCGGGATATAAGCATCGAAACCGAACATCGGATGGAGAAAACGCAGGTACACCGTAACGGCACCTACGAACAGACCGAACGAGGCGAGGACTAGCCCGGTGCCACCAAAGAGAAGAAGCGGTTTACGGGAAAAGATCAGCAGAAACCAGACCGACACGAGGTCAAGCAGTCCCACCAAAACCCTTCGCCGTCCACCGTACTTCGCTTCCCCAGCTCTTCTAGGATGAAGGTCGATATCGATCTCAGTAACGGTCGCACCCTGCGCATGCGCGAGCGCCACAAAAAAGCGATGCCAATCATGCCGAAGCTGAAGTCCTTCGAGGACCTCAGCCCGAAATGCCTTCATTGAGTTAAGGTCCGATACAGGCAGATCAAAAACTAGACGAGAGAGCCGATTGTAAACCGTCGAAACCGCCTTTTTTTCATAAGGACCTGTTTTTCGTCCCGTCACGATATCCCAACCATCGTCTAAACACTCGAGGAAGCGAGGGATCTCTTCCGGTGAATACTGCAGATCCGCGTCGAAGAGAATCAGGAGACCTTCGGAAGCATGCTCCGCCGCTGTAAGTATCGCCTCGGTCTTACCTCGATTCACTCTGTGTCGCACGACTTCGAATCTTTCCCAGTCCGCGGCCTCTTTCTCAGCTAGACCCGCAGTCCCGTCTGTCGAACCATCGTCAACCAACAGAACCTCGCCATCGAGCCCATATTTCAGAAAGGCAGCACGTAGCTCTCTTACCAGATCGGGAACGACCAGCGCTTCATTGTAGGCCGGAATGATTATGGTAAAGTCTCGTCGCATTACGGCTGCTCCATCGTTCAAACCCGTTTCCGCATGCGGGCTGGTAAAATATCAAGCTGGTCTCTGTACTTAGCCACTGTTCGGCGGGCTATCTTCACTCCGTCTTCTTCAAGTAAGTTCACAAGCGCCTGGTCGGTCAGCGGTTTCTTTGGATTTTCATCCCCGACCAAGGTCTTTATCTTATCCCTAACACCACGCGCGGATATATCATCCCCACTCATAGTGGATAGGCCGGTCGAGAAAAAGTACTTGAGGGAATACACCCCACGAGGGGTTTGCACGAACTTCTTATTCGTGACCCGCGAAACAGTGGATTCGTGCATCTGAATATGGTCAGCCACCTCCCTAAGGGTGAGCGGTTTGAGGTACTGCACTCCCCTCTCAAAGAATTCTCTCTGTCGTCCTACGATGAAAGTCATGACCTTAAGCATCGTCTGACGTCTTTGCTCGATAGCTTGGATCATCCAGTTGGCGGAGTTCAATTTGTTTGCTATGAACTCCTTGTTCTCACCCGTGAACGCTTTCCTGTCCTTGGCCACTTCGCGGTAAGCTTGAGAGATTCGTAGGCGAGGCAGGCTCGTGTCGTTCGCAAAGACCATGTAATCGCCATCTATGAACTCTACGATGAGATCGGGAATCACGTACTCCTCCGGAGCGGTTGAGTATTTCAATCCCGGCTTAGGATCTAGTTGACTGATGGAATCGGCTGCGTCCTGAACCTCGATAGGCTTTATGCCGATTGTTTTTGCTATTTCGGTGATGTGGCGATTAATCAACTCCTCGAAGTGCTGGTCTACAATTCTATATTGCAGTGATGCCTCATCACCCCGACTGATTAGCTGAAGCAAGAGTGATTCACGAACGTCCCGAGCTCCGACTCCAGCAGGATCGAAGCCTTGGATCAAAGAAATCATGTTTTTTACTTCGGAGATGTTGTATTCCCGAAAGACCGAGGCAATCTCCTCAAGCTCACTCCGACGAGCCAGATCGTCGCTGATCTCTTGGGCTTTGGCATATGCCGATGGTCGGACTTGGTCTAGCCACTCGTTTAACCCCGTCAAGCATTCGTCGGGCGTACACGCCAACATCCCGTCGTCATCAATGTTTCCGATGACTTCCTCGCCCAGCCTTATCTCCCGTTCCGTGATAGGAAGCAGGGTAAGCTGGCCAAGGAGATGGTCGTGTAGATCCTGAGCCTCCACTGGTGTAGGCTCAAACACCTCCCTTTCCTCATATTGTTGGCGCTGACCACCGACCTCGAAGCCATCCAGGAGGATCTCCTCCCAGTCGACTTCGTCATCTCCCATCGGCTCATCGAGAGTATCCTCTTTGAGTTCTACCTCCTTCTCTTCGAACGCATCCTGCATTTCCAAGAAAGGATTCTCAGCCATCTGCTCCTTCAGATGCTGCTCGAGGTCCAGCAGAGGCATGTAAAGCAATTCCATCGCCTGATATAAGCGAGGGTTGATTTGCATATCCTGCTGGAGCTGAGCGCTCTGGTACAGTTTGGCATTGAACGAACTCATCTATCCTCATCTCCCACGGGATCTCTCATGTGGGAATCGGCCGTCACCTTCCCCTCTCAGTCCTCCGGACGGAGGTATCTATCCCTCATTCGGGTAGTCAGCGCGGGTCCAAGATAGATCTCGGCGACTTCATCATTCCAGACCAGCTCGGAAACCGTCCCATTTACCCTTATCTTACCCTCATACATGATGTAAGCACGGTCCACGATCTCCAACGTCTGCTCCACGTTGTGATCCGATATCACCACTCCGATCCCCTTATCCTTGAGCCCGCGAACTATTTCCTGAATGTCGTGGACTGCTATAGGATCAATTCCAGCAAAAGGCTCGTCCAAAAGCATAAATCTCGGTTGCTGCACTAAAGCACGTGTTATTTCAAGCCGCCGCCTTTCACCGCCAGAGAGTGAGTACGCCTTGCTCTTTCGCAATTCCGTGAGGCCTAGTTCCTCCAAGAGTTCCTCGAGACGCGCCTCCTCTTCTTCCCGGGGAAGACCTAAGGTTTCGAGTATGGCCAGGACATTATCTTCGACCGAAAGCTTCCTAAAAACCGATGGTTCCTGCGCCAGGTACCCGACCCCTCGTCTCGCCCTCTGATACATGGGCGTTCTGGTCAACTCTTCTCCGTCTAAATGGACGGTCCCTTCTGCCGGAGGGATGAGCCCGACCATCATATAAAACGTGGTGGTTTTCCCTGCTCCGTTTGGACCTAGAAGGCCGACGATCTCTCCTTGGCTGACCTTGATATCAACATTTTCGACAACACAGCGGTTCCGATAAAGCTTTGTCAGCCCGCTCCCCCAAAGCTTACTACTCCCTTTGAGGCCGGGAGGTAATGGAGTGACTCCATCTTTAGAGTCAACCTCGATGACTCCTGATTCTGTGTTCAGCGGATCCAAGGGAGACTCCTCGGTCGATTTTGTAAGGGGTATACGAACG
Source organism: Gemmatimonadales bacterium UBA2975 (assembly GCA_002348265.1). GTDB lineage: Bacteria > Gemmatimonadota > Gemmatimonadetes > Longimicrobiales > Gaopeijiaceae > UBA2589. The sequence goes on along the minus strand of DEAT01000074.1, from coordinate 68,661 downwards.
GCTCGCGCGATTGTGATGATTTCGATGGAGGTACATAGTCCAGAATATTTTGACTACCCATAAGCTCACTGTCCAATTTGGATTCAAAAGAGGAGCTGTCTGGTACAGCCAGCGTGTCTACCTGAGTTGTATCGGGGCCTGATGCTCGTTGCAGAGGTTCTAGATGGACACCCTCTGTTTGACCGCTGACCTGCATGGACTTTACCTGCTGCCCTACCATCTCTATCCGGATCTCATTGCCGACTACGTAATGGACAGCAGGCGGGTCAACACCCGGCACTGCGAGCGAGTCGTTTGGTGGAAGCCTATAGAGCGACCGTGCACTACCGATTGCGATGATGTCTTCGAGTTCAAGCTCCGGCGCCCCAGTCTCGCGTCCTTGATCGGAGGGGACACCCTCTTTCTCGGTGAAATTCAGGATGACTGTATCACCCTCTAACCAATCGGTTCTGGCAATCTCAGGCAGAAGATCAACCGTCAGAGAGTCTGCCGCCCGGGACTCGCTCCTCGCTGAACCCGACGCGAACACCCGTTCAACGCGCTGAGCCGGCGCCCGCACTTCTACCGAGTCAGCTGTAAGCACGAAATCCTCCACGGCAGCCTCTGGACGCTCTCGGTCCTCCAAGTCCGCGACGGCAGACGCCGGGTCCACGATTGGTGTCGCGACCAGCCTTTCGAGTTGATCATTTTCAAGAAAGAGAAAGATCTGAGCAGAGGTTAGCAGCAAATCACCCCCTTCCAATTTGGCGTTTCGTTTAGCGTGGATCAGGTCCTCTGGAGCGTCGGGTGCGCTCAACGTAATTCTGCGCCCAACCAAATCGTATTCGCCGCTCAGCACGCGGGCATCACCTTCCAGCACCAGTCCGCTGCCATCCATGTCGTACTCTGCTGAATCTGCGAAGGCCTCCAGAGAATCTTGTTCGATCCGAACGTCACCGACGGCGGTGAAGTAACTAGCTCCAAGAAGAAAGATCCGGTCCCCTACCACTGTGTAGGCATTATTCTCAGCCCCGGGCTCATCTTCCTGCCGCGGGGTAAGAACCGCGACAGGGCGCACCCCGTTCTCGTCCGCCAGGACCGTCATCTCTGAGACATCCCTGAAGTCTGTCTCCAACAAGTAGACGAGGTTTCCATTCTCGATTGAGGATCCCTGAGCTTCGTCTACTATGACCAGGCTACCCTCAGCTTGTAACCGCCCTTCGTTGGTGAAGTAGCGGGCATCATCAGCACGCAGCTCTCTAGCATCCTCTTGGTACCGAACGTTACCAATCAAATGGGAGTATCCACGGTCAGGAAATGCTTCCGCAGAATCTGCCCATATCTCAACACCCCCAGCACAGAGAAAGTGGGGGTTTGTGATGTATGTAATACGCAATTCTCCGACCGTTAATGCCCGAGTCAGGTCGTTGCCTGGAGCAACCGCCTCGCAGCCCTCCTGAGCCTCTGAAGGACTCGCAATGAGTCCTGTCGCCATAGCTGATACAGCAATCGCCATCCGAACGGAAGCCGGGGGTGAGCGCATCCGGTATGCGTCGCGGTCCGAGTCTAAAAGACCCGCCGCGCACCACCCCTCATGTTTGCGATCGTAATATTCTCGAACGCCATATCAGACTCGAAAGCTGTCCCAGTAGTAACCGCCCCATCGCTCATGACGCGAGTGGTGAGCGAGTCACTCCAGATCCTTTCTAATCCTGGATCGTAAAAGATTTCAGCACTTTGGATCTGACTTGAATCCTCGTGGATCAGCAATACGACATCTCCCCGTGCAACCATCCGATTCGTCTCTTGATTCCAATCCCCGAAATCGCCGGTCACTGTGGCATTCTCATTCCCGAATTCGTCGTAGAAGACAATGGACATCTGTCTCAGCATCGCTGTCGACGTCTCCTCATATACGTATGCCGTGTCAGCTTCCACACGACCCTCTCTGACACCACGCGCTGTTACAAAACTGACCATCCCGTATGCCACGTAGTCTGCTTCGAGAGCCTGCAGATCTCGGTTTGCCACTGGCGTACTCAACTCGGAGGAGCACCCTGTGGCGACGAGCGCCACTGCGATCGCTGTGTAACCGTGGGATTTTGAAAACTGTCGCTTTGTCATACTCAAACTGCTCCCGATTTCATCTGACTCTGGGCTTGCAAGCCGTCATAGCTATTTGTGCTCACCTCGGTACGGTGTCTCTATCTCTATCACCGAACTCTATGTGGCAGTTCCTCACTTGAGTCAGGTTTCTGTCTATCTAAACTCGCCGACATTACTCAACTGAGAAACTCTAGTAACAACATCTAAGCTAGACTTGTTCTCAAATGTCAGATATCGCTCCGCTCTGAGACATATTTTTCGACGACCTCATCTAGATCCCCCCGAGCCCGCAACAGTTCGTCTGTGAACTCTCGCACTGCTCCGTGCCCACCAGATCGGGTTGATTGCCAGTCAGCAATGGACGAGATCGGTTCGGTCGCGTTCGCCACCGCAGCCTTAAGCCCGACTAAACGCATAACCGCTAAATCCGGTATGTCATCACCAATCATCGCAACCTCGTCCCAACCTATTTCTCGCTCGTCAATGATCTTTCTAACCACCTTAAGCTTGTGGGCGTCGGGAACCTGATAACACCCATCTATTCCAAGGTCCTTTGCACGGAGTGAAGTCGCTTCTGAGACCCTGCCTGATACCAGCACAACACCGAGTCCGGCCCACTTCAACAGTTTCAAACCCACGCCATCCTGTATATCAAACCTCTTAAGCTCAACCGCCTCACCCTTTGCAGTGGTACCCGTATACAAGCCAGCGTCTGTCAGCACCCCGTCGACGTCGAAGATTACTAGGCGGATCCGCTCTGCAGTCTCTCTCGTTATGGAGTTGGAGGTCCGTGTCATATTTCCAGGCTCAAAGCTATGAACCGAGGCTCCCCTGAATCGCGGTTCGAACTGAGAGGATCTGTTCTACTAGATCGGGAAGTTCGTGTAGTGGGAGCATGTTAGTCCCGTCAGAGGGAGCCTGTGAAGGCTGAGGATGGGTCTCCAAAAAGATACCATCACACCCAGCTGCGACAGCCGCCCGGGCGAGAGCTGGAATGTGGTGCGGATCCCCTCCGGTCCCCCCAGCAATTGCTCCGGCACGCTGTACCGAGTGAGTCGCGTCGAACAGCACCACGGCTCCTGTAGCCTTTCTAAGCCGCGCAAAGGATCGCATGTCCACTACCAAGTCACCGTAACCGTGCGCGGTACCTCGCTCTGTGACAGCGCAGATAGAGCCACCCGCGATCCGGACCTTATGCACCGCAGCCCCCATCTCTTCGGGTGCTACCCATTGCCCCTTCTTTACATTCACAGCGCAACCCGTCTGTCCGGCAGCAGTTAGTAAATCAGTCTGTCGGCAAAGGAACGCGGGAATCTGTAGAACGTCGACCACCTCCGCCGCGGGTGCCGCTTGATGCGGTTCATGAATGTCGGTGAGGAGCCGGAGCCCCGTCTCCTCACGCACAGCATAGAGGCGTTCTAGACCCTTTGAGAGCCCCGGGCCTCGCGGTGCTTCTAGGTGCGTCCGATTCGCCTTGTCGAAGGACCCCTTGAAGATAATCGGAAGGCCGGTGCTGCAAGACAGTTCTGCGAGAGCACTCGCGATTTCCAGATTGAGGCCATCATCCTCCAGTGTGCACGGCCCGGCAATCAGGGTGAATTCCTTGAGCATATCAGGTCACCCCCTGGAATCGTGCCTTGCTCAACAAATGAGGCTTCGCGTGAGCATTCGGATCGATGGGAACTTCCTATCCCGCATGCTTGCTGGCTGCCTCGATGAAAGAGGCAAATAGAGGGTGTGGTCGAGTTGGCCGGCTCTTTAATTCAGGGTGAAATTGTCCAGCAACAAACCAAGGATGTTCAGTAATCTCAACCATTTCGACTAGACCGCCGTCCGGCGATGTGCCACTGATCGTCAACCCTTTATCCGCTAATCGTTTCCGGTACTCATTATTGACCTCGAAACGATGCCGATGGCGCTCAGAAATATGCTCTTCAGAATAGATCTCTCGAGAGCGGCTGGAGTCAGAGAGAGCGCATGGATATGCCCCTAGTCTCATGGTGCCTCCTTTTGTGATCACCTGAAGCTGTGAGTCGAGAAGAGCGATGACCGGATGAGGTGACTCAGGGTCAAATTCCGTTGAATGTGCTCCCTCGAGACCGCACACATTTCGAGCATATTCAATCACCGCACATTGGAGCCCGAGGCAAATACCGAAAAATGGCGTACCGCTTTCTCTCGCCCATCGAATAGCATGTAGCATCCCCTCGACGCCTCTGGGACCGAACCCTCCTGGTATAAGTAAACCATTATAGGAGGATAGAGACTCCACACCCTCGCCTCCCGTAAATCCTTCGGAGAGCAACCAATCGATTTCCACCTTCACATCGTTTGCTATACCACCGTGGATCAAGGCTTCCTGAACTGACTTGTAGGAGTCCACGAGTTCAGTGTATTTGCCAACCACCGCTATCCTCACCGTGCCTGATGCAGGCTGCTGAACCCTTCTGACCATGTCCGTCCACGTTGTCAGATCAGGATCCGGAAGATCTGTGAGCCCGAGACCCCGCATAACAACCTCGTCCGCCCTCTGTCGCTTTAGAGCCAACGGGACTTCATAAATCGTGGAGAGATCCGGAGACTCTAGAACCGCTTCGGACTCGACATTCGTGAAGAGCGCGATCTTTCTCTTTATCTCTTTCGAGAGAGGCTTCTCAGCCCGGCAAATAAGAACTTGTGGCTGGATCCCAATCTCCATCAACTCTCTTACCGAGTGCTGTGTCGGTTTCGTTTTCAATTCCCCGGCTGCTGTCAGAAACGGAACCAAGGTGAGGTGCACAAAAATCGCATTCTCCCTGCCTACATCTACACGGAATTGCCTGATCGCCTCCAGGAATGGAAGCGACTCAATGTCACCAACTGTCCCCCCGATCTCGGTAATCACGACATCGTTGTCCTCGGCAAGCCTGCTAATCGCACCCTTTATCTCGTCCGTGATGTGTGGAATCACTTGTACGGTCGATCCGAGATAGTCACCACGTCGCTCTTTCGTGATGACGTTCTGATAGATCCGGCCGGTCGTGATATTATTGTCCTGCGACAGCGACTCATCAATGAACCTCTCGTAGTGACCTAGGTCGAGGTCCGTTTCTGCTCCATCGTCCGTCACGAACACCTCACCATGTTGATACGGAGAGAGTGTCCCAGGATCTACGTTGATGTATGGATCGAACTTCTGGAGAGTCACGCGTAGCCCGCGTTCCTTCAACAGCCGACCGATGGACGCTGCAGCTATACCCTTCCCGAGAGAGGATACGACTCCGCCCGTGACAAAGATGTACTTGGTTGGTCTTTCGCTCTTTACGGACATGGGGTCACACAAGAGTAGAGTGAGTGAGGTGACTTAACTGCTGTTCCACACGAGCGGCGTCGAGGAGCGTATCCACACCTTCGTGCGCTCCTTCAACGATCGCAACGCCAATACGCAGATCCGCCTCCAAGGCGCGAACCTGTTCAAGAGATTCAATCTGCTCGAGTCGCGACGGTGCGAGTGATGCCCACTGCTCGAGAGCTGATCGCTCGTAGGCATAGATCCCTAAATGTCTCAAGAAATTCAGGCTTCCTGCCCTCTGAATGTGACTCGTGGCTTCGCTTGCCCACGGTATACGGGCTCGAGAAAAGTAGAGGGCTCGGCCTGAGTCCGCTCGTGCGACTTTGACCATAGAAGGATCCTCTAAAACACCAGCCTCCTGAACTGGTGTCGCACAGGTCCCGACCTGCCAGTTACCGCTGCGGACTAATTCGATGGCGCTTCGAACATGTTCTTCTTCTATCAGAGGTTCATCGCCTTGGATATTCACCACCAAGCCATATCCAGTGTAACCCGGGCGTCCGGCTACCTCCGCGACACGGTCAGTTCCAGATACGTGATCCTCGGATGTTAATTCAACGGGCGCCCCGATGGCGTGGCACACATCGACCACCTCAGGAGAATCGGTGGCGACTACGGCGCGATCAAGGATTTTCATCGAAGCGACTCGACGCCAAACCCACTCTATAAGCGGTCTTCCTAAAAGCGGATGGAGGGGTTTCCGGGGGAGCCGCGTCGACCCTAGCCGGGCAGGCACAATGCCTAGAACCTGGCCGGTCATCGGGCTTCGGTTAGCCCACTCAGGCGGAGCGAGAAAGAAAGATTCACGCTTTGGAACCTATGCTAGAATCGGGACAGATGAAAGCGGTCGAGCTATCGCCGACCAACCCTAGCTCTAATAATCAACCGGACGCAGATAGAACTCGCCAATCGCGCTAGATGAGAGCACTGCAACCGTAGGCAACTCTCGCTTCCAATGAGTAGACTCAAGCCTCCGCTGCACGGTTTCGATCGCCGTTTTCTCAAATCCCATCTGGTGCAGTTCATTTGCTTGGTATCCAAGCGTGAGCCAATAGAGGATTGGATCCGCGTCGTGATAGGATATACCCAACTCATCCTCGTCATTCACACCCCTTACTAAATCAGCGGTAGCTGGTTTTTCGATGATTTCTCTGGGTACATCTAAATGTCGAGCGAGGGCCCATACCTGCGTCTTGAACAGATCACCAAGAGGATTGATGGGTGGGGAATCGTCTGCATGCCATGTGAAGTACCCGAGGAGCCGCTCACTCTTATTGCCGGTGCCTAACGGGAGAGCGCCGAGGCTAGCGGATTGATCGAACAGGATCACAGCCCTCAATCGAGCCATGAGGTTTCCCTTTCGCATTGGTGAGATGTTTTCTTCATATCTCTCCACGTAGGTATCGATCGGGTCCGAGATTTCAATCGTCCTTTCGTGAGTACCAGTCGCAGCGAGCACAAGTCCGGCGTGATCGAGGCTCTCTTGGCTAGAAGTACGGTACGGCAACCTGAAGCCGTATACATTCTCTGGCCCTAGAGCACGGCTCGCGAGAACCAGTGAGACTGCCGAATCTACCCCACCCGATACCCCTAATACCACCCGTTCAAACCCTCGGCGTCGGCACACCTCTTCTCGAATAAATTCAATCAGGGTCCGCTCGACGAGTTCAACATCAATACCGAGGATCTCCTCCCTCTTTCGAGCCGGAGTTGCATCCAATCGTGTACCTATGCCATCGTCGGATGGTGGCTCTTGTGCCCCGCCCGAGAGAGGTGAGCTTTCATTCAGTTCAACCGGGGTGGCCCTGCCCGAAACCCTGTCGAGAGCTCTCTGCAGATGCGGAAGCGCCTGCTCTAGGTCAGATAATAGTGGGGACGCCGTTCTCGACCGGTCGATTGCTCGAGGGTCCAACCTCACGGCTGTACCCCCTTCCTCCAAGAGGGGCGCTCGTGCTATTTCCGTCCCATCCGGAGCGAATGCTACAGAGCCACCGGGGAAAATCTTGCCTCCCTCTGAACCGACAAGCTGGGAGACAATACAGAACAACCCATGCTCTACGGCCATTTGCGGTCCGATCCGATCCCAGTGAGCCAGGTTGCTCGGACGCCCATCTGTAGAGGGAATGAAGTCTCGTGCCGGCGACGCCGAAACGACGAACACAACCTCTGCCCCGTCGAGGGCAAGCACCATTCCAGGTGCCGAGTGCCACGCGTCCTCACACACCAGCATCCCAAATCGACCGTAACGAGTATCGAACGCTTGGACTTCTGCACCCGGCTCTACAAAACGTGCCTCATCAAAAACCCCGTACGTAGGGAGAAACATCTTTCTGTGAACGTGTTTTACCTGGTAGGCTCCCCCTTCGTTGCTCAGGTACGCTACGCTGTTATAGAGCCTACGATTCCAGCGCTCGTAAAAGCCGATAACTATGTCGGGAGCGTCAGACGATGGCACCCGGATCCCGTAGGCTAGCTGATCTGCAGAAAGGGCAGCCTCAGAGACGGCCCCTTCCAGGAAATACCCCGACAGCACCGCCTCCGGAAACACCAGCACATCAACGTTACCCGTTTGAGAAATCACCCGTGCCTGCACCCGTTTGAGATTGGCAGACACATCGCCCTTGTGCGGCTTCAACTGCTCGAGGGATATCCTCAGTGGGGTACGTTCTTGCTCTTGATTCATCTGGGACAACCACGTATCGGTGAAGTGATTTCTTCGCGCTCACTTCTTCACGTCGAAGATACCTTTTTGGCCGCACCTATTGCAGGCCTCAAAGGGGTTCAATTATTTCAGACCAATCGTGCACTCATCGAGGAACGACCGTTAGAATGGCGGGGTTATAGCCTCTACTTGAAAATGACGATTAGGATCACCTGAATGATCAAGACATTTGCAGTCTGTGCAACCCTCGGCTTATTGCTGGCACCTGCTACGATGGCCGCGCAAAACGGACCGGACGAATCTTCAGGCAAACCACCACAGGTTGACATCTTGGCTAGCGCCGTCGATGCGATCGCTCAAATGCATATGGACGCGTTCAGCGATTCTGTTCTTTGGGAAGCAGCGATCGACGGGATAATTCGAGCCCTAGATGACCCTTATGCAGAAGTATTTACACCACAAGAGGCAGAAGCATGGGAAGAAGACACCACGGGTAACTACTCTGGCATAGGGCTGCAGATTACACTGCTCAATGATGAGGTAACCGTTACAGCTGTATTCAGAGGTTTCCCAGCGAACGAGCACGGACTCGTGGTCGGTGACGTCATCGTCGGGGTCAACCAACATGACGCCTCAAAGTGGAGCACGGGTATGGCCGCTGACTCTATCCGAGGCCCTGTGGGCACGGATGTACGGGTGAGGATAAAACGGGTTGGGTACGACGATCCCATCTCTTATACAATCACACGAGAAGAGGTACACGTGCCAGCGGTATCTTGGGGGATACTCGAGAACAATATCGGCTACGTCATCATGGATCGCGTCGCACGGAATGCCGCGCGGGAGATGAACGAGGCACTAGGTGAGTTGGGTGAATCCGATGGACTGATTATAGACCTTAGACGAAACCCTGGGGGCTTTCTGGATGAATCACTGATGCTCGCCGACCTCTTCCTTGCACCAGGGGCTACACTTGCGAGCACGGTGCAGCGAGTACCAGGAACGTCTGCCGACCAGCCCGACACCGAATCTTATGGAGATCGCTGGCCTATACAGGTCCCTAGGCTCCCGATAGTGATCTTGGTCGACGAGTTCACGGCGTCAGGTGCCGAAATCCTTGCGGGTGCACTTCAGGATTATGATCGGGCGTTGGTTCTTGGTCAGCGAACATTCGGAAAAGGTGTCGTCCAGACAGTCATGCCATTGCCTCATGGGCGTCGGCTACGCTTCACAACGGGTTCGTGGCTGACTCCCCTAGGAAGATCACTTCAAAGGACGAGAGACAGGCAAGGCGTCCCAGTGCCCGAGGTGATCGATTCCCTTCCCCGCGTGACGACCGCCAGCGGTCGCTCTCTCGTCGATGGTGGCGGAATCTTCCCTGACCTACAAATCCAAGACGACACCCTGACGCTCTTAGAACGTGACTTCCTCAGAGCATCTAATGAGACGCAGTTCCCGCTCGGGCTGCGGATAGCGGAATTTGGGTTTGAGATTGCCGCATCTCGTCGAGCGGAAGGCGTCAAGCCCTACGTAGAGGAGAGCGAGTTTGAAACTTTTGTCTCAGCCCTACAAACAGAAGGACTCGGCGAAGATTTCTTGGGCACACCAGAAATCCGCCGCTATCTACTGTGGCGGACCGAACTTGCTACAGCGCAGAGAATGAACGATATCGCCGGGGAAGCTGAGATCCGCACCCAACGAGACCCGGTCCTGTCGGAAGCAATTCTTCTCTTGGAAGCTACGTCCACACAAGAACAGCTGTTTTCCTTGATTGAGAGTAGAAACGCAAGATTGAACAACGGCGCCAGCTATCACTAGCGCCTCCGCGTGGTCGAGCGGCCTGCGGCTATTGACGTGGGTGATACTTCTGATGGACTTCGCGCAGGTAGGCCCGGTCTAAGTGCGTATAGATCTGGGTAGTCGAGATATCGGCATGACCTAGTAGCTCCTGAACCGCGACTAGGTCCGCCCCGCCCTCCACAAGATGCGTTGCGAACGTATGCCTTATTATGTGGGGTGAAATTGCTCTAGCAATGCCTGCCCGGATCGCAGCTTCTCTCACTATCGCCCAGACCGACTTCCGTCGAATCGGGTTCCCTCTCGCATTGAGGAATACTAGGCCTGCTCCGTTGCCCTGATCAAGATTCGGACGAAGATCACGAAGATAGCGCTTGAGGCTTCGCAATGCCGGGCCACCCACTGGAACAAGTCGCTCCTTAGAGCCCTTCCCGAAAACCTTGGCAAATCCTTCTTCTAGTTCCAAAGACGTAATCCTAAGGCTTACCAATTCACTAACACGCACCCCTGTAGCGTATAGAAACTCAAGAATAGCTCGATCACGCCAATACAGACGATGCGTCGAATCCGGAGATTCAAGAACCTTCCCTATCTCTAATTTCGAGAGAACGTCGGGAAGTGATCTGTCGATCCGTGGTGGTTCTAGCCGGTCCGTAGGATCGACTTCCACCGCTGCTTCCATTGAAAGAAATCTGAAGTATGTCCGGACGGCAGATTGCGCTCGCCGAATCGACCGAGGTGCCATACCCTTTCCTTTAAGGGAATAGGTCCACTTCCGCAGAATTCCAATATCGACTTCTGCTGGACTAGTGACGCCAGCTTCTTCGACAAACGAGAACCATCCGTTAAGGTCCCGACCATACGAGACGACCGTTTGTTCAGAGAGCCCCCTCTCAAATGTCAGGTAGTCGTGGAACTGCTCGAAGAGGAAGGAAGCAGGGGCGTCCGATATCACGATTTCCACTCCGAGTAGTCCGGAACACGCGATCGGTACCACCATACCGCTACCCCTATCGCGACTAGGACAGCGATACCTGTGAGCCCTTGATTGAGTCTCGAGAGTTGTGTTTCAAGATTCGCTAAATTCTCCCCTGCTAGAAATCCTAGCCTAACCAAGCCGCCATACCAGAGTGCAGATGCCACAGCGATCGGTATGAGCACCCTGGGCCAGGGCTGCCGTATAGCGCCCGCAAAAACCGGAGCGATCGCCCGTACTCCGGGCAAGAACCTAGACAGAAAGATCGCGGCAGGGCCCCATCGCTCATAGAATCGCTCCATGCGCTGCATCTGATGATGCTTCAGTAAATATCGGCCACTTCTCTTCTCGAAGAACGCGGGCCCATGAACGTGGCTCAGTTTGTACACAAAACCCGCTCCTAGGACGTTACAGAACCACGTGCCACCAAAAATCCAGTAGACATCCAGATCTCCCATCCCTGCGAGGAAGCCACCAATTGCGATGAAGGTGTCAGCCGGTACGGCAGGGATAACATTCTCAGTAGCCGCACCGATACTCAATGTGAGATAAAGCGCGATGTCTGGAACCTGATTCATCCACAACACGAACTCCTCCATAGCCCGTCTCTCCTGTTGCCAGCACACCACCTCGCTTCGAACCCGCTGACGGTGCGTCTCTATATCAGTTTATAGCTGACCAGCCCTTCGGAAGAACGGGTGGCCCACCGTCAGCGCCTCTCGATTAGCGCAACGGCGTGGACAGCCAACCCCTTGCTTTCACCTATCCATCCCATACCCTCGTTAGTTTTCCCCTTTATGGAAATCCGCTCTACCGGCACCTGTAAGATGCCGCTAAGCCGCTCTTTCATCTCCTCTGCGAACAATGAGATCTGAGGGCTCTCACAGATCACCGTAAGATCGACGTTCACGACCATCCACCCTTCGCGATCAATTACTTCCACGGAGTTGGAGAGTAGCTCAGTGGAATCGGCGTCTTTCCACTTCTCTTCAGTTGGAGGGAAATGATTGCCCACGTTTCCAAGTGACGCAGCCCCAAGTATTGCGTCTATCAGGGCATGAGTGATGGCGTCACCGTCCGAATGGCCCTTCAACCCGGGGTGATCCGGGATCGTGATACCCCCAAGAATTAAAGGGCGCCCGGACTCAAAGCGATGGGAATCATAGCCCAGGCCAACACGGAGAGGTGTAATCAGCTCCAGGACCTCAGTGCCAAACATACATTGTGGCCACCAAATCCAAACGAGTTACTGAGCGCCAAACCAACCGCTCGCTCCTGCATGCCCTGATGCGCATAGTCTAGGTCGCACTCCGGATCGGCAGTCGAGAAATTTATAGTCGGTGGTATTTTTCCCGTCTGGCACACACGAAGAGAAATAATAGCCTCAAGTGCTCCAGCGGCACCGAGTAAGTGGCCCGTCATAGATTTTGTGGAGCCGACGACTATCTCATATGCCCGGTCTCCTAAGACTTCTTTTATGGCCTCGGTTTCGATTGCATCGGCCATGGTAGAGGTCCCATGAGCATTCACGTAATCCACATCTTCGGCAGTTGCGCCCGCGTATTTAAGAGCCATCCGCATTGCAGCCTGAGCACCGTACCCTCCTGGTGGGGGTGCAGTGATATGAAATGCGTCCGCACTCAGGCCGTAACCTACAATTTCTCCCAGTATCGTCGCACCACGGCCCTGTGCATGCTCCAAAGACTCCAAGACCACCGCTCCGCCTCCCTCACCCATCACAAAACCGTCGCGGTCTGCAGAAAAAGGCCGGCTTGCGCCCTTCGGGTCATCATTGCGAGTAGAAAGTGCCTTCATAGAGCTAAACCCTGCGAAGGTCATCGGAGTTATGGTAGCCTCAGCCCCCCCGGCCACCATCACATCTGCATCTCCATGACGAATGTGCCGCATGGCATCGCCAATAGCATGTGCCGACGAGGCACAGGCTGAAACCGTAGCGTAATTCGGTCCCCGGAATCCCCACCTAATTGAGATCAGTCCTGCTGAGATATCCGGTATAAACATCGGTATAAAGTAGGGACTGACCCTGCTGGGTCCCTTCTCTATGAGCTTTCGATGCTGTTCCTCGAAGGTTCCAATCCCCCCGATCCCGCTGCCAAAGATCACCCCGAAACGCTCTGGATCTCCTCCTACCGGCACTCCCTCAAGCCCCGCCTCGCTTAGTGCCTGCGTTACAGCCGCAACCGCAAACTGAGAAACCCGGTCGTGCCGTTTCACCTCTCGCTTATCTAGGTAGTTAAGCGGATCAAACCCCTTAGTTTCACATCCGATGCGGCATGCGAAGTCATCGGTGGCCTCGAAATGCGTGATCGGAGCGCCACCGCTAACCCCGGCGAGCAAGCTCTCCCACGAGGACTGCACGTCGTTTCCGATCGGGGACACTATTCCCGTCCCGGTGATAACGACTCGCGTCGGGGCGTCGTTAATCATCTTATTAATTGCACGTACCTAAAACGGAAGACACGAAAACTAGGTTCGAGAGACTCTTTAGCCCTCAACATTCTCGTTCAGATACTTGATGGCGTCACCAACGGTACGCATTTGCTCTGCGTCTTCATCCGGAATGTCAATACCGAACTCTTCCTCGAACGCCATCACAAGCTCGACAGTGTCCAAAGAATCTGCGCCTAAGTCGTCAACGAAAGATGCCTCGTCTGTTACTTTCTCGGCCTCTACTCCAAGCTCGTTGATAATGATTTCGCGGACCCGCGTGTCCGTGGCCTCACTCATGGTACCTCCCTCAGTGGAGACAGCGATAGAAAAGTTAATCTCGTGAAAATGGCGGCGTCCTGCAGGATCACATGACCATCCCACCGTCTACCGCCAATGTCTGGCCTGTAATGTAGCTTGCTGCAGGCCCAACAAGAAACCGGGCGACGTCTGCGATCTGCTTCACTTCGCCAAGTGTACCCAATGGAATTTGCTTCATCAGTGGTTCCTTTTGCGCTTCAGACAACTCATCCGTCATCTGTGTACGGATAAAGCCAGGCGCGATCGCATTACATCGAACTCCGCGGGATGCGAACTCCTTCGCCACACTTTTAGTGAGCCCCACGACTCCAGCCTTCGACGCCGCGTAATTTACCTGTCCTGCATTACCTGTCAGACCTACCACCGATGCGATGTTCAGAATCGCACCATTTCTGCGTTTCATCATGCCACGTGCCGCTGCGCGCGTAAAGTTGAATGTCCCTTTTAGATTGACGGCAAGCACTTGATCGAACTCTTCATCCTTCATGCGGATGAGAAGGTTGTCTCGCGTGATTCCGGCGTTGTTGACCAGAATCGATACGGGACCGAGCTGCTGCTCTATTTCGGCCAGACATGAGTTAACCTGATCAGCGTCTGCGACATCGCAAGCGAACCCCCCATGGCCTTGCCCAGGAAGTTCAGAGGCGGACGCAGCCGCTACGTCGGAATCGAGATCCACCACCGCTATAATCGCACCGCCATCCGCTAGCGATTCCGCAATTCCACGACCTATCCCTCGCGAGCCACCGGTTACGACCGCTACCAATCCTTTGAGTTCCACTGCACTCGTCATCTTCAGACCTCCAGGTTGTTAAAATCTTCAGGTTCACCCAAAGCTGAACTTTGGAGGCCTTTTGCGTTTCTTCGGTTAAGGGTGGTCAGAACCCTTCCGGACCCTATTTCTAGGAACCGGTCGACACCACTTGAAGTCATAACCTCGATTGACTCCGTCCACCGAACAGGGGATACAAGCTGCCTCACCAACAGAGTCCGAGCCTGGTCCCCTGTCGTTACCGGGTCAGCAGTAGCGTTAGCAATCACGGGGAATGTGGGATCAGAAAACTCAATTCCATCTAGGAATACCTTCAGCTCCTCGGCAGCTGGCTCCATGAGTGGGGAATGAAATGCTCCCGAGACATTTAATTGGATCGCACGCTTTGCCCCAGCTTCCTTCGCAAGAACAATGCCCTCCTCAACTCCAGGCAGGTCCCCGCTAATCACGACCTGACCAGCTGAATTGAAGTTCGCAGGCACGCACACTCCGCGACTCACTTTCTTGCACACTTCCCGGACATCCCTAACGTTAAGCCCAAGAATCGCCGCCATTGTGCCGGGGCTATTCTTTCCAGCCTCAGACATTAGCTCACCTCTAAGTCGGACAGCCCGAAGTGCGTCTACAAAGGTCACTGTACCTGCCGCTACGTAGGCACTGAACTCTCCTAGTGAGTGCCCTGCCCCGAATGCCGGCGACGTAGACGTAGGATACCGGATACCGAGGACTCGAAGTGCGGCGACAGAATGCGCCAAGAGTGCAGGCTGAGCATTCTGGGTCTCGGTCAATTCTTCACTTGGGCCGTCGCGCATCAATGAGGACAGAGAAAAACCCAGAGCCTCATCAGCTTCAGCAAAAACTTCTGAGGCAACGGGCTCCCCAGCTGCGAGACCACTGCCC
Source organism: Gemmatimonadales bacterium UBA2975 (assembly GCA_002348265.1). GTDB lineage: Bacteria > Gemmatimonadota > Gemmatimonadetes > Longimicrobiales > Gaopeijiaceae > UBA2589. The sequence continues at coordinate 53,369 of DEAT01000074.1, read as the reverse complement.
ATCCCGACGTGCTGCGACCCCTGACCGGGAAACAAGAGTGCTAGTGTCATGTTAATACCTAGAGTCTACATGCGGATTGCCATGGCACCCCACGTGAGCCCAGCGCCAAAGGCAACTGTAACAACATTTGAGCCCTCGCCGATTCTCCCCTGCTCACGTGCCTCGTCAAACGCAACGGGCACGGTAGCTGAACTCATGTTGCCGTACTTATCCACATTGACGAAAACCTTGTCCATCGGCACTCCGGCATACTTCGCCGTGGCCTCAATGATCCGAATGTTGGCCTGATGGGGCACTAGCAGATCGACATCATCTGCCCTCAGGCCAGCTTTCCTTATCGCTATGTCACACGCTTCGGCCATCGAGCGCACGGCATTCTTAAAAATTTCCCGGCCGTTCATCCTGAGCAAGTGGCGACCCTCATCTAACATACTCTGGCTGATGGGATCAACGGCGCCTCCTCCAGGTCGATACAGTAGGTTTGCCAAGTTTCCATCTGACTGTAGATGGGATGACAGAATCCCGCGGCCAGATCCGTTGGATGGCTGGAGTACAGCTGCACCACCACCATCTCCGAATAGCACCGCCGTTTTCCTGTCAGTCCAATCGACAATCGCGCTCATTTTTTCCGCAGCCACAACTAGCGCGACTCGCGCCCGCCCAGCCGCGATATAACCCTCTGCCATGCTCAAAGCATAGAGGTGACCAGTACAAGCAGCCATCACATCAAAAGCCACTGCTTTGTCACAGCCTAGGATGGCCTGCACATCACAAGCAGTAGAGGGCAACCATCGATCCGGAGTCGCTGTGGAGATTATTAAGATTTCTACATCACCCGGCTCAACACCTGCTTCCTCTAGAGCGCCCCGTGCCGCCTCCGCTCCAAGGTGAGCAGCATACATGTCGTCTGGTGCAATCCTCCGTTCTTTAATCCCGGTTCGCGTGCGGATCCACTCATCCGTCGTATCCAAGCTCCTCTCGAGGTCTAGATTTGTTACGACGTTATCGGGAAGAAAACGCCCTGTACCGGTTATTTCAGCAATTGGTGTCGGCATCTTCATAGATTGAGTTCCTTGGCACTGTGCTCGACAAGACCAGCGCGAACTGCACGCGCAGCCACGCTCACCGCGTTCTGAATCGCCTTTGGAGGGGATCCACCGTGGCAGATTATCGACACACCCCCCAACCCCAAAAGAGGCGCTCCACCATATTCGGCATAGTCCAGTACGCGAAAGACATGCCCTAGGTCAATTGTGGTATCCTCTACAGCCGCAAGCTCAATCTTGAGCATATCCACTATATATCCAGCGACTGACTCGTAGAATTTCAAGAGAATATTGCCAACGAACCCATCACAGACGATCACGTCACATCCACCGCCAATAATATCTCTTCCTTCGATGTTACCGATAAAATTCAGTCCCGGATCCCTTTGAAGAAGCTCGAAGGTCGCTACACTGAGTTCGTCACCTTTTCCAGGCTCTTCTCCTATGTTCAACAGGCCTACCCTTGGACTTAGTCGATCCATGACATTTCGCATATAGGTGGTGCCTAAATGCGCAAATTGAAGCAAATGACGTGGCTTACAACCGATATTGGCACCAGCATCGAGTAGCAGGCAAAGCTCTCCTGCAGTTGGCAGCAGGGTTCCAACCGGCGGTCGCTCCACACCCGGAAGAGGGCGCAAAGCAAAGAGAGAGCATGCCATAACCGCGCCGGTCGAGCCAGCGCTCACAAAGGCATCCGCGGCTCCTTCCTTCTGTAGCTTTAATCCCGTCACAATCGACGATTCTGGCTTTCGCCTGATCACAGAAGCGGGGGGGTCTTTCACGGTCACCCTTTCGGGGGCGTGCTGAACCACAATCCGTTCTGGAACTTGATTGTGTTTAGCCAGTTCGGCGTGGATCAGTCCTTCGTCACCGACGAGAATTATTTCAACGTCAGAATTGCTTTCCAGGCGGATGGCGGCAATTGCGCCCGCCACCTCGGCAGAAGGAGCTTGATCGGTCCCCATCGCGTCTAGGACTATCCGCACCGAGAACCTCCCTCAGCAGAAATGTAATCCATGGAACCCCGACTGGATGCGCGGGAATCCGGAACACGTCGTGCTCAGTCTACGTCCACTTCGAGAACGGGTTCACCCTTGTAATACCCGCAACTCGGGCAAACCCGATGCGGTTGCTTGGCATCACCACACTTTAAGCAGGTGTGGACCGTAACGCTCTCGGCCTTGTAATGGGTGCGACGTTTACGCTTGCGTTGCTTAGATGTGCGTTTCTTAGGTACAGCCATGGAGTCTACTCGCTCTTCAGGTCCTGTAGTGGCCCCCACCTAGGATCATTTGCCTCCTCAATGCAGGTACACGAGTCCTCGTTGAGGTTGGTTCCGCATTGTGGACAAAGACCTTGGCAGTCCGCATCACAAATAACATATGGATTCACCGCAAGGATCACCTCCTCGCGTACTGCTTTACTTAATTCTAACGTCTGCCCCTCAGGCACAAGGGGGTGAACACCACCGTCGTTTTCATCGCCCGAAGGGTCGGAGACAAACACCATTGTGAGTTCTTTCTTAAACGAGGTTTCGACAGACTCAAGGCATCGCCTACAATCCTGGCGCAACCTTCCTGACGAGTGACCCCGGACCACAACCTCGCCCGTGCCAGCGTAAGTCGCACGTAAACGCGCAACAAGCTGACCAACCCAGGAGAAGCTCAAATCCTGCCAGAGCTCGTCATCACTTGACCACTCACCTTCAACGATGACGGAGCCTGTCCGCCCAAGCTGTACTAAGTCAACTGCGAGCATACTTGTAAAACCTATGAACAACCCCTAGAAAGTCTACCTGTATCACATCGGCAGATCGTGCAAGCCTAACCAATTCAGAGAGAGAGTCGCTCGAAGTCCGAGAAAAAGAAGTTGATCTCGATTCTGGCGTTCTCGTCAGAATCCGATGCATGGATAGCGTTACGACCTTTCGATTCGGCATAGAGCTTTCGGATGGTCCCTTCAGCCGCCTCGTCAGGATCCGTTGCACCGATTGTCTCCCGGAGCTTCTTCACTGCATCCTCAGCTTCGAGCACAATTGGAACGATGGGACCTGATTTCATAAACTCTACAAGATCGTCGAAAAAAGGTCTGCCTTCATGCACCTCATAAAAGGCTCTCGCCTGTGCCCTGTTAAGCCGGGCCAGGCGCATGGCGCACACCCTAAAGCCCTCTAGTTCCAGATGAGAAATGATCTTGCCTGAATAACCGGCTGCAACAGCGTCTGGTTTTATGATCGCGAGTGTGAGACTCATCAGCTGTCTTCTCGTTCTTGGGGATTTTGACGCTCACCATTCAAAGGCCCGGGCGCCAACGCGATCACTTAAGCACATCCTGTATCAGACCCACTATATCTGCAGGACGCTGTGCCACTGAGATTCCGTTGTCCTCAAACGCTTTGATTTTTTCCTCCGCCGTACCTGCAGACCCACTGATTATCGCACCAGCGTGTCCCATTTGCCTTCCCGGCGGTGCGGTCTGACCAGCTATAAAACCAACCACTGGCTTTGACATTCGTTCCTTAACAAAAACAGCGGCCTCTTGCTCATCTGTCCCACCTATTTCACCAATCATAACCACGGCTTTCGTATCAGAATCGAATTCGAAGGCCTCGAGGCAATCAATGAAATTAGTCCCTATCAGTGGGTCTCCCCCGATACCAACACAAGTCGTCTGTCCCAAGCCGACGTTCGTGAGTTGAAAGACTGCCTCGTAGGTGAGCGTCCCGGAGCGGGACACTACTCCGATTGGTCCTTCAGCGACTATCTGCGCCGGCAGAATTCCGACCTTGGCTTTTCCAGGTGAGATAAGACCCGGGCAGTTCGGACCGATAATCCGAACCCCCTTATCACGGGCGAACGCGTGTGCCCTAGCCATATCGAGCACCGGTACACCTTCGGTAATCGCTACGACAAGAGAGATGCCTGAGTCAGTAGCCTCCAGTATTGCATCCGCGGCAAAAACCGGGGGCACATAAACCACGGATGTGTTTGCACCCGTCTTAGCCACGGCTTCATCCATAGCATTGAAGACAGGAATCCTTTCGCCGCCAGGGCCTTCGAAATCTTGGCCTCCCTTACCCGGCGTCACGCCCGCCACCACGCGAGTTCCATACTCCATCATCTGGCGAGTATGGAAAGAGCCATCCCGGCCAGTGATCCCCTGAACAACGAGCCTAGTGTCGTCGTCAATAAAAATAGACATATAGATTTATCCCTCGGCGAGATCTACAGCCTTCTCCACTACGTCGTCCATCGACGCGAAGGCTGAGAAGCCTGCTTCTTGGAGAATCTTGAGGCCGATTTCTTCGTTCGTACCCGTGAGACGAATTACAATCGGCTGCTTGATATCGATACGCTTCGTGGCTTCCACGATTCCATTCGCTACATCATCGCAGCGGGTTATCCCCCCAAAAATGTTGAAGAGGATAACCCTGACTTTCGGATCGGAGGTGATTATTTCGAGCGCTGAAACAACCTTGTCTGGATTCGAGGATCCTCCAATATCGAGAAAATTCGCCGGCTCTCCTCCGTAATATTTCACGAGATCCATGGTCGCCATCGCCAAGCCAGCTCCATTCACACAGCAGCCCACGTTGCCATCCAGTTTTACATACGACAGTCCCGCTTCTCTCGCTTTCCTTTCCGACACTGGCTCGGCCGACAAATCGCGCATGTCCGCCACATCCGGCCTTCGAAATAGTTCGTTCCCGTCTATACTCATCTTCGCATCGATGGCCTTGATATAACCTTCGGGTGTCGTGATCAAGGGATTGATCTCTGTCATTGAGGCTCCGGATTCTACAAAGCTCTCATAAAGCTGGCTGATCGCGCTGCTCGCTTGCCTGATAAGAGACGGTTCCTCATAAAGGAAATTCGCTAGCCATAGGGCTTGGTGCGGTAGCAGCCCGTAACGGGGATCTACAGGAAGCTTCCTAATGCGATCCGGAGTGGACGCCGCGACCTCCTCGATGTCCATACCACCATCGGGCGAGACCATGAAGGTGGCCGCCTGACTTTCTCGATCAATTAAAACGCCAACGTATGCTTCTGTCTCAATTTCTTCAGCTGGTGTAACCAAGACCTTTTCGACTGTTAGGCCCTTGATATCCATTCCGAGAATGTTTGAAGCGTGCAATCGGGCTTCCGCCGCGTCCTCACAATACTTCACGCCACCCGCTTTTCCCCGACCGCCTGAGTGCACCTGTGCTTTTACCATGACCGCGCCGCCGTATGACACAGCGATTTCCTCAGCTTCATCAGCCGTAGTAGCGATCTTCCCCGGCGGCACAGGAATACCCGACAGGGCAAAGCGTTCCTTGGCTTGATATTCGTGAATATCCATGCTCTCTCATGCAAAGAGTTGGGACCTCACCAGCTCACCAGTCAAAACGTGTGGCCGGCACAGCACGAAAAACTACCAGAGGGCCCATCGGGGATCAACGAGCCCTAGCGACCTTCAGATTCCAGTCTTTCTAGAAGAACACGAAGCTCCGCTAAGGCGATACCAAAACCCGCCCAATCCCCTGCTCGGGCACGCTCTTCCGCCTGGACCAGCACCGCCAAGGCGGCTGTCGGCCAAGGACGTAAACCTTCCGATGGTTGAACATCCTCCGGAATGCTCTCTTCGCGATCGGTGCCGAGCGCGGTTCCAGCCATTACAGCAATCGCCTCAACGAGAGATTCAGCCATCACCACTCGAATCCCGTCACTTAAGACAAACCGAGTTAGATCAGGGATTGCATCTTCCTCAGCCGCCAAGAATACCGGCTCCATATAGAGGAGACGGTTCCCTACCGGAACAAGGTGTAAGTGACCAGTCCACACTCGACTTCCGCCCGTTCTCCATAGCGAGAATTGCTGTGAAATCACCGGGTCCTGTTCAAGGCGAGCCTCTATCAACCTAGGACCAAGAACCTCCTCATCTACTGGGACATCCATAAGGATCATTTCGGGAGTCCCGTTCGGATCTGTCCGGGCAACCAGCGTAGCTGTGAGATTTTCGCGTCCAGCGGGGACGAAAACGTTCGTTAACTGAAACTCTGCCGCCTCCTCTCCAGGCAAGGTATAGATCCCGTACTCTGGAACGTAGGGAACAGGATTGGGGCTATTGGAGAGCTCCTGGGCCTTAACCCATACGTCCTGCTGACCGTGGAATTCCTCAGCCGTCTCCTGGTGGTACTGCAGTAACACATCGCTCTGCAGATCCAAAAGCGAGCGGGGATAACGGAGATGGTCCCTTAAATCGTGCGGCATTTCCTCTATGCTAAGGAAGAGTTCGGGATAGGCATTCGCGTATGCATCGGCCATCGGATCTTCGACCGGTACCCGATAAAACAACATTTCACCGGTAACTGCATCGACGGTCACCTTCACGCTGTTTCGTACATACCGCACGAACTGTCTGTTTGAGCCAAAGTCATAGACTGAGGAAAGCGGAAAAGCCAAGCTGCTCGTAAACCCCTCCATGATCCAGAACACCCGACCGCTTGCCACTACTGGATATGGGGTCTCTGGAAAACGAAGAAATGGAGCCACGGCCCGAACGCGATCACTTACACGTCGCTTGTGCACGAGGCGACTCTCCTCCGTGAGCTCGGAAGAGAACAGAAGGTTCGCTGAACGGAAGTACCATGCCAGGATCAGCGTTCGGAACGTCGATAATACCTGGATTCCCTCTGGGAAATCGGTTCCCGCTATTCCAACTGCTCCGTCGGGGGACTGAAACTGATCGATACTTGGAGTCACTATGACATATTCCCGCGAACGATCCGCTCGTGTCCCGAAGAACACATCCGGCCTGTCGAGTTGAAGGGGCACAGAGCCCACAGAGCTTTTGAGCGTCTCCGGTGGGAGACCACGCAATAGCATCTCCGGTCGACCTTCCGCGGTCCGACTATTTGCGGCACTCGCTACAGCACCTAACCCGGCCACGTACCTCTCTCGCAGGTGCAAGTTCTGCCAGTTTTGATCTGGGATGCCTGTTGGATCAACATGTCGCACAGCGATAGTTACAGGAACCAGTCCATCGTCGGTATGGTACCTGTCTATTGATACCCGGTCGAAATCATAGTATTGGAAGCGAGCCTCGACTTCCCGGTACGTGGTCAAAAGAGGAGCCCCAGTTCCAGACCCCCAAATTGGGAGACCTGAAAACTGTTCTGCCGCCTCTCCCCAATCTATTGGCGCGGAAGCGTCAAAATCGAATGGGCGTCTCTCCAGTGACTTCTCGTCTATCCCGTATGCCAGCCTCGTGAACTCCATATTTTGGAGAATAAACGGAGTCTCTCTCTCAAGTTCATTGGGCTCAACTCGAAAGCTCTGAACCACCGATGGATAGAGGTTAGTGATAAGAGCTCCACCGATGATGACCGCTCCGAACGCACCTGCAACCGCAGCCGGGCGGTTGCGCCAAGAACCCCAGAGGATTGCCGCTGCCGCTCCAATTGCCACGATGCTCATCGTCTGCAAAGCCGGAAGCCTCGCTTCAGAATCGGCGAACCCGAAGATCCCCTGGACAGCTGAATTCCCATTTATCAGAAGCCCGAAACCACTCAGATACCAGCGAGCAGCGAGCAGCAACAAGACCGATGCCAGAATCACACCTAGATGCCTTCGCGCCTCCTCCGATAGTCGAAAGCGACCAGACCCCAGAGTCGCCCCGCCGGCCGCCGCATAAACCGCAGCTGTTAGAGCTAGGACTAGGAAGGTGACAACGAGGGTGTACACCACCGCAGCGTCCAGGACCGGCAGCCAGAAGACGTAAAAAGATAAATCCTTCGAAAAAATTGGATCTACTTGACCCCACTCCGTCGCAGCAACCGCATGAAGAACGTCTCTACCAAGATCACCGGGAAGAGAGGCACCAAACCACATCCCAAAGAGTCCCGCTATCAAAAGAGACCCCCACGTGACGTAGTGCTTCGGGAGTTGCTCAGAGATCTCGATATTTCCAAAACGGCGACGGATTTGAAAACCACCGAGGGAAGCCGAGGCCGCCTTAAGGTTGTAGTGTACAATAAGGGCGACACCTAAACCTCCGACAACCCGGACTCCGGTTTCCCAAAAAAACCTTCGCCAGTAGGCACCTAGGTAACCTGCCTGTTCCTGCCAAAGCACTTCGACATAAAGCGACGTTAGTGCTCGACCCATAATCGCTATCAAGCTGGCGATCATTATTCCGGTAAGCACCACCCTTCCTCCACGCAGCGCCGCCGCAAGATCCTGTCTCGGTGACCTCATATTGTGGATACCAATCCGGTCATGGAATTATCCCTCGGGTTCTTGTCATTGGTTGTCGTGAGTTCCACTACCGTGTCTAGTCAGGGGAGGTCTATTCCGTAGCCTGCCAGCCAGTCGGACACGATTGTCCTTATCTCTTCAAGTCTCTCTTTCGTCCGCGCTTCAAAACGGGCCACGATAACTGGCTGCGTATTAGACGTTCGAAGTAGTGCCCAACCGTCTCCGAAGAGAACTCGGACTCCATCTACGTCAATGACGTCATAGTGCGATCGGAAGTATTCTACCGCTGCCGCTACGATCTCCCACTTCTGATCTTCAGTAACGTCAATTCGGATCTCCGCACTAGAAACATATACAGGGAAGTCGTCTACCCTTCCCCCTAACGACCGCTGGGAGCAACTCAAGATCCAAATTAGACGACAAGCATTGTAAAGCGCGTCATCAAAGCCATAATATTCGTCGGCCACCATGATGTGTCCGGATAGTTCCCCGGCCAGCAGCGCCCCCGTTTCTTTCATTTTCACCTTCTGGAGGGAATGCCCCGTTTTCCACATGATCGCCTCGCCACCACGTTCCTCGAACACTTCTGGCAGGGCCTGACTGCATTTCACATCGAAAACCAATTTCTGACCCTTCCCCTTCCTGTCTAGAAGGTCGAGTCCAAAGAGGAGCAAGAGCAGGTCTCCTCTGACAATCTGGCCCTTCTCGTCCACAGCTCCAAGTCGATCCGCATCCCCATCAAAGGCTACCCCCACATCGTGATAGCCTGAACGTACCGTCGCTATCAGATCCTCAAGATTCGCGTCAACCGTCGGATCAGGATGGTGGTTTGGGAACGTCCCATCGGAGTCGCAGAACAAGGGCGTAACCTCAACACCCATTTCCTTAAAGAGTCTCTCTGCGACTAGGGCACCGGTCCCATTCCCGCAATCCACCGCAATCTTCATCGGACGCTCTAGTGTGAACCGGCCAGCGATGTCTTGTATATACTCGTCGAGGACCTCTTTCCGTTCGACATTGCCCTCACCTGTTTCGACGGTTTCATCCATGATCCGTCCGTAAAGCTCTTGGATCGCATCGCCATGCAGCGCCGCGCGGCCGCACGTAAGCTTTACACCATTCCACTCCGGTGGGTTATGCGATCCTGTGATCTGGACGGCGGCATCAGTGCCGTAAGCGCACTCTGCCCAGTATAGGATAGGAGTCGGAACTGTACCGATATCGAGAACATCCGCCCCCGCTGCTGTAATGCCCCTTATCAGACCGGCTGCAAGTTCTGGAGAAGACACCCTATTGTCGCAGCCAACAGCGATACGTGGATGCTCTGAGTTCCGGGCTGCGCGCACATGAGAGGCAAACGCACGACCTACGGCTTCTGTAACTATAGGATCTAGATCTGTGCCAACTATACCTCGGATGTCGTACTGCCTGAAGATATGGGATTCCATGGCGTTCCTTCCCCGTTACCACCGACGGGTAGAGCGTCGTCCAGTGAATTCAGAAAGCAACATAGTCGCGCAATGCTTTACAAAGAGCCCTGTTACTACTGACCTAGTCCAGGCATAGCACCGCTGAGAGCCCCGAGTCCCTCAACGCTCTCGCGGGCGAAATCAATCGCAGTACCTGGGAATAACCCCAAATAGAGAACGATCGCCACTGAAGTCACCAGCGCGATCCTCATTGGCAGTGGGACCACCACTCGGTCGTGCTGACCGTCCGCATCCTGGGGCTTCATCCACATGAACCAAGCAACTCGCAGGTAGTACCAGTAAGACGCGATGGTCGTGAGCACCAACACGACCATCAAGTACCAAAGCTGGGCATCGGCTGCGGCTTGCAGCAGGAAAATTTTTGCCATGAAGCCGCCGGTACCCGGAAAGCCTGCTAGAGAGAGCAGGAATACGGTCAAAGACAGCCCGAGCATCGGTTGCACCCAACCAAATCCGGCGTAGTCATCTACCTGCATCCGCTGCTCGGCATGGTGCGCGACGGCAATAACAACGGCAAAAGTAGCAACGTTCATTACTGCGTATATCAGTAGATAAAACAAGAGACCAGCTGCTGCAGCTTGGTTTGACGCTGTGATCGCCACGAGGAGGTACCCTGCATGTGCTACACTCGAATAGGCGAGCATCCGCTTTACGCTGGATTGCACTAGCGCCATGAGGTTCGCCGCGACCATCGTTAGAGCCGCCAACCACCACATGATTGGGTACCACGTATCGTAAGCACCATCCAAACCAACCATAAAGACGCGCAAGAACGCGACGAAGGCAGCCGCCTTAACGGCCGCAGACATAAAAGCTGTCACTGGAGCAGGCGCGCCCTCGTATACGTCTGGGGTCCACATGTGAAATGGAACCGCGGAAACTTTGAAACCGAAGCCGATGGTCAAGAACGCAATCCCAATGGTCAGCAGCGTCGACGAGGCATCGCCAGATGAGACCACATGCCCTATGTCATATACGTTCGTGCTCCCCGTGGCACCATAAACGAGCGCGATGCCATATAAGAAGAACCCGGTAGCAAAAGCACCCAAAAGAAAATACTTCAGGCCGGCCTCTGCTGACTTCTTATCTCGGCGATTGAAAGCGGTAAGGGCATAGACTGAGATCGACATAACCTCGAGCCCTAAGAAGATCACGATCAGATCCCTAGCGCCTGTCATAAACATCATTCCAGCGGTCGAAAGCAGGATAAGCCCATAGAACTCGCCAGCTTGCAGACGCTGCCTATATACGTATGCAAAAGAGACCATGATCGCTAGCGCAGAAGCCAGCAGGAGCACCCAGTTGGAGAACAATCGAAACCCGTCAACGGCGATCATCGAGTCGCGGCCAATTTCTTCAACGCCATACAGCCATCCGTTGGCCATGGCTGAGAGAAGTATTCCGCCGAGAGCCAGCCAGCCCAACTCAGCCCCTCCGGTGAAGCTGGGGTCTCCACTCGTAGACACACTCTGCTCTTTGTATTTGCCTGATACACCCCGTAAAAGGACCAGCATACCGCACACACAGAGAATCATCTCAGGCATAAGAGCCCAGAAGTAATGAAGTTGGCGGCTAAAATCGAGTTCCATGCCCTTTCCGCCTATCCCTCGCCGTCGACCAGCCCTGAGAGGCTGCCTTGGTTTCTTACTTCTGGCTGAGCGACTTCTTCTGCTTGAGCCGGCGATGCTATATCAATGACATTGAGCACTGACGCACTCGCCTCGGCCTCTTCTATCCGCTCGAGCACAATCCGCACGCTAGGCTCCATCCGCTCAAGGATAGGGGTCGGATTACAACCGATTATTATCATCAGAGCGCATAAAGGACTGAGAATTGCAATTTCACGACCGTTTAGATCCTCGACCTCGCGATTCTCGTCAGTTTCTAGCTTATTGAAGAAAACCGTTTGCAACATTGGTAACATGTAATAGGCGGCGAAGATCACACCGAGCGTAGCAAAGAAGGCGATCATTGGATGAGATTCGAAGGCGCCCATCAAGGCCAGGAACTCCCCTACGAAACCGCTAGTTCCGGGCAGCCCGATCGAGGCTAACGCCGTAATCATGAACGCTGTTGCAAACCACGGTGCAACTCGAGCGATGCCGCCGAAATCAGCAATTTGTCGGGTATGTCGCCGCTCGTATAACATGCCGAGAAGTAGGAAGAGTGCCCCGGTGCTAATGCCGTGTGAGATCATGACAACCAGGCCACCCTGGAGACCATTCATATTGAGCGCAAAAACACCAAGCACTACAAAACCCATATGTGCCACCGACGTGTACGCCACTAACTTCTTCGCGTCTGGTTGCACTGCTGCAACCCAGGCCGTGTACAGAATTCCGATCACAGCCAAAACGAGCATCGTAGTGACCACAGTTGGATGCTGTGACGCTAGTGGGAAAAATGGTAGCAGGAACCTAAGGAAGCCGTACGTACCCATCTTGAGCAGCACCGCAGCAAGAATCACGGATCCAGGTGTCGGAGCCTCGACGTGCGCGTCAGGAAGCCATGTGTGCAGAGGAAAGACAGGAACCTTTACGCTGAATGCGAGCGCGAAGGCGCTAAAGAGCCACAGTTGCTCCGTTCCAGACAATGGTACCAGCAATAAATCTTCGTAAGCAAATGTCGGCATACCCATGAAATTCTTGGCTTTCCAGAACAGGAAGAGAATTCCAACCAACATGAGAAGAGACCCAAAGGCCGTATACAGGAAAAACTTTATCGCGGCATAGATCCGTCGCTCACCACCCCAAATGCCAACGATGAAGTACATCGGCACGAGTGTAAGCTCGAAGAAGACGTAGAAAAGGAAGACGTCCGTCGTTACGAAGACACCGATCACAGCGGCTTCTAAAAGAAGCATCAGCGCGTAAAAAGCTCTCTCTTTCGCCTTGATGTAATTGAACGATCCCAAGATCGCTATCGACGTAGAAAAGGTGGTAAGCATCACCATAAAGAGACTGATCCCGTCAATCCCTAAAGAGTAGTTAATTCCCCACTGAGGAATCCATGGAGACGTGGTCTCCATCTGCATTGTCCCAGATGCAGGGTCAAATGCCCACCAGAGTCCGAGACTCAAGACGAATACAGCGGCGGACCACCAGAAAGCCACCTTCTTTGCGCGTTCCTCTCCAGCCCAAAAGATAAGTCCAATGCCTAACACCGGTAGCCAGATCAAGGCATGCAGCACCCAGTCGGTGTATCCGACGGAATCGAGTAGTGCATTCATAATCAGAGCCCCTTAAAACAAGCTGGCGCCAAGGACGAACAGGACCCCGACGGTTAGAATGAAAGCATACGTATTGATAGAACCGGTCTGGAACATACTGACCAGCCACCCCGCACCCTTTGATCCCCAGCCCACCGCGTTGACAGCACCATCAATGATGCCAGCATCTATGACCTTCCAACAGAATCGCGACATCCTCAGAATCGGTTGGACGATGACACGGTCGTAGAACTCATCTACGTAGTATTTATTGAAGAGGACCTTAGTGAAGCCGCTCAGCTCTGTGACATCGTCCTTTACCGCTGAGATTTTCTGACGGCTAACAACCTGGAGGGTTAGAAAGACAACGGAACCAGCAAGGATCGTGGAGATCGCCGCCCAGAGTGCTTCCCCACCACCGAACGGCGCATAGTACGAGTACTTTCCGAGGTTCACTTCCTGGACATGATGTGCCTGAGCAGTGATCGGTTCGAGCCAGTGGTGGAGCCACTCACTCATGGGAAGCAACCCACCCAAACCCGCCCAGCCGGCTGATAGTGCCTCCGGAACATTGATCCACCCACCAAATATCGAGAGCAAGGCTAGGACTGTGAGTGGGACCCACATCACCGGCGGAGCCTCGTGTAGATGTTCTTGTTCCTTCTCACCTGTCCGGTTTTTACCGTGAAATGTCATGACCATCATTCGAGTCATGTAGAATGCAGTCAGCAGAGCAGCTACCAGCGCAAGGATCCAATAGACCGTGTAAAGTTCCGGATAGGGTGCTCCCTCGGCACCGGCCCAGGCGCCCGCGTACCATATGATTTCGTCTTTCGAAAAGAAGCCCGCGAAAGGCCAGATCCCCGCAATCGCAAGAGTTGCAACCCACATTGTAATGCAGGTGGTGCGCATAGGTCTGTGAAGCCCGCCCATGTTCCTCATGTCTTGCGCATCTTCGTGGCTGTGCGTCGCATGATAAGCCTCATGCATCGAGTGAATCACCGCACCCGACCCCAGAAAGAGAAGAGCCTTAAAGAAGGCGTGGGTCATTAAGTGAAACACACCAGCAGCATATGCACCTACGCCGACACCTAGGAACATGTATCCGAGCTGAGAGACGGTGGAGTACGCTAGCACCTTTTTGATGTCATTCTGCTTCAGTGCGATAGTCGCAGCAAAAAGGGCCGTTAGCACTCCGAGTCCTGCGACTATCGCACTTGAGAACGGTGCGAGAGCGAAGAGGACGGAAGACCGGGCGACGAGATAAACCCCTGCCGTAACCATAGTAGCCGCATGGATCAGAGCCGACACAGGTGTAGGGCCAGCCATCGCATCAGGAAGCCACACGTACAGGGGAATTTGCGCGCTCTTACCAATGGCTCCAATGAAGAAGAAGAGCGTTATCGCGGTGACCAACTCACCACCGTAAGTGAGCGCGTCAGCACCTTGGAATATCGAGATGAAATCAACGCTGCCGAAATTTTTAAACAGCAGGAACATGGCAACGAGAAACCCAACATCGCCGATCCGATTTACAATGAACGCCTTCTTCCCCGCGTCCGCCTTCTCGCGGTCACTGAACCAATATCCGATCAACAGATAAGAACAGAGACCCACTCCTTCCCATCCTACAAACATAAGAGCGTAGCTGGATCCCATGACCAGGACGAGCATGAAAAAGACGAAAAGATTCAGATACGCGAAGTAACGCGGATAACCTGGGTCGTCCTTCATGTAACCCACACTGAACACATGAATTAGCGTCCCCACTCCCGTAATGACCATCATCATGATTATTGAGAGTTGGTCGAGCTGAAGCGCGGCTTCTACTGAAAACGTGCCCGTCGCTATCCAGGTCCAGTAATGCACAACAACGGCTTCTTCCAGATGGACGCCTAGCATCCGGGAGAAATTCACTAGGGTGATCAGGAAGGCTCCAGCCATAACCCCTGGGCCGATCCAGGTCGGGAGCGTATGCGTCGATGGACGTGACGACGCATCACCTAGGTCGAACTCCGAGCCCCTGCGCACTGCGTCTGCTGATACACGTGCGTGACGGAGCGAAAGATACCCGTTCGCGATAAAGCCCAGCAGAGGCATAAGGACGATGAGCCCCGGCAAGAATGGCTCAAAATGCCCAGCCTCAGTTGCAGCCCCAGAGGAGCCCTGAACCATGGAAGTGAGTGACAACAGCACGCCGCTCACCACTTAAGTAGGTTAAAAGAATCTACGTTTACCGTCTCATAGTGGCGGAAAATTGAGATGATGATTGCTAAGCCGACGGCAGCTTCCGCTGCAGCTACCGTCATAACAAAAAAGACGAAGATCTGTCCCTCGATTCCAAACATCCTGCTGAACGCGACAAAACTTAGGTTTACGGCATTCAACTGAAGTTCAATGCACAGAAACATGATCATCGCGTTTCGACGCACCAGGACCCCGAAAGTTCCAATTACGAAGAGGATGGCGCTTAGCACCAATGCTTCGGTGATCATCAGACCTCTTTCTTCGCAAGCACTAGAGCTCCTACGATCGCCACCAACAGCAGGATGCCGGTGATTTCAAATGGCACCACATAAGTGGTGTAGAGCTCAGTGGCGATCGCACCCACAGCACCATGTTCGGCTATCAGTGCATCGATCGACGCCCCTCCCGGTCCGTCCTGGATACCAGTGGTGCCGAGTTCCCGAGCTAGGAAACCAGCAATCACACCAGTGATTCCGAAGGAGATCACGGCGAACGCTCCTCCTTTCAAATCCTTTTGGTAATCGTGTCCTAGGTTTAACAGCATGATCACGAAGAGGAAGAGCACCATGATTGCGCCCGCGTACACGATGATTTGTATCGCGGCAAGGAAGTGCGCCTCAAGAAGCACAAATGTGCCCGCCATGGCTCCCAGTGTGGTCACCATGAACAGAAGGCTACCTATCGGGCTTTTTGCCATTACGACACCAATCGCGCCGCCAATCGCAAGCCCGGCAAACATGTAGAAGAGAACTGACGCCACTATTCAGAGCTCGGATCAGAGGGGTCCCAGAGCAGCGTACTCGGATGATCCTGCTCCATGAGCCGATCTAGATCGTAGACAAAACGATCACGAGTGTACTCAGCATTCTCAAAGTGTCGTCCGACGTGGATCGCCTCCACTGGACAGACTTCCTGACACATTCCGCAGAAAATGCAGCGGAACTCGTCTATTTCGTAGACGATCGGATAACGGTTGCCCTGGTCATCCTCGCCGCCAACGAGTCGGATACAGTTAGCTGGGCAAACCGTCGGGCACAGGCCACAAGCAACGCACTTCGGTCGACCGTCTGCGTGTTGCTCCATGACATGGGTCCCCCTCCAGCGCGGACTGAGTTCCGTCATCTCTTCTGGATATTGCTGCGTGACCTTCGCCGGATTGACCATATGCTTAAAGGTCAGAGCCATCCCGCTGAGAGCCGCCCGCAGATAGGACGTTGATTCCGGTTCCGGTCGCTGCATTACTTTGACTGAGATTGCCATATCGTTCTGCTAGTGCCTCCCGGGAGCGTGGACGGAGGCGACCGCAGTGGGAATCGTCTTTATTTCGACTTTTTGAGACGCAGTGGCCGCCGCACCCGCAATAGTCCGACCGCGATCTAGGAAAAACACACAGGCCACTGAAGCAGCACCGCTTACTAGCGTGAGCACTAGTCCATATAGGAAACCGAAATGCAGCCCTACTTCGTCTAGTACGAGGATCGTCATGGCCACGAGCATTAGGTACCCGAGTGAGGTCGGAAGCATGACTTTCCACCCTAATGCCATCACTTGGTCGTAGCGGAAACGAGGGAGCGTCCAGCGAATCCAGATGTAGAGCAGAAGAAAAAAGCCCGTCTTGGCCGCAAATCCGGCAAAGGTGAGGAGCGTCTTCCACGCTGCGGGATTAGCCAAGATGGGATCACCATTAGCCGCGAATCCACTGATGAGTTGGCCGTTGTACCAAAAAGCATTGTCCCAAGCGCCAGGGAGATCCCAACCTCCCAAGAAAAGGGTCGCCATCAATGCCGAGGCTGTCACCATATGGCCGAACTCGGAGATCATAAATGCCGAGAACTTCATCGCTGAGTATTCGGTATGATATCCAGTCACGAGTTCCGACTCTGCCTCAGGCATGTCGAAAGGAAGCCGATTTGTCTCCGCAAAAGCCGAAATCACGAAGAGAATGAATGCAAGGGAAAGCGGGAAAGCATACCACATCCCAAGCTGCTGCTGCTGCCACACCACCTCGGTAAGTGTAACGTTACCGGCTAGCATCAAGACCGCGATCAGCGAGAGCCCGAGGGAAACTTCGTAGCTCACCATCTGCGCCGATGCGCGGAGCCCACCTAGGAACGCGTACTTATTGTTTGACGCCCATCCACCGAGTACAACGCCGTAGACAGCGAGAGAACTAAAAGCCAGAACGTATAGAATCCCAATCGGCACGTCCGCGATGATCATGTCGACCACTCCCCAAGGTGTCGGGAGTGGAGCCGCGATCGGAATAACAGCAAAGGTCACAAGTGAGGGCACTAGGACCATGATCGGCGCTAGCACGAAAAACAACCGCGAGGCGGTGGCCGGCAGAGTCTCTTCCTTAAGAATATTCTTAATGCCGTCTGCAATCGGCTGAAGAAGTCCGAAGGGACCAACGCGGTTTGGACCCCGTCGATCCTGAATGAATGCGGAGACCCGTCGTTCCGCATACGTCGCGTACGCAACCACCAGAATCACTAGGGTAAATATTCCGAGGTTCTTAGCGGCCATCGCTATGACCGCTGGCATTCCAGAGATCGGCTCCACAGTCAGACTCCCGTCACGAGAACGATCTCGTTTATAACTGTGCCTCTATCACCTATGTCAGCATAGGTGATTCCTGCGAAGGCGTCCACGCCCATAATCGCGAAAGAGTCTGCTGCACTTCTCACGACTTCCCCGCATCCAAGTTCCGCAGCTAGTGCTCCCAGGACGAGCCAGGCGGGCCTAGCCATACCCGGCGGGTCGAGGGCCCGCCAGAATCGCTGCACACGGCCCTCATAATTGGTGAAAGTCCCCTCTCCCTCTGCCTTTGTTGTCGTCGGCAGGACGAAATGAGCAGACGTAGTTGCTGCGGATTCGTGCTGTCCCACGTACACATAAAGTTTTGCGTTGGCACCAAATGTGTTGGGCTGATCTTCTAGTGCGTCGCCAAGAACCAACACGATCCCATCGTGTCCGGCAATGTCTTCGAGACCACCGGTTGCACTGTCGTCACCAACGCGAATCATACCCATTATGTTGGCCCCAGTTGTGTTCGGAGCCCGGTCCCGTCGCACCGCTAACTGAGGGAATCCTTTGAGGGGTATGTCCTTTTCAATTCGAGGCGAGCGGTAAACGATTTCGCCACCGCCGAGCCCCTTTACCAACCGTTTGAACGCTGCAAGGTCTTCATTTGATGCGCGGGCAGAGGCTACGGCTTTGACCGAGCCTTCGCTCCGTTCAGTAGCCCTCAAGATAGACTCAAGGGCTTCCTTCCATCCGAGTACTTTTGAGCCGCCTTTCGATCTATCTAACGGCGCTTCGATTCGATCGCCGCGATTCATCCATTCATAATCCATGCGGCATAAATCACTGAGCCACCAAGCGTTTACATCCAGATTCTCTCTTGGCTTGATCCGCTGGACCAAGTTATCCCGGGTGTGTAGGGAGATATTGCACCCCTGCGAGCAATCACAGATGGACGGCGTGTGTGCTAGATCCCATGCACGAGCCTTGTGGAGGAAATCCTTTGAGACGAGCGCACCGACGGGGCAGATATCTACAATGTTTCCATGCCAGTGGGTACCCTCGAGCCCTTCCTCGAAGAAGGTATCGATTACCGAACGGTTGCCTCGCTCTACAACTGTTAGTCGATGATCCTGCTCGACTTCACTCATGAAGCGTACACAGCGCGTGCACATCACGCACCGATCGCCGTAAAAAAGGACATCACCTCCGAAATCATCACGACCAAACACTCGCTTTGGCTCTATACCCCTGCCCTGTTCTCTCCCCTCTGCGTGCACGTAATCTTGCAGGTTACATTCTCCCGACATATCACAGATCGGACAGTCTAGTGGGTGGTTCACTAGATAGAACTCAAGAACCCCGCGTCGGTTCTTAAGGGCCTGGTCCGACTGCGTGTGGATCACCTGCCCTTCCATAACCGTAGTTACACAACCGGGCATCGGTTTCGGTGCCCCCTCGACCTCCACCAAGCAAAGCCTACACATCGCCGGCGAAGACATCCCTGGATGATAGCAGTAGTGGGGGACCTCAGTCCCAATTGTCTTGGCCGCTTCCAATACGGTCGTCCCCTTGGGGACCGATACCTCATTTCCGTCAATCGTTACGTTTACCATGTCCGCCATCACGCCGCTCCTACTTTTTCATCACGGCGAATCAGCGACAAGTAATCTTCCCTGAATTTCTCTATCGAGGACTGGACCGGGGCCGCGACCGAGTCGGATAGCACGCAGATCGTCGTTCCCACCATCTGCTGAGTCATCTCCATCAGCGTATTGAGATCTTCCTCGGTACCGCGGCCATACTCTATGCGCTTGAGGATCTGAGCCGTCCATGATGATCCCTCGCGACATGGCGTGCATTGACCACACGATTCATGTGCATAGAAATCGACCATCCTCCTAACCTGTTTAACTATATCGGTCTTATCATCCATAACGATGACTGAGGCGCAGCCGAGCATAGTACCGACCTCCTCGCAGCCCTCGTAGTCTAGGTTACACCTGCTTGATTCTTCGGCATTAATAATGGGAACGGAAGATCCGCCAGGTATTACGGCCTTGAGGGCGTTTCCGTCTCTGATGCCACCGCATACTTCTTCGATCAGCTTAATCAGCGGGAAGCCCAATGGAAGTTCGTAATTACCCGGCTTATTTACGTGTCCGCTCACACAAAACAGCTTTGTGCCAGGACTCTTCTCAGTACCAAACTGGCGGTACCAGTCACCCCCGTTATCCACTATGTGCTTAACGGCAGCAAGGGTTTCAACGTTGTTTATCGTGGAGGGCATCCCAAACGCGCCCACTGCGGCCGGGAAAGGGGGCTTCACGCGAGGTTGTCCACGGCGTCCCTCCAGCGAGTTCATCAATCCTGTCTCTTCACCACATATGTAGGCGCCAGCCCCTTGGTGCACCGTTATTTCAATATCATTACCCGATCCAAGTATGTCCTTACCCGCGTATCCCTGTTCGTATGCGTCCTCGACCGCCCGAGCAAGTATCGAGTTGGCTTCGAAGAACTCGCCCCGGCAGTATATGTAGGCATGCTTCGCGCCGATGGCATAGGCACCGATCAAGCAGCCCTCAATGAGTTGATGGGGATTCCAGCGAATCAACTCGCGATCCTTGAAAGTCCCAGGCTCCGACTCATCCGCATTACACAAGAGATAGTGGGGCTTCCCCGAGTCTTTGGGCATAAACGACCATTTGACTCCTGTCGGGAATCCGGCACCACCGCGGCCCCGGAGACCCGATCCCTTTACTTCGTCAATCACTTGGGCGGGCCCCATCTCAAAGGCCTTCTTGACCGCTCCGTAGCCACCTCGTTCCACATACGTGCCGATTCGTCGGTGTGAAGGATCACCGAAATGCTTGCTTAAGACACGAACCTCATGGTCTGAAACATACGGGTATGCCATTTGCTACTCCCGCTCGGATTTGAGGTGTTCACAGATCTTCGGCACCTCTGCAGGAGTCACGTTCTCGAAATATCGGGAGTTGATCTGCACGCACGTCGGGAAACCGCAGGCAGCTAAGCACTCCGCCTCAATCACCGTGAAGTTTCCGTCTTCAGAGGTCTGACCCAGCTCAGTGTCGGTGTAGGTGAGAAATGCGTCTACCACCTCGTCGGCACCTGCGAGATTGCACGAGATGTTTGTACATACCTGAACGAGATGCTTTCCCACGGGTCGTTTGTTGTACATAGTGTAGAACGTTGCCACCCCTCTCACATATGCCGGCGAGAGGTCAAGGACCTCGGCAACTGCGTCCATTGATTCAGGACTCACGTAGCCCCGGATTTCCTGGCATAACCCAAGAGCAGGAAGTAGCGCTGCCTGCCCAGTAGGGTATCGCGATAGAATCTTGTCTAACCGCTCACGATACTCACCCTCAAAAAGAGCTCCATCGGGATCCTTCTTCGCGAGCATATATGGCATCGTGCCCGCACCTGATGCGTGTCCGCCGTGGACAGGCCTTGTCCCTACAAAATCCTCCCCGCGCACTTCTTCCTCAGAGAGATTGAACTCTCCTGTATTACCGGCCCAGCCTGGGTTTTTGAAGGGGATATCACTCATCGATCAATCTCCCCAAGAACGATATCGAGACTGGCGTTGATCATAATCAGATCTGAGACCAAGTGGCCTTCCGCCAACTTTGGGATCACTGAAAGATTGACAAACGATGGTGGGCGAACCCGCCACCGAACGGGCTTGGTGTCACCTTCTTCAGCAACGACATACATCCCCAACTCGCCCTTGGAAGCCTCGATTGCCATATAACAATCACCGGCAGGAGCCGGGATGCCTTCGGTGACAAGTTTAAAATGGTGGATCATGCTCTCCATGTCTGACATCGCATCAGTCTTCGATGGCAGAGTGATGCCTGGATCTTGGACGTTGATCGAGCCTCCAGGTAGTCGCGCCATTGCCTGTCGGATCAATGAGACTGATTGCTCCATCTCCTCCATGCGGCAGAGGTAACGATCATAGCAGTCCCCGTGCTGACCCACCGGAACTTCGAAGTCATAAGTCTCATAATCGTAATAAGGTCGGTCTTTTCTCACATCGTACGGTACGCCGGCTGCCCTGAGATTCGGCCCTGTAAAACCGTAATTGATGGCATCATCAGCTGAGATAGCCCCGACGCCCTGAGTTCGGCCTATATGGATCTGATTTCCGGTAAGAAGATGGTGTACCTCAGCCAGGGTCTTCGGGAAGTTATCGAGGAATTCCCCCAGTTGGCCAAGCCACCCTTCAGGGAGATCAGCCATCATCCCCCCCACGCGAGTAGCCGATGTCGTAATCCGCGCACCTGTCAGCGTCTCGTGTAAAGAATAAATCTTCTCACGCTGCTGAAAACTGTATAGAAATGGTGTAAACGCACCTACGTCAATTGCCGTAGTTCCCAACCATAGGAGGTGCCCGAAGATCCGATCAAGCTCCATCAGAATGACACGAACGACCTTGCATCGCTCCGTAACCTCTATACCCATCAACTTTTCAACCGACATGACGTAAGCGCAGTTATAGATAAGAGGCGCGAGGTAGTCCATGCGATCAGTTAGCGGAACAATTTGATTCCAGGTCCTATATTCACCTAGCTTCTCGAAAGACGAGTGCAGGTAGCCGATGTGCGGCGTAACACTTGTAACCGTCTCGCCATCAAGTTCGCATACGAGACGAAGTACACCGTGTGTGGCGGGATGTTGTGGCCCGATGTTGATGAGCATCTGCTCGGTTCCCAGCTCGGGCTCCTGTATATCAAAGGGGGCAAGCGGACTCAGAGCCCCGCCCCCGCCCACTCCCATCTCGCTACCCTGGACTACCTGGAACTCCACAGTCTTCGACGCCATTAGAGGTCCACTCCGTTTAGGGGTGACCCCGGCACGTCATCCGACGTTTTCGCGGGAACAGCACTCAGTTCAGCAACCTCGACCTCTTGCGGTTCTCCCGATTCAAGGTCCTCAGCCGAGTAGAATCGCTCCACATTCTGCGCGAGGGCGCGTCTGGTTTGTTCCGCCCGCGAAAAACGTCCACGAAGTGGAAAATCCTTTCGCAATGGGTGACCCTCTGCATAGTCATCTGGCATTAAAATCCGACGCAGGTCCGGGTGACCATTGAAAGTGATACCGAACAGATCGAAAACCTCTCTCTCCAACCAATCCGCTG
Organism: Gemmatimonadales bacterium UBA2975; assembly: GCA_002348265.1. Taxonomy (GTDB): domain Bacteria; phylum Gemmatimonadota; class Gemmatimonadetes; order Longimicrobiales; family Gaopeijiaceae; genus UBA2589. The sequence continues at coordinate 30,447 of DEAT01000074.1, read as the reverse complement.
ATTTCCACAGGTCATAGACTGAGTCGGTCTCCATGGTTTCAAGTGGAATCGGGCAACGGATCCGCAGAGCCCGGCCATGTGTGGTGGAGAACATCTGATAAACGACCTCCACGGGCCTACCACCTCCGTAATCTACACCCGTCACGTCAGACATCATGTCATATGCTTGAGCCCCATCCTCCTTTAGCCAGGTCATAATCTCGTGGATCCTTTCCGGTCTCACCCATACAACCCATTGGTCACCAGCTGTTAGCTGATAACTCTGCACTTCATCGGGAAAGCCTGCGAGAAGGGACTCTACGCTCGGATGTAGCGAAGGGTCTCCCCTCGATACCTGATGGAGGGCTTGCCCGCGGTCTGACTCGAGTGGGCCATCAGCCACCGCATCTAGATCCGATTCGTTTTCGTCAGCCATGAGGTCAGGGGAGCTGGTCTTCGATTGATGGCGCGACCTCCGGTGCACCGGTCGAGAGTTGCTCTTGCTGCGTTGAGTTACCGAAAGGACCGCTCAGTCCGATGACTTCCTGCTCATCCGCGCGCGGCCGCGCCACCAGTGCCGGATCTTCTGCCCGATGCTCAAAGTGCCTTGAGAGGCTCTCCTGTCTAATTTTCTCCTGAATCATCATCAGGCCATATATCAGACCTTCAGGGCGCGGCGGACATCCCGGAATATAGACGTCCACCGGAATGATCGTGTCGATTCCCTGCACCATTGAGTACACGTCGAAGACACCTCCGGACGAAGCACAGGCACCCATCGATATCGACCACTTCGGTTGAGGCATCTGATCCCAAATTCTGCGAAGAACGGGAGCCAGTTTATACGGAACACGTCCAGCACATATGAGAACATCTGCTTGCCGTGGGCTGAATGACATCCGCTCCATACCGAAACGAGCCAAATCATAATTCGATGCTGCCGAGGCCATCATCTCAATCGCACAACATGCGGTCCCAAACGGCATCGGCCACAGCGAATTCATCCTGCCCCAGTTGATCAGAGCGTCCACCTTGCTTGTCAGGAAGGTCGGGCTTCCTGGCCCGAACATACCTCCCTCAGTTCGTGTGGATCCGCTACCGGGAAGCTTGTCGATCAGTCCCACTCGAGTCCCCCTTTTTTCCACTCGTACAAGAGACCCATTGCCAAGACCGCGACAAACATGCTCATCGCCAGAAATGCACTCCATCCCAGCTCGCGCATTTGAACAGCCCAGGGTATCAAGAAAATAGTCTCCAGATCGAAGACGATGAAGCTTATGGCCACCATGTAGAACTTCACCGAGAAGCGGGCCTTCGTGCTCCCTAGGGGGATCATCCCAGACTCATAGGGCATGAGCTTCTGCGATGTGTCCCGTCGCGGATTCAGTATGTGCGAGGTTACAACCATACCAAGCGCATTGATAATCGAGACCCCGAAGAGCAGTAGAATGGGGAGATATGCTCCCGACATGAGTGTCCTAGCGGTTTGTGAAATTGTTCACGAGCTTCGATCACCGGGAAAAATTTACCCGAGGCCGTGTTCGAGTGTCAACAGATTGGGGTGTATTTCCCAGGTATATATACCCATGACTAACCGGTACCTGTCCGGGTTTGACCCGCCGTCGAGAAGACAGGTATCTTCCGCCTTGCTCAGGACCCTGGTCGAACCTGACCGCCGGCTACCCTGAGGAACCGAAACCTGATCTGGAGTGCCGGAGTCACATGCCCATAAAGAGTGACAAGTGGATTCGTCGTATGTGCGAGCAGCATAAGATGATTGAGCCTTTTGAATCTGGTCAGGTTAGAGATGGAAAAATCTCTTACGGGATTTCTTCCTATGGATACGACATCCGAGTCTCACCCGAATTCAAGGTCTTCACAAACGTTCACAACTCAATCGTCGATCCTAAGAACTTCGACGACCGATCGTTCGTGGACATCGTAGGCCCCGAATGCATCATTCCACCGAACTCATTCGCACTGGCTCGGACTGAAGAGTATTTCCGAATTCCGCGTGACGTCTTGGTCGTCTGTGTTGGAAAGTCCACTTACGCCCGCTGCGGCCTGATCGTGAACGTCACCCCCCTTGAGCCCACATGGGAAGGTTATCTAACCCTTGAGATCTCCAACACGACGCCGCTGCCAGCAAAAGTATACGGGGGAGAGGGGATCGCTCAGCTTTTGTTTTTCGAAGGTGACGAAGAACCCGAAGTGGCCTACGCAGACAGAAAGGGGAAATACATGAAGCAAGTCGGCGTCACGCTACCTAAAATGTAGGCTCCGGTATGAGCAGCCCTGCCACAGCCTCCGTTCTTGATCTCCAGATGAGCGAACAA
>DEAT01000074.1:6639-27747 GCA_002348265.1 Gemmatimonadales bacterium UBA2975 | reverse complement strand
GACTCCCCTCCCGTCACTCATGGCAGCGATTTCGGTACTCGTGACGATTATAGGGGATCCAGCAATGGCACAGTCTCAGCCAGTGGAGCCTAGCGAGCGGCTGACGATGCTGTTCGGTGATCTAGCTAGTGCAGCGCCTCTTCAGATCATCACCCCTGGTCGAATCCTGGATGACGTAAATTTCGTATCACTCCAAGAATCAACCGTTCAATTGGAGGAGATAGCTACCGGAGCACTCGTGAACGTGGACCTCTCTGCAATCAGAGGCATAGCAGCCGAGCAAAGTCACTGGCTGAAAGCGACCCTCTGGGGCACTAGCGGAGGGATACTTGTAGGATCGATCTTTGGCTTAATGATCGGCTCCTTCAAGTGCTCGGATTTAGAAGCATGTTTGTCTGACGAGCGAGCAGGAGCGATCCGTTGGGGAGCTACACTAGGATTGGTTGGCGGAGGAGCCGGCTTCGTTCTAGGGCGCAGAAGTCGTCATTGGGAACCAATTTTCCCCTGAAATAGATGTTAGACGTAACCAATAGTTCTGTAGCCTCAGAATCCTTCAAGGGTCGATTGCAGGCAACGGCTAGCCGGAAGTCTTCTTATCCCTAGCCCGACTAGTCGCGAAGGCTTGAGCTAGGTCGACACCGGCGGGTTCTTGGAAAACCTTCAAGCCAAACTCAGGAAGAATCGCGATAAGGTGATCAAAAATATCTCCCTGGACCCCCTCATATTTGTCCCAATCCGTATCCCGAGTAAAGCAGTAGATCTCGATCGGTAATCCCTGAGGCGTAGGCGAAAGCTGACGGACCAACAAAGTCATTCCCTCATGTACCTGAGGGCTAGCCCTCAGGTACTCTTCAACATAGGCTCGGAACGTACCGATATTTGTCAGTCGCTTGGGCTCCGGGATCACATCGTCAGGCACGACTCGGCCCTGGTACTCTTCCAAGTGTTTGGCTTTCTCTCGCATATAACCCGTCAGGAGCTCATAGCGCGAAAGATGTGCAATTTCGTTGTCGCTCAGAAAGTGAACGCTCGCCAAATCGATATGCAGAGATCGCTTGATTCTCCTCCCTCCCGACTCGTTCATCCCTCGCCAGTTCTTAAACGATTCGCTAATGAACCTGTGAGTCGGGATCGTTGAGATCGTCATATCCCAGTTCTGAATCTTAACCGTGTGCAACGCAATATCGATTACGTCTCCGTTCGCATTAGCCTGAGGCATCTCAACCCAATCACCGATTCGGATCATGTCATTAGACATTATCTGAAGGCTTGCCACCAGCGACAGAATCGTATCCCGAAAGACCAGCATGAGAAGGGCGGTAAGCGCACCCAAACCAGACAAGAACACCACGGGTGAGCGGTCTCCCAAAATCGAAACTACTATTACCCCAGCAGCCGCATACAGAACTATACCAACTACTTGCAGGTACCCCTTGATAGGGCGGCTCTTGGCCTCCGAAAAATGATCCTGGTAGATATCGTTGATCGCTTCGAGCAAAGCCGTCGCAGCCGTCACCGTTCCTATGACGACAATCGAGAGTGCGGCCCTCTGAACAAGTGAACCAAAATTCCAGAGTGTCGGCATAGCGTCAGAGCTCTCCTCTGTAAGACCAAGCGCTGGCCCTATGCCGTAGAAGAGAAGTAACGCTGGGAGAACGACTACCAGTCGGGCAAGTACCTTCCTCTCGATGATTCGATCATCCCAAGTCGCCGTTGTGTGCGACGCCGCGCGCCGCACCGCACCACGGGTAATCCGGAGCATCAGGCGGTATGCAACCGCTGAAACCACAAGCAACAGCGCGGTCAAAACGAACTCGTTTACCCACGTAGGAAGCATTTCAATCGTCACTATCTATCCCTCAATTCTTCAGCCATGAGATCCATTGCAAGATTACTGAGTCTCACGAGATGGGGGTGCGCCCGGTTTCCGTTCGTAAGAAGCGCGACTCCGTGTCCACGAGCGCGGTTGCCCATTACAAAAGCGGTGTAGCCAGGGACGCTACCCGAATGCGCAAAGTACGTGTCCTCGTCTCGGGTGGTGATCCACCATGTGAGTCCATACCCCGGACGTTCGTAACCCCAGCCACCTCCCATAGGCTCTCCAGCCGTCTCTGGAAACTGAAGGGTCTGCATAGCTTCGATCGAGGATGGCTCTAGGATCCTTTGCCCCGCCGCCATCCCATCACCTAGGTTGAAACTCACCCAACTTGCTTGATCGTGAATTGTCCCGTACACGATTCCCGCAGGCCATACGTTCGCTTTCAGTCTTTGCGTGGCAACATTTCTCCCGGTTGCCTCATCCTGGACATAGGGTATAGCTAGCCTCTCCTCCATTTCTGGTGGCAGATCAAACTCGGTATCCAGCATACCCAAGGGACTCCAAACGTTCTCGCGCACATAGTCCTTATAACGCTCGCCGCTGAATTCTTGCACGAAATGGGCCACGAGCGAATAGGCCATGTTTGAATAAACCACCCCTGCAAGGGGGGGCGTTTCAACTCGAAGGGAGTCCCGCAGATACTCGTCAAGCATTAGAGGAGAAGTCTCACCCCACACAAGGTGCGGGCCGAAATCTACCGGCATTCCACTGGTGTGAGTCAGAAGATGTCTGAAACGGACAGGGGTATCAGGTTTTTCACCTCGAATCTCTAGATGAGGCAAGTAGTCGCTCACCCGATCGTCCAGGCTGAACTTGCCCTGCTCCATCTGCTGAAGAAGAGCCACCGTAGACTGTGCCTTGAAGGTGGACCCGATCAGGTACACAGTCTCAGTCGATGCGGGGGTTCCTGCCCACACGTTGGACAACCCCCAAGCACCGCTCCACATCTCGCCCTCTCGGTTACTTAATGCGAGCGTGATCGACGGGATGTTCCCGTCTAGCATCGCACGGCGGACCTCGGGCTCTAGACGAGCAACAACCCTCGCGACAGCTCCATCATCCTGGTCCTCCTGCGCCTTGACCCGATTCGATAACGGTCCTGCGGTGCCTACCGCAGCTATACTCGCGAGAAACACACCACGCTTAAAAATGAAACTCAGATTTCTCATACACATCGCCTTAGCATTTCTAAATACCCCCCAACTCGACACAGAGCATGGCTGAAGGGTGCACCGGTAGCCGCGCTCTATTCCCTATTAAAATGATGCCGTTCGATGAGGACATATCCTATTCACCCAAGAAACGTGAACGGTTCATCATAAGAGAGTAGCGACGACGAATCGACCCCGTAGCGACAAAGGGCATGCAAACAACACTCTGATTGGCTCTGAGACTGCAAAGCTGGACTGTCCCGCTACTGCTATCGTTTGCCGGAGCCTAAAGCGTCGTCTATTCTCAACTCCATGACTAAAGCTTCCATATTTCGCCGTTATCTACTTCCGGGGTTCCTTTTTCAATCCGTCGTCATAGCAGGCGGCTACGGCACGGGTGCAGAGCTATCTCAGTTCTTTCTGAGCCAAGGACCCAAGGGCGGCCTGCTTGCAATCTTAGTCAGCACCATCGTCTTCAGTACAGTGGCGATGGCAACATTTGAACTAGCCCGGCATTGGAACGCATACGATTACAGGCACTTCTTCAAGAAATTACTAGGACCTTCATGGTGGCTCTTCGAGGCTTCATACATAGGTCTTCTGCTCGTCGTACTCGCTGTGGTAGCAGCGGCCTCTGGTGAGATCATGCGCGACACCTTCGGCCTAAACTACTGGAGCGGAGTGTTAGCGGTGATGCTCGCGGTAGGTGGACTCATTTTTGGCGGAGGAAGGTTGATTGAGCGGGCACTCTCTTTATGGTCGTTTGTCCTTTACGGCATCTACATCGTGTTCTTTATCTGGTGTCTTGGCAGCTTAGGTGACGACATATCAACGGGTCTAAACATGGCTCCAGTGGGGTCCGGTTGGATCATGTCCGGCCTGTTGTATGCCGGTTACAACTTAGCCGTGATGCCACCCGTGCTTGCGGTCCTCCGCCTTCACAACACGTCCCGGGAAACGATCATCGCTGGTGCCTTGACCGGTCCGATAGCCATGATTCCAGGCCTTCTATTCTACCTCCCCATGATTGGGCTTTACCCGGAGATTCTTGAGGCTACGGTGCCTGCAACAGTCCTCCTGGAAACACTGGGTTCAAGGCCTTTCCAAGTCGCCTTCCAGATTGTGCTCTTTGGGACCCTGATCGAGACGGGAACGGGACTTATCCATGGGCTAAACGAGCGAGTGGCGGGACTGCATCAAGACCAGGGAAAGGAAATGCCTGCCTGGATGCGACCAACGGTAGCGATCGGACTTCTGTTCGTGGGAACAGCGATCTCTAGCTTCGGCCTCACCGACCTAATCGCGCAAGGCTATGGAACCCTCTCCTACGGGGTTCTAGCATACTACGTCGTGCCGGTAATCCCGATCGCAATTTGGCGCTTCCGAAATAAAGCTGAATAACTCGGAGATCAAAACCTTTTGACCCTTTGGCCCCCGCTCTCCGCCACCGGCTCTTGCGGCCCCTCCTCCGGCTCTTTGACATCCTGATCCACCCAGGCATCTATGGTCACCGCAGCCGTGACCTGACCTAACAAGTTAGTCGTCGAACGGAACATATCAGGGATACGATCTACTCCTAGGAGGATAGATAGACCTGACATGGGGATCCCGACGGTGTCCAGAGCGGGGGCTAGTGTGACGACTCCGGACGAGGGTACCGGAGCGACGGTCAGAGAGACCATGAACGTGGCTAGGACAGCACCGCCGACAGCCGTAAGCGGCATCGCTATATCATATAGATCGGCCAAGAAAACGAGCGCACCCCCTTGGAAGAGAGCCGAACCCGCTCGATACATGGATGCACCCAGCGGCAAGACGAGGTCGGATACGGTCGCGGATACTCCAAGCGCTCCCTTCGTCTCCTCCAACGTCACAGGTAATGCAGCAGCCGTGCTAGTCGTGGAGAATGTGACCGAAGCTGCTCCGAAGACCCCACCGAAGAAGCGGGTCGGGCTCACACCACCCACGAATTTCAGAATCGGTAAATAAACAACCACGACATAAACACCTAAACCACCGATAATGGCCACCACGAACACCGCCAGACTCTGCACTACACCCCATCCGAGTTGTGCGGTCACCGGAGCCGTGAGACCAAAAATACCTACTGGAGCAGTCCACAGTATCCACCAAACCAACTTGATCAGGGCATCTGAAATAGCCTCCGCGAATTCTGTCAGGAGGACCCTGGGCCTCTCTTCAAGCGCTCCGGTAGCCGCAGCGAGGAGCGCGGAAAAAACGATTAACTGAAGAAGGGATCCGCTCGCTGCAGCCGCGAATGGATTGCTAGGTATGAGACCGACAATGAAATCGACAAAACCAGGCAGAGCTGGTGCTTGGCCAGAAGCCGCTTCGGGAATCACTGCGACTGGAAAGAATGAGAGCGCAACCCTCATCAAGCCCATGCCAATCAGGATTGCTGGTAGCACTGTGAGCCAGAAGAACAGTAATGTACCGCCACCGAGTCGTCCGAGTTTCCGAGGGTCTCCGAGCTTCGCAACACCAGTGAATATTACCCCCATAACAAGCGGGATTATCACCATCCGAATCGCGCTCATGAAAGCCGTTCCGAACGGTTCAGAAGCAAGAGCAATCGAGAGAAATAACTCAGAGCCAGAAGCCCCTAGAAGCCCGGTCACAATGCCGAGCAGCAGTCCAGCAGCAATCAGAATGTGAAGCATATGGCTCCTGACTTAGCCCTAGAGATGGTCTAGCGAAGGTAATCTCCGAAATCGCTCGAGGCGACGGATACTCGAAATGCCAAACGCCGGCCCTAAGGACAACAGTGTGAACGCCCAACCCCAACCGACCGTATCGACAGCGATCGGCAAAGCCTGAATGGTCACCATCGTTAGCAGGAAACCGAGGGAAGTCTGAATCATAAGAGCTGTTCCTACCGAATCCTCTGGGGCCACCTCAGTGACTATGGCGCTGAATTGCGCTGAGTCAGCGACCACAAAAAACCCCCAGACAATCGCAACTGCAGCTACGATCCAGAAAGGGGCGGACGTCAGAAACCCGATCACCACGCAGCATATCCCGCTTACAGTCATTGCCGAATTCACGACCATCGCTCGTCCGATCCGGTCAGCCGCTAATCCACCCCACACGCAGCCAAGGCCTCCCGCCGCAATCGCAGCAAAAGCTGCGACATCAATCGAAGCAGAGCTCACACGCCCGGAGGCAGAAAACGCCAAGAAGGCAGGCACCCATGTCCACATCGCATACAGTTCCCACATGTGGCCGAGATATCCTCCCGTAGCCAGCATCGTCTCTCGGTGACGGAGTATCCTGCCTACCCGAGACCATGCGAAGGCACTCCTTTTATAAACAAAGGGGCCATCCTCGTACCTCCAAAGAACAATCAGAGCTGCTAGCCACCCCGCTAGGGAGGCACCCATCACAACGCTACCCAGTGTGGCGCCACCCAAAACCTTAATCAAATATGGGAGCGCCTTACCGATAGTGAGTGCGCCTACTACTGAGCCAATCGCGAGTCCCCGAGCTGAGCGGAACCAAGTAGAAACCATCTTCATGCCAGGCGGATAAACTCCCGCAAGGAATGCACCAGTCAGGAACCTGGCCAAAAGCGCACTGTGATAACTTGGTGCGAGAAGCAGGACAGCGTTGGCTGCGGCCGCCAGCGCAGCCGAACTCCCAAAAAGAATCCGTGAAGGAACTAGATCAGCGAGGTTAAGTAAGGCAGCAATCGCGGTGCCCACGACGAACCCGACCTGGACCGTGGTAGTCAGGAATGCTACTTGGCTTGAGCTTAGACCCCACTGAGCCTGAAGCTCGCTTGATACCGACGTGGCCGTCATCCACGCGGAAAGGCTTAGGAGCATGGACACTGACACGAGGACTAGCGCTCTCCAGCGCCTCGGGTCCAAGTCTTTAGCTCCTTCAGAGCCAATCAGCTTGCGCTCCTCTATGGCAGCAGCTGTTTAGCGACGAACCATAGATTGGCGGGTCGCTCCGCCAACCGCCGCATGTACCAGGGAAACCAGGCCGAACCATAGCTAATCAGCACCCGTACCTTATGACCATCGCTTGCAAGGCGAAGTTGCTCCCTCCGTTTTATACCGAAGAGCATTGCGAACTCGTACTGATCTTCCGTTAGCCCTAGATCTGACGCAATATGCTTAGCCGCCCCAATCATACTAGGGTCGTGGGTGCCTAGTACCACTCTCCCCACCCCTCCCTGCGCTCTACCACGTAAGAGAGTAGCTGTCAGATCCTCGAATGCGCGGTCAACATCTTTCTTATTCGAAAACGCGACACTCTCTGGCTCGTTGTATGCACCTTTCACGATTCTGATTGAGCAGTCGCAAGAGGCGATTCTAGCAACGTCATCGGGAGTCCTCTTCAGATAGGACTGAACACACAGTCCGACATTGCTCCTTTGCTCTTTGACACTCAGAAAGATATCGATAGTTCTATCTACATATTCTGACGCTTCCATGTCTAACCAGACGATCGATTCGGTCGCTTCTGCTAGCTCGAGAAGACGGGAGCGTGCCTCCTTTATCCCGAAATCTAATCCGAGCTGGGTTGGCTTTACCGACACTTCCATGTCTAGTCCGAGCTCGTCGATTAGACGCAGATCCGTCAAGTAGTGCCCCAGCACCGCATCGGCCTCTTTGAGCGAGTTGTTATTCTCGCCTAGCAGCGTAGTAGTGGACGCGATGCCTTGAGCCCGAAGCCTTTCCGCCTCCTTGATGACATCTCTGAATTCTTCACCCGGCATGAACCGTTTGGTTGCTCTCCGAACGAACCGAGCTCTAGGAAGCCGCTCGGCCAAGAACGGATTGGTTGAGGCCCATAAAAGTGAATTGCGGAGCATGCTCAGAGTATCGTAGTGAATCAAACGGAAATGAATCGACACGTCGCCGGTACCAAGCAGTACGCCTGACTCCCATTTGCGGTCCGTGTACGCTACAATGGACCCGCCTACCTTCGTCATCCCCGGAACAGATATCAAGATGTCGATGTTTCTACGGCACGCGAATCTGAAATCCTACCGCCGCGGGGGAGACACCGCCAACATGCCTGAAAGGTAGGCGTTGCCTCAATCAGGCTATCTGAGCATGATCTCGCGTAGTCATTCACTCGAACATATCTGACTAACCCAAATGAGCTCCAATCTACAACGAACAGCCCGCCGCACTCATTCGTTCACCGAATCTGTAATCCGGGAGATGACTCGCGTAGCCAGAGAGCATGACGCAGTCAATCTCGCACAGGGCTTTCCGGACTTTCCTGCCCCTGAACTTTTGAAAGAGGCTGCCGCTGCCGCGGTCCGGGCTGATATAAACCAGTACGCTATCACTTGGGGATCTCCGAACCTTCGGCATGCCCTCGCAAACAAATATCGTGAGCGATACGGGATGGACGTCGACACGGAAACTGAAATCACGATCACCTGCGGTGGGACTGAGGCGATGGCTGCGGTAATGCTAGCGGTCGTCGACCCAGGCGAAGAGGTGATTGTGATGGAACCATTCTATGAAAACTACGGTCCAGATGCAGTACTCTGCGAAGCCCAACCAATCTTCCTAACGCTAGAGGCTCCCGAGTACAGAATCGAAAAAGCGATGCTTGAAGAGGTGGTCTCTTCAAAGACGCGGGCCATCGTGATCAATACTCCCAACAACCCCACTGGGCGCGTGTTCGACCGTGAAGAAATGCAGGCTATAGCCGACATTTGCATTGAGCACGACATCTTAGCAATCACAGATGAGATTTACGAACACATCTACTACGAGGGCGAACACATCCCTCTCGCCACATTTGAGGGAATGCGCGAACGCACCATTACTATTTCAGGTCTGTCGAAAACATTTAGCGTGACGGGATGGCGCATCGGGACAATCATCGCACCACAACATCTAAGCGTAGCCATCCGAAAGGTGCATGATTTCCTAACGGTAGGAGCACCTGCTCCACTTCAAGAAGCATGTGCGGTCGGACTCAGCGAACTCGGTCCGGATTACTACACTGAGATGGTAAGCGGTTATAAGGCTCGAGGGGAGGTTCTCGTGAAGGCGCTCCAGGAAGCCGGATTTAAGTGCCAACACCCCCAAGGAGCCTACTACATCCTCGCCGACTTCAGCGATCTCAGCGACGAAGACTCAATGACATTTGGCCGACGTCTGACAATGGAAGGTGGCGTTGCTCCGGTACCTGGAGGGAGCTTCTTTTCTGACCCCGCCCGAGGACATTCACTTGCTCGTTTTGTTTTCTGTAAACAGATCGACACTCTACGCGAGGCAGGTGAGCGACTGAGCGCTTTTGCTGCGCAAGGCTAAGGCAGGTCGCGATATCGTCTTATGAGAACCACCCAAACTCAGCTTGAGGTAGATGCCGAGGCCACTCTTTTCGGATTTACTCCAACTCCAATCGTGGTGACCATCCGACCACGTAGCCGTCGGTGGCGAATGACTAATGCGCTAGCGACCTTTTTGGCAACTGTCTCACTAACGGCTCCGCTCGTAATATTTCCCCCGCACGCGGTCTGGCTTCTCGGCGGCCTGGGCGTGGGCACCTTTCTAGCACACCGACGATACATTGAACGGTTCACGCTGATGTCTGCGACAGGCCAATGCCCCAAATGCGAGCACACTTTATCACTAAGCAAAATGAGGCTTCGCTCACCGCATCCGCTTCCATGCGACCGTTGTCATCACGAGAGCGTACTAAGGCTGCCTCGCGGCACCCTCGAAGGACATGCCCGAGATTGAACATCTTCCCTCTTAAGAGAATATGATTCGCAGCCTTTGGGGTCCCGGAACAATCATTCTTGGTGGAGGAAGCATGCTACTCATGCTTGTTCTTGCCGTAGGTTTCTTTCTACCCAAAGAGTGGACTGCTTCCGCAGAAGTAACCGCAGACGTTCTTCCAACGGAGCTCATAAGATACCTCGACTCACCCGAAGGATGGCGTCTATGGACTGCTTGGCCAGATTCAGGCCTGGTGCGCTCCGGCCCCGACCGAGGTAGCGGCGCATCAATATCTTGGACTGATGCAGAGCTAGGCACCGGCTCTTTTACGATCCGAAAAGCCTCAGAGGCTGAGATCCTATACGACGTTGTCGTAAGCGGAGCTGCTAACACTTTGATGACAACAACGGGAGCTTTGATCCTTGACGCCACAGGCACTTCAACCGTGGTACGGTGGACCGAGTCAGGAGACTTGGGACAAAGCCCTCTGATGGGTTTTTGGGCCTTAACAATGGAGAGGGCGCAAACCCGTGAACTCCAAAAAAGCCTAAGTCAGCTGATCGACGTGCTCAGCTCTGGTTCCGAACCCAATCAATAAGGTCTCTGTTCGAACTTGTCTTCCTCATAGCTCCAAGAAGCTCAAGCATACCCTCCGAAGGCCCCACACCGTGTAACTGGCGCCGCATAGCGTGGGAAACCCTGAGTTCGTCGTCCCCGAGAAGTAGCTCTTCTTTCCGGGTCGCCGACGCTGTAAGGTCGATCGCTGGGTAAATGCGCTTGTCCGCCAATTCACGCGACAGGACCAATTCGCTGTTACCCGTACCCTTGAACTCCTCAAAGATCACCTGGTCCATCCTGGAGCCAGTGTCGACGAGAGCGGTACCGATAATTGTTAATGATCCCCCACCCTGAGCGGGGGATATCTTGCGAGCACTGCCAAGAAAACGTTTCGGTTTTTCTAATGCATTCGTATCGAGGCCCCCACTCATTGTCCGGCCACTGCCACCCTTAAGTGCATTGTAAGCCCGGGCCAAGCGTGTGATAGAGTCCAAGATGATGACAACATCTTCGCCTTGCTCCACCCGCCGACGAGCTCGCTCCAGAGTCATTTCAGCCACTTGAACATGTCGCTCGGGCGGACGATCAAAGGTTGACGCGATGACCTCTCCGAATCCGCACTGCTCCATCTCCGTAACCTCTTCCGGTCGCTCATCGACCAGAAGAATCATTAGGTGACACTCCGGATGGTTTTTCACAATCCCTTCTGCGATCGCTTGCATGACCGTTGTCTTACCAGCCTTAGCTGGTGCCACGATCATAGCACGCTGTCCCTTCCCAATCGGACAAAAGATGTCGATGACACGATTCGTCAGTTCCGGTTCGCCACGCCACTCTCTTCCGCATTCAAGTGCAAGCTGCTGGTCCGGATGCATCGCACTCAGTTTACTGAATTCAGCACGCCGCTGAGCATCCTCTGGCGGCTGATCATTGACTCGAGCCAAATACGCTAGTGGCGGGCTTTTTCCGGCACGGGCCCCCTCGGCCACTATGCCCATCAGCTCATCGCCGCTGCGAAGTCCGAACTTCTGTATGATCCTGGACGGCACGTATATATCATCATCGCTGGGCGCGTATCCCGAATCACGCCGCCGGACGAATCCCGACCCACTCGATAGCGCTTCTAACAATCCTAGCGGCCTGGACAATTCGAGTAATTCTTCTGGATCGTCCGGAAGCCCAGCCATAAGCTCCTCTTCGCTGGGTACATTTCGCTCTCCTTGCTGTCCGCCCCTCCCGCGGCGACGACGACCACGACGCCGACGGCGACCTCGGCCACGATTGCGATTCCCACCGCCGCCTTGGCCTTTTCCCTGTTCGCGATCGCCACCCTGTGAGGACGATTCTGCTCCGCCACTAGATGATTCTGTGGAGGATTGGCCCGAGGGAGGACTGTCCCCCCCCGGCTGCTGGCTCTGTTCTGCTTCTGATGATTCGGGCACGTCTTTACCCAAGTTGACGGTGATAGCGGTGCGCTTCGAGCGCCCACCGCCGGCCGTGGCTAGGTGAACCCAGTGATCAGCTTGCGCTGTCGTCAGGCCGTTCCCACAGCGAGCCGAAGAGGCCGCGCCGGTGCCGACAACTGTCTTGCGTCAGCCGGAACGGAAGAAATCTCGGAAGAAATCAGCCCAGGATCAAGACCAAACGATTTGACCAAGGTTCGTTAGAGGTAGTCACCATCACTTTTCGAGAGCACTCGAACCATCTGAATTTGTGACCCAGAAGCCCAGGCCCACGTCATATCGCGACTCGGCATCATGGACATGAACGCAATTTCCCGGTCCGTATGACACTCGACTGACGATGTCTAGCTAGGCCACTACCCGTCCTATCAGGGATCAGGGTGTCACCACCTAGTGACAACAATCTTACTCATAATATAGATGATACTATCTACTCTATATGTATATCTATCAGCAGCTTATGATTCTATATTACTCTTGGGCACGCCATATGCAAGGATAGATAATCGACCCCTTGACGGAGATGGAGACAATGTATCGGCAAGCCCTTTATGTGCTGACTGTAGCCACGGTAATCTTTTCTTACCCTCAGACCACTTCCGCACAGCCGCTCAGCTCTATCACCCTATTTGCCGGGTACAACTTTGGCATAGTACACCTAGGTATCAGTGCCACAAACTGGAATGATTTATCCGGGTGCTGGTGGCGTCACTCCGCCTATGAACGCCCTCTCGCCTATGCTTACGGCCCCTACGCGAGACCAATCATTTACTTAGTGAATCATCGATGCACCTGGCGCCATCGCTTCTGGAGCCCGCCGACCAACGTCTACCGGCACTACAGCGCTCTAGGTCTCATTCCCAGCCTGGACTGGCATCTTAGTCATCGGCCTCTTTACCGGGCCGGTTATTGGGACCACCACTTGAATGGGTATCCTATCCGTGCGTATTCGAGCCAACGATTCTCATCACGTCGATACGTGCACGGGCTAGCTCCTAGGCCACATGCCACGCAATCTCATCGTATAGCAGACCTATACCACACCGATGAACTAGGCTTGAGAGGGAATCGTCAACGTGAGCTGAGGTCTCCTCGAGCCCGCGTGAACCGTAGCGCACGCCGAGTCCCGGCCCGTCGCTCAGTCGAGCCATCAAATCCTAGAGCCACAGTCCATCCGCAATTAAACGGCGTGAGAGCTCAAGAACTCAGAATTACGAGCCAGCTGGAAAATCCCCGAACGACAAGAACACCTATGTCAGCAAAACCCAAACCAAGGGGCAGAAATAATGCCGCAGACAGAGGGATTCCTCGCCGAGTGATCGGTCTCACTAACGCTCAACGGGCCGCAGAACATCAGCGGTTTATTCATGAAAGAAGCCGTTTAGCTAGAGTTCGAAACGAGGAGCGAAGTGCCTATTTTGGTAGCACTCCTAATCGATCAACTCCATCACTGAGCCCCCGCCAAAGCATGAGGGCTCGAGCTCAAACACGTAGCGCTGGACGACCGAACCGGCTTGATCACTCGGGTGTCTATCCGACGGCTGAGAGAGGCTCCTCTACATTCAATCACCGCTCTTCGAGAGTCCGCATGTCTTCTCACCTCATGCGACCAGCACATGCTAGGAATCCCTCAACATCCCCAGTAGAGTTGGCGCCAATGGGGTTGGCCAGGACACCGGCCACTCTGAGAAACTCTAACCGTGCACGGCGAGCCCAACCCAGCGGAAGCCGATCAGCAAGATCGAGGAGGAAATAGAGCTATCAGCACTCACGCACTCTAGAGAAGATCACTTTGGCTGTCGACCCCGTTCGACATGAACGATCGCACCCTAACGAATCCTTCTGCCCCCGGAGATCACCGCCTGTGCCGGGACCCCTCCTACCCAATAAGCAAGCTCTGCCGGTTCGCTAATACTCCAGCAAGCCAGATCTGCCCGCCGTCCGACCTCAAGGACTCCCCTGTCTTCTAAACCAAGCACACCCGAGGACAATCTCGTCATTCCTGCTATCGCTTCCGCCGGCGTGAGACCAAAGAGCACGCAAGCCTGATTCATAGCTATGAGTGGCTGCACTATTGGTGAAGAACCAGGGTTCGCATCCGTTGCGACCACGAGAGGCACATCATGCTCCCTAAACACATCGATGGGTGGCTTTTGCCGTTCACCAAGGGAATAGAAAGCTCCTGGAAGTAGAACGGCTGCGCATCCCGCCTCACCCATGGCTGCAGCTCCAGCTTCACTGGCATACTCAAGATGGTCGGCTGAAAGAGCCCCGAGCCGAGCTGCCAAATAAGCGCCCCCAAGGTCGGAAAGTTGGTCGGCATGCAGCCTGGCGGAGAGTCCGTGCTCGATCCCCGCCAGCAACACCCTTTCGCACTCATCGACAGTGAAAGCGATCCCTTCGCAAAAAGCGTCAACTGCGTCGGCCAAACCAGCTCCGGCTGCGAACGGAATCATCTCTTCACACACCAGATCGACATAACCACCTCGGTTATTCACGTACTCCTCCGGTACGGCATGCGCGGCTAGTAACGTAGTCGAAACCGTGACCCCCAACTCAGAAAGACCCCTGGCCACCTCAAGCATCCGCATCTCGTTTGGCAGGTCCAGGCCGTAGCCTGACTTAACCTCAACCGTCGTGACTCCATGATCGATCATTCTATTCAAACGAACCCGAGCGTCCGTCTCAAGCTGGGCCGTCGTTGCCTTCCGAGTAGCGTGTACCGTTGATAGAATACCGCCGCCCTCACTTGCTATCTGTTTGTAGGAGGCACCCTCGAGTCGTCGCTCCCATTCCCTAGCCCGATTGCCGCCAAAGACGATATGTGTATGGCAGTCAACCAGTCCGGGCGTAACCCACCCACCTTCTAGGTCGACCACTTCTCTCGCCGATGAAACAGCAGCATTCGGAACCAAATTAGCGGGCCCGATCCAATCGATGACGCCTTCACGGATTAGAATCGTTACGTCACGAATGGTGCCGTATGGATCTACCCCGACACCCGTCATGGTCGCTCCGTGTCCGTTTACCACCGCCATGTCCACTGCGCTCAGAGGGCCTCCTAGTTTGACGTTCGCTTCCCTGTCAATCTACACTCCTCAGCCATGATCGACCTGTTCTTTGATTCTGTTCTGCTTCCAAGCGGGTGGACCCACGATGTTCGCATCGGTGTCGATGCCGGTGGCTGGATCACGTCGGTACAACCGAACACAACACCTCGCGGTGCCCAACGTACACCGGGGATAGCAGTTCCGGGTGTGCCCAACGTGCACTCACATGCCTTTCAACGTGCTATGGCTGGCTCTGCAGAGATTGGGTCACCCGCAGGAGATTCTTTTTGGTCGTGGCGGAATCGCATGTATTCCTTCGTGCGTTCGCTCACTCCACATGATATTGAAGCAATCGCGGCACAACTCTTCGTCGAACTCGTGAGGAGAGGTTTCACATCCGTCGCCGAGTTCCACTATCTCCGAAACGATAAGGACGGCACACCGTACGAAGATCCGGTAGAGATGGCGCGCCGAATCCTAAAAGCGAGTGAAACCACAGGGATTGGTCTGACAATTTTGCCTACACTGTATCAGGCATCCGATTTTGGAGGGGTTAAGCCCGAGCCTGAGCAAAGACGATTTCTCAACAATGTCGAAAGCTTGATCAGTGATATAGCAATTCTTGGCGCAGAAGCATCCGGCAGCACAGTTCGTATCGGCCTAGGATTGCATTCATTGCGGGCCGTCCCTGGAGACAGCCTATCCACCGCCATAGACGCAGCACGCAAGATGGATCCGACCATTCCCATCCACATACATGTCGCCGAGCAACTGAGAGAGGTAGACCGATCTCTCTCATACTCTGGGACGCGCCCTGCCGCCTGGCTTTTGGATCATGCACCGGTTGATAAAGAATGGTGTCTGATTCACGCTACGCATATTGATGCAGCCGAGATCGCTGGGATTTCTGCGTCGGGGGCTACAGTGGGCCTCTGCCCAACCACCGAAGCGAATCTTGGAGATGGGATCTTTCCTTTTCTTGAATATCAAAATAGAAAAGGCACTTGGGCAATCGGAACCGACTCCCACGTCGGGCGCGGACCTGCCAGTGAATTGAGACTTTTGGAGTACGGCCAGAGACTCAAGACACGGACTCGAAACGTAGCCGCGGGTGCCCAGCAAAAATCTACTGGCAGGACGCTGCTAGATGCGGCTTGGAGTGGAGGAGCAACGGCCTCAGGACGCCGAATCGGTAGTATTGTCAAAGGAGCACGAGCGGACATTGTGATCCTCGATCAAAATCATCCTGCCCTTCTGGGCCTCTCAGAGGATGATGCGTTAGATGCTTGGATCTTCTCAGGCGACGAAACTCCTGTGAGCGATGTCTTCACCGGCGGCAATCATGTGGTTCGACAAGGCCGTCATGTCGCAGCCGACAACGTATACGACAGTTACGCCGAAGTCGCCCGGAATCTTGCCAAAAACATTTAGTGCAGTGCGAACTGGAGTGAGGCTGACCCAAGTCCTGCTCGGCTTTATGGCATCGGAATTTGCAACTTCTCTCGCTCCGCAGTCTCGCGGGCGACCTCGTAGCCTGCGTCCGCATGACGCGCTACCCCGATGCCTGGATCGTTAGTCAAAACCCGTTCGATCCGCTTCGCCATCTCATCTGTCCCATCTGCGACTATCACCTGCCCCGCATGTAAAGAATTACCTATCCCGACCCCACCACCGTGATGAAACGAGACCCAGCTAGACCCGGAAGCCGTGTTAAGGAGTGCATTCAAGATCGGCCAATCAGCAACTGCATCAGTCCCATCAAGCATCGCCTCGGTCTCCCTGTTTGGAGAAGCGACGGAACCCGTGTCTAGGTGATCCCGCCCTATTACGATGGGCGCACTGATTTCACCGGAGGCTACGAGGTCATTTATTGCGAGACCAAATCGTGCTCGTGCCCCCTGACCCAACCAGCAAATGCGGGATGGCAAGCCTTGAAAGGCGACCTTTTCATTCGCCATTCTGATCCAACGGCAAAGGTGCTCATCCTCTGGAAACATTTCCAGAATCAGATCATCAGTCCTGTGGATATCCGCAGGATCCCCAGACAGAGCCACCCACCGGAATGGACCCTTGCCCTCACAAAACAAGTCGCGGATGTAAGCCGGAACGAACCCTGGATATGAAAATGCGCCTGCGAATCCAGCGTCCTCAGCATACCCCCTGAGGTTGTTACCGTAGTCTACCGCTATTGCTCCAGCTTCTTGCAGCGCAACGATCGCTTCGCAGTGCTTGCGCATCGAATCCATTGACCGACGAACATATTCGTCCGGATCGTCCATCCTTAGATTCTGGGCCTCCGCTAGACTCAAGCCTGCGGGAACGTATCCTTCCAAAGGATCATGCGCTGATGTCTGATCCGTTACGATATCGGGGACTATATTCCGCCCCACAAGTTCGGGGAGGATTTCAGCACAGTTACCCACAAGCCCTATTGAGATGGCGCTCTTACTCTCAGATGCATCCTCAATCATCTTCAGCGCCTCGTCTAGGTCATGTGTCATTCGATCGCAGTAACCGGTATCCAAGCGCCGTTGGATGCGCGTTTCGTCAACTTCGACACACAACATCGAACCCTCATTCATTGTCGCAGCGAGTGGCTGCGCTCCACCCATTCCTCCCATACCGCCAGTCAGCACCCACTTTCCTTTGAGTGTACCATCAAAGTGCTTTGCCGCCATCGCCCCAAAGGTCTCGTAAGTACCTTGCAAGATCCCCTGAGTACCTATGTAAATCCATGAGCCAGCAGTCATCTGGCCATACATCATCAGGCCCCGCTTTTCTAGTTCACGAAAATGCTCCCATGTCGCCCATCGGCCCACTAGATTGGAGTTCGCAATGAGAACCCGTGGGGCCCGTTCATGGGTCGTGAACACGCCTACAGGCTTTCCGGACTGAACAAGGAGAGTCTCATCATCTTCGAGACTACGGAGGCAGTCTATCATTGCGTCGAACGATGGCCAGTTTCGGGCCGCACGCCCCGTGCCACCGTACACCACAAGACGACCTGGATGCTCTGCCACGTCGGGATCCAAGTTGTTCATCAGCATCCGAAGTGCGGCTTCCTGAGTCCATCCCTTACATGAAATCTCAGTCCCCCTCGGAGCCCGTACCTCGCGGGCACCCGGGAGAGCGTCGATCATCTCCATCGTCATAAGTCTTGCCCTAAGCCCCAGTCATCTCTGACGTCATAACGAGCCGACACCTCAGACAGTGCACCCGACCCTATCGCGTTCGTTAGTGTCTCTAGATCCGGTCCGAGCATCCGATCACCCTCAAGGCGTGAAACATAGGAGCGCACGATGCTCCACGCCTCTTCAACACCCGCTCCCGCCTTAAGTGGCCGACGATATTCGATCCCTTCTGCCGCACACATCAACTCAATCGCAAGGACACGTTCTAAACATCGGACCGATCGATAAGCTTTCCTGGCAGCAGCTAATCCCATAGAAACGTGATCTTCTTGATTCGCACTGGTGGTCACTGAGTCGATCGAAGCCGGACCCGCGAGCAATCGCAGTTCGGCCAAAAGGTCGACCGCAGTCACCTGAGCGATCATGAAGCCACTCTCTACGCCCGGCCGTTTAGCCAAGAATGCTGGAAGGCCCGCGGACAAATCAGGATTCAGCAACCGTTCGACGCGGCGCTCTGAGAAGGCCGCAAGATCGGCAAGCGCGATGGCTAGAAGGTCAAGCGCCTGGGATATGATTTGGGCGTGGAAATTTCCACCACTGAGGATCAATTCCTCAGCCGGAAACACGAGAGGATTGTCGGTAGCACTATTCGCTTCAGTTTCTAAAATGCCGCGGACGTATCGTAGAGCGTGTCGAGCCGCCCCATGGACCTGCGGGACACAGCGTAGAGAGTATGCGTCCTGAACGCGTGGATCGTCATTCCGGTGAGACTCCCTAATCTCGGATTTCGCGAGTAATTGCCGCTGTAACTGGGCCGAATGAATCTGTCCCTGGTGAGGCCGGGCTAGGTGGATCTCCTGATGGTAAGCGGAAGGGGTCCCCAAAAGCGCCTCCAAAGACATCGCCGATGCTAACTCTGCTGTTGCTAGGGCACGCTCTGCTCGCATAAGCGCTAGGATTCCGAGCCCCGTTGTGGCTTGAGTTCCATTTATTAACGCTAGTCCTTCCTTAGGTGCTAGCGTCATCGCCTCAACGCCAGCTCCTGTAAGAAAGTGCCCTACCGGGCCAATTGCTTCGTCACACTCGGCTTCGCCCTCACCGATCAGCCCCAAAGCCACATGGGCTAGCGGCGCCAAATCTCCACTCGCCCCCACAGATCCGAATTCGGGAACACGAGGATGAACTCCAGCGTTCAAAAAACTGATTAGAGCGCGTATCAAATCTACTCGGCACCCCGAGACCCCTCGGGCTAATGCGTTGGCACGTAACAGCATGATGGCCCTTACAACCTCACGAGGAAATGGGCTTCCCATCCCCGAGGCATGGGATCTGACCAGGTTGTGTTGCAGGGCACTCGTTTCGTCCGGGGAGATTTCCACATCTGCCAAGCGGCCAAAGCCAGTGGTGACTCCGTAAACACGTTCTCCCGACAGCACTTTGGATTCAATAAAGTCCTTGGATCTAGTTACCCGTTTCTCGGCTTCCCCGCACAACTCGATGTCGACCGCAAGATCCATCGCTACGGACTCTACTTGCTCTAGCGTTAGTGAATGCCCGTCTAACACTATCGCCTGACTCATCTCGTAACCGCCTCGAATTCTGCTCGCGTCATCACCATATCCTCGTTTGCCCACCAGTCCTCCAACTCTACTCCAAGGCCATCTGCAAGTCGATTCACGTAGTTGTAGTACGACACTACTTGGCAAATATCTAGAACTGCCCGATCCTCAAATCCGAGTTCACGAAGTCGATCAATATCACCGCGCTCAATTGAGCCCGGATCTCGAGTCAGCATCCGCGCGTAATGGAGCATACACGAATCGGCCTCTGACAGATCGGGTGAGTTCCTCCCTCTCGCGAGTGAATACCCCGGTTCATCTTTACCGGTCAACCTACGGAGACCCGCCCCGTGGTGAACTATTCAGTAGAAGCATTCGTTTTCGGCTGAGACCGCTACCGCAATCATCTCTCTCTGAATCCGGCTCAACGGTGAAGGGCCCCGCATGAGATGGCTGTATAGTTCCGCATGATCCTTCATCGAGCGTGGGTTCAACGAGTGAATCCGGAGTATGTGATCCAATGAACCAGCATTGTCTGAATACTCGTCGTACAACTCGGTGAGAATGCCTGAGGCCTGCTCACTCTCTATGTAAGGGATCCATGCCATGAGTACAGATGCAGAAGAGCGCCGACGGCCAAAGTGAGCCCGGTCAGAATGGGACGGCAAGGGCTAGCCCATCACTCTCCCCACGTATCATGGGTTACCCGGTGACCCTTCACGCGTTGACGCTGAAGACCAGATGATCTTTACCAGAAGGGTTAGTCTTGCTCCTGATTGCTAGAACAGAATCCCGATCAATCGCTGACCCACCTCGGATAAGCCCCAGACAAACACGGCTCCCAACGCGGTTGCCGCCGCGACCGTGGTTACTGGTTGTGACTTAAAAACTTCACGAACGAAGTTCGGATCGTCTGAGAAGAGCTTACGGAAATGGTCGATGACGAAGTACCCCATGAAGGGAGCCGGGATCAGGATCCAAAGCTCTCCCACTTGTTACCCCACCAGAAGATGTTTGCAAACTATCAATCCCCAAACACGGCTCTGCGCACTTTTGGAGTGATTCCCCTGAGGATGTGAAAGCCTACTCACCCGTCAGGCTAAATCTACTGGCACGTCAAGCAGTTGTTGCTATTCGCCGAGCCTAATTCCTCCAGTAACGCCACGGTTTCAGGGATTGGAGACACCCTTGATACAGGTCCGTTAGCCATATCCGCTGTGGTCTGTCCTCGTCTGCTTATGGCCGTCACGTCTCCACCCTTCTCCACCAGATAGAGGATCAGCTCGTTATCTCCTCGGGCCGCTGCATGATGGATAGAGTTATACCCATTGTGATCGCGAAGATTGACGTCCATACCAACCTCTTCCACTAGGAACCTGACCGACGGGAGCCAACCATTCTCGGCGTGCCGATGAGCATTACCGGCAAAGCCCTCGCCATAGCCTACCCCAGATGCCGCATGGATGGCGAAGACGGCCGGGCCACCCTGTGGCACGGGTTCAAGTCCCGAGGGGTCTGGTTTTTCAGCGTTCACCGAATCTTGCCGCATAGCGTGTTCGAGAACGACCTGTCTGAAATCTGCCGGTGCCTCACGGATA
>DEAT01000074.1:2342-6349 GCA_002348265.1 Gemmatimonadales bacterium UBA2975 | reverse complement strand
CTGTCTGAAACCTGCCGGTGCCTCACGGATATCCTCCTCCGGGAGGCTACCCTTCACGGAGTCTGGCAAGTCTTCCCAAATCGTCACGACCGCGGTTGCCTGAGCAGAGTCACTTAGCTCCTCGAATTGTTCTACGTCGTCGAGGGCTTCAACTTGGGATTCCCTGATGCGTTCTTGTGTAGTCCGACGATTCCTTCGTGCGGGCGCCTCAGTCGCGACATATGGATCAGCACCCCATTTCGTAAGGATTCTCATAGCATTCACATCTGTAGCGTAAGCTGCGCGAACGAAGGCTGTCGCACCCTTCATATCTATCAGGCCGCACTGAGAATTCCCGCAACCGGTATACTCCATGTACCAAGGGTGGAGGGTCATACGCCCATCAGGATCAGCTCCAGCCTCGAGAAGCGCCTCCATTATCTGAAGATAACCGAGTTCTTGGCCCTCTCGCTCCTGCGGCTGGGGGTAACGGGTCCGCGGCTGCCACTCGGAGTTAACAGCCGCAAACAGGGGGGTCACTCCGTTCAGTGAAGAAGCAAGGTTTGGATTCGCCCCGTGCCTCAGTAGGACCGCTGCGGCGTCAAATTGACCGTTGATAGTTGCCATCAGCAGTGGACTGGTCCCATCGCCTCCCCCTACCTGATCAATTCTTGCACCATTCCCCAAAAGAGCTTCAATCGTTTCTACGTGTCCCTGACGGGCCGCGTGCAACAGGGGAGTCAGGCCACCCTTTGATTTGATCCGAACTTCACGCTGAAAACGATCGCTCCGGCGTCGTTCTTCTACTTCTGCTCCCTCGGAGTAAGCCTCCCGGCCCGCCACAACCGCAGCTTGCACCTGTGCTGACGTCGGTGTCCATTCCCCGTCATTGGTAAACGCCTTGAGGACTTCTTGCTGCCTACGCTGTGCCTCTCCATCAAGCCTTCCCATCTCCTGGAGATCCATAGATTTCGCAGCCAGATTCGGGTCCGCTCCAAGCTCGAGAAGCGCAACCACTGCTTCCAGTCGGTTCCAAGACGCTGCAAAAATAAGTGGTGTCTGTTGCCACTCGGCTTCTCGGGAATCGATGTCAGCGCCGGCATTCACTAGCTCACGCACCACCGATCCATTTCCAGATAGCGCCGCGAGATGCAAGGGCGTCGAGCCACTTGGGTCCGTTACGGAGTTTATGTCGGCTCCCGCCTCAATGAGCCGGATCACTACTTCCAAGTTCCCGTTTCGCGCTGCTATGTGCAGAGGGCGGTAGTGTCCAATCCTGGTGGAAGCTTCCAATTCTGCTCCCGCGTACAGCAGGACCTCCATTAAAGCCATATCGCCCCGCTCGGCTGCCCAGTGTAACGCACTCATACCATCACCCTGAGCTGCATTCACATCTGCACCCCCTCGCAACAGTGAGCGGACTTCGTCTAGGTCGCCTGAACGTGCTGCGTCCGCGACCGGGGATTCCACCAGTACCGCCCCCATGAGAACTAGCACGATGGCGGAAGACAAACCTACCCTACGGATGTGCATCATCGGACTACCGAAGTTGCTCAGCAGTTGTACGACCAGCCGAGCGCAACATCAAGCCGCCCGTGCTATCTCCAAAGTTCTCCATATTTGTATGCCCGAGCTCCTGCATCATCGTTAGCATTGCGTTGGCCATGGGCGTGCCGTCCGCTGCCTTAAGATGGAGGTTGCCTTCTAGGATTCCGTTCCCTTTTCCTAAGAAAATCAGTGGACAACGTCGGTGGTTATGGATGTTAGCATCCGCCATCGGAGATCCAAACATCACCACTGACTTGTCCAAAAGGTTAGTTCCACCGTCTACTGTGGCTTTGAGCTTGTCCAAGAGATAGGGAAGCATCCCCACACGGTATTGGCAGATCTTGTTGAACTCAAGAATCGCCTCCTCCCGGCCTCCATGATGTGACGCTGGATGGAATGGGCGGTCCGAACCCGACTCCGGGAATACGCGGTTTTCCGAATCCCGGCCAGTCTTGAATGTGATAACCCGGGTCATGTCAGTCTGAAGAGCTAACACCTGGAGATCAAACATGATCTCCATGTGCTCCCGATAGGAGTCAGGGATGCCCGCCGGAGCTTCAGGAATGACGCGTTCTTCCCCGGATAAGTTATGGGCCTCGACCATCTGAATGCGCCGCTCAATCTCCCGCACATTCGTAAGGTACTGGTCCATCCGGACGCGGTCTTCGCTACCAAGCTGACGGTTCATCGCGGTCACCTCACCGGTGATCCAGTCGAGGATACTAGAACGCATTGCCCGCCTCTCAGCTCTCTCCTCTGGAGTCCCGCCTGCTCCAAAGAGCATGTCGAAGGCCACCCGGGGGTCTCTAATCATCGGAAGCGGTTCACTAGGTGACGCCCAGCTTATCGAATCAGTGTACGCACAGGAGTAGTTGTAAGTGCACCCCCCAGCTTGGTCGATATTTGGGATCGTGAACTGCATTGACGGAAGCGGGGTGTCCTGACCAAAGCGCTTAGCGTGTATCTGATCCAGTGATGTTCCCACAAACAAATCTGAACCTTGAGTTTGCTTTGGATGAGACTGGGTTAGGAAAACGGCACTTGAGCGGAAATGGTCGCCGCCAATTTCTGGTGCGGTAAACGCCTCTGCCATCCTTACGTCGGTGTTCGATACGATCGTTAAATAGTCTTGGTAAGGCTCCAGCGAAATCAACGCGCTGTTTGGAGCCATCTCAAAATTCTTCCCTATAATCTGCGGGGCATATAGATGCTGTGTTGCAGCCCAGTCGTTACACCCGGCTAGGCCGTGCACCTCTTCGATCGCAATGAGAGGGGTCTTCGCCGCCTCCGCGCGAGCGACTACACCACTCATGCGACCGGCTGGCACCATAGCGTCTAGATACGGAAGCCCAACCGCCGCTCCCATACCTTTAAGGAAAGTCCGGCGATCGAGATGCTTACCTGAAATGAACTCCATCTTCCCTGTCCCCTAAGAGTAGGATCCTATTCTAGTTGTCTACCTGATCAATTACGAGCTCCGCCGCCCGCTTCATCCTGAACGGGTCACTTGTGACCACACCAACTATGAGTGACTGCATACTATATTGGCCCTCATCTTCCGCATCCGCTACAATTCTCCGAATTGTCGGCAAGTCATAATACTCGACACGGCGCGCCAAAGCATAGGCCATCATGTTCTCGGTTAGGTTCCGCATAAGCGGCACTGGTCGCCGGAGCAGTGCTTCGGCAACCTCTTTTGGGGTCGTGACCGGAGTCCCGTCATAGAATTCCCCTCGGGTGTCGAGGCCCATCCCGTTCTCACGCAGTCTCCACTGCCCAGTCACATCGAAATTATCTAGTGCTAGACCAATCGGATCCATAAATCGATGGCACGCATTGCATGTGGGATTTTCGCTGTGAATCTCCATGCGCTCGCGCGTCGTCAATCGCTTTCCGCCTTGGGTACCCTCCGTGTCCTCAAGATCCGGAATTCCCGGCGGCGGTGGAGGCGGCGGCGTGCCCATCAGAACCTCCATCACCCACTTCCCCCTCA
This sequence comes from Gemmatimonadales bacterium UBA2975, assembly GCA_002348265.1. GTDB lineage: Bacteria > Gemmatimonadota > Gemmatimonadetes > Longimicrobiales > Gaopeijiaceae > UBA2589. Next base: position 2,829 of record DEAT01000074.1, on the reverse strand, counting down.
GCACTATCGAAGTACGATTCGCCAGAGATGTCAGAACCAACATGCTACCATGACCCAACAGGCCACTCCTAGCCCCATCGGTATAGTCAACTCGACGAAACTCATTTCCAGCCACACCCTGCATCCCGTAATGCGTCGCGAGTCTCTCATTTAGAAACGTATAATCCGCATTGAAAAGCTGCAGAGCGTCCTCGTCTTCTTGAACCAAATGATTAAAGAAGAGTGCCGTCTCCTTTGTCATTAGGTCTGCAAGCGTCTCATCAAAGTTCGGGAAGAAATTCGGGTCCGGTCGGACCTTGTAGATGTCCTGAAGTCGCAGCCATTGATATGCAAACCGATTTCCTAGTGCGGCTGACCGCGGATCCGCAAGCATGCGACGCGTCTGCCTTTCAATCTCTCGTTCGTCATTGAGATCACCAGATTCGGCCACTCGCATCAGTTCAGCGTCCGGTGGAGTGCCCCAAAGGAAGAATGAGAGTCTAGAGGC
>DEAT01000074.1:0-1961 GCA_002348265.1 Gemmatimonadales bacterium UBA2975 | reverse complement strand
AGTCTTAGCACGAAGAACGGGCTTGAAAGCACTGCTTCAAGGGCATCCCGAATCCCCCTCTCGAAACCACCCTTAGCTCTACCCACCCGGTAGAAATCCATCAATCCCTCGACTTCATTCTCACCCGCGATTCTCCTATAGGCCCTGTTTGCGAGGTTCCGCACTATAGTCCGCGCACAGGATTCTTCCTCGGCGGGAGCCGTCGGTCGGCAGACGAAGATCCGGTCCCGACTGGGAGTGTCCGACACCCCCGTAACCGCATCCGGCCCCCCTACGATCAGTTCTTGCAAATGCGGTAACGTAGTAACACCCGACCCCCCGGAGCCTCCACCTGCCATCGACCAGTCATGTGGCCGGATTAGGTCCTCGTAAGGCCCGTCCATTCGACGAATGAACGCCGACGAGACCACTCTCTGTCCTGCACGTACGAAAACCGGCTCTGTCCATAGCCCACCACCACCGCGTCCGTCTGCGCCTTCACCCGAACGAGTGTACGCCAACATGGCTACCCGTTCTCCGTCGACAGAGATATCGATATCCTCAAAACGTTCGTTACGGCCGCTCGCGAACGTCATTCCGAATTGGTACATACCGTCGGCCGGAAAAACGTGATCAACGACCATGCCACCACGTGTCCCGTAAGGCGCGCCCTCAACATGGTCCCACGGATGCTGTGACAGGTACTGAGAATTGCGATACGTCACGTTTATCGACGGCGCATTCCGATCTCCCACCGCCATCCGACTGATATCAGCAGCCGCGTTCAAATAAGCTTCAAGAAGCGTCGGAGAAAGGGACTGTACGTCCGCTATGTTGTCAAAGTTGGCACTCATTTGGTCGAGTGGAAGCCACTCTTCAGCTCTGATCTCAAGATCGAGGAGATCATACACTGCCTTCTCGAATTCCGGACGATTTAGGCGCTGAAATGTACGCCTACCCGGATTTGGGTTGTCTTTGGCGTTCTCGTCCATCACGTCTTCAAGAAGTGCTGCAAACTGAGCCAGAGTGTCGCCAGCGGGGGCACGGATACCCGGAGGTGGCATCATACCGGCCCTCACTTTTCGGATCATTCGCTCGATCGTCTCTGCGTTCTCAGTCGCCCGACTGATATCAAAGTCCTCAAGAGAGAGATTACCCCGAAGCCGGGAATCGGAATGACAACGAACACACGTCTTTGCGACTATCGCATTGGGGTCTACGTCAGCCGTTACTGCTACGGGATGACCCTGGTCCACTCGCACGGAATGCGGTGGACTTGGTAATTGTGACTCGCCAACGAGCATCAGTGAGAAACCAATAACAACGGCGGTTGCTGCAGGCAGTTTCATCCTAGTCGACTGTCAGAGGAGACGCCTTGTAAAAATAGGCCCGTTTGATGCAAGCCAGCAAGGATAAAGCCACCATCTGCGCCTGGAACACTCGTGACATCCACATGAAGATTCATCCCTCGCCCTGCAGCGAAACCTCGCAAAAAAAGCTTTCAAAAATTAGAGCTACTAACTTTCAGATACTTCCATAGCGCTTGGTCCAAAAAAGAATCACGCCACAGTCGCCCCATCCGTGATAGTCTTCAGGGACGTAGAACGGCCATTGGTATATTTCTATTGCCAACAGTTGATCCATTGGTACAGCATCGGCGATCGATTCACCAGGATTCAGCTCTTGAACCCAAGCTCCGTCGATATAAAAAGAAGGCGAACACCAAACCCCCGTGCCATCGAGATCTCTTAAGAGGATATCGTCATTCCAGGGCCCAGGGCGATCATGCTGTGTCTGCCGCACGGTAGCAGTCTGGCTCCCGTAAAAGAGAGGCTGAACGTAGCGGGCATCGCTGGCAATGATTTGCCCCGGCCATATCACCTCACCCCTACCAGTTGCAGCGCGTTCATAAAAACCAGTGGCGGCCAGACCTGGACGCTCGGGCTCTTCATATCCGGAAACGATCTCGAATCCAGGCAGAG
>DEAT01000047.1 GCA_002348265.1 Gemmatimonadales bacterium UBA2975 | reverse complement strand
CATGCTAGTTGGGACGCTCGGGGTCATCAGGATGCCAGACGTCTACACACGACTCCATGCCGCGGGTATGACGGATACGATGGGTGCGGGTTTCCTGATTCTTGGAATGCTATTTCAGACCATCGAGGCCATCACTCATGGTGAGTCCTCCTGGTGGTTCATTCTTGTTCGGCTGGTGCTGATATATCTGTTTTTGCTCTTCACCAGTCCGATTGCTACGCACGCTCTTGCTCGGGCTGGACTCGCGGGTGGCTTGAAGCCTTGGTCTGCCGAGGGAGATGCTGAAGAATGACCGAGTCCATGGTGCAGATTGTCGATGTGGTGCTGCTGGTACTTTTGGCGATAACGGGCATAGCCGTGATCCGGACTCGTAACCTGTTCGTCGCTGTGATGCTGGCGGGTATATACAGTCTAATTTCAGCCGGGCTCTTCGTAGTGATGGATGCCGTCGATGTGGCGTTCACTGAGGCAGCGGTCGGCGCGGGAATCTCGACGGTGCTTTTGTTATGTACGCTGGCTCTCGTGGGCTACAAGGAGTCAAAGCCGCAACACACAACGATCTTGCCGCTTTTTATCGTGATAGTCACGGGTGGTGTGCTGGTATACGGAACGGCCGAGATTCCCCCATTTGGTGAGCCAGACAATCCGGCTCACCAGAATGTAGCCGCGCACTATATCCATGATTCAGGAGATGAGATTGGCCATATCCCTAATGTCGTTACGTCGGTCCTAGCATCGTACCGTGGCTATGACACGATGGGTGAAACGGCCGTAATCTTTACAGCCATGGTGGGGGTTTTGCTCCTACTATCCCGCGGGTCACTTCCCAAGCGAGTGTATCATGCAGGTCACTGGCATAAGGTGAAGCGGGGTATGACTCGTGAAGACCTGATCGCAGAAATGGAAGACGAGGAAGCCCACGACAGCACCGTCGTGGGAGGGGAGGGCGAGGAGGATGGATGATCGAGTAATCCTTCGCGTGGGTACGAAGGTTCTGAGTCCTTTCATCCTCCTATTTGCTCTTTACGTGCAATTCCACGGCGACTACGGTCCGGGAGGGGGCTTTCAGGCGGGTGTGATATTCGCAGCAGTGTTCGTGCTCTACGCCCTGGTGTTTGGACTCGAGAGGGCCATGAAGGTCATGCCAGCAAAGGTTGCTTATGCATGTGGAGCCCTGGGTGTAGCGCTGTATCTAGGGGTAGGCTACCTGTCGATGTTCCGGGGCGGTGAGTTCCTTAATTACAGTTATCTCTTCGATCCTGAGCACGATCCCACACACGGTCAGCACTACGGAATAATCGGAGTAGAGCTTGGTGTTCTAGTAACCGTGTTTGGAGTCATGGTAGCACTCTTCTACGCATTTGCAGGCCGGAGGAGAATCGACACGTGATCTCCTTTACCTTGTTCAACTATTGGGCGGTGATTGTCCTAATGATGGTTGGCTTTTATGCGCTGATCTCTCGGGACAACCTCGTTAAGAAGCTCATTGGGCTGAATATCTTCCAAACATCCGTGATCATGATGTACGTCTCATTTGGGAAGATCAGCGGCGGAACTGCCCCTATCCTCATTGAATCAGGCGGGCATGGCGGCGACGGTCACGGAGTTCAGGTCGCTGGGGATGCCGCACATGCTATCAGGGATAGTGCTGAAATCCTCTACTCGAATCCTATTCCTCACGTACTGATGCTTACTGCAATCGTTGTGGGAGTGGCGACCCTGGCCCTAGGTCTCAGTCTGGTCGTGCGCATCAATGAAGCATATGGCACGATTGAGGAAGACGAGATCACGAGAAAGGATAACGCCGCGTGAGCCAGAATCTTCCAGCGCTCCTGGTCGTTGTTCCGATGATGCTTGCGCCGATTGCGGCGCTTATCAATCGATCAGGTCCTGCATGGATCATAGCTACATCCGGAGCATGGTTCGCATTCGGAGCCTCAGTCCAGCTGCTTCGTAGGGTAATGACCGACGGAGTGATTGTTTATTCTCTCGGCGGCTGGGTTGCGCCGATTGGAATCGAATACCGCATAGATCAGCTGGGCGCCTTCGTCACACTCATAGTTTCCGCAATCGCAGCGATAGGTGTGCTCTACGCTCGTACTAGCGTTGCATCAGAGATCGAGGAAGATCGACACGCACTGTTTTATGCGGCATTCCTCCTGAACGTGTGTGGCCTTCTCGGGATCGCGATAACGGGAGACGTCTTCAACGTCTTTGTCTTTCTAGAGATCTCATCTCTATCAGCCTACTCGATGATTGCGCTTGGCCAGGATCGTCGAGCTCTGACCTCCGCATTCCAGTACCTAATCATGGGCTCGGTTGGGGCGACCTTCATCGTTATAGGTATAGGCCTGCTTTTTGTTATGACCGGCACGCTTGGGATGGCGGACCTTGCGGAACGCATACCGGCCATCTGGGCATCAGGTGACGGAGATCGAACGATCGCAGTGGCCTTCACTTTCCTAACAGTAGGGGTCACGCTCAAGCTGGCGCTCTTCCCGCTCCACTTGTGGTTGCCAAATGCGTACACCTATGCCCCGTCAGCCGTCACTGGGTATATGGCGGCGACGTCGACGAAGGTGAGCATATACTTGCTTTTGAGATTCTTCTTCTCTGTCTTTGGTGGGGAATTTTCGTTTGAACAGATGAGACTAGATGCGATCCTGATGCCTCTGGCTCTGGTCTCTATTCTCGCGATGTCGTCAGTCGCTATATATCAATCAAACGTCAAAAGATTGTTGGCATTCTCGTCGGTGGCCCAGATCGGTTACATGATCCTGGGAATCAGCTTCGGGTCCGTGATCGGAGTGGCAGCAGGAATCATTCATCTCTTCAACCATGCGCTTATGAAGGGCGCACTTTTCATGGCGATGGGCTGCGTCATGTATCGGATCGGTTCGGTCAGGATCGAAGACATGAAGGGTTTGGGTAAGTCGATGCCGTGGACGATGGCGGCGTTTGTCGGTGGTGGCCTGAGTATGATCGGCGTCCCTCTGACCGTGGGTTTTGTCAGTAAGTGGTACTTGCTTCAAGCTGCGATTACAGGGGGGAATTGGTTGGCTGCAGTGGTCGTTGTGGTAGGATCGCTAATGGCACTAGTGTACATCTGGAAGGTCATTGAGGTCGCCTATTTCAAACGTCGAGACAATGACGATCCGATAGAGGAGGCTCCTCTTGGCTTGCTGATCCCAACGTGGGTTCTGGTCGCGGCCAGCTTTTGGTTTGGAATAGATGCCGGGACGACTTCGGACGTTGCAATGTCGGCGGCCGAGTCGCTTCTTGGGATGATGCAATGATGAGCGATCCGGGAATGATTGTCCTGCTCACCGTTCTCCTTCCGGTCATTGGAGCAGGACTAGTTTTGCTTCTGCGCAAGAAAGAGAATGCTCGTGAAGCAGCAACGCTCCTCACTGGAGTTCTAACGTTCGCGCATGTACTAGCACTTCTTCGACTGGTCAGAGCAGGTGAGAGACCGAGCCTGGATATACTCGAGGTAATACCGAACGTTTGGCTTTCATTTGAAGTTGAGCCTCTTGGGATGGTGTTCGCACTCGTAGCGGGGTTTCTCTGGCCTGTCACGTCTTTGTATGCGATCGGCTACATGCGCGGGCATCACGAAGAGAATCAGACTCGCTTCTTCTTTTTCTTTGCAATTGCAATTGCTGGTGCAATGGGAGTGGCGTTCAGTGGCAACCTCTTCACACTCTTCGTTTTCTACGAATTCCTTACGTTCTGCACCGTACCTCTAGTTACGCACCATCAATCTGATGAGGCAAAGAGGTCCGGACGGATTTACCTGGGAATTTTACTAACGACTTCCGTCGGCCTTCAACTGGTTGCGATCATCTGGACTTGGGTGCTAGCGGGGACCCTTGATTTTCAAACTGGTGGAATTCTGGCGGGGACCGCTTCCGCTGGCATTCTCAGTGCGATCTTGGTCCTGTACGTCTATGGCGTAGGGAAGGCCGCGCTAATGCCATTCCATCGCTGGCTTCCTGCAGCTATGGTGGCACCCACTCCGGTATCTGCGTTGTTACATGCAGTAGCAGTCGTTAAGGCGGGTGTGTTCACTGTATTGAAGATTTCTGTCTACATCTTCGGTATCGATTTGCTTCAGACGCTGACTACAACGACCTGGTTGGCTTGGGCTGCTGCAGTGACCATCATCCTTGGTTCACTGGTCGCGTTTAGAAAAGACAATCTGAAGGCCAGGCTTGCCTACTCAACGATCAGCCAGCTGTCCTACATAGTGCTTGGTGCCATGCTCGCCAATGAACTCGGAATCATAGGTGGTGGGATGCACATAGCCATGCATGCGTTTGGGAAGATCACACTCTTCTTTGCTGCCGGGGCGATCATGGTTGCGGCGCACGAAAAAAAGATCAGTCGAATGCACGGATTGGGACGGACGATGCCTATAACGTTTGGTGCGTTCTTTGTGGGTTCGTTGTCGATAATCGGACTTCCCCCGGCTGGAGGGGCGTGGTCGAAGTGGTTTTTGGGGATGGGGACGCTGGAGGCGAGTCAGTTTGGGCTACTCGCGGTCTTAATGCTCAGCTCGTTGCTAGGCCTTTATTACCTGCTCGAAGTTCCGGTGAAAGCCTTTTTCTTCGAACGACCTAAAGACGCTCACCAGCAGGATGGGATCCATGAGGCCCCAACTCCGTCCCTGATAGCGATGTGCATCACAGCAACGGCGACTGTCGGATTATTTGTATGGCCGGAGCTATTCCAGGAACTCATGCAGATGGTTGTCTCAGGGGTTGTTCGATGAGTGAACACGGGCATCATGAGGTAAAGAGTCCAGTAGGATGGATGGATAGGCCAGCAAAAGTGAAACGGCTGTTCATGCTGTTTTACGCGATCTGTGCTGCACTCTTTCTCTCAGAGTTTGTTTTGATGGGGACTGAAAATCTTCATCCTCATCCGCTGGAAGAGCGCATGGGCTTCTTTGTGTATCCCGTGTACGGCTTCATCTCGTTTTGGTTTTTGGTGCTCCTCGCACGCCCCATGCGAACACTACTGATACGCTCAGAAGATTATTATGAGGGCGGCGGTGCTTACGATCCGTCCAGCGATCCGGGGCATGTATCGACTCACAGTCAGGGGTCTGATGAGGGGATGGGTCACCCCGGAATCGGCGACCCTGGGTCGGAGGTGACCGATGCTCGGTAGCGCACCTCCCTTCGTCCTCTTTTTCCTGGGTGCGATAGTCGTAGCCCTCACGAAGGGCACGCTCCGGAAGAGCGTCCTACTCTCCGTTCCACTTCTAGGTTTGGTCAACCTGTTCATGACTGCGGGGGCGGATGTTGGGGCACCCTCTGCAATAGGTGAGTCGGTAACGCATGTCTACCTAACGCTAGAGCTCTTAGGATACGAACTGCAACTCTATCGAGCGGACAAGCTCAGCCTGCTATTCGGATACCTGTTTCATATTGCGGCGTTTTTGGGCTTCATATACGCCCTGCACCTAGGTGATGGGATACCAGATGGATCAGTAGCCAGCGAAGTGGAGGAGGAAGATGTAATCGGCAATAGCAGCGCAGGAATGCAACATGTTTCGGCGATGTTGTATGCTGGGAGTGCGCTGGGGGCTGTTTTTGCGGGTGACTTCATCACGCTCTTCGTTTTCTGGGAGCTGCTGGCTATTACCTCAGCGTTTCTCGTGTGGGCAAGAAACTCTGATCAGTCTTATGGGACTGGATTTCGCTACCTGATCATCCACGTAGTTTCGGGAGTGCTCCTGTTGTCGGGAGCTATGATGCTTGCGCACCAGACTGGTTCGATTGAGTTCGGTCACGTGGCTGGTGAACTTCATGGGGATGAAGGCGGGGGTTTGGCAGCAGCAGGCTTGCCTGCCTTGCTGCTTCTGATCGCATTTGGGATCAAGGCGGGCTTCCCGCTGGCGCATAACTGGATCACTGAAGCCTATCCCGCCAGTACACCAACAGGAACGGTCTTTCTCAGCGCATTTACCACGAAGGTGGCGGTTTACGCACTAGCTCGGAGTTTCGGTGGTCTGGACGAGCTCATCTGGATCGGGACGGCGATGACTTTCTTCCCGATCTTCTACGCCGTGCTAGAGAATGATCTTCGCCGAGTTCTGGGCTACTCGATGGTTAACCAGATCGGGTTTATGGTTGCCGGAATTGGAATCGGGAGTGCTTTGGCCATGAACGGCGCTGTAGCGCATGCTTTTGCAGACGTGATCTTCAAGGGGCTACTGTTCATGTCCATGGGAGCAGTCATGACGATGACGGGCCGAACAAAGGGCACTGACCTGGGCGGTCTGTATAAGACGATGCCTCTAACCGCTACGCTCTGTATCGTCGGGGCGGCAGCAATTTCGGCGTTCCCACTCTTCAGCGCATTCGTCACGAAGTCTATGATCATGGTCGCAGCGATTGAGGAGCATCACTACATCGTCTGGTTATTCATGTTGTTTGCTTCGGCTGGCGTCCTAGAGCATGCGGGGATCAAGATCCCGTTCTTCGCTTTCTTCGCACACGATTCTGGGATTCGTACGAAGGAGCCCCCGAAGAACATGCTCACTGCGATGTCACTGGGGGCAGTGCTCTGCGTCCTGATTGGTGTCTTTCCCGGTGTGTTGTACTCTCTTCTCCCATTCGAGATGGATTACCATCCTTACGATACGCGACATGTGCTGACACAGTTGCAGCTTCTGTGCTTTGGTGCGCTTGGGTTCATCACACTAATGAAGACGGGTGTTTATCCTGACGAAAAGCGTGCGGTTCACATCGATGCGGAAATCTTGTATCGAAAGCTTGGCCCGTTAGTCGTCACTTCTGTGGGCGAGTTCGTCGGGCGTGTGGACAATACTGTGCGAGCCAAGATGGTGGGGTTGTTAGGGTCTGCTTTGGCAGGCCTTAGCCGAATTCATGGGCAGGTTGGCCCGTTGGCACGATCCTGGCCGTCTGGAAATATGGTTTTCTGGGTGTCGCTGTCCTTGGCGGTCTATCTTCTGTTTTATCTATTCTTCTGATCAACGTACCCGGAAACACGCTATGAACTGGCCGGGAGGGGGCGTGACCAAGTGACGGCTAGGTTGGCTGCACACCCAGATGTTGCCCGGCTTACGCGACGTGTTCTGCGCCAACTCCGCGACGTTGGAATGGACGTAGACTTTGTAGGAGAATTCGACGCGGAAGATCCATTTGCCTCACTACGAGCCCACGAGATCGATATGGCGCTTGTTGGATTAAATGGGATAGCATCCATAGTAAGAGGCGAATTCACTGCCGTAGCTGTTCTCCCGCGTATGGAGACACGCGATGTCCTCGTATCTCTTGAAGCTCGAGCAAAGTCTCTTTCAGACTTGCCTCCAGGCACCACTGTGGGGGTGACGGGACTTCGTCGTCATGCATTGTTAGCTGCCCACCGGCCGGATCTAGTGCCGCATGAGGTGGGTGTAGAGTTTTTTAGAGGTATGACAGAACGAGAGGGGGTATTGGAGCGGGGCTCCGAAGCAGCAGGCGTAGAAATGCCGGAAATGCTCATCCTGAGTGCTTTGGACGCTCAGGAGATTGGTCTTCTAGATGAGGCCGTGGAGGCTCTCGACCCTAAATTCTGGTTTCCGGAACCGGGTCAGGGAGCTCTGGCTTTGGTTGCACGCCATCCGATAGCAGAAGCCACTGCTCTTGATCATCTGCCGACGCGAACGGCATTGAGAACTGAGCTCGCATTGATCGACGCAATGGCGCACCACGGGACACATACACTCGGTTGTCTAGCACAGCCGTCAGGGCGGTGGATCCGTTTGTGGGCTGGAGCTGTCAGTGCAGTAGGAGATCGGATAGTCAGATCGAATAGGACTGGGCCTTTGGATGAGCCCGAGGGTTTGGGTGTTGCGGTAGCTGACGAGTTAGTGGCTCGCGGGTATGAGCGTCTCACCCCTGCAGGTCAGTCATGACATTTGACCGAAAGGTCCTGTCTGCGAGCGAGGTGAGAAAGCGACTTGGGAAGCCGAGGTCCGAGGTTGTGGTCTTCACTAACGGAGTTTTTGATCTCTTACATCGCGGTCACATCCAAACCCTCACTGTTGCTAGGGGGATGGGAGACCTACTGGTAGTCGGAGTTAATTCCGATGCTTCGGTCCGGAGACTTGAGAAGGGAACTGGTCGCCCATTTGTAGGTCAGGCGGATAGGACATTTGTGCTGGCCGCGCTCGAATGTGTCGACTACGTGTGCTTATTCGATGAGACTACTCCGACGAAGCTCATTGGAGAACTCATTCCCGATGTTCTCGTTAAGGGCTCGGACTATGATATTACTGAGGTCGCCGGTCGAGAGATCGTCCAGAGCAATGGTGGCCGTGTTGAAGTCGTTCCATTCGCTAAAGGCTATTCATCCACCGGGCTCGTTCGTCGGATCCGCGGGCATCAGGGTTAACCCTCCAACTGATTCGAGATAATGATGCCAGATCGCCACGACGGACGCCGGCCGGACCAGGGACGGAAGGTTCGAATCGAAGTCTCACCGGCCCCTTACGCTGAAGGGTCATGTCTAATCTCTACCGGCGACACCCGTGTGCTATGCACTGCGAGCGTGTCCGAGGGAGTGCCCCCGTGGCGTGAGAGGAGTGGGGCAGGTTGGGTAACGGCAGAATACGCGATGCTTCCACGAGCAACGCATACTAGGAGTCGGCGGGAGCGCAGTGGTCCCAAAGGCCGAACCCAGGAGATCCAGCGACTGATCGGACGCTCCCTGCGTTCCGTCGTAGATATGGAGGCGATGGGGCAGCACACGATTACGATTGATTGCGATGTCATGCAGGCAGACGGAGGTACCCGTACTGCGTCGATTACAGGGGCCTCCGTAGCGCTCGAACTCGCAACTAAGTGGATGGTTTCCGAGGGCCTGATCGAAAGATCACCGATTAGGGAGCTAGTAGCCGCCGTGAGTGTCGGTATTGTGGGTGGGTTTCCGTGTCTGGATCTCGATTACCGAGAGGATTCCAGAGCTCAAGTAGACATGAATTTGGTGGGGACTGAGAGTGGTGCTCTCGTGGAGATTCAGGGGACAGCCGAAGAGGCCCCATTTTCGAGGGCTCAGCTTGATCAAATGATCGATCTTGGTATGGCTGGTATCGAAACGCTTCTGGCCGCTCAGGCGCGGGCGCTGAATGGGGGCTGATCGTGGAGCTACTTGTGGCGACGCGGAACGCTGGAAAAATGAAGGAGATTCGAAGGATTCTAGCTTCATTTCATGATTGCGAAGTTCTTGGCCTCGAGGAGGTTGGAATTGATTACCACCCTAGGGAAGAGGACCTGGAAACCTTTGAGACGTTTGAGGAAAATGCTCTTTCAAAAGCAAATTATTTCTCGGGTCTCACAGGCTTGATTACAGTCGCTGACGATTCTGGTATCTCAGTTGATGCCCTGGCAGGGGCACCCGGTGTGCGGTCGAGGCGGTTCGCCCTGGATGGCGGATCTGCTTCGTACGACTTGGATGGGCAGGCCTTGGACGATGCAAACAACCGACACCTGATCGAGAATCTTCGGGGTGTTCCAAGCAAAGGTCGTACAGCGCGATATGTGTGTCTGGCAGCGTTAGTGGAAAGCGAGAACTTAAAGCCCCGTTTCTTTCGAGGTGAAGCGCCAGGAGTGATAGTAGATATCCCCGCTGGGTCGAATGGGTTCGGTTACGATCCTCACGTTTTTTGTGAAGAACTTGGACGTACCTACGCGCAGATGACTCCCGAGGAAAAGGATGCTCGGAGTCACCGTGGGATAGCTTTCCGAGAAGTAGCTTTATACCTAGCAAAGAAGGTCTGAAAATGTCTCCAGATCCGCGTGTTTACCCCTCAGAGATCGAGCCCTCGGATGATGAGAAGAATCTGAGGGTAGTATGGGGAGACGGTGTGGTCTCAGAGTACGATCCCAGGAATCTCAGGGTTCTCTGCCCATGTGCGGGTTGCGTAGATGAGATGACGGGGGAGCGGACACTGAAACCAGAAACTGTGGATAGGGGGGTATTCCCAACGGCCATTCACTATGTCGGTAAGTATGCGCTTCAATTCGTATGGAGTGATGGACATTCGACAGGTCTCTATACGTTCGAGTATCTGCGCGAACTCTGGGATCGCATGACTCAAGAGGCTTAGATCGCGAAAGCGCTTCTTGTGCTTCTCCGCGCCTGTAATCCGCTCACGTACCGAAAACGCAGAGGGCTTGACCGCCTCTCATTTGTTGATGGACTAGCGACACTCGTTTACAGTCGCACCGAATTCGAACTCGTGAACGGGCAGGCCGCTTGGAACCGTCGCCGGAACTAGGTGACGCAGGGCATCAGGGTGAGCTTCTGGGTCCGAGAGAGAGACGGCGACAAACTCAAGAAGGTCCGAGAACATATCCACTGTCAGACGTCCACGCGGTATTTGGGAAAGATGATGAGCCATTGACTGCATAGGCTGGTCTGGACCTCGCTTTGCTCTAAGTCCGAATTCAAGATGTTCCCCTGTATATGTCGCCAGCGATTGCTGCATTTCTAGGTGGTGCCGGATTGAATTATCCAGGCAAGAAAACGCGCCGTTGTGCATGAAAGATGGTTGGTAGGCCACGTTTCGGAGAGGAGTTGAGCGGAATTTGTACCGGTCACCAGGGTCACCAGTAGTTCGTGCCAGCCCAAAGTCCTCGTCACGCCCGGGCCCGTCGAATACCGCATTCGTTTCCGTGGGTGCGATCTGAGGGACACCAATCGCCCGTGGGGCGAAGTCACTGAACATCTGATTTGCGTATCCCAAGGTGATGTGGCACTCGAAGCAGGCCGCCGGATCGCGAAAAAAAAGTAGGCCTCCCCGCTTCTCAGCGGGGGACATCGCTGCTGTGTCTCCACGTGCATACTGATCTAGAGGAGCATCTGCTCGGATCATAGTGAACTCAAACTCAGCTATGGCCCTAGCGATGTGTTCATATTGTAAAGTTGCTCCATCTGCGAGCTCCGTGAAGCTCTCTTCGAATCTTTTCCGGTATTCGGCTATGCCATCAACTCGTCGAGCTATTTCAGCCCGGATGGCGTCGTTATCACCCTCGAATTCAAAGCCCGCCATTTCCATCCTGTCGGAGATGGGAGTGAAGGCTTGAGCCATTAGAAGATGATCTAGATGGGAAAGGCTGTTGCCCTCGGGTTCCGGCATTCGGAACCCCATAGAATTGTCGAAGCCATCGAGTGATTCGGCTGCAAAACGGCCATCCCACATGAGGTTAGGATAAAAAGCCGCGTTAATGATTGTCGGTGCTCGTCTGAGGTTGAATGGCCCGCTACGATTGGGTCCTACGACACCATTGTTGTCGACACCGACGGATATAGACTTTGCGTCATTGAAACTTGCGTTAGGGGCATGGCATCCAGAACAACTGTTGTCTTTAGTAATTGACAGAATTGGATCGAAGAAAAGCAGGCGTCCTATCTCTGCTAGCTCTGGGTCTATCGATCGACCAAGCATCTCAGTAAAGCGTTCCTCTATGCGGCCGTCTACCCCCATCAGAGAGAGCTGCAACTGGAGTTCTTGATCAAGTTTGAAACCTTCCGTTTCATCGGCTTCAGTGGACGTGGGCACGATTGACTGATCGGAGCAGGCTGCTAGCCATGCACCCATCGCTAACAGAATAGCGGTAAGCCAAGTCGTGTCGGCTGAGAACCGAGCGGTAGGCGTGCTTGGCATACTAGGTAGGCGTTTCGATCGAGGGGCAAATTGTGCGTCCTATGGACACTAGGTGCGGACGAGAGTCTGATCAAGCGATTTCTTGCGTGGTTGACCATGGCGCAGGATCCTGTTGCACGTACCTTGCCAACGCCCTTGGTGGCTATCCTTGAATTTGTGAGTAGTCATGCCACTTACCACACCATTTCACCCTCGCATCCAAGCTTTGAATGAGGCCGGGCTTTGGAAGCACTGGGCTGGTTATCTGATTCCACCTCAGTATCAATATTCTCTTACAGCTGAGTATTACGCGATTCGTAATTCCGTATCGCTAATGGACACGTCGCCACTGTTCAAGTATCGCATTTTCGGTCCAGATGCTGAGACATTCATGGAGCGGGTGCTTGCAAGGGACATTGCCGGTTGCCCACCGGGGAGGGCTCAGTATACGTGTTGGTGTGACGAAGAGGGGTTCGTGCTCCAAGATGGGATTGTTCTGCAGGTCAGGGAGGGGGTCTACTGGCTTACAGCTGCTGAGCCGACGCTGCGCTACTTTCGTGTTGTAGCCAGACAGATTGGTGCGGAAGTCGAGATCGAAGACGTCTCCAAATCATATGGCATACTCGCCATCCAAGGCCCACACGCTCATGAAGTCATTAGTCAACTAACTGATGCGGCTACATGCCTAAAGTATTTCGGGGCAACCGATGCGGAGATAGTGGGTAACCCTGTCATCATCACTAGGACCGGTTATACCGGAGACCTAGGATATGAACTCTGGATAGAGTCAGGAAACGCGTGCTCAGT
>DEAT01000079.1 GCA_002348265.1 Gemmatimonadales bacterium UBA2975 | reverse complement strand
GAGTACCGTCTAAACTAGATAGTAATGTCTAAGCGTTTTGATTCCGTCTCTAGGCGTTATTTTCAGGCCAAACCTTCGCTCTCACCAAGTGCCCTCGGAGCGCCCAAGCGCAGAACTTCGGACAAGCCGTTGCGCCTCAGCGGTACCCTTATCATCCTCCTGCGGCAATCTTTGCGCTCGGACTCTGAGCGACTTCACACTCACAGGAACCACAAGTGCCTGGACTCCTCCCCAACGTCGACCCTGATGGGCTACTCGAATACTCGGTCGTCTATACTGATCGAGCCCTCAACCATATGTCTGAGTCGTTCCAGCATGTAATGAACGATATCTCCAGGCAGTTAAAGAACGTATATAACGCCGCAGGAGTCGTTGTAGTCCCGGGAAGCGGGACCTTTGGCATGGAAGCAGTAGCGCGTCAGTTCGCGACGGGCAAAGCAGCTCTGGTCGTGCGAAACGGATGGTTCAGCTACCGCTGGAGTCAGATCTTCGAGGTTGGCAATATCCCAGATAGTGAAACGGTACTGAAAGCCAGTCGAATCAATGAGGGTCATCAGGCACCATTCGCTCCAGTCCCGATCGAAGAGCTCGTATCGACAATCAAAGCAGAACGGCCTGAAGTCGTTTTCGCCCCGCATGTCGAGACATCGGCCGGAATGATCCTTCCGGATGAATACATCCGCACCGCTACTGAAGCTGTACACTCAGTAGGCGGTCTATTTGTCCTCGATTGCATCGCGTCCGGAGCAATATGGGTCGACATGGAAGACTTAGGTGTCGACGTATTAATCAGTGCTCCTCAAAAAGGGTGGACTGGTTCCCCCTGCTGCGGCTTGGTAATGCTGAGTGAGCGTGGGCTAGACGCTCTGACTACGACCAAGAGCACAAGTTTTTCTTGCGACCTCGGTAAGTGGCATCAGATCATGAAGACGTACGAAGGTGGAGGCCACGCCTACCACGCGACTATGCCCACGGATGGACTGCGGAGCTTTGCGGCCGTCATGCATGAGACTGAAGGATTTGGCTTCGAGGTAGCGCGAAACGCGCAGGCTGAGCTCGGACGCCGAGTACGTGCAGCGCTAGAGTCCCGAGGCTTCCCGAGCGTCGCCGCAGAAGGCTATCAGGCACCGGGCGTTGTAGTCAGCTACACCGATGACCCAGCGATAAAATCAGGCGCTAAGTTCATGGAAGCCGGTGTACAAATCGCGGCTGGCGTGCCTCTAGCACTGGATGAAGGAGACGCCTTTCAGACATTCCGTATCGGTCTGTTTGGGCTAGACAAGCTAAAGAACGTTGACCGCACCACTGAGCTGTTCGAGCAAGTCCTCGACGGCTTCTGAGGTGAGGACCCGACCCAAGTAACACATCACTGATAATGGACAGCGGACTGATCGGCCTTGCGGCGTTGGTTCTTACCCTAGTGGGGGTAGCCATTTTCTTTACAGGGGTCGGGTGCGGATGCTTGCTCGCGGTTTTCGGGGTTATCGCAGTTATCGCGGCTGCCGCACTAATCTGATTGATTAGTCCCGGATTCTTTTTACCTAGGAGCCCCCAAATCCGGATAATGGTAGATGATCTGACTCAAACCATTTAGGATCTGAGGATCGGTGGTAACATCTTCATCTAGGCGATCGGAAACAAAATCGAAAACGGCCTCAAAAAGAACACCGTCTGCCACCGGGAGCCACAATGGTGCAGAATCACTCTCCGCACGGTTAAAGATGTACCCACATTTTGGATCCGGACTGATCAGATCACGCTCGTGCCCCTTCACAAAGCGACGGAAACGACGGCCTACACGCTGATTGAAAAGCGTATCAGACAAACGCTGCAAATCAGCGCCATCAAAAACGAGTTCTTCCTCAGCAAGCATAGCTGCAAAGCGAACATCCATCGCACCGTGCGATATATCAGACCAAGAGTTGAAAAATAGTGTGTCACCATCGTTCCCGAAGTACCGCCACGCATAGCCTGCTCCTTCCTCAGTCATATGGCTCTTTAATCTGCGGCCAAGCGCGGCCGCGCGGTCTCGATGGATCGGGTCTCCTGTGGCACGCCAAAGCTCTAAGTGCAGGCGCCCTGCTGCGGACTCGTGGTTTAGCGGCAGTGGCATCTCACTATCGGGATAATCGATCACGTATGCCGCGGGGAACCCTGCCTCGAGCATGTACTGGCCTTGCTCGTTAGCGGGATTGAATCGGAAAAGGCGAACGTATTTGTTGATCGCCCTTTCGGCGGTTTCTAACAAACGGACAGCGGAATGTTCGTATTGGGTCAGTCTCTGCTTTCGGACTAAAGTTCCAAAACGAGCCAATGGTTCGGCAATGAAGGAGTCGTCTACAAGCCACGAAGCACGCTCCCCATTTACGCTATAACGGGATGCACTCCAAGCGATTTCACTCCGCCCCAAGTAGTCACTCACGCCACGGAGACGGTCATTGTTGTCCGCAACTTGGTTCGCTTGAGCTGTAAAAGCATCCAAATAAGACGTGTCTTGGGTAGCCTCAAACATGTCAAGCAAAGAGTGTAGCAGATAGCTCTGAGACCAAGCATAAGTGCCGTCATCGTTTG
>DEAT01000085.1:16867-26552 GCA_002348265.1 Gemmatimonadales bacterium UBA2975 | reverse complement strand
TAGAAGACCTCTGGTCGTTTCAAAATTGCATCGCGCAGTCCCGACACTCCGGTGAGTTTCGATCCGTCATAGAGTTCCGCCTCAGTGTCCACAAGAGTTCCACCGTCGCGGTTACGCCATGCTCCTGTTACATCGAAGTTCTCGAATGCCAGCCCGATCGGATCGATCACATTATGGCAAGAAGAACACGCTGGATTCGCGCGATGTACTTCCATGCGCTCACGAACGGTCAGGAAACGGCCGTCCGCTGCATCGTCTCCATCTTCCAGGGCGGGTACGTTGGGCGGCGGCGGTGGCGGCGGAGATCCCAACAGAACTTCCATAACCCATTTGCCGCGCAGGACAGGCGAGGTCCGGTTGGCGTGCGAGGTTAGCGTGAGGATGCTTCCGTGCCCGAGGACGCCACGACGGCGGTCGTTCGGGTATTCTACCCTCTGGAAATCAGTCCCCAGGATTCCGCGTATTCCGTAGTGACGGGCCAGGCGTTCGTTGACAAAGGTGTAGTTTGCCGTCAGAAGGTCAGTGATCGGGAGATCAGCTTGTCTTATGTGGTCGAAGAGAAGCTCCGTCTCTCGATGCATCGCATCGGCGAGGGTTTGGTCATAGTAGGGGTAGCTTAGGGCGTCCGGTCGGATCTTCTCTAGATCCTGTAGACGAAGCCACTGGCCGGCAAATCTGGTTGCGAGCGCCTCGGCTCTCGGATCCGAAATCATACGGCGCACCTGTCTTTCGAGCTCGCGGTCGTCTGACAGGTCCCCATCGTCCGCCAACCGAACAAGTTCTTCGTCCGGTGGAGCACCCCATAGGAAGAACGAAAGCCGGGATGCGAGGTCCGAGTCGGCTATTTGGTATATCTCGCCAGGCTTGACTCCATCTGGCGCCTCTTCCATCCGGAAGATGAAATGTGGACTGGCCATGATGGCCTGCAGCGCAAGGCGGACACCTCCTTCGAATCCTCGTGTCTCTGAACCTTGATCGTAGAACTGCATAATGCCGTCCACGTCGCTCTGATTCACGTCTCTGCGGTATGCTCGTTCAGCTAGGCGTTTAACGATGCTTTCGGCACACGGCCTTTCTTCCGAGGGAGCGGTCGGTCTACACGAGAAGACAAAACTGCGGGTAGGTGTGTTGGAGACTCCTGTGACTTCGAAGGGTCCAAGGACCGTCATCCTCTGGAGGTGCTGCTGGGTTGTTACACCATAGCCAATCCCGATCTGGCCGTCCGCTAGAGTGTGCTCAATCGGACGAATGAGGTCGTCGACCTCGCCTTCAAACTGTTTAACAAACGCAGCTGTCACCCTATGTGGTCCTGCTGATACTTGAATTGAGTCAGTTCGGATATTCAGCCCTGTTGGCTCAGACAAGTGCATCCATCGATCAACATCGAGGAGTGCGACACGCTCTCCATCGATCGAAATCTCAATCTGCTCGGTTCCCCAAGTACGCCCGAATACCTCACCCTCAACCGCATCGTAGGGCATTATGTGGAAGACGTACTTACCGTCGGCCGGGAAATTGTGGACGACAGAGAGGCCGCCTCGCGTGCCGAACGGAGCGCCCTCAACTTGATCCTTTTGCCCGGCGATGCGCGGCATGCGGTATATCGTGTTAGCTATCTCGGCTTCAGGGTCACCCAACGCGAGTCGGGCAATTTGTCCTGCTGCTCGGAGGTATCCTTCGATAACTGTGGTCGAAGGCATTTGCACGTCTGCGATGTTGTCGAAGTTGTTCGACTTGGTGTCCAGCGGGAGATACGAGGACACGTCGACCTGAATTCCAAGAAGGTGATCGACTGCTGCCGCGTATTCAGCTTGGTTGAGTCTCTGGAAAACGCGAGCGCCTGGCTCGGGGTTGTCTTCCCATGCGTCATCTAGACGTGTCTCAAGATCGTCGGCTAACTCAGCGAGGACGGCCTCTTCTGGACGCCGTGCGCCTGAGGGGGGCATCATTCCTGCTCTGAGCTTCTTGATCACACGCTCTGCGATGTCGGCATGATTCGTAGCGTCCTCTACATCGAAACCTTCGAGGACTAGGCCGCCGCGCTGTCGCTGCTCACTGTGGCAACGGGTGCAGTACTGCTCGATTGTCTCATTGGAGTCGGCGATCCTCTGGGTCTTAATCGCATCAGTGACGAAGAGGGTATCTGGCGTCTCTATCCCGACGTCTCCAGCCAGCCCCATCAGGAGCAAGCCTGTGAAAAGCATCGATGTTGCGGAAGCGTTCATTCCCAGCCTCGATCTGTCACCAACAAAGAATCTACCGTATACACGTGTTAAGACACCGATTCTCGCAGTTTTTGCTGAGGACCGGGTATCCCATCAACGCACCAAACCCAATTTACAGACCTATTCTGGCGCAGGCCAGTATGAAATCACCAATCTCTCGGTCGCCGTGCGCCTTCTGAACTTGCCAATTTAGGGTTCCTTTTTTGTTCAGTTCCAGTGGTTTTCATGGTCCCATGTGCAACTCAGGTCTGTCGCTTCTAGCCAATTCCTTGCTGAATAGCCGGTCCACGTATTCCCTAGCCAGTTCATTGCGGGCTGACCGATCGGCGCGCCCGGAGGTGCATTCGGCTTGTCCGGTGCTTCTATTACCCCCGCCGGCCGATCCATGAATCTTTGAATTTCCATAGCAATCATACCGGCGTTCGGACTTTCGTCGGCCATCGCTGTGAGGCTGTCATTAAGCTCACGCAGAGCGGCAGTTGAAACCGCCCGCACCTGTGGCATCGAAGCACTGGCGGCTAGGAATTGAATTCTATCCACAACTACCCCTTGAATGGCTTCCTGGACTGCTCGCTCGTACCTGCCGGTGGCTGGTGTATTGAACGACGTACGGATAAGGCGCGCTATAACATCGTCCAGGCCTGGCAGTGTGGGGTCAAACGTATTCTGCTCGATCATGCGCGCCGCTCGGGCCGGGTCGAGGATAGAGTTTACCGTGTGGCTTGCAGCCACAACCGCAGGAGTTACCGCATCGAATACCGATCCAGTCCAGCGTGGAAAGAGTTCCCGGGTTCTTCCGAACCCCGGTGGGCGGGGTGGGATCATGTTCACCACTTCGATCGGAAGCGTCAGTTCCGATGGCGAGATCGTGCGCATGAGGGCATCGAGGGCTCGATATTGCTCCTCTGCCGAGACTCGCCACATAGGTTTGATTCCGTCGCCGCGCACGGCATAGGTATAGGCTACGCCTCCCAATACGGTAGCGGTAGATTCTGTTTGGTATCTATGGTGCATGTAGAGTGGGACAAGGACCTCTTCAATCGTGGCCATAGGGCGTCCGTTTCGGATTGCGCGCTCACCGAATCGGGACAAAGCGGAGGCGCGAACGTCCATCATGCGCTCGAGTTCGTCGGCCATGTCTACGCCATTGGCCCACTGGTCTGCTTGCGGTGTCGTTGCTACGTCTTGGCCTGTCATATACAGCACATCTTCCTGCCAGGCCTGCTCAAGGATGCGGTTTAGTTCGGCCTCTACATCCGTTCCCTGTGGAAAGTCCTGATAGCCATACTCTACGGCCGTGATATCCCATTCACCTATTTTGTCATCGTAAACGTCGGAGTATTCGAGAGAACCGTCTTGATTAAGCTCGACGAGGGGGTGAGGGTAGTCCATGACGGAGATCCGTCCGGCCTTGCTGTTGTAGTAATTGTGACCCAGTCCGATTGTGTGCCCGACTTCGTGTGCGGAGAGCTGGCGGATTCGGGCTAAGGCCCATTCTTCGAGATATTGCGGCTCCTCGTAGCCTGTCTCATAAGGGCTGAGGAGCCCTTCGGCGATCATGTAGTCTTGTCGGATACGCAGGGAGCCTAGAGTTACGACACCCTTGATGATTTCACCTGTTCTTGGATCAGACACGGATCCACCCGTGCTCCAGCCACGAGTTGAGCGGTGAACCCAGTTGATCACGTTATAACGCGCATCTAGTGAGCTGATCGAGTCTGGCCGCATGACTACTTGGAATGCGTTCCGATATCCGGCCGCCTCGAAGGCCTGGTTCCACCAGCGAGCACCATCTAGAAGCGCGGAGCGCACTGGCTCCGGTGTTCCAGGATCGAGATAGTACACTATCGGTTCAACCGGATCACTCACTTGTGCTGTTGGATCGACTTTCTCCAACCTGTGCCTTCGGATGAAGCGTTTCGTCATGTCCTGGCCGAGTGGAGTGGCGTAGTCTTGGTATGCGTTCGCACCGTAGCCCGCTCGAGGATCATACGCACGAGGTTCATAGTCGTCGTCTGGCACCTCGACAAAGGAGTGATGGAGCCGGATAGTCGCTGCCTCTCCTGAGGCCGCGACTCGGTTTACTCCTTCAAACCCGCCTCCACCTCCAAAGCGTCCGGACCCACTGCTACCCGACTGCTGAACAAAGGTCAGCTCCACTTCCATTTCCGTGTTGGTTGGGAAGGCGTCGGTAAACTCCATGTACACGGAACTTCTTGAGTTGTCGAGCCTGTATTGTCCGGGGCTCATGCGTCCACCCGCATTGATCGGGTCTCGCAGGAGGAATCCCGTCATGTCGACGAGCACCCGTCCATTTGTTTCGGCTTCAGCGGTAAATCCCCAGAGAACCGACCGAGCGAAGGCGTCGCGAACGGCTCGTACCTCATCCGGGTTGTCGCTGTTAGCCCGAAAACGATAGTTCGGCTGAACCATCATCACCTTCCGGCCAACCCGTTCGAACTTTACGATTCGCGAGCCTCGAAGGGCTCCGCGGTCTAGACCGAGATCATTAGATCCCAAGCCTGCTCCGTAGCCGACGAAGTGGATGAACTCTTTGTCAAGTTCAGGAATCTCCATCCATAGTCGACCCTGGTCAGTATCCCAGTACAGAGGAAGCATCCCGTCCATGAGTTCGAGTCCTGCTGTTTTCTCCGCAATCGAGGGAAGCGCTTCGGGAGTGCTGTTACCTCTCTGTGCTTCTAGGGTCGGTGCGAATACAAAGCCACAGGTCGCTATTCCTACGATGCCGATGAGCCAGCGAAGTGCTTGACGAAACATGATCCCTCCCGAGCGATTAAAGGGCCACGATTGGGTGGCCGTTCTTCAATACTAGAAGGGGAACTTGGGGTGCGTCGCACCAATTGGCGACTGGTTGTCGGCGATTGTTCTGCTTACGAAGAGATTAGTTGTGGCCACCGGCCCCTTATCAGGCCGGTGGCCACTCGCTTGGCCTCTTAGTTGCCGCTTACGACCGTAAAAGTGACGGTGTCAACCACCCAAGGTTGGAGTGGTACATGCACCCCGTCCGCTACGACCGCGATCATGGTGTAATCGCCAGGTTCCACATCCTCGAAGGTGAATGTTGCGGATGCATCGCCCATGTGCACGATGCTCCCAGGAACAGTCGGGACAGGTTGATCGGCGGGGGTGAGTTCTGCGTTCAGGTACAGGTGGTGGTGCCCTGTTCCTTCTGTTAGATCACCCGCCGGCACGATTGGCACAGTCGATGAAAGATTGACGTTGATTTGTGTGCCACTGATCTGAGCACCATTCATTGGTGTGACGATCGTGACTGAAGCGCTTTCGACCTCTTCCATCGAGTTTTCAACCGCATCGGTATCATTTCCAGAACCGCAAGCGATCAAAGATAGGGGCAGAGCAAGCGCTATTAGAGCTTTCTTCATAATGATTCTCGGAAGGGTCCACGAACTGAATCAAAAAAGGAAGGGAAAAGAACCAGCCCGTTCAGGCAAGAACACCCCGCGGGATGATGGTCATATCAATCGTGTCGATCTTCCGTTGGTGGACCGTTTTCTTGCTCTTCTTGCTCGTCAATTTTCTCTGGTGGGCGAGGACGGTTCATCCGCAGTGTGACGCCACCGAAGAAATGGGAGCCCGATCGTTTTACGGTGTGATCGCCATCATAGAGATAGTCTGTGATCGCTTGGTCCCAAGACAAACCAGCCTTGCCCATCAACTCCATCCAGGGTCCGTAGGCGGTTTCGTCCGGTGCCTCGGTAGTTCCGCTCCAGATCGTGACCTCCGGGTTATAGCGACCCCCGTTACCGCTTGATCCCTTGAGTGGCATTTCGATTAGCACGCTGTCAGTCATTGGGAGATTGTAGACATCGGGGTCATAGCGTGCCCCGTAGCGTTCATAGCGTGCATAGGCTCGCTGATTGAGGTCGTGGACATCACGGTTTGAATTAATGCCGCGAGTTATGTATTCCCGGATTGTGAATGCGGCGTCTTTGTGCCGTGGATATTCAGGGCTGTCCACATATCCAAATCCGGGCATGAACCAACCCTTATTGAACCCCCAATTTCTCTCAGTTACTCGACCTCGACGGACGAGTCCAGTGAACTCAGAAAAGAGCTGGACCACTTGATGGGATGGATAGCCGTGCGGGTTGAGGAAAATGTCTGGCAACCAGGTGTTCCAAAGTCGATCGCGGACCGTCGATTCTGGATAGATCGGATGGTCCGCTTCACTACCTGAAGTTGCATCTTGCCCCAGGGGACCGAGATAACCGGCGTGCAAGATGTAGTCCGGGGTTATGCGATACAGGTCGTAAGCGGTCTGCGCCCCGTCTGGGTTTAAAAAAGGATGGATGACTACATTGACGTCTCTGAGTCTGAGTCTCTGGTCGGGGTCGGTGAGTAGAAGCTCGGCATGGCGGAGCACATGACTGGTAGATGAGACCTCATTCGCGTGCTGTCTCGCTGAGTAGATTACAGTTGGTTTGAACGTTGTTGCCTTTGTGTGTGACCAGTGGCTTGCATTGATTTCGGGCATAAGATCCATCGCCCAAATGTCCCGGCCGAGGTAGCTGCGTCCTACACGATACATTGTCGCCTCTGGAAACGCCTCAGCCATCTTGGCAAGCATTTCATCCCCCTCAGCAGGATGTATGGGAGTATCCCATTGCACGATCCGTTCGCCTTCATAACTCCACGTGTCAGGAAGCAGTGTCCGCCAATCGGGTAGAGCCAAAGGTGTGCCGTTTGGTCTGATAAAGGCCGTCCGTCTCGATTCGGGATCCTGTTCGTGCGTCCATTCCGCCCATAGCTCAATAGTTCCCAGGTCCTTCCATGCTAGTTCCGATTCGTACATTCCAGCTTCCCGGAGTGCTTCTATCTCTCGTGCGACGCCGGTAACCATCTCGGCCGACGCCATTCGTTCATCGACTGACTGTTCCCTGGCTACCATGATTAGGCTGTCACGCATGTCGCGGTCCGTATCGACAGGCACTCGAAGTGCTAGGTGAGATACGCCGGACTGGCCCGTTTGGACTTTGGCCATCCGTGCGGATGGCCTAGCTAAGCTGGTTTTTGGGATATCAAGCCGCTCCTGTCCATGTGTCCCATCC
This sequence comes from Gemmatimonadales bacterium UBA2975, assembly GCA_002348265.1. Classification (GTDB taxonomy): domain Bacteria; phylum Gemmatimonadota; class Gemmatimonadetes; order Longimicrobiales; family Gaopeijiaceae; genus UBA2589. The sequence goes on along the minus strand of DEAT01000085.1, from coordinate 19,237 downwards.
GTCGTTTCGTATGAAACGACCACGGCCGGTCGTGATGTGGCGAAGCCGGTAACGCTGATTTCAGCCGTCGGTGCCGTTCCGTCTCCTTTTGGACGCATTACAGGAACAATTCGCCCTGGGAATTGGATTCCTTGGCCTCTAGAGTTGCGACCTAGCATGTCGAAGAACTCAATCGTGCCGAAGTAGATTTCCTCGTGGAGAGCGTCCATCGGCGCGTGAATCTCGTTGTCCACACCTAGTCTGAAGTCTGGTTCACTCATTTCGAGTTCGACGATCAGTTCGCCAAAGAAGGGCGAGTCTGAGCTGCCCCCACGAGGAAGCCCGTCGTGCAAGTCCATTACGTGGTCGTACATGCTAGGTAGAACCGTAGCTTGGAAGTGGTCCCAGAACGTTTCTGGGTCTGTTGCAATCCGCTCATCTACGATGATGTCTCCGTCTGCTTGAGCCCTGAGCCATCCCGTCGTTACCCGCACCTTTTCATAGTCCTCGAAGCGGTCAAAGTACGGTCGCATTACGTAGTGAGGCTCGAATGTCTCAGATAGGATTTCAGACCCTTCACGGTCTGTGACTCGCACGGTGTATATGGGTCCTTCCGTCACCTCTGCAAAGCGTATTTGGTCTAGTTCTAATCCAAGATCTCTCGCCAGAACTTCATCTATTGGGAAGATCTCATGCAGCCAACGCACAGGTGTATGAATGGCCTGCTGGGGCCATTCTTCCGGAGGCTCGTTCCTGAGAAATGAGATCTCGATCTCACCAATCTCCTGATCTTCGATACGAGGTCGGATGACGTCATAAAGCCAGGAGTAACCCTGCTTAAAGGCGGAGAGAACAACGACTTCAGTTCCGTCGGGGTTAGCGCCGGCTTCAATGAGTGCTGCGTGGGTATCATTGGCGAGACGCGTTCGAACTTCAGGTGGCTCACTCAATCGAGCTTCGATCTTCACCGACCGACCATTTGCACTTGGGTACACATGGCTGCTCATCAGTGCATGGAAACGATCCACCTCTGAGGGAAAAGTTATTGCCTCATGGTAGATTTTCGTGCTGGCGTTCAGAACGTCTCGATTGTCTATCTGGACCTCGACCTGATCAGCACCAAAGATGTTGATAGCTCTTGATTCGACCCATCTGTCCAGCCCTTCAGCTGCTTTTTCGACTGACATTAGAATCTTTGCTGCTACGATGTCCTCATCCTGGAGCGCCTGACCAATGCGGTTGAGCTTGTACATGCCCGTGGCTGCCTGACCTAAGGGCGTGTGACCGGAGAGGGCGTCCCACAGCTCGCGTTCCACGTCATTGACGGTTGGCCTGTCCTTGCCCCGTTCGCCCAAATGTGGGAAGCTCATGGCCACTTGTTGGAGCGCGCGCTCGGCTCCAGCATCGTCACTTCCTGTGATGACTAAGGCGGACTTAGAACCAAAGGCATCAGGAACGATTTGGATCAATCCACCACCAGTATCAATAGCTTCGAGATCAATCCGCCCGTCTTCGGACAACTGGTCCGTCAGGTGGTTTCCTTTTCCGGCGAGGATCATAGTCGGCCTGGACTCAGGGTCTTCTATCGATCCTGAAGGGTGCACAAGGGGGATGGTAAGCCCGGTCGACTCAAGCCCTAGTCTCGCGCCTAGATCGGGTAGCCCTGTTAATCCAACCATTCCGGGCACGAGGACCGCATCTACTCGATTGGGAATTGGGCTTCCTCCGAGCAGGCCGTCAGCTGTATACAGGTTCGAGAGGTCCAGGTTGTCCTTCGCTCCGGAACCCGGACGTGCCGGAATGGGGCCTGGCCGCTCGGGTCGCGCTCTGCCTGGCAGACGCATTGCCGGCCCTCCTGAAATGCGTACTTCTACGCTCGCAAGACCGGGATAATCCAAGGGATTGTGTTGACTCGTGGAATCGTCATCCTCCGTCGAGTCTGATTCCTTCTTGTAGCCCGTTGGTGGGAGACCGTCTATCGCAGTTAAGAAGTCGAAGGCGTTCGCAGCTTCTTCAGGATCTTCTGTGGTTACGTCGACGATCAGGCGCGTTATGCCGTCCTGGTCACTTCTAGCGCGAGCCTGGGAGATTCGGATCGATGTATCATTAAGATTCTCTACCTGAAGCGCTGCTTCTAGGTCGTCTCGGATCTGAGACAACCGAGCAGTTGAAAGTGTGCGCGTGTGTGGGAGCACCCCAGAGAAGAGCCGCGCTGCGGCAAGAAGGCCATCGTCATCGCCTCCTATCACAAGCACCCAGACGCGGTCGTCAGACTCGACCACGGCTACCACACCTTCGCCGGAATCGAGTGACGTTGGATCTAATCCCGGTGTGGTTATGCCAGCTATGGAAAGTCCACCACGACCAATAACGATCGGGATCAGTCCGCCG
>DEAT01000085.1:340-16482 GCA_002348265.1 Gemmatimonadales bacterium UBA2975 | reverse complement strand
TCGGCCCCGGCAGCTAGCTCCGCTGTAGACGGTGTGGCTCCCATTAAGAGTGACGCCTGCACAAAATCTGGGACGGAGTCTCCGTTGGTATCCGCCACCATATGACCCAGCTCGAAGATTTTCACCAGGTCGCCACGCTTTATCTCATCTTGGGCCAGACCTGCTATCGGGGAGCCTAAGCTTGCGGCGATAAGGATGAGGCATAGCCTCGTAAGGGAGCGCGGATGGGATCGGAGGTGCGGTGAAGACGTCATGTTAGACATCCTAGGTGTTAACTGTAGAACGTTGGACGGTGAAGCTATGTGGGCTCTGACCGGCCTACAACGCGTCTTGGTTTCAGCGCACTTAAGTGCTGAAGTCTAGAGCTACGTCAAGCGAGGGTGAGGAGTGGGTGATCCCACCGATCGAGATCAGGTCGACTCCAGACTCCGCGACTTCTCGGACAGTTTTTAGTGTTATCCCTCCAGAAGCTTCAAGAAGGACGCGTCCATCCGCTATCTCTACAGCCGCTCTCATTGCTGAGGGTAGCATGTTATCCAGCATCACAACGTCAGCGCCCGCTTTGATCACCTCCTCAAGCTCCTCGAGCCTCTCAATCTCAACTTCGACAGTGATCTCTCCTCCAACGCGGGTACGCGCCCGGCGGACAGCTTCTGCAGGAGAGCCCACCGCTTGTATATGGTTGTCCTTGATCAGGACCTGATCAAATAGCCCCATCCGATGATTTGCCCCACCTCCGGCGACTACGGCCATCTTCTGTAACTCCCGGAGAAGAGGGACTGTCTTTCGTGTATCTATGATCTTTGCGTTGGTGCCCCGAACTCGGTCGACCAACATCCGGGTTGCTGTCGCCACGCCACTCAGCTGGCCGAGGAGGTTTAGTGCCAGCCTCTCTGCAGAGAGGATGCTTCTCGCGTCGCCTCGAATTGTAGCTAGTTGGGTGCCTGCCGATACAGTGTCGCCGTCTTTGACTAAGGCGCCGAGTTCAACGTGACTATCGACGAGTTCGAAACAGCGAAGTGCGATGGCCAAGCCTGAGATACAACCGTCCTGTCTCGCTACCAAGTGGGCTGTGGCTTGGGATCCCTCAGCAATGGTCGCCTCAGAGGTGATGTCGCCGAATTCTCCGAGATCTTCGGCTAGCGCCGCCGAAAGGAAGCTGTCAAGGTCGATGATTTGAGGAGTTGGAGGTCAGCGTTGGTAGAATTCCCGGAGACTCAGACCTGAACCGCGAGCATACGCTCAACGGCTTCACGTGCTCGACCAGCGATCCCAGGAGCGATCGTTACCTCGTTCTTCATGTCGCGCAATGCATCTCTGATATTTTCAAGGTTGATGCGTTTCATGTGGGGACAGAGGTTGCAAGGTCGAAGAAATTCAGTCTGAGGAGATTCGGCGGCGACATTGTCACTCATAGAACATTCGGTAACCATAACGACCTGACGGGGCCGCTCGTGTTTTACCCAGTCTATCATTCCGGCTGTAGACCCGACGAAGTCAGCTTCCTGCAATACGTCTGGAGGACATTCTGGATGCGCGATGATCTGGATTCCCGGATTCAGGTTCCGATATCCCCGAAGTTCTTCGGCCGTGAAACGCTCGTGCACCTCGCACGAACCTTCCCACAAGATGATCTCGATCTCGGTCTGTGTTGCTACCCACCGACCGAGGTACTGATCAGGAAGGAAAATCACACGATCCACGCCAAGCGATTCAACTACTTGAACCGCGTTTCCTGATGTGCAGCAGATATCAGATTCCGCCTTCACTTCTGCCGAGGTGTTCACGTATGTGACCACGGGAACACCAGGGTATCGCTCTTTCAGCAGCCGTACGTCTGCGCCGGTGATCGCATCCGCTAGAGAGCACCCCGCTTGAGTGTCGGGTATGAGGACTGTCTTTTCTTCGTTCGCGATTTTGGCAGTTTCAGCCATAAAGTGCACGCCCGCGACCACAATTACGTCAGCTTCGGTCTCAGCGGCCATCCTAGCTAGGGCTAGCGAATCACCTCTAAGATCGGAGACGCCATGGAAGATGTCTGGCGTCATGTAATTGTGTGCCAAGATCGCTGCATTACGTGCGAGCTTGAGCTCCTCAATCTCTTCGATGATCGGGCTTATCGCCGCGATCTCGGGATCGGGGAGGATACCACGCAGGCGGTCTGCGGGGCTGATCTGGATCGATGTAGGATTCAAGACGGTCACAAATTCAATACGAAACCGGGCTAAAACTCTACGAAACACCCTGCGTGAAGCAATACACCGCTGAAGTTCTGAAGATCGAGCATGATCGTGTCCGGCGCCATCTTCTTGTGGTTAATACCTTTACTGAAGTCAGCTCACGGGTGGGTCGTCATGTGTCCCCCACTTCTCCCACCATTTCCGAAGATAGAGTTGAGTTCTCATGAAGTTGGAAGGACGAGAACCAGTTCCGTGCCATTCCCCCTGAAAACGGACCATGACTGTTGGCACGCCAATGTAATGGAGCGCTTGATAGTACTCCTCGGTTTGGCCCATCGGTGTTCTAAGGTCAAGCTCACCAGTCATCAACATGGTTGGGGTAGTTACGTTGCCAACATAGAAAATCGACGAGCGATCGATCCACTCGGTCGGGTCCTCCCAGAAAGGTGTTTCGAACGTTCTTGTGTAGCTGATGGCATCTGATGTTCCCATAGCGGACATCCAGTTCACGATCGGACAATTCGCTGAGGCTGCAGTGAAACGATCTGTGTTGCCCACGATATAGGTCGTCAATATCCCTCCGCCTGAACAGCCATAGACGAATAGATTGTCTCGATCTATGTACCCAGTTTCCAACATGTGATCGACACCTCGCATGAGATCCTGCATGTCAACGCCTGGGTAATCGTGCTGAATCGCGTTTGCGAATTCGGTGCCATATCCGGTTGAGCCTCGAGGATTCGTATAAAGCACCACGTAGTCGTTTGCTGCGTGCTCTTGGAAGGAAAAGTTGAAGCCCCCGTTATACATGCTGTGAGGACCTCCGTGGATTGCTAACATGAGCGGGTACTGACGCTGCGAGTCAAAATCTGGTGGTTTCACGATCCATCCCTGGATGTCGAAGGGTTCAGATCGGTACCATACCTCCTCAACTTCACCGAGTGTCACGTTGTTTAGGATGTCCTCGTTTACTCTGGTGAGCCTTATTGTCTCGTCAGGGTTGGCGAGGTCCCAACGGTATATATCTCCTGGCTCGTGAGCACTCGAGATGGTGCCGACGGCTGTGCCGTCATCCGAAAATGATGAGAGAGTGAAGAGGCTCTTGCTATCCGTAACTTGCTCGACCCCTCCTTGGATCGATGCAGAGTGGAGGCTTCGGTAACCTTCACGAGAAACACTGAAATACAGGCTATTCCCGTCGGGAGCCCACATCAGGCCACCAGATTGCCGGTCGTAGTCTTTTGAGATGCTTCGCTTCCCAGATCCGTCCCGGAGCATTATGTGGATTTGGGAGTTACGGTAGGTGTCATCGTGCTCGTCACCCGAGATATATGCGATGAGTGATCCATCTGGTGACGGCACAGGAGAATTGTCTGCTCCGCGCTCTTCCGTTAGCTGACGGATAGATCCAGTAGAGATCTCGACGGCGTAGATGTCGGACTCCTGCCAATGCTCCGGTGCATCCCAGTCCTCAGTTCTATACGAGGTGAAATAGATCTCATTTCCGTCCGGGCTCCACGCGACACCGTTGTGATTCCAGTCGCCGGTGGTTAGCTGGCGGGCCGTTCCCCCCTCTGCGGGGACTACGAAAAGGTGATTCCATCCTGTATCGACATAACCTACACGATCACGTTTGTATCCTGCGCGCTCCGCGATCTTCGGCCCGGGTGTCCAAACCGCTCCGCTAGGTCTGCTGGGAAGGTCTACGCCAGCAAAGTCGGCCTGAGTGTCGACGCGGCTGGTAAAGGCGATCCAGTTCCCGTCCGGGGACCAGCGAACATTGGTTGGCGCGTTTGCAATACGCGTGATCTGTGAAGTAGAACCTTCTGCGTCCATCCAACGCACATGGATTTGGGTTCCATCCGGTTCGCCCGGAGCGGTGAACAGAATACGGGTGCCGTCAGGTGACCATTGGACTCCAGCTCCGTCTAGCAGGCTTCGGTTTTTGGAACCGTCCGCATTCATTATCCAGATTGAGGATTCTCTGCGGTCGTTGAGCATGTCGAACCAAGAACGTGTGTAGACAACCTCAGAACCGTCGGGAGAGATTTGTGGTCCGGAGACGGTCTCCATGTCCATGTAGTTTTCTAGGGAAAGGCGCACCGTTTCTTGAGCGGTCGTGGGCCCAGCCAATGCCATTGTTAGTGAGGCAAGGAGACCTAGTCGGATCCGAATCGGTTTGGCACTGAACACAGTCATGGGTTCTACCTCAGTTCGGCAGTCTTTTTCGCCTGGCCAGGGGGGTGATGTTGCTCCCCATTTTGGGGATTCGACAACGAACTCAAAATGATGGATCTCATCGCAAAAAGAGAAGATAGGTGTCACTTGAGGCGAGAACCATTTGATGCCTAGTGATACAAGACCAAGCAATGGCTCCTTCAGCATAGTGATGTCGGGTGGTCACGTTCCTTCTCGGGAAAACCTCATATCGTACACTCTACCTATACTCAATGAGAGCCCAATGATTTCGCCGTCCTCATCTCGGCGGAATCGGACCATTCGCCCCCCTGAACGAAATCCGTCTCCGTAAACGGGGTGCACCTCGAACCTATCATTGGGTCGTTGCCAGATTTCTAATCCGTTCTGCGTGGCTGTAACCCTGAAGAACGTTTCTGCTTCCTCGCTTCTATAGTCGCCTTCGAATTCATTGAGTTCCGATCGATTGGGTGTCCACGTTGGAACTTTCTCGAAGCTGCGCTCGGAGTACTGCCAGTCTTCGACTTCGAATCCAATGACCTTACCGGCTCTGCGCTCGAAGATGTAGCGCCGATCTCCATTTCCAACTTGGAACTCTGAACCGGATAAAGGGAGCAGTGCTGTTGTTCCTGAATAAAGTACTCCGTTTTGACTCGTTATCCGCATGGGAAGACCCGTCATGGGCTCGCGGTAAAGTCCGACAAATGGCTCCAGATTGAAAGCTGCAGATTCGGCTCTATAGTTTGGCGTATTTGGGTCCTTGATAGCGTTACCGAGGAACGCGCGTGCGATACTTTGCCCCGTAGCTCCAGTTGACACATTAGATGCGTTACAGAGCATGGCCACAGATATGCCCTGCTCGGGGAATCGACCTAGAAACGCTCTGTATCCAGCGGTCGATCCTGTATGGGTCACGGCCTGAACGTCTCCAAGCGACGACAGCATTAGGCCGCCGGCATACTTGATCTCAGAGCCATCGCGCAGGACCCCGGGCTTGTGCATGAGGGTCACGAAATCCTGTCCCCAAGGTCCACCTGTCGTGAGCACTTGGTTCCAAATCCCTAGGTCCCCAACCGTAGTCAGTATGCCTCCGTTGCCATGGACGTACTCCACTGGACGGTTGATCTCCCAACTGTTTTCTGTCTGGTTGTACGCAGAAGAGCGGCCACGAATGATGCGACGGTGGCTGTCCCTCCACTGTGTGTTTACCATGCCGGCTGGTTCGAACAGACGAGTTTTTGAAAATTCGGCGAACGACGTTCCGCTGGCGCGGTCTATTACGATGGCGAGGAGGTTGTATCCGCTGTTGCTGTATGAGTATTCGGTTCCCGGCTCGAAGTTGAGTTGGGTTTGGCGACTGAGAATGTCTAGTACGTCGTCATGATCGTGCGCGCGATTCTCACGTCCCCAGCCCGAGATCGAAGCAATACTTCCCCAGTCACGCAAGCCACTGGTGTGAGTCATGAGGTGATGCAATGTGATTTTGTTTCCATAGTCTGGAATTTCAGGGACCCATCGCCGCACATCGTCCTCTAGCGAGAGCACCCCGTCGAGAACTAGAAGTACCACTGCTGCAGCGGCGAACTGCTTCGATACTGAACCTCCTTCGAAGATCGTCTCTGGCGTATTTGGGATGTCCCACTCGAGGTCAGCCATACCGTATGCGCGCTCGAATAGTGTTTCACCGTTTTGTGTGACCCCGACCGAGCAGCCTGGAGACATTTCCGAGTCCCACTGAGAAAAGATTTCATCAACGCGCGACTGGATTGACGAGTCGACTTGAGTGTGTACGGGGGCGGGAGCCACCGCTATTGCGGCAGTTGCGAATGCGATCGTGATGAGGTGTTGCGAGCGAGGCGTCGTCATTATTGAACTCCGGAGTAGAGTCGAAGCGTGACGCCATTTTGTGGGACACGTGTGAAAAGGAAAACCCCACCCGGCCGATCGAGTGGGGTTATACGGAGACTCATCGTCTTGGGTCGCGAGGACAAAATCGGACTCGGCTATACTCACCGACCTCTCTTACTGGTTACTCGGTTACGGGAGTGTCTCCTCCCCCATCCCGTAGGTGAACATCGAGCCATGCGGTCCACCGGCCCCAAAGGTCGAGGAGCGTTCGGCGGCTGGCTGGGCCATGATCCTCATACGGATAAAGGTACATTGAGGCGTCTTTTCCAAGCCCGTTCAGGGCGTGGAACATACGAGGCGCATGGTCCAGTGCCGTGCCAACGTTCTGATCTATCATGCCATGATAGATCAGAAGAGCCCCGGTCATATTGTTCGCATGGAAGAACGGTGACATCGATGTATACACGTCCTTAGCGTCCCAAAAAATGCGCCTTTCGCTCTGGAACATCAGTGGAGTGAGCGTGCGATTGAAATTCCCGTCTCCAGCTATGCCCGCCTTGAAAAATGGCGTGTGCACCATTGCATTAGCCGTAGAGAACGATCCGTATGAGTGGCCTCCGATACCAAGCTTCTGTCGGTCGATGAGCTGACGTCGATCAAGTTCGTCAATCACAGCTGCAAGATTGTTTCTCAGATCATGCTCGTAGTTGTTGTTCATCTGACCTGCTTTTCCGACTATCGGCGCGTCTGGTTCTACTACTGCATAACCGAGTTGTACGAGGTACTGCATTGAGCGGGTACCAAAATTTGGAAACGCGTTTTTGTTGTATGTCCGGCCACGCTCGTCATAGCTCTCCTGGTCAGTGTACTCTCGGGGATAAAACCAGAACATCGCTGGTAAACGCGTGCCCTCTTGGTAACCTGGAGGAAGTGTGACGTTGACCAAGAAACGGAAGCCGTCGGGACGCTCTACTGTGAAGCGTTGCCTCGGGGCGTTAGTCATTTCCGGAGTGTAATCAACGTTGTTCGTTAATTGAGTCATACTGCCGTCCTCAATCCGATGTGACTGTGCGATCTCGGTCGGCGATTCTCTTGACACCACAAAAGACGCGGCTTCGGCGTCGAGGATTGATACGACCCTTACGTATTCGCCGTCGTTTCCTGCTTCGAAGATCCGGGTCTTATCTCCGGTCTGGATTTCGACTCGATCTATGAAGTTTATCGGGCTCTCAACCATTGGGTCTTCGTTGTACTCGTTTCCGTAGAGGAAGACCGCTGAACCGTCAGCTGATGTCTCGACTATTTGAGCCTCGCTTCCCCCGCCACCAAAGCGACTAATGCTAGGTACGCGCCCACTTCCATTAATCAGTGAGCCCGGATTCCCGTAAAAGTCGTCCGACTCATACTCCGCGATCGTGTATTGTGTCTCTACATCGGCTAGGTCTACAGCATAGTGCTTGACCTTTCCATCGGGGGCATTCCGACCGGATCCGCCTCCGCGAGGGCGCTCTGTTACGAAGAGCATCGAGTGATCGGCATTGAAAAGGTGGGAAGACATCCGAGAGCTTGTCTCGTATACGACGGATAGAGAAGAAGCGTCGAAGGGTGGAGCCCAAAGCATTACCCTGTCTAAGCGTCCACCACGTTCTTCTTCTCCTCCTTCTTCATCTGGCGCTTCCTGAAGGAAGGTCAGCCCCGCTCCATCAACTCTCCATGTTAAGTTGCGGCGATCCGGCTCATCAGACTCGCCACCCACCCCGGGGGCCGTCGGCAGGTTACCATCAAGTCCTGTTTGTGTGTCTTCGTCTGCTAGTTCGACTAAGGATGCCCCGCTACGGTCCCATACCTGCTCTACGTGACCGAATGAACGAACAGGAACGACGTAACTGAAAGGCTTTTTCATGATTTCGACACGGGCATGCTGTCCGGTCGGCGAAAAGTCGAAGCTAGTGATCATTGCAGGATCACCGATCTTGGTGACTTCGCGGTTGTCGTGAGCGATGACCGCCAGTTGTCCGGTTGCGTGCCACTCAAGAAGCTCCTCGTCGTATGGCGTTGCCATAAGGCTCGCATACGTTCGAAGCATGTTCTCTCCCTCTTCGGTTTGCTTCACCTGCGGACCTGAAGGGATACGTGAAGGAAGAGGACGAGTACTGCGCTGGTCTGGAACTAAAATGGTAGCGATTTCTTTTCCATCGTTTGTCCATTCGAAACCGGTAACCATCGTTGCCAGCACTGGCTGGTCAGTGATTCTTTGACTGCTCCCATTATTTGGATTTGCGACGTAGATATGGGTTTCGTCATCGGTATGAACGTAGAAGGCGAGGTGCCCTCCGTCCGGTGACCATGTGGTATTCGATATGCGTGCTCCACTTGGAACGGCCACCTCTGTCACCGAGCCATCCGAAGCCGAAATTACGTTGACACCGATGCTTGAGCGGATCGTGAGGTTACGATGCCTGTTCGCCGCATAATCGATGAATACTCCTCCGAGCTCGTCGAAGTCCTTAGAGAAGCGATCCATAGTCACTGGCCCGTCTCCGATCTCATGGAAGAACCACTTCTTGTCGGGACTGACGTTTACCAGTGTCACGTTGAGATATCGTGGTGCGAGAACCATCTCAGCGATGTCATTAGTAGGGGCCACGAAATTCTTGTCCGCTAGAACAGCTTGTGGGTCGACTGACTGTCCGACGACGGCAGAAGCCGAGGCGCTTATGACTACCGCGGCAGTTGCGCCGATTCTTAGAAAGGTCTTCAACATCACTCACTCTCCGACGAGTTACATCTCAGGGATTGGGTCGGACAAGTTGCGTTTGTCGTGTCGATCTGGACAGGTGCTGGCGTTGGGCTCGGGCTACCCTCGGGTTAGCTTCCTTAGCTGTAAAATTCCCCCCTACTAAGAGGATGTCTGATGACTGTTCGCATGAGTGCGACGCTGATTGGCGTCTCCGTCGTGCTGGTTGCATGCTCCAACTCTGCTTCGTTCGAGAATGCGGCCCTCGACTCCGACGACCAAAAAGCCTCCTACGGCATTGGCCTCAATGTTGGCCAGCAGCTTGTCGATGCCAGTGAGCGTCTGGATCGCGCTGCTTTCATGAGGGGGATTGAGGATGCACTTCAGGGTAGCGAGCCTGATATTGAAGGCACTGAACTTCAGGCCGTTTTGCAGCAGTTCGGCCAAGAGATTCAGGAAGCTGCGGCAGAGCAACGGGCATTGCAGTCCGAGGAGAACCTTGCCGAGGGTCAGGCTTTCCTTGAAGAGAACGGACAACGCGATGGCGTGATGACTACGGAGAGTGGCCTGCAGTATGAGATGCTCCGTGAGGGCGATGGCGTTTCACCCACAGGAGGAGAGGACGTTCGACTCCATTATCGTGGCTCGTTGATCGACGGAACGGAGTTCGACTCTTCTTATGAAGGTGAGCCAGTAGTGTTCTCAAGTGCGCCGGGTCGTCTTATCCCAGGATTCACTGAGGCACTTCTTCTTTTGAGTGAAGGGGGGCACATCCGGGTTTGGATTCCCTCAGATATTGCTTACGGGCCGAATGGTTCCGGTGGCGTTATTGGTCCAAACGAGACGCTCATCTTTGAGATTGAACTCTTCGAGGTGGTCGAGTAAGGGAAGACAGTTAACCTCTGATTTTTCCCTCCCGACTAACTAGTCGGGAGGGAAATCGGAGGGCCGGTCCAAACTCGGCTGTCAGCGATTCTCTGCTTCGGACCTGCGAGCGCGATACACGTCACGTGCTTCGTCGAATTGGCCGTAGACGTGATCTTTTTCCATATCTGATCGCCAGTAGGGCCAGATCTCAGCCATCAACTGCAGCTTGTCGATCCATGCCAAGGCATAGTCTGCTGCCTCTACGGAGCGGACGGGGGCACCATCAACTTGGACCCAGATTGGATTCGTAGCAGCCTGAACCCAATCAATATCCATTGGGAAGCTCTCTCCCTGGCTTCCGTTAACACGCACGTGATACCAACCGGATTCAGTGGGCTGAAATGATCGTTCAAAGGAAAGGCTTGTTCTTTCTCCAGTAAATGGAATCGACGCTATTACCGCTCCATTAAAAACTATTTCCGCCTGTTCTAGGGGTGTGACGGATGTAACCTCTAGTGAGGCGACTACGCTTTGTCCGCTAGAGAGTGAAATTGTCTGCCCAGGTATCTTTCCATTTATCTCAAACTGAACGAGCGGTCCGTTTGACATGAATGCGTGCCCGTTCTTCATCCCGTCCAGCCAGCTTTCCATCGTTAGCTCATTGTCTTGAACGTGCACGTAGGTGCGGACCGAGCCGACGAGTGGTGTGGTGTGCAGATTGCTAATCGAGTCTTCGCCACCAACCAGTGTGGGCCTTAGTCCGTTCGACCATGCCGCATACAGTGGGGGCCAACCGTTCTGAGATGTGGACCATTCGATCGCGTCCGCTGTCATCAGTGCGGCATCGACGATAAAGCCTTTAGCGCCTCCGAGGCCTCCCTCAAGAGGGTCATCGTTGAAGAAGGAATGAACGTAACCCGTCCAGGCACCTTGCCTCTTGGCTTTTCTAAACATGTCCGTATTGGACGGATAAAGGCTTTCTATTCCGGTCCCTTCATAGCCCGTGGTAAATGGTGAGATCAGGTGCTCTTCCATCCCGAACATGAAGACATGGCCATAGAAGGGGGGTCGGTACTCTTGACCCACAACCAGTACCATTTCTTCTGTTGAGAGAGGGTGTGCGCCACCCCCGGGAACAAAGTACTGGTAGTCTAGAATCCGATTGTCCTTGTTGGCGATTTGCTCTAGTACGATGTCCTGATCCTCCGCGTCGGACATCATCATCATGTTCTCAAGAGAGTTGTGCAGGTTCCCGCCGTAGTTGGCGTGGACATGCGTTGATCCGTTATACCATCCCTTCGATGCCATATCGATCATTTCTTCGAGCTGAACTGTTATAGCAGCGGTTTCTCCAGCATTGATCGTGATGGTTTGATCAATCGGGATATGCTCGAACCCTTTGACGACGACTAGGCGAGTCTCTCCAATGGGTAGCTCTACTTCAAATGATCCCTCATGGTGGAAGGCACCGACGCGTGCTCGTTGCGGCATCCGTGCGTACTGGTTTGATGGGGCGTAGAACTTGCCGTCTGAAGCGATAACATGAACTCGCGTAGCTGTGGGTTGACCATCGCTTCCCAGGGTGGTCATGCTCAACTTACCCATCTGGTTGAGCCACCTACGACCGCTGATGTTGACGTCTACGATTCGACCTCCATAGGTCTCAAGTAGACGAAGCCGGGGCAGGCCGTTCTCACCGTTGTTATCAATGAAGGAAATCCACTCACCGTCGGGTGACCAGCGTGGGTGAAACGCGTCGTGTTGGAAGAAAGTCATCTTATAGGGCTCCCCACCACCAGTCGGTTGCACGTAGAGGTTATTGAACTGGTCGGCGGCACCACGCGTTGAAGAAAAGATGAAGCGCCTGCCATCGATCGAGACGTCAGGTTGAGTTCGGTACAGTGTCTGCTCGGCCAATACTTGGACCCGGTCCTCAAATCCATCCGCTTTTGCGGGGACACGAAAAACATTGCCACTTCCTAATGCCGCGTCTCGGTTGGAGATCAAGAGCAAGTCTTCACCGTTGGGGAACCAGGTCGGGTTTATGTGAATGTCCTCTGACCCGAAGTAAAGTCGGTCTTTTCCGAAGCTGTTATCGCCTGTGATCGCAATGGGATCTCCCGACCAATTTCCATCTGCGAAGTCCTGCACAAAGACGTTGAAATATCCTGTAGGTTGAGTAGAGACGTATGCAATGCGAGTCCCGTCCGGACTGAAGGATGGATCAGCGTATATCTCCTCGTTGTTTGTGAGAGGATGGGTTTCACCGCTCTCGAGATTGAGTATTTCCAGCCCGATGGACCGGCCGTGGTCGTCAGCCGTATAGATGAGCCAGCGCCCGTCAGGAGAATAGTTCGGGGAGGAGTAGTATTTCGGTCCCGTTACCAGTTCAACAGCTAGTCCGCTTTCTATGTCAACTGACCATATCGAGCCATGCATAGAAGTCACCAAGCTTTTCCCATCCGGAGCCCACTCTGGAGCCCACGGAGAGGAGTTTACTGCGGGTGGCAGGTAGAAATTGTGCATGTAGTTCCCGCCCATTTTCGCTGCGGGGTAGGAGCCAAAACGCTCCTGCGCAGAGATGGGTACTAGGGCGACAAGAGAGAGTGCTGCGACGAGGCAAAACCACCTGACCTTAATCAACGGATCCTCCGGAGTCGTTTAAACGGGTGTGCAACCTGGGCGGCGAAGGAAGTGGTGTGCAAGTGGTATGCTGGCTCCACTAATTGTGACAACTATCTTGATGAACAGCATAAAATCCACGAGTAGAGGTCTACAAATGCCGTCAGTACGAGCCCACACACTCTCTCTTGCCTGACTGACTCCTGCTAAAGCTATGGACTTCAGCGCTGGCCGGATGGATGGCCTTGGGCGCAGCAGCAGTCGGAGTGATCGCCGTTTTGGTCTTTGTCGACCTGTCACCTCGAGTGCAGGGCGATTTCTTCTTTGCGTATGACGACCCGCAGATGCAGGCCGTTCGAGAAGTGGCGGACGCATTCCCTGGAGGGGCCCAGTTAATTCTAAGAGTGACGGTTCCCAGTGAAGATGTTGCTGGTCATCGTAAGGAGATTGGCGAGCTAACGGATGATCTTCTCGCCGTCGATGGAGTTGAAGGAGGATTCAGTATTACGACCGCCGATCCCGAGAACAGTCCATTGTTCCAGCGGATCCTTCGAACTCCGGATCCGGGTGCGACTAATATCGTACTGCAGGTCGACGGAACGGATCCTGAGTTACTGCTGCCCAGAATCGAAGCAGTTGTCGATACACATGAGTCGGACCAACTCAGCATTGTGATTTCTGGGGTTCCGGCGATAGTGGAAATGGTGCGCAGAAGCTTATACCGGGATCTGATAGTATTCAGTTCGGCTGCCATCGTGGTCTTCGCCCTCTTGATTGGAATTATTTATCGAGAAGTGGCGATCGTTGTTGGCACCATTACGACGTGCCTAGTCTCGGTATCAGCTACACTGCTAATTGTGCAGGCGTTGGGGATGGGTATTGGTCTCCTGACGGCAAACCTGGTAACGATCGTGTTCGTACTCACCCTCTCCCACGTGGTGTTCCTGACAGCGAACTGGCGCGCGGCGTTAGGGACAGATCGTCCGACTCTTATCCGAGGTGCCCTGTCCAAGACATTGGAAGGCTCGTTTTGGAGTATGACGACGACCCTCCTAGGTTTCGCGAGCCTCCTGATCGCGACCGCGCAGCCGCTCCGTGAACTTGGGATGGCCGGTATGGTGGGGACACTGACTGCCTTCACGACCGCCTACGTTGTTTACCCGAGTGTGCTGGGGAAGTGGGCAAGAGTGCAGGCATCGCCGGGAAGCAATTTCAGAATACCTTCTCTCCGGAGAGGGAAGGGGACTCTGTGGTTTGCCGTCTTGTTGTTCGGCTCTCTTTCATTTGGTCTGCCCCAGCTTGATACCGATCCGAGCCTGCTCGCATATTTTGCACCGGGATCTGAGCTTCGTGAGGGCCTAGCACTCGTAGATGCAGACGGTGGAAGCAGCACGCTAGACATCGTCGTATCAGTCCCAGGTGGTGGGACAGTCACATCACCAGAGGCCTATCCGAGATTAGATGCCTTGCAGGCCGAGTTCGAAGCAGATTCAGCGGTTGGCGTTGTACTTTCGCCTACCCTGATTGTTGACCACGCGCGAACGATCCCTCTGGCCGGCCTTTTCCCCGTAGAGACACTCCTAGACTTGGCGTCCTCGGATGCGCTCGGGAGTATTGCGCTTGGGTTCGTTACTCCGGATAGGGCTAGAGTGCGCTATTCGCTGCGTATGCGTGAGAGAGTCGAAGAGCCGAGAGAGGAGATCATGGCTCGGCTGACAGAGAAGGTGGAAGAAGCTGGGCTTCGCACGGAGACCATCGCTGGGCTATATGATTTGCAGGCAAAACTCGCTCGCCTGATCGCTTCGTCTCTGCGGATAGGTATCGGTGGACTGCTGATGCTTTTTCTCGGCATCGCCTTGATAGTTGCACGTTCCGGATTTACGGCAGTTGCGATGTGGGTCTGTCTTGGCGTAGTTCCGCTGGCGACTCTCGGCACCTTTGGTCACGCAAGAATTGCAATTGATATCATCACCTCACCAGCAGCAAACATCGCCCTTGCGATTGGTGCGGATTCGATGATTCACTTGGTTATTCGTGTCCGGCGGTTGGCCGCCCGAGGAGTTAGTAGCCCTTGGGAGGATGGAGTCGAGCAGATTGGACGTCCGGTTATGAGTGCTTCTACAATTATTTGTGTCGGTTTTGGGATCTTCATCCTGTCCTCTTTCCCACCAACCCAGCGTTTTGGATTGGCGGTGATTGTGGGTACCATAGTCGCAGCGACGGTGGCGCTGGTAGTGCTTCCCCGCCTCGACACAGTCATTAAGGACACCTGAACTCTACTGCTATGAATAAGCAATCCAGTACGGGACTCGAGCGGAGGCTCGGACTCCTAGGGCTGGCTGCCACCGGCATCTGTTCAATGCTCGGTGCTGCTATCAACATCATTCCTTTCATGCTGCAACGGAATGTTCCCGGGATAGGACCCTACGTACTTCCCGCGTACCTGTTCGCGGCGGTGCCGGCGATTCTGGCGGCTCTCGCGTACGCGACTCTCTCGTCTGCAATGCCTAGAGCTGGTGGGAGCTATGTCTTTGCAAGCCGCGGGCTTCACCCATACCTCGGATTTGTCGCCAGCTTTTCCCAGTGGTTTGGTCTCTCAGTGGCGATAGGTGTAGTCTCGTATGTAATGATCCCGTTCATCCGAGACGCAGCAGGGGCGTTCGGAATGGAAGGGCTGGCCATCGCTCTAGATCAAGGGCCAGTGAGAGTAGGATTGGCTCTAGCGTTCCTGTGGACGTCGGTCGGTATAAACATGCGTGGTGTTGGTAACGTCGAGAGGGTTCTCGTTCCGTTGATGTTCGTGATGTTCATCCTCGGGGGTGTCGTGATAGTCACTGGTTTCATTTTTGATCATGCTGACTTTGCGGTCGGCTTGATGGCTAAGGAGGGAGTGCTCGTCCCGGATGTTGAGGCGCAATTTTCGTGGAGCGGACTCCTGGCTGCATCAGCGATTCTTTTTTCTAGCTTCATCGGATTCGATTCGATTGCCCAGGCCGGTGGTGAGGCAAGGAACCCCGAGCGTGCGTTGCCGATGGCGATTGGGATTGCCGTTGGAGTGGTAGGTCTCTTCTACTTCATGTTTACTGCAGCGGTTTACAATACGGTGCCATGGCAGTTTGTAGCGGAGCGCGCGCAGACTCAGGATCTCACCGCACCGGGCCTGTTGGGCTATGTACTTGAACCGCACTGGACGGCTCTGATCGTTGCAGGTGCGGCTATCGCGCTCATCAACGATCTGCCAGCTATGCTGCTTGCGGTTTCTCGCCTGATGTTCGCTTGGGCGGAGGATGGGGTATTTCCTAAGCGAGTGGCGGGGGTCCATGAGAAATGGAATACACCACATATAGCACTGATCCTAAGTGGTTTGATGGCAACAGTTGCAATCCTCGGTAGCCATTTTGCGGGGGATTTCTTCTTGGGTGTCGACATCTTGGTGACGTCGATGCTCGTGAATTTCGGTGTGATGTGTATCACGGTCCTCAGCCTCCCACATCGTAATCCTGAGATTGCGTCGCGCATGACGGTGCTTCGCAAGAGATCTGTTCAGATACCGTTGGCTTCTGTGGGAGTGTGCTTACTCGCTCTGTTTCTCAGTGTGCATATCTGGAAGGACCTCACTGCAGAGCATTCGGCTTGGTATTTTCACTCTACTCCGCTGTGGCTCGCGGTGATGGTCGGAGCTTCTTTAGTTT
>DEAT01000085.1:0-249 GCA_002348265.1 Gemmatimonadales bacterium UBA2975 | reverse complement strand
GCGTGATGTGTATCACTGTGCTCAGCCTCCCGCACCGTAACCCTGAGATTGCGTCACGCATGACTGTGGTTCGCAAGAGGTCCATACAGATACCATTGGCTTCCTTGGGAGCTTGCCTGCTCGCTCTGTTTCTCGGTGTGCATCTATGGAAGGATCTCACTGCAGTGCATTCAGCTTGGTATTTTCACTCTACTCCTCTGTGGCTCGCGGTGATGATCGGAGCCTCTTTGGTTTACTTCCGTGAAGTAG